>NZ_JAYPTL010000203.1:0-1503 GCF_038133525.1 Erythrobacter sp. | reverse complement strand
GGGTAGCATAGGGCTTCAGGTGGCGCTCATCGCGCCAGCTTGCAAGCTAAATGCAAGAACAGCGCGAGAAAGCTCAGCCAGCCTTGTTAACCGGCGGATTGTCGCCAAGGTCTTCGAACCATGCCTCGACCGGGCCGGTCAGCTTGATCGTCAGCGGGCGGCCCTTGCGGTCCATGGTCTTACCCGCCTGCACGCGGACCCAGCCCTCGGGAATGTTATATTCCTCGATATTGGTGCGCACCGAACCCTTGAACCGGATGCCGACGCCGCGACGCAGGATCTCCGCATCGAAATATTCGCTGCGCGGATCGATCGCGAGGTGATCGGGCGGCACATCGCTGCCACCGCTTGCCGGGGTTTCGGGGCTTTCAGGGGTGCTGTTGGTGTCTTCGGTCATAGTGTCGGGCCTCTAGCGGCAACGCAGTGCTTGTCAACGGCTTCGCGCTCTGGCAAAGGCGCGCCTCTGCCGGGGCGAGTGATTCATTTCACGCCCTGTTGACCCGGCGGGCGCGTAGCTCAGTGGTAGAGCACACCCTTCACACGGGTGGGGTCGCAGGTTCAATCCCTGCCGCGCCCACCATCCCTTCAGACGCTGATCGGATGATGCGGTTCTTTCTGGACCTGCTTTCCCGATGCACCGAACGGCATGCCGTATCTTCGGGCTTGCGCGATGCCGCACGAATGATGATGCCCCATGTCGCGCGGGACTGGAATGTCCGGGCTAGCAGATCGGGGTTCGCGACAAGGTTGATCGAAGTCGGACGTTGTTTCCCTGATCCACAATCCGCGGCCCAAAGCAAAAGGCCGCCGCGGCTTATCCGCAGCGGCCAGAATGCTTGTCCGGATTTGTGAGGGTCAGCCGGTAATCAGAACTCCGACCGATCCGATTCCTGCAAATCGTGCCTCGACGGCTTGCCCGATCTTCACATCGTGGACGCCGGTGATCGCGCCCGAAGACACCCAACCGGCGGCCTGATCCATCAGCCCGCGTTCGGTCATGTTGTTGAGCAAAAACCGCACCGCGCCGAACGGCCCGTCGAGCATGGTGGCGGTGCTGGCCTTGCCCACGCTTTCGCCGTTGATCAGCGTTTCGACCGCGATATCGTTGATCGTGTCCCACATGGCGCGCGGCACGACCGGACCGAGGACAAGGCCATTATTATTGCCATGGTCCGAAACCGTGACGCAGGGGCCATCGGCATTGATGCCGGCCCATGGCGACGATGCGATCTCGATGCCGATGCGCACCTCTTCGACCCAGTCGAAAGTCTCCGCATCGCTGGTCGGCAGCTTAGCGCCTTGCGGCACCCGGATGCGGATTGCGAATTCGGCTTCTGCCGCAGCAAAGCCGCCACGGAATACCGGCATCGGAATGGGCGATCCGGCTTCCTCATAGATCATGTCTTCGGGGATCGGGCCGATCAGCCGGTTGGCGCCCAGTTGCCCGTCGAGTGGCGGCGGAATCTTGCCGACCTTCCACCCGCCGACCGCGCCATCCCACAG
>NZ_JAYPTL010000202.1:583-1510 GCF_038133525.1 Erythrobacter sp. | reverse complement strand
GCCTTCAAGCGTCCTCGCTCTAGCTCGGGTCCTTGACGCTCCCCTTGGCCGGGAAGATGCCGCGCGGCATGCGCACGTGGATGCCCTGGGTCCCGTCCACCACCTGGGTGATGGCGAAGTCCGAGGCCACGCTCATCAGCGAATAGGCATCGTTCTTCGACAGGCCCTGATGCTCGTTCAGCAGTTCGACCATGTCGAGCGCGGCGTTCTTCATCGCCTTGTCGAGGTCTTCGTCGAAGCCATGGACGATCCAGCAATCGGGCGCTTCGAGCAGCGGCGAGGGGAAGCTGAAGTCCTTGCGCAGGATGATCTGGAACATCACGTCGAGAGAAGCCTCGATCGCGGTGCCCGAAATCTCGCCGTCGCCCTGGCTGACATGCGGATCGCCGATCGAGAACAGGCCGCCTTCGACCTGTACCGGGTAGTACATGGTCGCGCCCGCGCCGATGCGCCAGTTGTCGATATTGCCGCCGTGCTTGCCGGGGGGAATGGTGCTGACCGGATCGTTGACCGCCGGGGCGACGCCTGCCGTGCCCAGATGCGGACGGGCCGGGATACGCACGCCGACAAGCGCCTTTTCCTTGTCGCATTCGTCGCAGTGGGTGATCGTGCCGGGGATCAGGTATTCGCCCTTGAAGTCATAGGCGTAAAGCGCCGCCGCGGTCTGGGCGCGTTCGTCCAGCTCGTAGATGGTGACGCGTTCCTTCTTGCCGAATTCCTCGTACAAATGGCCCCAGTTGGCCGCCAGGTTCGAGCCATATCGATTGCGCGGCACCATCTGGAAATAGCGCACCTCAAGCATGTCGCCCGGCTCTGCGCCTTCGACATAGATCGGGCCGGTCATGATGTGCACGCCGGGCGCGCGGGTCGAAGGATCGATCTTGTTCCAGATTTCAAGCAGCGGTGGGTGGCTGTCATCCGCCTCGT
>NZ_JAYPTL010000202.1:0-573 GCF_038133525.1 Erythrobacter sp. | reverse complement strand
ATGCCATCGTCCATCATCAGGTCGGGCGCATCGCCGGCGTGATGGGTGATGGCCTCGGCTTCGATCAGGTCGCCGCTCTTCACGTAAAGCGCGGGCTTCTGTTCGGGCGAGAAATAGCCCCAGTGAACCGTTTCGGGCGTGGCTTTAAGGCGGTGCAACGCCTTGGGGCGGATCGTGACGCGTTCGTCGAACGGGGATTTGACCAGCGACATAATTTAGGATCTCCTTGCGGCTGATTGCCCTTTCTTCTTCGTCGTAAGGGTGAGCGAGGTCTTGTCGCGCGGCGCACGCAAACTTGCATGATCGGCCGCCAGCCTGCGTCGCATCAAGAATCAGAACGCCCTCTGCAAAGAGTTGCAGGGCCTCTCCTGTCACAGCATCGCCAGACAATCGGTCTCACACACGCAAAAGGACGAGAGCCATGCCCAACACGCTAATCTTCGTTGACCTAGCCAGCGACGATCCCTCCGCCGCCGGCAAATTCTATGCCGAGGTTTTCGGCTGGCAAAACGACGCGCGCCCCGAAGGCGTCTTCCACCGCATGGTCCCCGGCGGCCAGTTCAAGAACAAGGA
>NZ_JAYPTL010000201.1:1078-1511 GCF_038133525.1 Erythrobacter sp. | reverse complement strand
CTGCAAGCGTGCCGTAGATGAAGAAGTCGTACCACTCAAAAACTGTGCCGGCGGAACTCGCGGCAATCACTAGCCGGATTTCCTTTTCGCTCGGCTCTCGAACAGCCGGTTTGGCGACCTCTGACATGGTTTTCACGCTCTCCCCATTGCGATGTGGCTTGGCTCTAGAGTGAGTCCCCGGCCTTGCAAAGCGCGTCCACAGCGGCCTTCCACGGCAGCAGCAAGGCGCCATGCCTGCCCGGATGCGCGCGCGCTGCGTCGAGCGCCGAGAAGCCCGGCCATTGCGGCGCGGATGCGTCGGAGGCTTCGAGCCAGTTCTCTATCTTTTCGAGCGCTGTAGCGATTTCGTCCGCGTTCTTTCGGTGGGCCTCGCGGGCGAAAATCGTCGCCGCCGCCTGCCCTACCGCACAAGCCGTGACCGCCAGTCCTACCT
>NZ_JAYPTL010000201.1:0-1068 GCF_038133525.1 Erythrobacter sp. | reverse complement strand
CGCGATCCTTCCCTGGTCGTCCTGCTCGATACCGATCCTGATGCTACTGCCGCAGGTGCGCGATCGCGCCTCGCCAGCTAGCACCCAATCACCCTTCAATGGAAAAGCTGAAAGCTCCGTCGCCAGCGAGAGCAGTTCGTTTGTGTAAAGCTTGCCCGCAGTGCCGGCGGTCATTCCATCGCTTCCGCTTCGCTCTTAAAGCGTTCACGACGTTCGGAAATGGTTTCGACCAGCGCACGCGAACTGGTATCGACGACATTATAGGTGCGCGCGGTCGTAATCCAGTCCGGTCGGCCCTTGTAGCCCCAGACCGTATCGAACCCGAGCACAAGCAGGGAAAAAGCGAAAACCATGATCAGCCCGCCCTTGAGCACCCCGAAGCCGAAACCCAGCACACGGTCGATCGGTCCAATGATCGAGCCACGCGACGCCTCGCCTACATTGTTGGCGATGACCTTCATCACCGCATAGGGGATCAGCAGCAGCAAGGCGAAGGCAAGCAGCGATTTCGCAGGCTCGGTATCGAGAACCTCGCTCAATTGCTCGGTCAGCGGCGTGTGAAGGTAATAGATCGCAAAGGCTGCCAAGAACCAGGCTGCCAGCGAGAGCACCTCCTGCACCAGTCCACGCATGAAGCCGCCGATGGCCGCCACGCCGACCACGATCGCCACGATGGTGTCGAAACCGTTCATGCGCCAGGGATTATGGGTTTGCCATCACTCGGTCAACGAGCTTCGCGACTTGTCCCGTACCGCAGTAATCGAGCTTCGCCGAACCGTTCGCGACATCGGACGGTCCGAAAGCCATGCCGAAGCCGAGTTTCTCGGCTTCACGCAGCCGCAAGGATGCATGCGCCACAGGGCGAATCTCCCCAGCCAATGATATTTCGCCGAACCATACCGAGCGATCGGGCAGTGGCCGGTCGGCCAGCGCCGAAACGAGTGCCGCTGCCACTGCAAGGTCGGCCGCGGGATCTGACAGGCGATAGCCACCGGCAATATTGAGATAGACTTCGGCGGAGCTGAAATTGAGCCCGCAGCGCGATTCCAGCACGGCCAGCAGCATCGC
>NZ_JAYPTL010000200.1:0-1516 GCF_038133525.1 Erythrobacter sp. | reverse complement strand
CGATATCGCCTTCGGCTTCGGCATATTCCCTTTCGAAAATGCCGAGCACATGCTGACCGTCGCGCACGCGCTGCAGGTTCTCGGTCATGCGCGACAGGATCGATGTGAGGCGCAGCCCGACAAAGCCGAGCAGGGCGAGCGACGGAAAGGCGGATTCGATGCTCTGGTCCGATTGCGCGAAATAGGTGGCGGTAAGGACGATGGCACCCGCGATCACCAGCTCGTTGACCGCGCGCGGCAGCATCTCCATGCCGCGCACGCGCCTGTCCGACAGCGAGAACACCTCGTTCGCCTTGCCATAGCGGTCGATCACCGTGCCGATGCGGTTCGAAAGCCGCAGATCGATGGTGCCGCGAAACCCGTCGGTCTTGATGAAGTTGAGGCTGCGCAACGCCTCCTCGCGCTTCATCGCCAGCGTGTTCGCGATATTCTTCGTGCCTTTCAGCATCAGGGCCTGCGTCACGCCCAATATGCCGACGATCAGGAACAGCAGCACCGGATCGACGAAGACGAAAAGCAGGACGAGCATGACCAGCACCAGCACGACATCGACAATGACCATGACGGCCGAACTCAATACCGAGCGGAACAGCGTCATCGCGACATCGAGCGAGTGCATGTAGGTCTGGATCGACCGCGTGAGGAATCGTTCGAGCGGGCGGTTCAGCAGCAGGCTGAAGAACCGCGTCACGACCTTTTCGTAGGTCTTGAGCACAAAGCGCTGGAGCATGAAGCGGGTCAGCACGTCGAGCAGGTTCTTGACGAGAAACACCCCGATCAGCACCGCGCCGCCGACCAGCGTGCGCTGGGTCACCGAATAATGGCTGACATCGGGCAGGAAGCGCAGGATCGCCGCCGACGCATCGCTGAAATGCCCGACGACGACGGCGATATAGGTGAACAACGCAAGGGCGGAGACCACCTCGAATAGAGGAAGACGAGATGCGCCTTGCCCGCATTGTCGAGGTGCCGCCAGAAAAGCCGCAGTGAGGGGATCAGATTGTCCATGAGCTGAGGATCTGGGGGACGCCCGGGCTAGATGTGTTTGCGAAGCATGGCATCGATCTTGTTGGCGAGGCGCCACGCCGATGGCGGCAGATGCCATTTGAGATACCGGCGAAGATAGGTCGTGCGATAGGAACGCTTTGACGGGAAGAGCTTGGCGTCGGGCTTGGCATAGCGCCAGTTCGGCATCCAGTAATCGCCGATCGTCTTCCATGTCCGCGTGCCCGCCAGCGCATCGTGCGGGATGGCGGAAAGCATCTTGTAGAGCGATTTGGGCGGGCTGGCGCAAAGTTCGCCCCAGATCCGCGCATTATAGGCGCGCAGTTCTGCCGGGTTCAGCAGGTCGAAGACCGGGCGAATATCCTCTGCAAACATCCTGACGCCGCGGCGCGCGGCCTTGATATGCGCGTCGCGCACCGTTTCCGCCGCCGATTTTTCGTAATGCACCGTCTCCACGCCCGACGGACCCTGCTTCAGATAGGCCGCGCTCGGCATCCAGTCGGCATAGATC
>NZ_JAYPTL010000199.1:0-1516 GCF_038133525.1 Erythrobacter sp. | reverse complement strand
GCGTGGTGATATTATCGCCCTTGAAGCCTGAGATCGGGATCGCGGTGAAGGCCTCGATGCCCACTTCCTCGGCGAACTCGCGGTAATCCTGCACGATATCGAGGAAGGTCGAGCGGTCGTAGTCGATGAGGTCCATCTTGTTGACCGCCAGCACCACGTGCTTGATGCCGACGAGATGGGCGAGATAGCTGTGCCGGCGCGTCTGGACGAGCACGCCCTTGCGCGCATCGACAAGGATCACGGCGAGATCCTCTTGGAATCATACAGCAGGCGGCCGATCAGCGTCGACTTGCCATCATCCACGCTGCCGCAGGTGATGAAGCGCAGCATGGTCTTGTGCTGGTGCTTTTCCAGATAGGCGTCGATGTCCTGCTCGATCAGCGCATCGGTCTTGTACACGGGCTCTTGTGTGGTGTCGGACATCAGAAATAGCCCTCCTGCTTCTTCTTCTCCATGCCGGCGCCGCCAGCATCCTTGTCGATGGCGCGGCCCTGGCGGTCGCTGGTGGTGGTCAGCAGCATTTCCTGGATCACTTCGGAAAGATTGCTCGCCTCGCTCTCCACCGCGCCGGTCAGCGGGTAGCAGCCCAATGTGCGGAAACGGATCGAGCGCATTTCAGGCTCCTCGCCTTCCTTCAGCGGGAAGCGTTCATCGTCGACCATCAGCAGCATGCCATCGCGCTCCACCGTCGGGCGCTGCGCGCTGAAATACAGCGGCACGATCTCGATCTGCTCAAGCTGGATATATTGCCAGATATCGAGCTCGGTCCAGTTGGAGATCGGGAAGACGCGGATGCTCTCGCCCTTCGCCTTTTTCGCGTTGTAGAGGTTCCACAGCTCGGGGCGCTGGTTCTTGGGGTCCCAGCCATGGCTTGCCGTGCGGAAGGAAAAGATGCGCTCTTTCGCGCGGCTCTTCTCCTCGTCGCGGCGCGCGCCGCCGAAGGCCGCGTCGAAACCGTACATGTCGAGCGCCTGCTTCAGCCCCTCGGTCTTCCACATGTCGGTGTGGAGCGGGCCATGGTCGAACGGGTTGATCCCGCGCTCCTTCGCCTCCGGGTTCTGGTGCACGATCAGCTCCATCCCCGCTTCTTCCGCGGCGCGGTTCCTGAGTTCGTACATCGCCTTGAACTTCCATGTCGTGTCGACATGCATCAGCGGAAACGGCGGCGGGCTGGGATAGAATGCCTTCTTCGCAAGATGCAGCATCACCGCGCTGTCCTTGCCAACCGAATACAGCATCACGGGCTTGTCGGTCTCTGCGACAACCTCGCGGATGATATGGATGCTTTCGGCTTCAAGCCGCTCCAAATGCGTGAGTTTCCTGGCGCTCATCGTGTCCTCGTTTCTGTCATCGGCAACACGGATGCCGCAGCGCAGCATGGTATGGACCTCCCAAATGGGAGGTGATAGAAAAACTCATGCGTATCCCTGCTCCCGGTGAGACTGAATTGCTCGTGCCCCTACACGAAGGGAT
Organism: Erythrobacter sp.; assembly: GCF_038133525.1. GTDB lineage: Bacteria > Pseudomonadota > Alphaproteobacteria > Sphingomonadales > Sphingomonadaceae > Qipengyuania. The sequence goes on along the minus strand of NZ_JAYPTL010000199.1, from coordinate 43 downwards.
GTTCGAGCAACCCATGTGGATGAGCTTCCTCGACCGTCTGCGG
>NZ_JAYPTL010000198.1:1045-1534 GCF_038133525.1 Erythrobacter sp. | reverse complement strand
CCGCCAATACTATCGCACCGGGCACGATCGAAACGCCGCTTAACAGCGATATCCTCCGGACATGGGGCGATGAAAGCGCGCTCAAGCAGATCGTGGTGATCAACAAGCCGATTCGCGGCAATGGCGCGGTCGAGGATATCGCGGCCGGCGTCGCCTATCTTGCGTCGCAGGAAGCGAAATATGTTTCGGCACAATGCCTTGCCATCGACGGGGGACTGACGGGCACGCGCTTCGTTCCCGATGGCGACGCAGGTCCGACCGCCAGATTCATCGAAGACTGACACCAAAGAAAAATTCAGGGAGATAGAGAAAATGAGCACCAGTTTGAGGGCTTTGCGCATAACGGTCATGCTGGGCGCCGGTGTGTCGGCGATGATCGTTGGCGGGCATGCGATGGCTCAGGACGATCAGGACATGGCAAGCAACGGATCGGACAATCCGCGAGAAATCGTGGTCGTCGCGACCAAGACTGGCTCGAGCCTTTCCGAT
>NZ_JAYPTL010000198.1:487-1035 GCF_038133525.1 Erythrobacter sp. | reverse complement strand
AACTTGAGGTGGCGCAGATCCGCACCACCGAAGACGTTGTCGCCCGTGCTCCCAATGTCGTTTTCAATACGGTGCAATCGCGTTCGCAGGTTTTTATCCGCGGCGTCGGCTCCAGTTTCTCTCTCGCCGGGGCGGAAAGCGCGGTAGCGGCTTATCAGGACGGCACCTATTTGCAGCGTCAGGGCGGTTCGACACTTGCCCTTTTCGACGTCGCATCGGTGCAGGTCCTGAGAGGACCGCAGTCGGTGCTTTACGGGCGCAATGCGACCGGCGGCGCGATTTCGGTGATGACGAACGATCCGGTCATTGGGGTGACCGAAGGATCGGGCGAGGTTACCTACGGCCGCTTCGACGAATATCGCGGACAGGCGGTGCTGAACGTGCCTGTGGGCGACACGCTGGCAATTCGGGTCGCGGGCATGGCATCGGGGAACGACGCGGTGTTCGAAAATGACGGACCGGGCAAGGACATTGGTGAAAACCGGTCCTATTACGCGCGCGGCAAGATCGGATGGGAACCGACCGATAATTTCCGGGCGGTTCTGTCT
>NZ_JAYPTL010000198.1:0-477 GCF_038133525.1 Erythrobacter sp. | reverse complement strand
AATCGCAGACGAAACCTGCCTTGGCTGTGCGTTCGGGGCGGAAGGGCCGCAGGGGTTTTACGATATCGCCACGAACAATCGCACCGGCCCGTTCCTTGGCAACGGGTTGAAGGGGCACGAGGCGAGGGTTCAGACCAATGCCGTGTCGCTCAGGATGGAATATGAAAACGATCAGATCGCACTGACCTCGGTCACCTCCAATCGCGATCAGGATGTCTTGTCACGGTCCGACAACGATCTGACTTCGGCAGAGCTTTTCTATGCCCGGGTCGATGAACAAGGGCCGACCTTCACCCAGGATTTCTATTTCCGAACCAAGCTCGACAGCCCGTTCAATTTCCTTGCGGGCGTGTTCTACGAACGCGAAAGAAACACCCAGTTCGCCAAGTTCGCCGGCGATTTCTTTGGCGGGCTTCAGCCTGGCCAGCGCGTCGAGGCTCGGCGGATAGTTCTGGCTGCCCGGCTCGACCTCGGTCG
>NZ_JAYPTL010000197.1:234-1545 GCF_038133525.1 Erythrobacter sp. | reverse complement strand
TCGACTACAAGGACGTCCGCCTCCTCCAGGGCTTCATGTCCGAGCGTGGCAAGATCGTCCCCAGCCGCATCACCGCCGTCAGCGCGAAGAAGCAGCGTGAACTGGCCAAGGCCATCAAGCGCGCGCGCCACATCGGCCTGCTGCCCTACATCGTTAAGTAAGGAGGGATAACCCATGGACATCATCCTCCTCGAACGCATCGAGAAGCTCGGCACCATTGGTGACGTCGTGACCGTCAAGGACGGCTACGCCCGCAACTTCCTGCTGCCCAACAAGAAGGCCCTTCGCGCCAATGAGGCGAACAAGAAGGTCTTCGAAGCCAACCGCGAACGCCTCGAGGCTGAAAACGCCGAGAAGCGCCCCGACGCCGAAAAGGCTGGCGAAAAGGTTGCAGGCACCGAGATCGTCCTGATCCGTGCCTCGTCCAACGCCGGCCAGCTGTACGGTTCGGTCAGCGTCCGCGACATCACCGTTGCCCTTAACGAAAAGGGCCACGACATCGACAAGAAGCAGGTCGTGCTCGGCCATCCGATCAAGACGATCGGCATGTTCGACGTGACCATCGCGCTGCACCCCGAAGTGCACGTCACCATCAAGGCGAACGTTGCCCGTTCGGACGACGAAGCTGAGCTTCAGTCCGAAGGCGTCGACGTGCTTGCCGCGATGTTCGAGGAAGAGTCGGCTGAACAGACCGGCTTCACCGAAGAGCGTGACCCCAACGCAGAGCCCGGCGACATCACCGAGCATGGCGAAGGCGAAGAAGAAGCTTCGGACGAAGAGCAGGCCTGATTTTTCAGGATCTTGCGCCAAAGCAAAAGAAGGGCGCGGACGGCATTGGCTGTCCGCGCCTTTTCTTTTTGTGCATGTGCTGCGCGCTAGTCTTTGAATTGTTGGAATTGGCGCGCTAGCTAATGGCGATGAATACACCCCAGGAAATAATCGACGAAATCACCCGCCTCTATGACGAGGCCCGCGGCGCGCTGCGCGCCGACATGATCGCCTATGCCAAGCATGGCACCGTGCCCGACCGGATGAAGCGCACCGATGGTACCTATGCCTATCCGGAACTGCGCATGAAATATTCGGGCAACGGCAAGTCCGCTGCCGAAAGCGCGGCCGAAGTCCCGCGCAGTTTTGCGCGGCTGACGCGGGCCGGGCGCTATGCGACGACGATCACCCGCCCCAAGCTGTTTTCGAACTATCTTGCCGAACAGCTGAAGCTGATACTCGAAGATCACGAGGTCACGGTCGATGTCGGCCGCTCGCGGCAGGAGATCCCCTTCCCCTACGTGCTCGACGGAGAGGCCGCGG
>NZ_JAYPTL010000197.1:0-224 GCF_038133525.1 Erythrobacter sp. | reverse complement strand
AACTGGCCCAGCACTTCCCCGCGACCGAGCTCGCACTGATCGGAGACGAGATCGCCGATGGCGTGGCGATCGACGCCGCCCAGACCGCGCCCATGCCGCTGTCGCTGTTCGATGGCTTGCGCACCGATTTTTCGCTGGCCCGGCTTCAGCACTACACCGGCACCGATCCCGATCACGTGCAGCGCTTCGTATTGTTCACCAACTACCACCGCTATGTCGACGAA
>NZ_JAYPTL010000196.1:709-1553 GCF_038133525.1 Erythrobacter sp. | reverse complement strand
GGCAAGGATCGCACGGGGCTATTTAGCACGCGCATTCCCAGCGTTATCACTCCAGAGACGGGACGTACTCTGGCGAACTGGGCCAAGTCCGGCGATGAGCCCGTCGGTTCGCGTGGCTGGGTCGCGCGTCGAGCTGCGGCCATTCGCGATGCGAAGTCGATTGATGAGCTGCGCGAAGTTTTCCAGAAGACTAACACTCAGGGTGCGTCGCTGCTGACGGTTGAGCAGCGCAACATCCTGATCGCGGCGAAGGATGCTGCGAAGGCGCGGCTGCAGCCGCAGGGCAGCTAGCACTGCGCAAGCAACTTTCACTTGCTTCTTTTCCGAAGCTGATGTAAACTGAAACGGCCACCACACTACCACAGAGGAATCGTACACATGAGCAATCCGATCACGCTACCCACTCTTGCCGAAGGCGCCTCGCTGAAGCTTGTCGATCCGCGCCCGTCCGCTGACGCCCCCTTCATCACGAGGAAGGGTCGCCCCGTCGATGCCGTCTGCGTTGACAGCGCCATCATTGAGACGGGCAAGGGCACCCCGGCGGTGCGTCTGCTGTTCGTCGTCGTTGACGGACAGGATCACGCCGATCAGCCGGTCAAGGGTCAGAACATCATCGCCGACAAGTACCTGACTCCGGGCGGCGCCCCGTACACCTTCGCCGATCTGCGCCTCATGGGTTGGAGCGTTGAAGAGGGCAAAGAGATCGAGGCACTCGGCCCGATCGCCGAGGGCAACGTCACCGCGGCTGGCATCGGCAACAAGCTGGTGCGCATCGACCTCAAGGAAGAGCCTTTCAACAACGCGACCACCGTGCGCGTCGCAGGCATCAGCCAGCCGCCGCAGA
>NZ_JAYPTL010000196.1:0-699 GCF_038133525.1 Erythrobacter sp. | reverse complement strand
GGACGCTGCCGCTGCGAAGTCGCGCCTGGCTGGTCTCGCCGACATGATCAAGGCATCGAAAGAAGGTCGCCCGGCCGCCAAGACCGGTGCTGCGGCTGCCCCCCGCAACGGCAGCTCGCCCCCACCTGCGGTTCGGCTGGGTTTGGGCTATTCCGCGTACCTCGCACAGGGTGGTAGCATCACGCCTGACAGCGATATGCCGTTCTAGTCCCGAACACAACCTAGACGCGCGTCAAACAGCGTACCAGCTAGGTTAATCGTGGGTAGGTAACTATGCCACAAGTGAGGCAGTATGCGCATGTAGTCACGCTGGCTGTGAAGCGCTGCCTCATTCGGCCTGCCGAGCGCATGATACATCGGCCTTCACAGTAGCCCGCCCGTGGGCTGATACGCGGGCACTACATCGAAAGGCTTGTCAATGCAAAACGTCCTACTAGGTCTCTTCGCCGCTGTTGCCGTCGCTGCCTTGTTGTTCATCAGCGCCCTGCTGAGTGCAGCCGGTGGTGCATTTGCTGGCTGGGCCGTATCGCTGACGCCGCTTGGCGACTGGATTCGGCACGTGCTAGACAACCCGTCGTACACGCTGGCGGAGCTTGGCGCGCTGCTCGGTTTCGTCGGTGCCTTCTTTCGCAGCACGCTGTCAGCGTCGAAGAGCTAGCCACGCAATGCCGCACCTTGCGGCATGCCCCACAGCTACAC
>NZ_JAYPTL010000195.1:1164-1555 GCF_038133525.1 Erythrobacter sp. | reverse complement strand
AAAAGGAGGGATGGGCCAATGCGGATGCCAAGCTGCGCCTGATCCTCGCGGCCGAGGAGCTGATCGGCGATAACGGGGTGGCCAGGACATCGCTTCGCGAGATTTCGCGGCATGCCGGACATGCGAATGTGGGTGCGGCCCAGTATCATTTCGGCGACAAGGCGAATCTGCTCGCCGCGGTCATGCAATATCGGCGTCCGGCGCTTGACCGGCAGCGCCAGGCGCTTTTCGCCGAGCGGGGCTATGACATGGCAAAGGCCAGTGTGGCGCAGCTGATCAGCCTGATCAACGAATCGCTTTTCGATCAGTCGGGTGAAAATGGGGTCCGCAGCTTTGCGCGTTTCCTGCGCGGGATCGAGCTGGAGGATATTTTCTCCCAGCTCTGGCTGAA
>NZ_JAYPTL010000195.1:0-1154 GCF_038133525.1 Erythrobacter sp. | reverse complement strand
GCCCGGGAGACTGCGCCTTTCACCGATGATTTATACGCCGCGATGCATCGCCGCATGCCCGGATTGCCGCTTGATATATGGGAATTGCGGCGCCGGCAGCTGGGCCTGTTTGCGACGACCAATATCGCCGACTTCGATCGCTATCGCAGCCGGATCAAGATCAGCCCTCGCCAGTTCCTGGACGAGCTGAACAAGGTCACGGCTGCCGGTCTGACTGCGTGATCGGGGGCAAAGGTCCCATGCCGGTGCTCGGCGTCTTTAACTGCGGAGCAGCCGTTCGTTGAGTAGAGTGTGAAAGTCCCGGCGTGAATCGGCGACGAGGAGGACCGTTACGGTGCTGTCCTCGACATGATAGATGATCCGATAGGGACTGACGGAGATCTGCCGGTAATCGCGGATGCCGATCGCATCGAGTTCATGCACGACCGGTCCGCGGCCTGCAAACGTGCCAAGGCTTTCCATGGCCTCGACCAGTGTGTCGAGCAGGGCGTCGGCACCGTCGGGCCCCCCTTCCCCGCGTTGCAGGCTGCGGCGGCGGTAAATGGCGGCAAGATCGCGTTCGGCGCCAAGCGAGATCCGGACAATGTTCGGATGTTGGTTCGAATGTGGAGCCATGGATTAGGCGCGCGAACGGATCCTGTCGGCAAGCCCTTCGACCGGAACCGTGCGGCCCTGCGCCATGTCATCGCGGCCAAGTGCGATCAGTTTAAGCAGGGCGAGCGTCTCCTGCGTCTGTTCATAGCTGCCGATGTCCTGCAGCACCGCCTTTGCCTCACCGTTCTGGGTCACGATAAGGGGCGGTGCGCCCTCGCCCAGCTGGCGTATCAACTCGGCAATGTGGGCTTTCATATAGCTGATAGGCTTTACGCGGTCGTGCATGTTCACGGGGATCGGTCCTTTCAAGGACTGAATATAGTCCGGCAGACCCGTTATGGCAAGGTGCAGGCGGTATGGCACCCTTCCCCATCATCCCAAGATCCAACGATCTTCGTGGAGGTTAGAGGGGTTAAGGTAGAGTTTGAAAAGTTAAGTGGGCCGTAGAGCGGTTCGATCGGCCCGGTTGCGCGAGTCGCGGATGCTTTGCGTTCCTGATGTATCGATAATTCGTTCCCGTAGTGTCGGGAGGTTGTTCCCGAAGGGTCGACGATCCGTTC
>NZ_JAYPTL010000194.1:764-1557 GCF_038133525.1 Erythrobacter sp. | reverse complement strand
ATGCCATGCTTGCGGCCCAGTTCGTTGAGGGCGGTCAGCAGGGTGGCGGGGCTCATCGCTTCGCCATTCAGGGCAACGCCGTCGCCCTTTTCGAAGTCGATGGTGATATATTCGGGCACGTCCGGCGCGTCTTCCGGGTTCACCGTGCGCGAATAGACATAGTCCGGGGTCTCTTCCCACGGATCTTCCAGCACCTTGCCCTCGGACGAGGTGTGGAGGAGGTTCGCGTCGGTCGAGAACGGGCTTTCGCCGCGCTTGTCCTTGGCGATCGGGATCTGCCGCGATTCGGCATAGTTCAGCAGGTCGGTGCGGGACGCGAACTCCCATTCCCGCCAGGGCGCGATGATCTTGATATGCGGATTTAGGGCGTAATACGACAGCTCGAAGCGGACCTGGTCGTTGCCCTTGCCGGTGGCTCCATGGGCGACCGCGTCCGCTCCGGTCAGCTCGGCGATCTCGATCTGGCGTTTCGCGATCAGCGGCCGTGCGATCGACGTGCCGAGCAGATAGGTGCCCTCGTAGACGGTGTTGGCGCGGAACATCGGGAAGACGAAATCGCGCACGAATTCCTCGCGCAGATCCTCGATGAAGATGTGCTGGTCGGGAATGCCCATCGCGCGGGCCTTGGCGCGCGCCGGTTCGATTTCCTCGCCCTGGCCGAGATCGGCGGTGAAGGTCACCACTTCGAGCCCGCGTTCTACTTCGAGCCACTTGGCGATGACGGAAGTATCGAGGCCGCCGGAATAGGCGAGAACGACGCGCTTGATATCGGACATTTCGGGCACCTTGCTGC
>NZ_JAYPTL010000194.1:0-754 GCF_038133525.1 Erythrobacter sp. | reverse complement strand
ACCTTGATCGAGGGATCGAGCGCATAGGCCGACAGCTCGAAGCGAACCTGATCGTTGCCCTTGCCGGTCGCGCCATGGGCAACCGCGTCGGCGCCGGTTTCATGCGCGATCTCGACCAGACGCTTCGAGATCAGCGGGCGCGCGATCGAGGTGCCGAGGAGATAATCGCCCTCATAGCGGGCATTGGCGCGCATCATCGGGAAGACGAAGTCGCGCACGAACTCCTCGCGCAGGTCGTCGATATAGATATTTTCGTCAGGCAGACCCATCAGCTTGGCCTTGGCGCGGGCCGGCTCCAGCTCCTCACCCTGTCCAAGATCGGCGGTGAAGGTCACCACCTCGCAATTATAGGTCACCTGAAGCCACTTCAGGATAACGGAAGTGTCGAGGCCGCCGGAGTAGGCGAGCACAACTTTCTTGATGGAATCGCTCATGCGCGCCGGTTAGGCCGCTGTTGCACGGCTTGCAAGAGGCTCGTTCGCACGGATCTGGCGGATGAGTGAGGGGAGATAGGCCCCCAGCGTCACCGCGCGCAGCAGGTAAGTCGCGGTAAAGGCGATCCAAACACCCAGATTCCCGTATGGCCGCAGCAGCAGGTCGAGCGCGATATAAAGCGCGGTGGTGATGACGGCGGCATTGCGCAGCGCCTTGCCGCGCGTCGCTCCGATGAATACCCCGTCGAGCATCCAGCTGGGCGCGCCGATAAAGGGCACCAGCGCGGCAAAGGGAAGAAAGACGACTGCGGTCTTATAGG
>NZ_JAYPTL010000193.1:740-1560 GCF_038133525.1 Erythrobacter sp. | reverse complement strand
CTTCCAGCGCGATCCTTGCGGCCCCGGCAAGGCGTGGGGTGTCGACGCCAAGCCATTGGCCCAAGACGGTTTTCCGGCAACGTCCCGCCATCGTCTCAGCTCCGCGCAGTGCAACCGTTTCAATCGACCGCCCGATGGCAATCGCCGGCCCCGGACCGGCAATCGTAGCCGCTCGCCATCAGGGCGAATCGATTGAACGAGGGGCGCGCCCCGCCCATCTGGCGCGCCCCTCAACCATGCCGAACCGGCGCTTTTTCGCCATTGCCGGAAACCGCTCGCCCGATGGGAGAGTTGCAAGCCATGCACGGGTCACGTTATGCGGCGCGCTGATCGACGGTCTGCCTTTCTGTGGGGCGGGCCAGCGCGCGAAAGATTGCAGGAAATTACATGAATTACATGGAAACGCTCCAAAAGGAGATCATCTCGATGGGCGAAGGCCTCGTGGCCTCGCTCCCCAGCCTTGCCATCGGGGTGGTCATCCTTTTCGTGACCTGGCTGGTCGCCAAGCTGGTCTGCCGGGTTACCGGGCGAATCGCCGCGCGCGCGAATTTGCGCGAAAGCCTGCGCGCCCTGATCGAAACCGTGAGCCGCGTCGGCACATGGATCGTCGGCCTGATGATCGCCGCCACGGTCGTTCTCCCCGGCCTTGATCCCAGCGGCCTGGTTGCAGGTCTGGGTCTTGGCACGGTCGCCATCGGCTTTGCGTTTCAGGATATCTTCGAGAATTTCCTTGCGGGCGTTCTTATCATGCTGCGCGAAAGCATGGAGATCGGCGATCTGATCGAGGTCGAGGGCGTGCTGGGCAAGGTCGAGCATATTT
>NZ_JAYPTL010000193.1:0-730 GCF_038133525.1 Erythrobacter sp. | reverse complement strand
CTATCATCCCGACTCGTTGTCCCTTGAGTATGGTAAGTTCAAGTTGGTCAATTACGAGATCTGTCTCTGTACGATATTGGAATGAAACTCGGTCAAAATGGATTTCACGTACGAATGGAAGTGGTTGTGAGGGGTGCTCAGAATCTTTCTCTGGTGCTTCCTGCTCAAGCATTGCGAGGGCGTCACGTAGGGACGCGTGGGCGCCTTGAAATGATGTCCATGCGCCATACGTCAGATGCAGCAAGGGTAGTCCACGTTGTGCGCCCAGGGTGAGCGCCCCTAGAAATGGCAATACCTCGGATATGCTGTGGTCTCGTGATACGGAAAAGGCAACGACCACGATGAGAACCATGCCGAAGGATTCGACAACGAAGCGTGGGGCCTGGGAAATAAACACGTTATTTCCCTGCGCGAAACGCATATCCGCCAGCTGTCGAACGAGCTGACGATCATGCCCAATTCGATGCTGTTCAAGAATCCGGTCAAGATCCTCACCGACGCGCACACCCGCCGCGACGAGCTGATCGTCGGCGTCAGCTATGACACCGATCTGGATCAGGCGCTGGAAGTGATCCGTGGTGCATTGAACGGGATCGAGGCGATCGACACCGACAGGCCGCTGAGCGTATTTGCCCAGTCATACGGTGCCAGCTCGGTCGATTTCCTGGTGCAATGGTGGTCCGATGCCCGCCCCCGCGACCGGCGCGAGACCAAGAGCGAGGTTGTGCGC
>NZ_JAYPTL010000192.1:0-1560 GCF_038133525.1 Erythrobacter sp. | reverse complement strand
TGGGCCTTGCCAGCTACCTGTAGATCGGTTTCTGGTTCAAGAAGCCCAGCGCAAATGCCGCCGCGATCAAGGCCTTTGTGGTCAACCGTGTAGGCGACCTCGGCTTCATGCTCGGTATTTTCGGAACCTTCCTGGTGTTCGGGACCGTATCGATTCCGGCGATCCTCGAAGCTGCTCCGGGTATGAGCGGGGCGACGATTGGCTTCCTTGGCTACCGCCTGCCGACAATGGATGTCCTTTGCATCCTCCTGTTCATCGGGGCGATGGGTAAGTCGGCGCAGCTCGGCCTGCACACCTGGCTTCCCGACGCGATGGAAGGCCCGACGCCGGTTTCTGCATTGATCCACGCGGCTACCATGGTGACGGCGGGCGTGTTCATGGTTTGCCGTCTTTCGCCGATGTTCGAAACCGCACCGGCAGCGTTGGCGATGGTGACCTTCATCGGTGCCGCGACCTGCATCTTCGCCGCCACCGTCGGCACCACGCAGTGGGATATCAAGCGCGTCATTGCCTATTCGACCTGTTCGCAGCTCGGCTACATGTTCTTCGCAGCCGGCGTTGGCGCCTATGGCGCCGCGATGTTCCACCTGTTCACGCATGCCTTCTTCAAGGCGCTGCTGTTCCTTGGTGCCGGCTCGGTCATTCACGCGATGCACCACGAACAGGACATGCGTTATTACGGCAACTTGCGGAAGCATATCCCGTTGACCTTCTGGGCGATGATGGCGGGTACGCTGGCGATCACCGGCGTCGGTGTCGTCATGCTGCATGCCGGCTTTGCGGGCTTCCATTCGAAGGACGCCATTCTCGAGGTCGCATTTGCCCGCGGCACCGAGTTGAGCAACTTCGCCTTCTGGATGGGCACTTTTGCAGCACTGCTGACCAGCTTCTACAGCTGGCGCCTGATGTTCCTGACATTCTGGGGCAAGCCGCGCTGGATCGAGAGCGAACACATCCAGCATTCGGTTCACAAGACGCCGGAACAGGCGGGGGAGGACACCACGGGCGGCTACCATCCGCATGAAAGCCCGCTCTCGATGCTGATCCCGCTCGGTGTGCTGAGCTTGGGTGCGGTATTCGCCGGCTTTGTGTTCAACCACAGTTTCCTCGACAACGAGGCGTTCTGGGGGGGCTCGATCTACTATAACGAGGCGCTGCTTCACGCGATGCACAATGTGCCGACGCTGGTGAAATACGCGGCGACCATTGTAATGGCGCTCGGCCTGTTCGTCGCCTGGCTGGCCTACATCAAGGATACGTCGATCCCGGGCAAGACCGCCGAACAGCTCGGCCCGGTATACCGCTTCCTCTACAACAAATGGTACTTCGACGAGCTCTACCACTACCTGTTCGTGGTCCCGGCCTTCTGGCTCGGGCGCCAGTTCTGGAAACTCGGCGATGTCGGCACGATCGACCGCTTCGGCCCCAACGGCGTCGCCTGGGTGGTCGAGAAGGGCGCCCTCGGCGCCAGGAAGTTCCAGACCGGATATCTTTATAGCTATGCGCTGGTGATGCTCCTCGGGCTCGTCGCCGCGATCACCTGGGTGCTGTTCTGATGGA
>NZ_JAYPTL010000191.1:1299-1574 GCF_038133525.1 Erythrobacter sp. | reverse complement strand
CGGCATAGGACAGCGGGTGGTCTTCGGTGCGCACCGCCAGCCGCTTGATGTCGGGATCGGGGGAGGGGCCTTTCGTGACCGCCCAGCTTTTCAATACTCCATCAATCTCAAGCCGCAGATCCCAGTGCAGCCGGGTCGCGTCATGCTTTTGCACGATGAAGCGATTGCCGCCCTTTTTGCCCGCCTTGCCCTTGGGCTCTTTCGTCTTCGCGAAGTCGCGCCTGGCGTTATACTCGGCAAGCAGGTCGGTCATGGGTCAGGCGCTCTTCTTGCGG
>NZ_JAYPTL010000191.1:0-1289 GCF_038133525.1 Erythrobacter sp. | reverse complement strand
ACATAGCGGTCATGAAATTCGCTGGCATCGAAGGGTGCCGATTTCTTCTCGATCAGCTGGGTGGCGAGATCGAGCAGCTCCTTGTCGGGCTTGTCGTCGGGGATTTCGGTGAAATAGCTCTGCGCCTTTCGCACCTCATCGGCATAGCGCAAGGTCTCCAGCACCAGCCCCTTGCCGCAGGGCTTGACCGAAACCAGCTTCTCACTCCCGCGCACCGACAGCTGGCCAAGGCCCACCTTCTTCGCCTTGCGCAGCGCATCGCGCAGAACGATGAAAGCCTCATCCGCGAGATCGTCGGCGGGGACGACGAAATAGGGCTTTTCGAAATAGAAAACGTCGATCTCATGCGCGTCGACGAATTGCACCAGCTCCAGCGTCTTCTTGCTCTCGACCTTGGCGGCCTCGATCTCATCGTCGTCCAAAAGAACGTAATTGCCTTTCGACAGCTCGTATCCCTTCACGATCTCGTCGCGGTCGACGGGACCGATCCCTTGCACGACCTTTTCGTAATTGATCGGCTTGCCCGACGGTTCGTGGATCTGGCGGAAGCTGATGGAAGCGCCCGATTTGGTCGCCGGATATATCTCCACCGGTATCGACACCAGCGCGAGCCTGATCTGACCTTGCCAATAGGCGCGTGCCGCCATTGCATTTCCCCTTATCAATGGGTGAAAAGCGCTTGAAACAACCCATGGGTTCCAAGCGTTGTGAAGCCATTGGGAAAAGAGGATTTGATTCATGGCTATCGCGATCCGCGCCTTGACCGGGGGAGAATTGCTGCAGGCGGTCGATGCGCTGGCGGCGCTGCGCATCGCGGTGTTTGCCGAATACCCCTATCTCTATGACGGCGACGCCGCTTACGAGGCGCGCTATGTCCGCGAATTCATCGCCGAGCCGGGCAGCGTGCTGGTCGCCGCCATCGATGGCGACAATATCGTGGGTGCCGCAACGGCCTCCCCCATGTCATCGCAAAAGGAAGAGTTTCGCGCGCCTTTCGAAGAGCGCGGCATCGCCACCGCCGACCTCTTCTATTTCGGCGAAAGCGTGCTGCTGCCCCAATATCGCGGGCAGGGCGTGGGGCATTCCTTCTTCGACGCGCGTGAGGGGCATGCCAGGGCCGGGGGCGCGAATGCGTGCTGCTTCGCTTCGGTCGTCAGGCCCGCCGACCATCCAGCGCGGCCCGCCGATTATCGCCCGCACGACCGGTTCTGGACAAAGCGCGGCTATGCACCTGTCGCGGGCCTCACGACCGAGCTGTCATGGAAGGACCATGGTGAGGCCGGGGAAAG
>NZ_JAYPTL010000190.1:629-1574 GCF_038133525.1 Erythrobacter sp. | reverse complement strand
GTATCCCACACCGATCTCGTCGAGATATTCGTGAATCAACTTAACCGCCGCGGGGCGGTCGTGATCGAAGATGATATTGGCGAACGGCGCGACGATGGTGCTGGTGTGGATCACCTGGTCGCGCCCGTCGATCAGCCCGGATTCGAGCAGGCCTGCGATCACCGGTTCGATATAGGCCGAGGGTTCCTGGTCCCTCGGCTTGTATTTCGGGCTGAAATAGACCTCCGCCTGCAAGGCACTGCACCCCTTGGGCGCGACATTGGGCGAGAAATTTGACGGGTAGGAGAGGCGCGTGAACGCGATCTCGTCGTCGTAGAAATAGGTCCAGTGCGCGTCGCGGACATGCGGCTTGGTCACGCCCACGTTCACCAGCACGACCTCGGTGCAGGCCAGCTTCGATGCGGCGAGCTTCACATCGTCGGGCGCGCCATCGATCAACGGGATCAGTCTGGGCAGCGGAGCAGACGAGATCACCGCGTCATAGCCGACCGTGCGGCCATCCGACATGCGCAGGGTCTTCGCCTTGGGATCGATGCCGATAATCTCGGAATTGATCGCGACATTCGAGCGCGCGCGGAAACCGTTCAGATAGCTGACGAAACCGCCATGCGTCGGATAGCGGAAATGATCGACGTAATGCACCTTGGGCGGCATCGGGTTCAATGCGCCGGTCAGCATCTCACGCAGGCTCGGGCGATAGAGCCGCGGGCCGAGCCAGTCGGTCGTCAGGTTCTTCGCCTCGGTCGTGTGATATTTGCGGGTGTACTGGCCGGGAAAGGTCTTGGCGAACGTCTCACCGAACGCGGCCAGCAGCCATTGTTCGTAATCGGTGATCTTGCTCTCATCAACCGGCTCGCGCGAGGCGGCGACGAAATCGTCGATGCAGTCGACGATCAGATCCGTCGGCAGGCCATTCAGATTGGTCTGTGCCGGATGGGTGATCCA
>NZ_JAYPTL010000190.1:0-619 GCF_038133525.1 Erythrobacter sp. | reverse complement strand
ATGTTCGGCTGGACGCCCACGTTTACCTCAATCCTCGATCTTCGCGAGCGGAACCGGGGTCACGAACTTGCCGCCCCAGTCGCGTACCGCGCTCATCTGCTCCATGATCTCGTCCTTGAGATTCCATGGCAGGATAAGCACGTAATCGGGCCGGGTGTTCAGGATCTCGGAAGGGTCCAGAATCGGGACGTGCACGCCGGGAAGCAGACAGCCCTTTTTGGATGGCGCCCGGTCGACGGTATAGTCGAGGAAATCGGCCCCGATCCCGCAATAGTTGAGGAGCGTCACGCCCTTGGCCGGAGCGCCATAGCCGACGATGGTCTTCCCCTCGCGCTTGAGCTTCAGGCACATTTCCATCAGCGCCAGCTTCGTTTCCTGCACATCGGCGCGCCAGCCCTCGTAAACCTCGCGCCTATCGAGGCCGTATTCGGCTTCCTCGGCGCGCATGGCGTCAAGCGATGCCTCGTTCGGGCGGCTCGATTCGGCGCGGCAGACGTAGAAGCGGACCGATCCGCCATGGGTGGGCAAATTATTGAGGGCAAAGACGCGCAGGCCCGCGCCGGCAAACAGCGTTTCTGCCGCCAGCAGCGAAAGATAGCTGAAATGCTCGTGATAGATC
>NZ_JAYPTL010000189.1:0-1581 GCF_038133525.1 Erythrobacter sp. | reverse complement strand
TCCTTTGCTTTGCAGCCAGCCCGCAGCCACACTGGCACGCATGCCACTGGCGCACATGACGGTATAGGCGCGTTCGCGATCGAGCTCGGCGAAGCGGGAATTGAGCTCGCCCACGTAGATGTGTTTCGATCCCTCGATCGCGCCGCTGCGCCGCTCATCGAGGTCACGCACGTCGAGCAAGGTCCAGTTGTCGCGCATGCGCTCGAGACGATCCTGAACCTCGTTCGTCCCGATCATCGGAAGGCTCGCCATCTTCATTCCTTGCGCTGCAGCCGGCACGATACCGACATAGCCGCCGACGATCGAGTCGAGCCCGATCCTCACAAGGTGCGTCATGGCCGAAGCCAGCTGGTCTTCCGCCGATCCGACGAGGGCGATTGTTTCACCCTCCCTGATGAACCAGCCCGCAAACGCCGAAATCATGCCGACCGGAAGGCATATCGAACCAGGCAGATGCCCGCTTGCGTATGCAAGCGGATCCCGCACGTCGACGACATGGTCGGCGTCGATTTCGCGGATGTCCGAGAGCATGAGACGTTTTGGTCGCAGGATCCGTGGCGCAGGAGATGTTCCCTCGACATTCAGACGCTCCATCAGTCTGAAATAGGGTGGCTGGTAATGATGCTCGGCGAGCTTCGCCTCGATGAATTCCTCGCGATCGGCTATCTGGAGCCGCGGATTGTTGCGACGTTCGTGGCCTATGGTCGAGAATTCCCGGTTCGCCATTCCCGAACCGCAGACCGAGCCTGCTCCATGCGCGGGGTAAATGATCGCCTGGTCACCCAGACCGCAAATCTTCTGCAGTGAATCGTACAGGAGGCCCGCGACCTCCCGCGCGCGCTCGGGATAGAAATCGGTGCGTCCGACGTCGCCAACGAAGAGCGCATCGCCGGTGAACACGCCGACCGGTCCTTCGGGAAAATCGTCGTCATGGAGGACGAAGGCGAGATGATCGTCGGTGTGACCGGGAGTTTCGAGCACCGAAATCCGCAACTTCCCGATCTCGAAAACGTCGCCCTCTCGCGCGGTGTCGGCGAAAACAATCTCGTCCGCAGGGTTTGGACCGTGCAGAACGCGGGCACCGGTCATTTTGGCCAATACCGGCGATCCCGTGATGAGATCCTCATTCCTGTGCGTTTCGAAGATATGCGTGATCTCCAGCCCTTCGGCGCGGGCACGCTCGACATAAATCTCGCAGTCCCGGCGCGGATCGATGACCGCTGCCTTGCCCTGCGACCCAATCAGAGAGGAAAGGTGGGAGAGGCCGGGGGTCTTTATCTTCTCGAGCAGCTTGTTTTGCCTCGGCGTGAGAGTGTGTCCGCGAGCCCGCGTCGCTCGAGGCGAGCCCGCATTCGGCTTTGAGCGCCGAGACGTTCTCGAAGCGGTCTGCTTCTGGCCGGGCGATAGCGGGTTTAGCGTTGACCCAGGTGTTCTAGCAGACGAATTCGAGCATGGCTGCCGCGAGGTCGGCGTGCCTGCAACGAAAGCAACCCTCGGCAAGACGCTCGTCGGTAATGACGGCTTCACCCGTATAGGGTTCGTCGAGGAGCCAGCCCGGTCGCGCAGCCGTCCATTTCAGGC
>NZ_JAYPTL010000188.1:0-1584 GCF_038133525.1 Erythrobacter sp. | reverse complement strand
GAGACGACGTGTAGCCAAACCTGCGACATCGGCACGTGCTATTGCTGCGGCGCGCAGGCGTCGGGGCGAGCTTGAACGGGTGCTGGCTATACGGGACGTTGAGGTAAGGCGACTGGGGCTGTCGAGTCCGCTGGACCGCGACAAACTCACCGTAGAGCAGCGGCAAGCACTTGATAGTGGCCCATATCCGAAAGCCGCCGCCGCGTATCTGGCGACGCATGAGCGATGGTTTCAACAGATCGCGCACCGCGCACAAGCAAGGCACGTACCGTTTGAAGACCTCGTGCAGACCGCGAAGATCGGTGGACTGCGTGCCCTCGACAAGTTCAATGCCAGTCTCGTCGAGTCCGGCTCTGTGACCTCGTTTCTGTCCTACGCGCGCTGGTGGGTTCGCTGTGAGATCGGCAAGTTGTTTGAAGACGAATCCCTAGTCAAGATTCCGGCCGCCGCAAAGAAGACCGCGACCGATCTGCGCAGTCGCATCGACGCCGAAGCAGCCCGGCTAAACCGTAACCCCGACAGCCTCACCGACGACGACGTTGCGATGCTGTTCTCGATGCCGCTCGAAAAGGTTAAGCAGTATCGGCATCTGCATCTAGGTCACGAGCACCCTGAAGTGCAGACCTACGGTCGCAGCCGCAACCCCGAAGAGGCGATTTCGCAGACGCTGGTGTCGCAGCGATTGGCCGAGCTGCAAGCCGAACACGAAGACGACGTCGAGACGAAACAGCGGGGCGGGTTGGTTGATGCTGCCTATATGCGACTGCCGGCGAAGTATCGTCGCGTGCTGGGGGAAGTGTACGGGCTTGAACTGGACGGAGAGGCTTTGAGTGTGACGCTGCCCGAGGGCGACATCGCGCGACGTGCGATGCTAGCTGCGGCGCTGGGGCGACTGCGCGCGGTGGCGCAGAGGGTGGATTAGCCACTACACCTGCCCCGCCTCACCGCGATGCAGCCGCCGAAGCTGACACCAGCCCCAGAAGTTTGCACTGTAGCCTAGTCGGTGTGTAGGTGTAGCGATGTGTTCAAATGGGCTCCAATGTCCCGAGGATGCCAGCCGCTTGGCCAGCACGATGTCTTCGGCCTGTTCGCGCACCGATGCCGAAGCGTCATAGCTGACGCGGGCGCAACGTGCGACGCTGAGCAACAGGCGCGCATAGGTTTGCGGCGTGATGTCGTCAGACCAGACGTTGTCAAGCGCGGTCGCGGCCACCGTCGCGTCTTCGTCACGGGCATACGGGACGTGCCATTCACCGTATGCGATCCGTCGCGGCGTCGAGGCTGCCATCGCATCGCGCATCATCTCGGCGGCGTGTCGTAGCTCGGGCTGCGCGTCGGGATGACATCGCAGGGCATAGAAGTTGTCCCAGTCCGTTGCCGTGATGAGCACCGTGATCCACATCCAAGGCTCAAGCACCCGGTTGACGACTTGCTTGTGTAGCCCTGCTGCAGCCAGCGTGCGCGCAATCTCGACGGCAGCCTCACGACCGCGCAGCCACGCGGCCTGCGCCGCGGCCAGCTCGTCACCCGACAGCTCAGCGCCTGCCTGCATACCGCGCTGGTTTCGACCCCACGACACAGGCA
>NZ_JAYPTL010000187.1:1195-1593 GCF_038133525.1 Erythrobacter sp. | reverse complement strand
AAGCCAACTCCGCGCCGGAATGCGCGAAATTCCGCGATTTTTTTCACCAATCCGGTCTCAATTGCGACGAACCGTGCGCTGCTGCGACAGGCCGGGCCGATATGCTGCACCGCACATAAAGAAATGACACAGCGATATGGCGGAGTTGCGCAACGAGCGGCAATCCGGGCAGCGCGATTCGGCACGCCGCTCGGCAATTACCATTAGGTCACCGCCGGCTTTCGCCCGACCTTAGTGTGCAGTGCGGGATACGCCCTCGCCGCTGCCCGGAACATTGGGCTGGCTGGCAAGATCGTCTTCCTCGCTCCACTCGATCGGCATGACCGGTTCGGCGAGCGCACGGGCCAGCACCTGATCGACATGTTTTATAGCGATCAGACGTGGGGCGACCTCAACAC
>NZ_JAYPTL010000187.1:671-1185 GCF_038133525.1 Erythrobacter sp. | reverse complement strand
TCCTTCTTGTTCTCCTCGGGGATCAGCACGGTTTTGATGCCGCCGCGCAGCGCCGCCAGCAGCTTTTCCTTCAGCCCGCCAATCGCCAGCACGCGGCCACGCAGCGTGACCTCACCCGTCATCGCGACATCGGCGCGCACCGGAATGCCCGTCAGTGTCGAGACGATGGAAGTGACCATGCCGATACCTGCGCTCGGCCCGTCCTTGGGCACGGCACCTTCGGGCAGGTGGATATGGATATCCTTGTGGCGGAAGATCGAAGGCTTGATCCCGTAATGCGGGGCGCGCGCCTTGACGAAGGAGAAGGCCGCCTGAACGCTCTCGTTCATGACCTCGCCCAGCTTGCCGGTGGTGCGGACATTGCCCTTGCCGGGCACGGTGACGCTTTCGATCGTCAGCAATTCGCCGCCAACCTCGGTCCAGGCAAGGCCGGTGACCGCGCCGACCTGGTTCTCTTCCTCGGAAACGCCATGGCGGAATTTGCGCACGCCGGCGTAATCGCCAAGGTTCTCGG
>NZ_JAYPTL010000187.1:0-661 GCF_038133525.1 Erythrobacter sp. | reverse complement strand
TTTCAGGCGTGATACGCACGCTCTCTGCCTTGCCTTCGAGGATCTTGCGCAAGCTCTTGCGGGCCAGCCGCGCCAGTTCACGCTCCAGCGTGCGGACGCCGGCTTCGCGAGTGTAATAACGGATGAGGTCGCGCAGGCCTTCCTGCGTCAGCGTGAATTCGCTTTCCTTCAGCCCGTGCAGCTCGACCTGTTTCGCCACCAGATGACGTTCGGCGATCTCCACTTTCTCGTCCTCGGTATAGCCTTCGAGCCGGATGATCTCCATGCGGTCGAGCAGCGGCTGCGGCAGGTTGAGGCTGTTCGCGGTGGTCACGAACATGATGTCCGACAGGTCGAGATCGAGTTCGAGGTAATGGTCCTGGAACTTGCTGTTCTGTTCCGGGTCGAGCACCTCGAGAAGTGCCGAGGCCGGATCGCCGCGGAAATCCTGGCCGAGCTTGTCGATCTCGTCGAGCAGGAACAGCGGATTGATCTTGCCCGCCTTCTTGAGATTGGTGACGATCTTGCCGGGGAGCGACCCGATATAGGTGCGGCGGTGGCCGCGGATTTCGGCCTCGTCGCGCACGCCGCCGAGCGACTGGCGCACGAATTCGCGGCCCGTCGCCTTGGCGATGCTGCGGCCGAGCGAGGTCTTGCCGACGCCCGGAGGGCCGACGAGGCA
>NZ_JAYPTL010000186.1:0-1593 GCF_038133525.1 Erythrobacter sp. | reverse complement strand
CTGGGTTATGGCCTCGCCGGGCTGCGGGTCGACGGCAATGACGCGCTTGCGTGCTTCGCCGCCGAGCAATGGGCCGCCAATCGTGCCCGTGCCAACGCCGGGCCGACCCTGATCGAATTTTTTACGTACCGCGCGGAAGGGCATTCGACCTCGGATGATCCAACCGGGTACCGCAGTGCGCAAGAGCGCAGCGAGTGGCCGCTTGGCGACCCGATCACGCGCCTCAAGGATCACCTCATCGCGATCGGCGAGTGGGACGAGGCGCGCCAGGAAAAGATGGACCTCGAGGCTGCCGAACTGGTCAAGGCCACCACCAAGGACGCCGAAGCCAACGGCATCCTCGGTCACGGCCTCCACCACCCGTTCCGCACCATGTTCGAGGATGTGTTCGAGGAGCTGCCCTGGCACCTCAAGGAACAGAGCGAACAGGCCATCCGCGAACGCGAAATCAAGTTTCCGGGAGGGCTGGAGCTGTGAGCACCGAGGTCAAGGATGCCGCGGCGGTGGGGGCAGAAGCCGAACGCCGTCTCAATATGATCGAGGCGATCAACGACGCGTTGGCTGTCTCGATGGAGCGCGACCCCGACGTCGTCGTGATGGGTGAGGATGTTGGCTACTTCGGTGGTGTATTCCGCTGCACCGCAGGCTTGCAGGAAAAATTCGGCAAGACTCGCGTGTTCGACACGCCGATTTCCGAATGCGGTATCATTGCCGTCGCAGTGGGGATGGGCGCTTATGGTCTGCGCCCTGTGCCGGAGATCCAGTTTGCCGACTACATTTACCCCGGGCTCGATCAGCTGATCAGCGAAGCAGCACGCCTACGTTATCGCTCGGCGGGCGAGTATATCGCGCCAATGACCGTGCGTTCGCCCTTCGGTGGCGGCATTTTCGGTGGCCAGACGCACAGCCAGAGCCCCGAAGCTATCTTTACCCATGTGTCGGGGCTGAAGACGGTGATTCCGTCGACACCCTGTGACGCCAAGGGCCTGCTAATATCGGCGATCGAAGATAACGACCCGGTCATCTTCTTCGAGCCCAAGCGCATCTACAACGGCCCTTTCACGGGCTTCTACGACAAGCCGGCGCAGCCGTGGAAGAAGTTCGACGCCAGCGTGGTGCCCGAAGGCTACTACAAGATCCCGTTGGGCAAGGCGCGGCTTGCAACTGAGGGCGAGCAACTGACAATCCTGGCCTATGGCACCATGGTTCACGTGGTGGAGGCGGTGTGTCGCGAGAAGGGCGTCGAAGCCGACATCCTCGACCTGCGCACGCTCGTTCCGCTCGACATCGAGGCGATCGAGGCTTCGGTGCAGAAGACCGGTCGCTGTCTGATCGTCCACGAGGCCACGCGCACAAGTGGTTTCGGTGCTGAATTATCGGCGCTGGTCACCGAGCGCTGCTTCTACCATCTCGAGGCACCGGTCGAACGCGTCACGGGCTTCGACACGCCCTATCCGCACAGCCTCGAATGGGCCTATTTCCCCGGCCCGATCCGCATCGGCGAGGCCATCGACAAGATTCTCAAGGACTAGGCGCAATGGCGACGTTCATTTTCAATATGCCCGATGTTGGCGAAGGCGTGGCCGAGGCGGA
>NZ_JAYPTL010000185.1:0-1594 GCF_038133525.1 Erythrobacter sp. | reverse complement strand
GTGCAGCCGCGCGGCAAGCCGGCAAAGCTGCGCGCCATTCACTATCCCTTCACCTGTAGAGCCTCTATAGTTCCAGCCATGACTGCGTTGTTTCGCGCTATTGGCGCGCTCGCCTTGGTGGTTTCCCCATTGCCCGCCCCGCTTTCGCTTGCCGCGCAAGAGGCGCCTGCTGCCGTGCCTGTTCCGCAAGCGCCGCCAACCTCGATGCAAAGTGGTGACGAGGTGCCGTGGCTCTATCGCGATAGCGACATTCCAGTCGACCGCGAGTGGCAGTTCGGCGAAATGGGCAACGGCTTGCGCTATGCCGTGCGCGAGAATGGCGTGCCGCCGGGGCAGGTTTCGATCCGCATCCGGATCGACGCCGGTTCGCTTCACGAGAGCGACGAGGAACAGGGCTATGCGCACTTGCTCGAACACATGCTTTTCCGCGAGAGCAAGTATCTCGGCTCGGGCGAAGCGATCCCGACGTGGCAGCGACTTGGCGCGACGCTGGGGCATGACGCCAATGCCGAAACCACGCCGACCCACACGGTCTACAAGATCGACCTGCCGGCGATCACGTCCGAGGGGCTGGAGGAGAGCTTCAAGCTGTTGTCGGGCATGGTGCGCGAACCAGTGCTCACCAACGACAATATCGCCGCCGAAGTGCCGATCGTGCTCGCCGAAATGCGCGAGCAGAGCGGGGCGGGACAACGCGTGAGCGAACAGACGCTGGCGACGCTGTTCGCCGGGCAACGGCTGGCCAATCGTCGCCCGATCGGAACCGAAGCCACATTGCGCGCAACCGACCAGGCCAGCCTCGAGGCATTCCACGAGCGCTGGTACCGCCCGGAAAATACCGTGATCGTGGTTGTGGGTGATGTCGATCCGGTACACTTCGCGCAATTGATCGAGCGCTATTTCGGCGATTGGCATGGGCAAGGCCCGGCGATGGTCGCTCCCGACTTCGGCGATCCTCTGGCGCCTCCCGGCGGGGAGGGCAGCAATCCGATCGGCGAGCTTGCAGTCGCTGTCGAGCCCGACATGCCCCGTAACCTGACCTATGCCGTCATGCGGCCATGGCGTCAGGTGCAGGATACGGTGGTCTATAATGAAGGGCTGATGCTCGACGCGGTGTCGCAGGCCATCATCAATCGCAGGCTGGAATCGCGTGCGCGCAGCGGCGGTGGCTACCTCTATGCAGAAGTTCAGCAAGACGATATCTCGCGCTCTGCCGATGCCACTTTCGTCAGCTTCGCGCCGCTCGATGGCGACTGGCAGTCAGCGCTCGCCGACGTGCGCGGCGTCATTGCCGATGCGCTGTCGCACCCACCCACGCAGGAAGAGATCGACCGGGAAGTGGCGCAGTTCGACACCGCTTTCGCGAGCGAAGTCGAACAGCGAAAGGTGCTCGCCGGGGTCAAGCTAGCCGATAATATCGTCCGCGCGCTCGATATCCGCGAGACGGTCGCTTCGCCTGAGACCGCGCTGGCGATTTTCCGCGGGATGCGGGCGCGGTTCAACCCAGCCAATGTGTTCGATCACACGCGCAAGCTGTTCGAAGGAGATGTGGTGCGCGGCATCTATGTCACCTCGCAGGGCGACGAGGCGACTG
>NZ_JAYPTL010000184.1:651-1595 GCF_038133525.1 Erythrobacter sp. | reverse complement strand
GTATCAAAGGCGGGCAGGAGGCTGGGGCTCGTTTTATTGACGCGCTGAACCTGGTGGTTCGCCTGGTAAACATTGGTGATGCCAAATCGCTGGCCTGCCACCCGGCGTCCACCACCCACCGTCAGCTCAATGACGAGGAGTTGGCCAAGGCCGGCGTGCCGCGTGACATGGTGCGCCTGTCGATCGGTATCGAGCATATCGACGACATCCTCGCCGATTTGTCACAGGCGCTCGACGCTTCGCTTTAGTCAGCTCCCGCTTGCGAGAGCTGAGCCACAAGCGTCAAGCTAACAAGCCACAAGCAAAACCCGCGCGGTGTTGAATCGCGCGGGTTTTCTTTTGGACAGTTTATGGTAGGCGCGCTTGACGGTCTTGTCGTCGATCTCATCCTGACTACGCTTCCAGCTCGCGCGCGCCAGCGCGCGTGTCAGGGAAACAGCGGCCAGACCAGCGGGATGATCAGTGAGGCGGCCAGCCACATGATCAGGTTTAGCGGTACGCCGATGCGCATAAAGTCCGAGAAGCGGTAGCCACCGGCGCTGTAAACGAAGGTGTTGGTCTGGTAGCCGATGGGCGTGGCAAAGCTGGCACTGGCTGCGAACATCACTGCCACCACAAAGGGTGTCGGGTCTGCGCCCAACTGCTGGGCTACTCCGATGGCTATGGGGGTAACCAGCACGGCGACGGCGTTGTTGCTGACTACCTCGGTCAGTACCGACGTAAGCAGGTAGATAAACGACAGCATGAACAGCGGCCCCAGCAATGGTGACAGGGTCATCACATGGCTGACTACGGTATCGACCAGTCCGACCTTGTTCATGGCGATGCTGATTGCCAGCATGCCGAAAATCAGCGTCAAAATACGCCAGTCGATGGCCTTGTAGGCGTCCTCGGTATCCAGACAGCCTGTGGCCACCACTACCGCAGCATCGATCATTGCCAAG
>NZ_JAYPTL010000184.1:0-570 GCF_038133525.1 Erythrobacter sp. | reverse complement strand
CTTGAAGGCGGCGAGCACCATCACGGCGAGTACGGCAGCAATGGCTATAGGCGCCTTGTTACGGCGGTAGGCGCGTTCTTGTACCGAGTTCAGGCTGATCAACTCGCCGTTGTCGGCAAACTTCTTGATCTGCGACGCTGTGCCCTCTACCAGCATGACGTCACCGAACTGCAGTTCGAAGTCATCCAGGTTGTCTTGAATGTTTTCGTTGTGGCGGTGTACTGCCAACACGTGAATGCCGTAGCGCGCAGTCAGGTTGAGGTTGCGCATCGGTCGGTGGCTGTAACGCGAATTGCGGCCCACGATGGCCTCGGCCAGCATCACATCGCGGGTGGAGATGGTCTCGAAGCTGTCGGCGCGGTTGATCGCCAGCAGGCAGGTGTGCCGCAACTCGACAAAATCACGCATGCTGGTGTGCAGCACCAGACGGTCGCCTGCCAGTAACTGGGTGTCGTTAAGCGGGGTAGACAGCTCCTCATCGCCGCGAAAGATTTTCAGCACGCGGATGCCGCTGTTGCCGTTTAGGTTCGCCTGGCTGATGGTCTGGTTGATCACCGGCGAGTCGTGCGG
>NZ_JAYPTL010000183.1:361-1599 GCF_038133525.1 Erythrobacter sp. | reverse complement strand
GTGTCACCACCCCGCCGATGAGCGCGCAGGATCTGGTGACCATGCCGCGCCTCGGCGGTCCGACCGTGAATGCGAGCGGGGATCACGCGGTCTATGCAGTCACCTATACCGATCCCGAGACGCTGAAGCGTACGCCCAAATATTATCTGCTCGATCTGGCCACCCCCGGTGCCGCACCGGTTGAAATCAGCCTCGGGCTGAAGGGGTCCGACCTCACCTTCGGGCCGGACGATATGCTCTATTTCCTGAGCAGCGAGAGCACCGACGAAGACGCAGAGCCGCTCTCGCGCGTGTGGCGCGCGGCGCTCGAGGCCAATGGCAATGTCACCGGCCCGATGCTGGTCGCCGACATTCCCGGCGCCGACATTGCAGGCTTCAAGCTTTCACCGAAACTCGATGCAATCGTAGTCTGGGCCGAGATCGCGCGCGATTGCGAAGCTTTCGGCTGTGAAGAGGACACCGCGCCGATTGGCAGCGGGCGCCTCTATGAAGGGGATGCGGGCTTCTACCGCCACTGGGATACCTGGGCCGAGCCAGGCTACTACAACCGCACCTTCGTCTTCGGCTTGGAAGACGGCGTGGCAGCGGGTGACGGCACCCCGCTCGATGGCGGCGATGCAGAAGGCGCGCTGGTCGGCGACACCCCCACCAAACCGTTCGGCGGTGGCGAGGACATCGCTTGGGCACCCGACGGATCGGGCGTCTATTTCGTCGCACGCCGCGCCGGTGCGGGTGAGCCTATGTCGACCGATCTCGATATCTACTGGTCCGACCTGTCCGGCGCCGCTCCGGTGGAACTGACCCTCGCCAATCAGGCGCATGATGCGACCCCCGTGCCCTCGCCCGACGGCAAGTGGCTCGCATACCTCGCTATGGCGCGCCCCACTTACGAAGCCGACCGGCTGGTGGTGCAGCTGCGCAACCTCGAAACCGGCGAAACCCGCGCGCTGACGCAGGATACCGACCTGTCGTTCGGCAGCCTGACGTGGAGCGCCGACGGCACCTATCTGCTCGCAACCGCAGCAGATGTGCTCGACACCCCCGTATTCCGCATCGATCCGGCGACCGGCGCGGTCACCGAACTCAATCTGATCGCAGGGAATGAAGCGCATATCGGCAATGTCACCCCGCTCCCGGGCGAGCGGATGCTGTTCACGCGCGACTCGATCGGGGTTCCGGCCGAGCTTTATCTCGCCGAGGGCATGAACGAGGCGAAGCCGCTCACCGATGTCGTCACC
>NZ_JAYPTL010000183.1:0-351 GCF_038133525.1 Erythrobacter sp. | reverse complement strand
ACCCGCTTCAGCTTCGAAGGAGCGAATGGCGACACCGTCTGGGGCCAGCTCACCCGGCTGGAAAATCAGGAAGGCCCGATCCCCGCGATTCTCTATGTCCATGGCGGCCCGCAAGGCTCGTTCAACGACGGCTGGTCGTCACGCTGGAACCCGCGTGTGGTTGCGAGCCAGGGCTATGCGGTGATCTCGGTCGATTTCCATGGCAGCGCCGGATACGGGCAGGACTTCATGGACGCGATCAATCGCGACTGGGGCGGGAAGCCCTTGGAAGACCTGCAAAAAGGCCTCGCCGCTGCGCTGGAAGTCGATCCGCAGATCGATGGCGACAAAGCCTGCGCCATGGGTGCGAGC
>NZ_JAYPTL010000182.1:0-1603 GCF_038133525.1 Erythrobacter sp. | reverse complement strand
AGGCCGCTGCAGCCAATCTGGACGGGAAGGCGGACTTCGTCCCATCCGACGCGGCCCTGCTGGATGCCCCGGCAGACCCCGGCGAGAAACCCGAAGGCCGAACGCTCGACGCCCTTATCACGGCTTACGAAGCCGATAAGGCCCCCGGCTGGAGCGGATCGACGAAGAAAGCCAAGCCCGCCGTCTTCCGGCTCCTGCGTGACGTCTTCCCAGATCGAACGGTCGCGAGCATCACCCGTGAGGACGCAAGGGACGTTGTCGAGGTTCTGAGGGAACTGCCGACGCAGCTCGGCAAGCGGAAGGACCTGGCGGGACTGACGGGGCCGCCGGCGGTGGCGAAGGGCAGGGCGAGACACCTGCCGACCATTTCGCCGAAGACAATCAATGACGGCTATCTCCTGCACATTGCTTCCCTGTTCAACTGGGCTAGGCGTGAGCAATGGATTGCATCAAGCCCGTTTGAGGGCCTTTCGGTCTATGATCCGGTGGACGATTCCGAACGCCGGGATCCTTTCACCACTGAGCAACTGAACACACTCTTCGCATCAGGGCCGTGGATTGCTCCATGGTCCCCCGACCGTGACAAGCCGGGGCGCTATTGGGTGCCGCTGCTGTGCCTGTACCATGGCCTGCGGAACGGCGAGGCGGCTGGTCTGCGGGTGGAGGACGTCGGCATGGATGGAGATATTCCGGTGATCCATATCCGGCCCTATGACACCCGCAAACTCAAGACAAAGGACGCCCGCGCTACGCTGGCGCTGCACCCTGAATTGATCCGGCTCGGCTTTATGCGTCATGTGGAAGCGCGTCGGGACGCCGGAGAGACCCTGCTGTTCCCCGAGGGTGCCGCCAATAGCCGAGGGCAGGTTGGGGCGAAGCTGGGCGAGCGGTTCAGCGCGCATGTGAAGAAGCTGGGGCTGGAAGGCCGGAAGCTGGGCATGCACTCGTTCCGGCATTGCTTCGAGGATCGACTGCGCGAGGCAGAACTGCCCGAGCGGACGGCTCTGGCGCTGGCACGACGAACGGAACCCGGCTCCAGCCGCATCTATGGCGATGGGCTTTCCATGCGCCAGAAGGCCGAGGCCGTCGCGAAGATCCGCTATCCGGGGCTGGACCTGTCGCATCTGCGGGATAGTCAGAAATGACGCCGTCTTGCCGTCTTTTTCGGTAGGCCTGCCCATTCCGGCACCTCCGGTCCCCTTTCGTCTGCCCCTTCCGATTTTATCGGCAAGACGGGCACATTTTCAGGGATGCCGGGGCTGCGGGCTGAGTTGATCCAATCTCACTAGCTATGGGTGGTGGCGCGTCCATCGATGCTGCTACCCCCAAACAGATTGGGGGTTGTGAGCGGTAACTGGGCGCGGGCACTAACTCCCACAGTTCATCTGCGGGAGAGTGAGGCGCACCGCACTCACGCACACCTTCAATGACCAGCAGCTTCGCCATGTGATGATCGACGGGGAGCCTTGGTTCGTCGCTGTCGATGCCTGCCGATGCCTTGACCTGAATGTGGAGAAGGGAACCACGCACCACCTGCGCAAGCTGGATGGCGACGAGAAGCGTATCGCTAGGCGGCAGGATTACCCCGTACTCGATACGGGGA
>NZ_JAYPTL010000181.1:0-1604 GCF_038133525.1 Erythrobacter sp. | reverse complement strand
GCCCTGCTCGCCTTCGACCAGCTCGACCGTATCGACATCTCCCCAGGGCGCGAGCCATCCAAGGTACCCTTCCGGATCGGCCACTGTGGCAGAGAGCGCGACCCGCTGCATATCGGGCGCAGCCGCCTGCAGGCGCGAAAGGCTGAGCGCGAGCAGGTCTCCGCGCTTGCCGGTGGCGAAGGCGTGCACCTCGTCCACCACCACGCGCTTCAGCCCGTGAAACATCTCGAAACTGTCGGGATAGCTGAGCAGCAGCGACAGGCTCTCCGGCGTGGTCAACAGCACATGCGGGGGCTTCACCCGCTGGCGCTTCTTGCGTTCGGCTGGCGTGTCGCCGCTGCGCGTTTCGACCCGTATCGGCAGGCCGATTTCTTTGATCGGCGTCAGCAAATTGCGCTGCACATCATGCGCGAGCGCCTTGAGCGGCGAGACATAGAGCGTGTGCAGCCCCTCATGTGGAGCCGCACCATCGAGCCTCGATGGACAAAAATCCGCCAGCGTCGGCAAGAAACCCGCGAGCGTCTTGCCCGCACCGGTACCCGCCACCAGCAGGGCGTGCTTCCCCACGTCCGCCGCCTCGAGCATTTCCGCCTGGTGCCGACGCACACGCCACCCTCGCCCGGTAAACCAGGTGGTGATTTCATTTGGGACCGGGTGCAATGCGTTCACGCTCCGCAACGAAGCAAATCGCGCGACCCGTGGGAAGCGATAATGACGGGGTCCTAGTGCCCGACGCTTTCGCCGCGTTCGAGGCCGCTCAATGCCAATTGCTCGTCGATCTGCGTCAGCAGTCGAGCAAGCCCTTCCTCGCTGTCGCTTTCGGCGCGCGCGACCAGCACGTCCTGCGTATTCGATGCGCGCAGCAGCCACCAGCCGTCATCGGTGGTGACGCGCACCCCATCGGTTGTGTCGGCCACGGCATCGCTATCGGTGATCCGCTGCGCAATCTCGCCGATAGCGGCAAACTTGCGGCTTTCGTCGACCTGGAAGCGTAGCTCCGGCGTGTTCAGCATCCCGGGCATCTCGCCGCGCAATTGAGTGACCGACTTGCCCAGCCGCGCGCTGGCGGCAAGCAGCCGTGCCCCGGCATAAAGCGCATCGTCGAAGCCGTAATAGCTGTCGGCAAAGAACCGCTCATCTCACCCGCCAGCGGAGAGGAAACTTCCTTCATTTTGGACTTGATCAGCGAATGGCCGGTCTTCCACATCAGCGGGCGCCCGCCGCATTCGGCAACGCGATCGAACAGCGCGCGGCTGGCCTTCACATCGGCGATCACCGTCGCGCCGGGATGCGATTTGAGGACATCCTCGGCGAAGATCATCAGCAGCTGGTCACCCCAGATCACGCGGCCCTCGCCATCGATCGCGCCGATCCGGTCGCCATCGCCATCGAAAGCCACTCCGAAATCGAGATGCTTCTCCGCGACGAGCGCCTTGAGGTCCGCCAGATTGGCTTCGACCGTGGGATCGGGATGATGATTGGGAAAGCTGCCGTCGACTTCAGTGAACAGCAGGTGATGCTCACCCGGCAGGCGCGCCGCGAGCTTCTCGAGTGCGGGTCCTGCTGCGCCATTGCCCGCGTCCCAACCGACCTTGAGCCTGGAC
>NZ_JAYPTL010000180.1:899-1610 GCF_038133525.1 Erythrobacter sp. | reverse complement strand
GCCCGATCCTCATGAATCCAGCCTCCGACAGGAAATGTCGTTTTTATACAATGGCTTGGGGATTGGGCGCCGCTCCGGATGCAAGCCTTTAGAAAACCACGACTTCCTGCCCGGTTCCCAACCGGACGCGAAAATTGCGCCGCGATGAAACGACTCGTCCCGTCGATCCTTCGACTCATGGATTCTTCGGGAACCGCGATTCGATTTCACAAGCAACCTTTGGTAGCGCCACGCCCGGGACATAAGACCATAAGGGACGGGTCGTTTTGAGCAATCATCTAGGCGCTAAAGGCTGGGGGGCCCGTATGCGCAGCTGGTTTCCGGATCGCGAATTCTTCATGCGATCCGAAGGTCAGGTTCGTTTCATCACCATTTCCTCACGGGTGCAGATGACCGCGGCGGCGATCGCTTGCGCGGCGCTGCTCGTCTGGGCGCTGTCGATGGCCGTGGCCGGCTGGACGCAGTATCGCGCGACGGCGGATCGCCTGTCGCTGCTCGACCGCGAGGCGCGGGTCGCCACTGCGACCGAACGCGTCAACGCCTATCGCGACGACATCGACTCGGTCGCCACCGATCTCGCCAAGCGGCAGGAATTCATCGAGGAAATGGTCGCCTCGCTGCCCGAGGACGTGAAGTCGATCGACAAGGTCAGCGATTCGACCGGCGAAGCCGCGGCGAAGCTGGCGGGCTGCAAACCGTCCGAAGTGTTTA
>NZ_JAYPTL010000180.1:0-889 GCF_038133525.1 Erythrobacter sp. | reverse complement strand
CGATCCCCGAGGCCTCGGCCCTCGCCCGGATCGAAGCGCGCCAGCTCGCCTTCGTCGAGGGCCTCACGCGTTACGCCGACTGGCGCTCGCAGCGCGCCGCCGCCGCGCTCAAGAAGCTCGGCCTCAATCCCGACAACATGATCCGCAATGCCGATCGCAGCGCGATGGGTGGTCCGCTCGAGAAGCTGAGCACCGATGCCGACGGCGGCATCGATCCGCGCTTCGAGCGGCTCGGCCTGTCGATCGCGCGGATGGACGCGCTCGAACGCGGTCTCGCCGGCGTGCCGCAGGTCGCCCCGGCCAAGGTCGAGATGGTCACCTCGAGCTACGGCTATCGCCGCGATCCCTTCACCGGCGTTGCCGCGATGCACAAGGGGCTCGATTTCCGCGGCCCGGTGGGCGCACCGATCTTCGCCGCCGCGCAGGGCCGCGTCAGCTTCGTCGGCCGTCGCTCGGGCTATGGCAATGTCGTCGAGATCAGCCACGGCAACGGGCTGATGACGCGCTATGCGCATATGTCGAAATTCGCCGCCAAGGTCGGCCAGACGGTCGCTGCCGGAGACACGATCGGCGCGATCGGTTCGACCGGGCGCTCGACCGGACCGCACCTCCACTTCGAGGTCCGCATCAACAATCGCGCGGTCAATCCGCGTACCTTCCTGGAGACGGCTCCCAATGTTCTCGAAGAAATCCGCCGAGCTCCCCAGCTCGCCGCCAGCAAGTAATTCGGGACGCGAGCGCATGGCCAGCAAGAGCAATTCGACCTTTTCGGTCCTCGGCGCGGATCTTTCGATCACCGGCGACATCGTCGCCTCGGCCGACCTGCTGACCGCGGACGCCGCGCTGGTGCGCGCGCAGGCAGGCGGCCCAGCGGCTGTGCACGCTGCGC
>NZ_JAYPTL010000179.1:1325-1613 GCF_038133525.1 Erythrobacter sp. | reverse complement strand
AGTTCACGCCGATTCACCAGCAGCGCCGCTAGCGCTTTGGTCGCCATATCGCGGATGATGCGGTGACTAAGGCTGGTGAGCCAAGCGAGCATGATCGCGGCCAGCCTGGCACGCTCTGGCTCGATGGGATTGAGGCCATTGGCCAGCACCCATTGGATCAGCGTATCGATCGCATTGCCATCATTGGCCGCAATATATGTCGCACGTACCGACCACAGTTCGTCGCGCTCCGGCATCGACATTGGGCGCAACCAGTGGTCGAGATAATCCGCGTTGAAAGGGTTGCTT
>NZ_JAYPTL010000179.1:479-1315 GCF_038133525.1 Erythrobacter sp. | reverse complement strand
CGTAGTCGCGAAGTGACCCGCCCGCTGCAAAGGCGGGCGCCGGATCACACCCGGTTATTGCCGTGTCGAGCAGCGCGTGGGCTATACGCTGGTCGCTCAAGCGCTCGAAGGTGAAGCGGACTAGCTCCACTATCGTCGATCCGTCGATGACCGGCTCGACGGTCAGGACCCCCTCATTCTCCAGCTGGAATAAAAGGCTCTGCTCGGTCTGGTTCTGTGAAGGGTGCAGCCCTTCGAGTAGCGTATGGACCTCGGCCATTGGCAGATGGCCGCTGCGCGCCTCGACCATTGCTTGGGTGAGTCTCTCAAGTGCCGTCTCGACGATGCGGAGACGCGGGTACAGGCCCATTCGCGCCGTGATCGCATCCGCGACGGCTCCGAAATAGAAATCGAACACGCCCGATACACCGGCGAGCCCTCGTGGCAGTTCCTGCTCGCCGCGGCGCTCAAGCGCATCGCAGCAGGTGCGCAGGAACAGGGGGTTTTCGAACTCGGGGGAGAAGTTGGGCGCTGCCATGCGCACAATGCCGCGGGCATCGAGATAACGCTGGGCGGCCTGCGCGGCCTGCCCAGCGAAGCCGGGATGGGCGATGCGAGGCAGCGCCTTCTCGTCGATCTCACGGACGATGTAAGGCAGAAAGGTCGTGCGGCAGGAGAGGGCCACCGCCACATGCGAAAAGCGGTCAGCCGTGGCGAGGAACGCTGCCAGGCGGTTCGCCCATAACGCAATTCCTCCGCGTTCATTGATTGCATCGATCATGACGAGCGCGCGCGTGCCCGCTGCCTCGCCAGCGGCGTCGAGCGTGCCGAGCAGCTCATCGGGCGTCGTATTGGTC
>NZ_JAYPTL010000179.1:0-469 GCF_038133525.1 Erythrobacter sp. | reverse complement strand
CTGCCACCCAGGACCAAGACCGCAGGGAAACCTTGGCCGATGTGATGGTTCGCCACATCGGCGAGCAGATGCGATTTGCCGGTTCCGGCCTCGCCCGTCACAAGCAATCGATGTTCGTTTGCCAAACGGTTGACTGGCCGCGTAATTCCGTCGGATACCTTCTCGATCGCTTCATAAAGCTGCTCGATGTGAAATTGCACACGCCGCACCTCGTCGCGATCACCACCTTGCTGAGTTCGCAGGTCCCAGATCGCTGCCGAGCAAGTGCCCAAGGTCCCGCTCGCCGCATCGAGAGCCTCTATCCACGGATCGAAGGGCACAGGATCGGCTGGGCCAATCGACGCTTTCCGAATTAATCCGCTGATCGTCCGAAACCGAGCATCGAGGTCCGCGGCGGGGGCGGCTGCGGGGCCTCCGGCAAGCAATCTCGCGACACTGTCGGTCGCGCGATGTCTCGCCTCATCGATAT
>NZ_JAYPTL010000178.1:0-1626 GCF_038133525.1 Erythrobacter sp. | reverse complement strand
CGGGCGCGTGTTTCATCACTTCGCCTGCCATCATGCTTGGCAGGGAATGCCGCGGTTCGGTGCCGCGCCGGGTTTGAGCCGTTTGGCTCACCCATGTGCGTTTATACACGCCGAGCCATATAAGGCGCATGCTGTTGCTGCGCCCCCCACCATAACAATCTTATCGTGGCCATCGGGCTAGTTGCCATTGCGCGCTATCGCACTGGTCTTGCCAGCCGCGCTTTTCCACGCAGGGATTAAAGCGGTTGCCGATCTTCGGGCCCCTTACTATGCTGCACTGCATGATAGCCTTTCAGGCTTGAAGTGAATGTCGCGCGGGGTCCGGAAATTCAATGACTTTAGCACGCAAGGGCATCGTGCTCGCAGGCGGATCGGGCACGCGGCTATACCCGCTGACGAAGGGCATTTCGAAACAGCTGGTCCCGGTTTACGACAAGCCGATGATCTATTACCCGCTGGCGATTCTGATGCTGGCGGGCATTCGCGAAATCCTGATCATCACCACGCCAGAGGACCAGCCGCAATTTCAGCGGCTGCTCGGCGATGGGGCGGAGTGGGGGCTGTCGCTCGAATATGCAGTGCAGCCGAGCCCCGATGGGTTGGCGCAGGCTTTTCACATTGGCGCCGATTTCCTGAACGGGCATCCCAGCGCGCTCGTGCTGGGTGACAATATCTTCTACGGTCACGGCTTGCCCGAACAGCTTGCCGCCGCCGATGCAAGGGCCGATGGCGCCAGCGTGTTTGCCTATTGGGTTGCAGATCCCACGGCCTATGGCGTCGTGGGTTTCGACGACACCGGCATCGCGACCAGCCTTGAGGAAAAGCCCGCTAAGCCGAAGTCCAACTTTGCGGTAACGGGCCTGTATTTCTATGACGAGACGGTGGTCGACCGCGCCCGCGACCTGAAACCATCGCCGCGGGGAGAGCTGGAGATCACCGATCTCAACCGCCTCTACCTCGACGATGGGGCCTTGTCGGTGGAGATCATGGGCCGGGGCTATGCTTGGCTCGATACCGGCACGCATGGATCGCTGCTCGATGCCGGCACCTATGTGCGGATTACCGAGGAACGGCAGGGCCTGAAGATCTGCTGCCCTGAGGAAATCGCCTGGCGCAAGGGTTTCATTACCGACGACCAGTTGCGCAGCATTGCCGAGCCGCTCAAGAAATCGGGGTACGGGCATTATTTGCTGCGCCTGCTCGACCATGGCCTGCGCTAAAGGGGGCGGCGCGTCGTGAATATCATTGAAACCCGCCTGCCCGGCGTGCTGATCGTGGAGCCGAAAGTGTTCGGCGACGAACGCGGCTTTTTCATGGAAAGCTGGAACAAGGCGCGCTTTGCCGAGGCGGGGCTGGACGTGGAATTCTTGCAAGATAACCACTCCCGCTCAGGACATATCGCCTTTCAAGACATTCAGAAGCTGCGGCAGTTCATCGATGCTGGTGCGGCGGATCAGCCGCCCGATCGGGGTGATCCGATCATCGTCGCGAGTAGCGGAAACCTCACCGTCGGCATCCGCATTGGCGACTGTCATCGAGCGGAACTTGTACATGCCGAAGAAGCGATTGCCGCGCCCGATCCGGCGCTGGACGAAGAGGACCGGGCCACCATCGTTAAGCTTTACC
>NZ_JAYPTL010000177.1:0-1630 GCF_038133525.1 Erythrobacter sp. | reverse complement strand
GTGCGGATCCCCTTGATGTCCTGCGAGGCAAGCGGGGATACGAAAGCCACGCCTGCAAGGGCGGTGGCACTACCGAGAGAGAGAAGTCTGTTCATGGGATCATCCTTTCGAGTGAAAAAGATGATCGGCCACAGAGAGCACCGCACTAAGTGCGACTGTTATCATTCAGCGATGACGGTCGTTGGTCGATCGGGGCGCCGTAGCCTGCGGGCACATGCGTCGTCCTGCGAGCAAAATACGCTTGGTAGGTCTGCTATCAAACGGCTCTCGAGAACCTGTCGCGTCCCTACAAGCCTAACATCGGTCCTTCCCCGCACGGCTAACTTTCGAGAGGGCGCAAGCTCGGAGCTTGCCGAGTCACGCAACTATCGTTCGCGCGAAGTAAGGCGGCTCGGCATGGCCTTTGCGGGGCTAGGCCGGGTGCGCTGCTCTGGCGTGCTGTGCAATCGCATCGGCGAGCGTGTCGACCAGTTCCAACGGCAGGTCATGCCCCCAGCCGGGGATGGTCTTGAGCTTTGCACCAGGGATCGCCGCAGCAGTGGCGCGGCCGCCCTCGACCTTGACCAAAGGATCGGCCTCGCCATGCAGCACCAGCGTGGGTGCGTTGACCTGCTTGAGCCGCTCGGTCCGGTCACCATCGTCGATGATCGCCGCGATCTGGCGCTGGACCCCTTGCGGATAGACTGAGCGGCGAACGTTGTCGATCACCCGCTGTCGCTCGGCTTCAGGATCGGGGCGATAGCCGGGGCTGCCGATCGCCTGCGCAATGCGCATGCCATGCGCAACAAGGTCCTCCTCCCGCATCGAAGGCGGCGGCGAAGTAAGCGGCTTGATCGCCTCCTTGTCCGCTTGCGGCAGCTTGCGGCTGCCCGTGGTCGAGAAAATCGAAGTCAGGCTGTGCAGCCGTTGGCCATGCTCCACCGCCATAAGCTGCGCGATCATTCCGCCCATCGAAGCGCCCACCACATGCGCACGTTCGATCCCCAAGGCATCGAGCAGGCCTATCCCGTCGGCAGCCATATCCGACAGCGTGTAGGGCACCCGCGGCCGCAAGCCGAGCCGGGTGAGCAGCAGATGCCAAACCATGCCCGGAGCCTTCGCGCCTTCGAACTTGTGGCTGAGCCCGATGTCGCGATTGTCGTAGCGGATCACGTGGAAGCCGCGCCGGGCGAGGCCCTGCACCAGCTCGATCGGCCACAGCGTCATCTGCGCGCCGAGCCCCATAACCAGCAGCATCGGCGGGTTCGCCGGATCGCCGTGAGTATCATATTCTATCTCAATCGAATTGGCTGCGACCCTGGGCATTTTCTGCACATCTCCCGATGGTGAATGAGGCATTGGCGTTGCCCCATGCATATCGCGAAATGCGCAGTTGTCGAGCGCCGCAAAGGGAAACAGCGGGCTGGATGGCCCGCCGTCGCCCCTTCGCGGCCGCTTACCGCTAAAGGCCGAAGCTGACGACCTTGCTATCGCCGTCGTTGCGAGCGAGGCGTGCGTTTTCCATCTTGGCAAGCTTCGCTTCCAGGCTTCCATGCTCCCGGAAGTCCTGCGCGAAGATGATATTGGCCTTGAAGGTCTGGCCTTTGGCATTGGCGATCGGCGCATCGTCGAGATTGCCAAGCCAGCGCAC
>NZ_JAYPTL010000176.1:0-1634 GCF_038133525.1 Erythrobacter sp. | reverse complement strand
TCGTGGTCGTCTCGGATACGCCGATGTCAGTGCTGGTCAGCCCGACTGCCGCGCCATCGGTGGCGGTGAAGCTGCCCTCATAGGACAGGAACTGGACGACATTGCCAGCCGCATCGACCAGCGCAAAGCCATCCGGCGAACCATTCTGGATACCGTTCGACGGCAGCGAGATCGTCTGGAAAGCATCGCTGCCCGAAAGCGTATAGCTCGCATAGGACCCGCCGCCGGAGCCATTGTAGAGAACAACGGTCCAGCCCGTCAGGTCGAGCCCGTCGGTATTGGCGATTTCGATGAATTCGCCGACATCGGTGCTGGCGTTGTCATAATGGAATTCGTTGAAGAAAACGGTAGATTCAGTCCCTGCGACCACGATCAGTCCCCTCGGTCAATTACCAGTCCCTCCGGGCGAGCGAGGCCGCCGGCCCGGGCAATGTTCCAAGCGTCTAGATGGATAAAAAGACGTGAAGATGAAACTTGTGCGGTGCGGAAGAGACCAGATAATTTCATTTGTGACAATGCTGGCGCGCGGGTGCATTTGGGTTATTCCCAGCCTGTCACCAAACCGAACGGGGCAGTGCAATTTTGTGTGCACCCCGCGCATTCAAGCGGGATGCAAGGTGCGCGCCTATTGGCGGCTGTTCATCAGTGGCTGGATGCGCGTGCCGAACGCCTCCACCCCTTCGAGGAAATCGTCGAAGGTCAGGAGTACGCCGCCGGTATTGGGCACTTCGGCCATCTCGTCGAGCATTCTGGCGACCGTCTCATAGCTTCCGACCAGCGTGCCCATATTGATGTTCACCGCCCCTTCGGGCGCGGCCAGCTGGCGGACATTGGTGTCGGTGTTGACCGTATCCTTCGCGCCCTGATCGGCAAGCCAGCTGATCGCATCGATATCGACGCCTTCGTTATAGCTCTGCCATTTCGCCTGCGCCTCCTCGTCCGTCTCCGCCGCGATGATCATGACGAGGACGAAGACCTGCACATCACGCCCGGTCTTTTCCAGCGCCACGGCAAGCCGGTCGTTGTTCGACGAAAACGCAGTCGGCGTATTCACCCCCTTGCCGAGGCAAAAGGCGTAATCCGCCCATTTCGCGCTGAAGGCGAGGCCCGCGTCCGACGACCCGGCGCAGATGATCTTCATGTCGCCGGTCGGCTGCGGCCACACGCGGCAATCCTCCATGGTGTAATATTCGCCCTTGAAGTCGGACGATCCCGTCTCCCAAAGCTCCCGCAAAACCTGCGCATATTCGTCGAGGACATTGTAGCGGTTCTTGAAATGCTCATCGCCGGGCCACAGGCCCATCTGCGTATATTCGGGCGGCTGCCAGCCGGTGATGAGGTTGAGGCCGAAGCGCCCGTGGCTGATGGAATCAATCGTGTTGCACATGCGCGCGGCAAAAGCAGGCGGGATGATCAGCGTAGGGCAGGTGGCGAAGATCTTGATCTTCTCCGTCACCGCGGCCAGCCCCGCCATCAGGGTGAAACTTTCGAGGCCATATTCCCAGAACTCGGTCTTGCCGCCGAAACCGCGCAGCTTGATCATCGAGAGGAGGAAATCGAGCCCGTGCTCCTCCGCCTTCATCGCGATCTCCATGTTGAGATCGAAGCTAGGCTTGTACTGGGGCGCGTTCTCG
>NZ_JAYPTL010000175.1:643-1637 GCF_038133525.1 Erythrobacter sp. | reverse complement strand
GATCGGGACCGGGCCAGGATATTGAGCACGACATCGGCGCTGGTTACCCCTTGGGCCAATGCTTCGGCCGCAGCCAATTCCAGCGCATCGAGGCCATCAACTGTCGCCGCCGTCAGGATCTTGACCATCTGCCCGTGCGCTTCGCGCACAAATTTTCAGAACCTTCCGCTGCCTGTGGCAGCGGTGGCGCCATCGTCACTGCCCTTCAGTTTGACGCGCAGACGCTCCAGCGCTGGCGGCAGGGCCAGTTGCTTGAACGGCGCACCGTTCCCCAGCGCGCCCGGCTTCTTCGCCAGAACCGGCACATAGTGCCAGGGATCGTAAGCGGTCTGTTCGCGGCTGTAGCGACGGTCATGCTCGGCGACGATATCGTCACCCTGGCGGATGACGACGCGGTCGGCATAGGCGTTGACCTCCACAGGGCGCCCGAGTGCCCGCGCCGCCACCGAGTATTTGTTGTAATCGAACCGCACCAGCAATGTCTTGGACACCGAGGCAGTGACAGCGTGGAAGCCGTCGAATGGCACCGAGGGCATGCGCATCAACGCAGGCTTCTCGTCCTCAAACACATCGACGATTGTGCGATCACGTAACTCGGGATGGCGATGGACGCGGGCATGTTCGAGGCAACGGTCGAGCAGCCATGCGTTCAATTCCTCGTAGCTGGCGAAGCGCAGACGGGGCGTGAAGAAGCGTTCGCGCACCATACCTACCTGGTTCTCGACCTGGCCCTTCTCCCATCCCGCCGCCGGCGTGCATGCGACGGGTTCGAACAGGTAGTGGTTGCACATCTGCAGGAACCGGCGGTTGAACTTGCGTTCCTTGCCCAGGAATACCGCATCCACCGCGGTGCTCATGTTGTCGTATATCCCGCGTGTGCAGATGCCGCCAAAGAAGGCGAAGGCCCGGGCATGGGCGTCGAACACCATCTCCTGCGTCTCGCGCGGATAGGCGCGCACGAAGAACATCCGGCTATGGCACAGCCGCATATGGG
>NZ_JAYPTL010000175.1:314-633 GCF_038133525.1 Erythrobacter sp. | reverse complement strand
ACCTTCACCGTCGTTGTCACGCCCGCCAGCACCACGACCTCATGGCTCCAGTCGAACTGGTAAGCCTCGCCGGGATCAAAACTCAGCGGCACAAACGCAGTTGCCGTGCGCCCCACTTCCTCGTGTTGCCAGCGGCGCGCGTGACGGCGGACCGTATCGTAACCGCCTTCATATCCCTGGGCTCGCAACGCTTCGAACAACCGGATCAGCGTCAGCCGTTCGCGCCGTGGCTTGCGTTCGTTCTCCGCCAGTAATCGTTCGAGTTCTTCGACGTAGGCGCCGAGCTTGGGCTTCGGCTGAACCGTGCGATCGTAGATGA
>NZ_JAYPTL010000175.1:0-304 GCF_038133525.1 Erythrobacter sp. | reverse complement strand
TCCTGACGGTCTTCCTCGATACATGCAGCCGTCGCGCGATCTCCCGCACTGATTGCCTCTGCACGAAATATGCGCGCCTGATCCGACCAATCGTCTCCACCGTCGTCATCCTCCGCCTCGTCGTCAGCCCAAATAGCCAACGAACATAGATAACCCGGAGGTGGTCCCCGATTAGGCGCCGATCACCGAGTCAGGTGGGCACCAATTGCATGCCGATTCACAGGTAAAGCCTTGCGCAAGATTGCGATCATCCGAGTTTGAAAGTGCAGTGGCGCTTTCAAACTCGGATGATCGCTCAAGAGAG
>NZ_JAYPTL010000174.1:1051-1643 GCF_038133525.1 Erythrobacter sp. | reverse complement strand
CAGGTTCCGACGAATAGACTTTCGACCGGGAATGTCGGCTTAGTTGGCGCCAGCTGACCACGGCTGCGGTCCGTTCCAACGTCTGCATTCCGCGATTCTGTTCCTGAAAGCGGTCCGTCCGCCTTCGGCCAATAGCGTGAGTTCATTGTTAGACGGGTGAGCGTTGCCATCATCTTGAGGCGTTTGCGCAATTGATACGCCACCGCATCCAACCGGTCACAAAAAGGATAACCGAAAACAGGCCTGCCAATGCTACCAGAATGCGTCCGACCAAGCCACCTGCTGAACCGTCGTGGAGCGGATGGACCCAGTTGTTAACCGTTGTACCGGAGTCGGCAATTTGTGCGTCTTGCACTGCCAATGCTTTGCCGGTGGCTCCATCTACCCAAACGAAGCTGTGCGGGAAGCGGAAGCTGGGATCACCGGGCACCTGCATGCGCAGGCGATAGGTTCCTCCACTGGCAGGGGGTGTCTCGATCCATGCCAGCCGTGCGTCCGGAAGTTTGGTCATGGCGGTTTCGATTGCCTTGGATGGCGGAATGACACTTGCAACCGAGACCTTGGAACCATGCTCATGGACATGCGGCGGATG
>NZ_JAYPTL010000174.1:0-1041 GCF_038133525.1 Erythrobacter sp. | reverse complement strand
CTCTCATCGGGCAGTTCGAGCATGATGCCCGTGACCGTAAGGATCAGCAGAAACGCAATACCGAACAGCCCGGTCAGCTTGTGCCAGTCGCGCAAGGCGCGTTGCGGCGGAGCACCACGCTTGAAGCGAAGCGCCTTGCCCCAGGATTCGCGGCTCCATATTCTGGGCCACCAAGCCCACAGTCCGGTGAGCAGCAGCGCAAGCAGAGCGAAGCCGATCCAGCCCAGCACCGTGCCGCCCATCTCGCCCAGCAGCAGGCGGTAGTGCAGATCGTAGAGGAAGGTCACGGCGTATTCGCCCCAATAATCGCGGCGCAGCACCGCGCCGCCATTAGGAGAGAGCCAGACCATCATCGGACGGAAAGCGTAGCCGGGCCGCTCAGGCGGTTCGTAATAGCGCGCGGGGATCGCGCCGGCCTGGTCCGTTACCTCAAACCGCCACGACCCTTCTTTGTCCGGGTACGCTGCGCGCACGGTTGCTACTGCCCGGTCCCAATCTGGCGGGCCCGAAGCCTCTGCCCGGATTTCCGGATGCAGCACAGCATCCAGTTCGGGGTAAAATGCCAGGATCGAACCCGTCAGGCCGAGGAGGGCAAGCAGGCCGCCAAGGCTAAGCCCAAGCCAGAGGTGGAGCCTTCGCACCCAATGGCGCAGCCTGTCTCCCTTCTGGCGCATCAGTAGCGCAGCCTTACGCTGGTGGTCACGTTGCGGCCGTTGGCTGGGCTGTGCAGCGTCTGCGCTCCGTCCCACCAGACATATTCGTAATATTCATTGCCGATGTTCTTGAGTGCAATGCCCCACTCAATTGTTTTGTTCAGACGATAGGAGGCGCTCACGTCGAAGACGGTCTGCTCGCCCCATTTGCCTTCGGCATTGGCGCCGGTGAGATAATAGGAAGACTGCCCACGCCCGCTGATCGACAAGGTCAGTGCGGCAATGGGCGCATAGTCGATCCCGCCCAACCATAGCCAGTGGGGCGTATGGTCGATCTCGTTCCCTGCAGATTGCGGGGTGGCCGGTGCGGGCGTTGTAATGATTGCTT
>NZ_JAYPTL010000173.1:933-1677 GCF_038133525.1 Erythrobacter sp. | reverse complement strand
TGCGCCGGATATTGCCCCCCATCAGCTGTTCGACCCGGAATATCAGTTCCTCTGGATCGAATGGCTTGGTCAGATAATCGTCCACCCCTTCGTAATAGGCGATGTCCCTGTCGCTGCGCCCCGAAACGGCGGTCAGCATCAGTACGGGGACCATGGCGAGATGCGGATCGACGCGCATGGCGCGCACCACGCTCATCCCGTCCATTTCGGGCATGTGCAGGTCGAGCACGACGACGTCGGGCGTGCGAAAGCGCATCGCCTGAAGCGCGGCATGCCCGTCGCGCAACCAGCCCACGGCATGGCCCGCGCCAAACAGCGCGTCGGTGGCGATTTCGCCGACGATATCATCGTCCTCTGCGTAAATGATGCGGCCCATGATACTCCCTGCCTCCTCGCCAATGGGGGATGGGCGAAAAGCCCTGCGATCGGCAAGGAACGATCCATCCGCTATGGAGGTAAGGGTGGCGTGTGGCCGTGCTTAGGTACGATTACCTAGGGGCAAACCCTTGGCGTCACGCGGGTTTTCCGGCCAGCATCTGATCCACCCATTCTGGTACGATCTCTCCGGCCGGGCCCAGCCGCGTTTCGTCGAACCAGCCCGAACCCTGGCTGCGCTCAAGGTTCAGCTCCAATGTCCGGGCGCCGTTCGCACCCGCCTCGCGCACGAAGCCTGCGGCAGGATAGACCGCGCCCGAGGTGCCGATCGAGACGAACAGGTCGCATTCGGAAAGCGCCGCATAGATC
>NZ_JAYPTL010000173.1:0-923 GCF_038133525.1 Erythrobacter sp. | reverse complement strand
GATCTCGTCCATGCGATAGGGCATTTCCCCGAACCACACGATATCGGGCCGCAGCGCGGTTGCGCCGCAGCTGGGGCAGGGCGGGCGCGCGACCATGGGCCCTGTCCATGGCGATCGCGCCCCGCACGCCGAACACAGCGCGAGGAGGTGGACGCCATGCATGTGGAGCACGGATCGCGATCCGGCGCGTTCGTGCAGATCGTCGATGTTCTGCGTAACCAGCAGCAGATTGCCGCCCCACTCGGCTTCCAGCCTTGCCAGCGCCGCATGCGCCGGGTTGGGCTGCTTGGTCTCGATCTGCTCACGCCGCATGTCGTAAAAGCGCAGGACCAGCTCGGGATCGCGCGCAAAGCCTTCGGGCGTTGCCACGTCCTCGATCCGGTGGTTCTCCCACAGTCCCCCTTCGGCGCGGAAAGTGTCGATCCCGCTTTCGGCGGAAACGCCAGCGCCTGTCAGGATTACGATATTGCGAATATTCTCCATCGTCCGAATATGGACGATCCGGACGCGCTGTCCAACGGGCGTGTTTGCAGAAATGCCGGCGGGCGAGCGCGCAGCCTATGCGGGCAGGCTGAGCGTGAAGAACTGGTTCTTGGGGCTTGGCCGATAATCGGCAAAAGGTTCGCAGGACTGGAACCCGGCGCTGCGATAAAGCGCGATAGCAGGCCCGTGCAGTTCGCCCGTTCCCGTTTCCAGGCTGACCCGCGCATATCCGCGCCGCTGCGCTTCGGACACGATATGGAGGAGGACGGCACGGCCCGCCCCCTTGCCGCGCGCTTCGGGCGCCGCGCGCATGGACTTCACCTCGCCATGGCGTGGGTCGAGTTCCTTCAGCGCACCGAAACCGGCAAGAATGTCGCCGTCCCAGACGGTCCAGAATGTGACTTTGGGCGCTGACAGGCCCGAAGCGTCGAGAGCGAAGG
>NZ_JAYPTL010000172.1:0-1681 GCF_038133525.1 Erythrobacter sp. | reverse complement strand
CACCGATGCTGGCGGCGACCGCTTCGCCTTCGGGTTCGGAGATGTCGGCGACGACGACTTTCGCGCCTTCCTCGGCGAAAAGGCGTGCCGTGGCCTCTCCCTGCCCGCGCGATGCACCGGTGATGACGGCGATGCGACCTTCCAATCTTGCTGGCATTTCATTCTCCCGATTATGTGTTCATGACGGTGGGGTTGATCGCGGTGGAATGCGCCCTTGCGCCAATTGCGCGGCAACCGCGGTCTGTTATGCTCTGGCAATGCACCATGGTCCGCGAATGCCGGGGGTGAACCGAACAGACGGAATGACGAGGGACTTTTCACGATGAATATTGCGAGCGGGATCGGATCCGGGGCGGATGCGCAGGCGGTCGATCACTGCTTCAAGGATACGCTTGCCTATAAGACGCAGCTTCTCTCGCGCCTGCTTCAGTCCGAATATATGTCGCGCATCGCGGATACGGGTGTCGCCCCCGCGCAGGCCTATGTGCTGGGCGAATTGTGGATCGA
This sequence comes from Erythrobacter sp., assembly GCF_038133525.1. Taxonomy (GTDB): domain Bacteria; phylum Pseudomonadota; class Alphaproteobacteria; order Sphingomonadales; family Sphingomonadaceae; genus Qipengyuania. The sequence continues at coordinate 1,174 of NZ_JAYPTL010000172.1, read as the reverse complement.
GGAGCCGCTCTCGCAGGTGGAGCTGGCGCGCAGGCTGGAAATTGGCAAGGCCTCGACCGGCAAGACGCTCGGGCGGCTGGAGGCGGCGGGCCTGATCGAGCGGCGGCGGCATGAAGGCGACCGCCGCGTGATCACCGTCCACCTGACCGACAAGGGCCGCGAGGTGCGCGATACGCTGCAACAGGCAGGCGCCATGCAGGACCAGCGCATTCACGAACTGATGGGCGAGGATCGGCTGGAGCAGACGATCGCCTTGCTTGACGTCATGATCGACGGCTTCCGCCAGAAAGCGGATTGAAGCGCGCTTGCGCATCACGAAAAACTCAAATCCCGGATCGGATCGCTGCCGTCCCATCCCTGCGCGCTTGCCCGGACAAGCTCATAAACGCCGAGCAGTGCCTCGCTCGGCTCGTATAATTCGATGAAATGGCCAAGCTCGGCCACGCAGTCCATCATGGCGAAACCCTGTCCCGGGGCGACCTCGGCATAAAGCGCGGCCGGGTGTCCGGCGTCCTCGAACCCGTGCATGGCCGATTTCAGATCGTCGACGATCAGCGCGACATGGTGCATGCCCTGCGCGCCATCGGGGTAGAGATCGGTAAAGCATGACCGCTCGGCACTATCCTGCTGCACGAATTCGATCATGACCTCGCCCCACTGGCCATAGGCCGAGGTGTGCACGAAATGCGCGGGCTCTGCGTAATACAGGCAGGTCGTCAGCGGGATTTCGCGGACCACGTAATACGGGCCAGAGCCGTAGATTGCGCTATGCCGCTTCGCCGCCTCGACCACGTCGGGCACGAAATAGGCGATTTGCCGGGCGGGTCCCCCGATCGGAATGGCCATGCTTTTCGTCCTCTCGCTTCGGCTTACTTGGCCGTTGCCATGCTCATAACCGCGATATAGTAATATAGCAAACTAATTGGGTCGGCAGCGACGGCCAAGCGGACAGGAGAGCATGTCGATGCAGGAAAGCGCCATCGCGGGCGGCAGTGTCGCGCCCTTTCACGGGTGGCGGATGGTCGGCATCTGCTTCATCCTCATCAATGTCGCGCTGGGGGTGAATTTCTCCGCCTATGGCGCGCTCGTCGGCGCGATCGAAACCGGGTTCGGCACCAGCCGGGCGCTGGCATCGGGCGGGGTGTCGATGCTCACGCTGAGCATGGGGCTGATG
>NZ_JAYPTL010000171.1:0-1689 GCF_038133525.1 Erythrobacter sp. | reverse complement strand
AGCCCGGCTACCTCCACAGCGGACGTGGGTAGCGTCCGTCAAGGTGGTGTAATTTCCCAGATGGCCTGAGGTCATGATCAGGCGGCTTTCGTGGTTATGCTTAGAATGGGGTCGATCTCCTCCTTGTCGATCTGGGCGAAGGCTTCGACCATCATGTAGCGGCTTGAAGTCTGCCATTCGTCATTCTGCTCGAACAGCACAGCGCCGATCAGACGCATGATCGATGCCTCGTTGGGGAAGATGCCCACGACGTCAGCGCGCCGCTTCACTTCTTTGTTCAGACGCTAGATCGGGTTCGTGCTGTGCAGCTTGGTTCGGTGCTGGCGCGGGAAGGCCATATAGGCCAGCACATCGTGTTCGCTGGCATCCATCAGATCGGCGAGCTTGGGCCAACGGGGGCGGAGCTGATCGGCCACGCGCTGCCATGTTTCCCCAGCATGTTTGCGGTCGGGCTGCTCGAATGCCTGCCGGATCGCAGCGGCGACAACGGTGTGCTGGCCGCGCGAGACATGAGCGAGGGCATTGCGCATCCAGTGAACGCGGCAGCGCTGCCAGGTTGCTTCGAAGACGCGCGAGATTGCGCCTTTCAGGCCAGTATGGGCGTCGCTGATCACAAGCTTCACGCCATCGAGGCCCCGGGCCTTCAGGCTGCGAAGGAAGTCCATCCAGAAGGTCTCGGCCTCTGAGGGGCCAACGCCTAAGCCAATGATTTCACGGCGCCCCTCCGTGTTGGCGGCAACGGCGATTATGGCCGCCACGCTGACGATCCGTCCGCCTTGACGCTGCTTGAGGTAGGTAGCGTCGAGCCAAACGTAGGGCCAATCCCCCGTCAGCGGGCGGTTCAGGAACTCGCCGACCCGTTCATCGATATCCTTGCACAGCTTGGACACAGTGCTTTTCGAGATGCCACTCAGCCCCATGGCCTGAACCAACTCATCGACACGCCGGGTCGAGACGCCGCCGATCCACGCCTCCTGGATCACGGCAACCAGTGCTTGCTCAGAGGTTTTGCGGGCTTCGAGAAAGCCGGGGAAATAGCTGCCCTGCCGCAGCTTCGGCACTTTCAGGTTCAGCGTCCCCAGCCGGGTGTCCAGAGAGCGGTCGCGGTAGCCGTTGCGCCAGGTCGTGCGCTGCTCGGCCCGCTCATGGCGGCCAGCTCCGATCAGGCCGTCAACATCGCTCTCCATCATCAGTTGCTGAACAGCCTCTGCGATCGAGCGCAGCAAGTCGCCCTGATCGTGCTTTTGCAGAAGCTCGGTTAGGTCCATGGTGGTCTTGGTCATCGGGGTCTCCATGTGGTCCGTGGTTGAAGTCGCCAAACTCCACCTCGACCATACACCTCGATGGCCACCTGAGATTACACCGTTGACGGCGCAGAAATTACACCACGTCCGTGGACGCTACCCGTTGCGGCTCGGGTTCGATAGCTCAGTACAACTGTTGTTTCGGGGTTCTGCGATCAGTTCTGACGCCGGTTTGCTGCTGCATCGGGAACTGGATGACGCACTTGGTCTGACCTATTTGGCAAGCGGTCTACTGGCCGATCATCGCACTGGCAAGAATGGCCGGCACACGTTTGTCGGGCTGCTGCGGCAGTCGGTTTTCTCTCGTCTGGCCGGCTATGAGGACGTCAACGATGCTGACCGGCTCTGCCGTGATCCGGTCATGCGCCAGTTGATTGGTGGTCGG
>NZ_JAYPTL010000170.1:925-1693 GCF_038133525.1 Erythrobacter sp. | reverse complement strand
TGCCGGGATTGTTCAACTTTTCAACTTTCTCGAATGTTGCGATGGGTTTTATCAATCTGATCGGGAAAGCGTGCAAGCGCTAAACAGGCTTCAACACGGCAGGCGATCACCGCCTGCTGCAAGGAGACTGACCATGATCGAACTTCGTCCTTTCGATAGCCTGGGTGCCGCCAATCACGGCTGGCTCGATGCCAAGCACCATTTCTCGTTCGCGGGCTATCACGATCCGGCGCGCACCAGCTGGGGCAATCTGCGGGTTTGGAACGATGACACCATCGCCCCGCACACCGGCTTTCCGCCGCACCCGCATCGCGACATGGAAATCATCACCTATGTTCGCGAAGGCGCGATCACGCACGAGGACAGCCTTGGCAACAAGGGGCGCACCGAAGCGGGCGACGTGCAGGTGATGAGCGCGGGCACCGGTATCCGCCATTCCGAATATAACCTCGAGGATGTCACCACCCGCATCTTCCAGATCTGGATCGTGCCGACCCACGGCGGCGAACCGCCAGCATGGGATGCGCGTCCGTTTCCCAAGGGCGACCGCGCGGGCAAGTTCGTGACGCTCGCGTCGGGCTTTGCCAATGACAATGACGCCCTGCCAATCCGCACCAATGCCCGCGTGCTGGGCGCCACGCTGCGGGCGGGTGAGACGGCGGAATATCCGCTGGGTAAGGACCGCCGCGCCTATATGGTGCCCGCCAAGGGATCGGTGACGATCGATGACGTGCGGGTCGGAACCCGCGACGGCGCGGCGATCAGCGA
>NZ_JAYPTL010000170.1:371-915 GCF_038133525.1 Erythrobacter sp. | reverse complement strand
AACGTGTATCGGTTGTGCGTACGGGTCGCCGGGGCCGCATCAATGAGGGGGGCTCCGCGGACGCGGCGGGCGAGCCCCGACATGCAGGGAGAAGCACCATGATCACCTTTCGCGACCGGGGCGCCCGGGGCTGCCATTTCGGGGCCGAGGTCGATGCGCGCCACAGCTTTTCCTTTGGCGATTACAATGATCCAAAAAACATGGGCTTTCGCGAATTGCGCGTGCTGAACGAGGATCGCATCATCCCCGGCGGCGGCTTTGCCGAGCATGCGCATCACGACATGGAGATCGTGACGCTGGTCCTGTCCGGCACGGTCGCCCATCGCGACACCCTTGGCAATCAAACGCTGATCCATGCGGGCGAAGTGCAGCGCATGAGCGCGGGCACCGGTGTGTTCCATTCAGAGCGCAACCCCGATACCCATGAAAGCGCACATCTGCTGCAGATCTGGATCTACCCCGACACCATTGGGATTGAGCCTTCCTACGATCAGCGCGCCTTCGATCCCGCCGAAAGCCGCAATACGTTTCGCACCATCGTCAG
>NZ_JAYPTL010000170.1:0-350 GCF_038133525.1 Erythrobacter sp. | reverse complement strand
AACTGGCGCGACTGGACGAGGGCGTGAAGGTCACCCACGCTCTTAACCCTGAGCGCGGATATTGGGTCCAGGTCGTCAGCGGCATCATTGCCATGAACGGCACCGAGATGCGGACAAGTGACGGTGCCGCGCTTGCCCGCGAAGACATACTGACCATCGAAGCGGAAACAGACGCGGAGGTCCTGCTGATCGATTTGCCTTAGGCGCGCCTACGCTTCATCGGCGAAGACCAGCGAACCGGACAGTAGCCGCGCCCTCTCGCGCATGCCAAGCCAGCGCACGATGCTGGCAATCCTGTGCGCGACGGGCGGGCAAACAGGCAGGGGCCTTTACCCTTAGACGCATCACCC
>NZ_JAYPTL010000169.1:0-1694 GCF_038133525.1 Erythrobacter sp. | reverse complement strand
CGGCCTATATTCCGACCAACGTGATCTCGATCACCGACGGCCAGATCTTCCTCGAAACCGGCCTGTTCTACCAGGGCATCCGCCCGGCGATCAACGTCGGCCTGTCGGTCAGCCGCGTCGGCGGTGCCGCGCAGACCAAGGCGATGAAGAAGGTCGCAGGCTCGATGAAGCTCGACCTCGCCCAGTATCGCGAAATGGCCGCCTTCGCGCAGTTCGGCTCGGACCTCGATGCCGCGACGCAGAAGCTGCTCAACCGCGGTGCGCGCCTGACCGAACTGCTGAAGCAGCGCCAGTTCTCGCCGATGCCGGTGGAAGAGCAGGTCGTATCGATCTTCGCAGGCACCAACGGCTACCTCGACCCGATCCCGACCGATCGCGTGACCGCCTATGAAGAGCAGATGCTCTCCTTCATGCGTTCCGAACACGCCGCCGTGCTCGCCGAGATCCGCGACACCGGCAAGTTCGAAGACGACGTGAAGGGCAAGGTTGTCGCCGCGCTCGACACCTTCGCCAAGCAGTTCGCCTGAGCCTGAAGAGATTAGCTAGGGAGCCGAAATGGCCTCGCTGAAAGAACTCAAGGGCCGGATCAACTCGGTCAAGTCGACCCAGAAGATCACCAAGGCCAAGCAAATGGTCGCGGCAGCCAAGCTGCGCCGTGCGCAGGCCGCGGCGGAGGCCGCGCGCCCCTATGCACAGCGTCTCGCTGACGTGATGGCTTCGCTCGCCGGCAAGGTGAGTGGGGACAGCGCGCCCAAGCTGCTGGCCGGAAGCGGGTCGAACCAGCGCCACCTGCTGGTGGTGGTCAATACCGACAAGGGCCTGTGCGGCGGCCTCAACTCGAACGTGGTCAAGGCCGCGCGCCTCAAGGCGAACGAGCTGATCGCGACGGGCAAGGACGTGAAGTTCTACCTGGTCGGCAAGAAGGGCCGCGCGCCGCTGAAGCGCGACTTCCCCGAGCGTATCGGCAAGCAGTTCGACACCTCGCACGTGCGCACCCCCGGCTTCGAGGAAGCCGAGACAATCGCCGCCGAGCTGATTGCCATGTTCGAAGACGGTGAGTTCGACGTCGCGCACCTCGTCTACCCGATCTTCCAGTCGGCCCTTGCGCAGGACCCGACGGTCGACCAGCTGATCCCCGTCCCCTCGCCCAAGGGTGAAGTCGCGACCGGCGATGCCGTGGTCGAATACGAACCGGGTGAAGAGGAAATCCTCGCCGAACTGCTGCCGCGCTACGTGCGCACCCAGCTGTTCGGTTCGCTGCTCGAACGTGAAGCTAGCGAGCAGGGCGCATCGATGACCGCGATGGACAACGCCACGCGCAACGCCGGTGACCTGATCAACAAGCTGACGATCCAGTACAACCGCAGCCGCCAGGCCGCGATCACCACCGAATTGATCGAAATCATTGCCGGCGCCGAAGCGCTGTAAAGAGATAATGGAGAGGATGCCGGAGGGCGTCGCAGAACGCTGACCGGAGCCAGACGAAGATGATCAAGACCATTCCCGCACTCGCCGCCCTTGCCCTGCTTGCTGCATGCGGCGACGAACCGGCAGAACAGCCGGCCCCGGCCGAAGTCGTGACGCCCGAACCCGTCGAAACGCTTCCCGCGCCCGACCAGGACCTGTTCGCGGCGAAATACGCCGAAGCCTGCCCGGAAGCGAAGCCGGTCAACACCGCCGTCTGCAAGCGCGCC
>NZ_JAYPTL010000168.1:0-1705 GCF_038133525.1 Erythrobacter sp. | reverse complement strand
AGATGGGTGTGCGCGAAACGGCAAGAGGCCTGAAGGCGGGCGAATTCCTGCTCGAAGGAATGATCGAACGCGCCCGCGAATTGGGCGCAGAAGAGCTCTACCTTCTAACCAACAGCAAGTGCGCACCGGCCATTCATCTCTACGAGAAACTCGGCTTCGTGCATGATGTGGACATCATGGCCAGATATGGCGCGCGCTATGAGCGGTGCAATGTGGCGATGCGCTACGTCGGTGGCTAATCGTCCCCTGCCCTTGCCCGCCCGCGGTTTCTGCCGATAAGCCCTGTGTCGTCCGGTGCGATGACGGGGGTTATGACGGCATGCAAAGCTATCGTTCGCAGCTGATCGCGCTAACCGCAGTCTGGTTCGCGGCGCTCGTCGCGTCTGGCTGGGCCCCATATGATCGCGCAACCTGGCTGATGGAAGTTGCGCCTGCGCTGATCGCCCTGCCGATCCTGTGGGCCAGTGCCAAGCGCTTCCCGCTCACCACGCTCGCACTCGTACTGATTGGCTTTCACGGCCTCGTGCTGATGCTCGGCGGTGCCTTTACCTATGCTCGCGTCCCCATTGGCTTCACGGTGCAGGATTGGTTCGATCTCGCACGCAATCCCTATGATCGTTTCGGGCATTTCATCCAGGGCTTCGTCCCGGCCATTGTGCTGCGCGAACTGCTCGTCCGGCTCGGAGGGTTGCGCGGAGGCCTGTTGCTGACCACGCTTGTGCTCGCCAGCTGCCTGGCGGTGAGCGCGACCTACGAATTGATCGAGTTCGGGGCCGCGATGGCGCTGGGCCAGGGCGCCGATGAATTCCTAGGCACGCAGGGTGATCCCTGGGATACGCAGTGGGACATGCTGATGTGCGTGATTGGCGCCGCTTGCGCCTTGCTGCTGCTCACCAGGCTGCATGACCGACAGCTAGATACCCTGGCGGGTTAGCAAACCCCTTTCCTACTTACGTCCAACAATGGCAGGCAGCTTGGCATGATCCATTCGCCCAACCGAATTGCGCAGAAATCCGCCATTTCCATGCCTCCGCCTGACCCCCTGGTTTTTTCGTTCCGGACCCTGTTCCATGTGTTCCATCCTGTAGGGGTCGCAACCCGCAATTTGCTTGCCTTTCACCCCCGTTTCGCCTAGGCGCGCGCCCGTTCTCGCAATCTTTGGATTGGAAGGACCCGTGCGATGGCATCCGGCCCCGCGCGGCATCGGCCTCTTGCCCCGTTAGCCCCGCAATGGTGCGGGAGACGGAGAAAGACCCCGGATAAACCGGTGGCCGGTAGCAAAACGATCGAAGGACTATTCACATGGCAACCTCTGCCAACCCTACCCGCGATGATTTCGCGAAGATGCTCGACGAGCAGCTCGGTGGCGCCGATGACGGCGGCTTCGAGGGTCGCGTCGTCAAGGGCACCGTTACCGCCGTCGAGAACGGCTATGCAATGATCGACGTTGGCCTGAAGAGCGAAGGCCGCATCGACATCAAGGAATTCCTCCGTGGCGAAGGCGACGCGGCACCGGCAGTCGGTGACGAAGTCGAAGTTTTCGTTGATCGCGTCGAGAACGCCGACGGCGAAGCCATGCTGTCGCGCGACCGCGCCCGCCGCGAAGCCGCCTGGGACAAGCTGGAAAGCGAGTTCGGCGAAGGCAAGCGGGTCGACGGCCGCATCTTCGGCCGCGTCAAGGGCGGCTTCACTGTCGACCTCGACG
>NZ_JAYPTL010000167.1:0-1714 GCF_038133525.1 Erythrobacter sp. | reverse complement strand
GCCTTACCCGCCCTGCGCGCCTTCAGAATGCGATCGATGATCGGAATGAAGAAGCAGAGCGATTTGCCCGACCCGGTACCCGTGGTTACAATAAAATTGCGGCCTTGCAGCGCCTTCATCAAAGCTTGATCTTGATGCTTCCGAAGGCCGATCGGGCTCCGCGTTGGGCCGATGGCAAAGATCTTAGGCAAATCTGGATCGACTAGGCCCTGATCCGACAATTCAGTTAGGGACCGCCCCTCGAGATAGTGGGGGTTCACACCGATCAGCGGTTCGGGCCAAAACTTACCACTGTCATAGATCTTGTCGATCTGTGACCGGATATCGTCGGCACGGATAGTGGTGAAGGAGCGAGCGAACGTTTTGTAACGTCCAACAAGATCATCATCGAGTTCAAAAACGTTCACAATCTTCTGCCCCTCGTCGCACTTGCGACTTCCGAAATTCCGTCGTCAGACTGGGCCCGACTCCTGTCGCGATGGTTTCCAATCTCAGCGCCGCACTCAGCCGTCGATTGGTCCAATCTCCATTATGTCACGACAAAAGCGGTCACAATGACCCCTCCGCCGCATCCAGCCTCTCGCGCATAATTGCGCGCAACGCCTCGGGCCTCTCGATCGCCAGGTCGCCGCCCCAGGTGAAAAGATGCTCGGCCATCTCCCGCAATCCGCCAGCGCTAAAGCGGATGATCAGCTCGTCCCCATCATCCTCGACCGTCTGGCTGGGGTGAAACCGCCAGCTGCGGGCGCGTGAAACGGCGTGAGAGCGGGCACGCAAGACAACGTCGTGCGGCTCTTCCTGCCAGATGCCAAAGCTGTTGGAGAGGAAGCCGTCGAGGCTCCACTCATCAGGGGCGCAACCCAGAGTTTCCGAAAGGCGCACATTACTCATCCGGTCGAGCCGGAAATTGATCGGCTCCTTGTCCCGGTCGGGAAACTTGCCCACGAGATAGGTGATCGGGCCCAATAACAGGCCATAGGGCACCACACGGCGCCATTTCGGTTCGGTCTTGCCATCGGCGAGGTAATCAAATTCCACGCAATAGCCGGCGAGGATCGCTTCCTGCATCACGTCCAGCGTTTCGGGCGGGACTTCGACCACAGGACCTGCAGTGACCCGCGTGCGTTGCAGCCGGGCGAGACCATCGAGATCCGTATCGATCTTGCGCTTTTCGGCATTGTCGAGCGAGGCGAAGATCTTGCTTAAAAGGCTCTGCAGCAGTTCCGCATTGGGCGCGTTCTCTGCCTTACGTGCATCGCATTCAGCGCGCAAAGCCGCGACTTCGGCAGCATTCGGTCGGGTGTAATGGCGGCGAAGACTATCCCGGATGCGAAAGCGCTTCTTCCGGTCATCCATTACCTCGTCCACATCGAAATGATCGGCGACAACATTGCGCATGCGCTCAACCGTCCGGCGATCGACGCCAAGCTGCTCGGCCATCTCGTCCAGCGTCAGGCCTTCGCTCGATGTCGCCAGCATATCGACCATGCTGAGCGTTCGATCAAGCTTGCCCATGCGCCGTCCGGAGCCAATGGCCCCCGCGCTTGCGCCCTTGATTACCCCCACTGTCTGCCCCCGGCTGCGACCGAAACCGTCGTGACTGTTGCAGACAACCTATGAGGTGGAAACCCCTTGTATTTGGTTAACAGTAAGGTCGGCTGTGTTCACCCGCCCAATATCGCGCAATTCTGCGGCAATGATGCTCGATAGATCC
>NZ_JAYPTL010000166.1:0-1723 GCF_038133525.1 Erythrobacter sp. | reverse complement strand
GTCCCCAATGATGGCCGCGTGGAAACAAGTCTCGATATTCGCGGTCTGACCAAGACCTATCCCGGCAGGGGTTCCGCCCCGCCGGTCGATGCCCTCAAAAACGTCGACCTCTCGATCCGCAAGGGCGAGATTTTTGCGCTGCTTGGCCCCAATGGCGCGGGCAAGACGACGCTGATCGGCGCGGTATGCGGGATGGTCCGGCCGACTTCGGGCACGATCAACGCATTCGGCCATGATATGAAGCATGACTGGCGCAAGATGCGCTCGCGCATCGGCCTGGTCCCGCAGGAGATGAGCGTCGACATCTTCGAAAAGGTGCACCGCTCGGTCGCCTATTCGCGCGGGCTGTTCGGGCGCAGGGCGGACCCTGCCCGGATCGAGGAAGTGCTGCGCACGTTGTCGCTGTGGGACAAGCGCGATGCCCAGCTCCGCATGCTGTCGGGCGGCATGAAGCGCCGCGTGCTGATCGCGAAGGCATTGGCGCATGATCCGGACCTGCTTTTCCTCGACGAACCAACCGCCGGCGTCGATGTCGAACTGCGCCGCGACATGTGGAACACCATCGGCAAGCTGCGCGATCAGGGCGTGACCGTGATCCTGACTACGCATTACATCGAGGAGGCCGAGGAAATGGCCGACCGCGTTGGCGTGATCAACAAGGGCCGCATCCTGCTGGTCGATGACAAGGACGCGATCATGGGCCGCCTCGGCAAGACGGAGGCGGAATTCACCCTGACCCAGCCACTGGCGCAGCTGCCCGCTTCGCTGTCCGGCCTGCCGGTGACGCTTGAGAACAATGGCCGCACCATCTGCTTCCGCGGCGGTGACGGATCGGGGCTGGGGAAGGAGCAGGTCGCCGAACTCGCCCAGACACTGGTGCGCGAAAACATCGGCTATTCCGCCATCGACCAGCACGAATCGAGCCTGGAGGACATCTTCGTCCGCCTGGTCGAGGAAGAGGGAGCGGCGGCATGAGCTTCAACCCCACCAGCGCATTCACAATTTATCGCAACGAATTGCTGCGCTTCCTGCGCACGGCATTCGGCTCGCTCGTTTCGCCAGTGCTGACCACCTGCCTGTATTTCATCGTGTTCGGTGCGGCCATTGGCGGACGCATGGACCAGGTCGGCGGGGTCGATTACGGCGCCTTTATCGTACCGGGGCTGCTGCTGCTGACCATGCTGTCGGAAAGCACCTCCAACGCAAGTTTCGGCATTTACATGCCGCGCTTCACAGGATCGATCTACGAACTGCTGTCAGCGCCGGTGGGCGTTGCCGAAACTCTGGTCGGCTTTGTCGGAGCTGCGGTCACCAAGTCGCTGATATTGGCGACAATCATCCTCGTAACCGCGACCTTCTTCGTCGATTACCACATCGCGCATCCCTTTTATGCGTTTCTCTATATCCTGCTGGTGGCGAGCGCGTTTTCGCTGCTCGGCTTCATCCTTGGCCTTTGGGCCGATGGGTTTGAAAAGCTGCAGATGGTGCCGCTCCTGATCCTCACCCCGCTCACCTTCCTTGGCGGCACATTCTACTCGATCGACATGCTGGCTGAACCGTGGCGCACGGTCGCGCTGTTCAACCCGGTCGTCTACCTGGTCAGCGGCTTTCGCTGGAGCTTCTACGAAACCGCCGATGTGAGCCTGTGGACCAGCATTGTGACTCTCACCTTGTTTCTCGGTCTCTCGCTCACCATTGTCTGGTGGATCTTCCGCACCGGCTG
>NZ_JAYPTL010000165.1:378-1756 GCF_038133525.1 Erythrobacter sp. | reverse complement strand
CAGGAGATGGTCGACCTGCGCGTTGAGCTTGGCTTCCATCTGCGCCTGCAGGTCGATCAGTCCGCTCTTGGGGTCGCGTTCCTGCGTCAGCAGCTTGCCGTGCTGGTCCACGACCTTGACCGCGTCGATCCCCAGTCCGGGCACCGATCCCGAGACGAGGTTGGCGATCGCCATGACCTGCCCGTCGCTCAGCTGGCGACCGCGCGCCATACGCACCATGATCGAGGCCGAAGGAGCGATGTCCTCGCGCACGAAGACCGAACGTTCGGCCTTGGCGATATGGACGCGCACGGCCTCGACGCCGTCGATCTCCATGATCGTCAGCATCAGTTCGCGTTCCTGCGCGGCGCGCAACCGGTCGCCCTCGAGCGTGCGGCTGGCACCCATCGGCAGGTTTTCGATCAGGTCGGTCCCGCTTTCGGGTGCGGCGAGCGAACCGTCCGATGCCACCAGCATGCGCGCGCGATAGACATCGTCCTCGCCCACGGTGAGTGCGCCGGTATTGTTGTCGATCGTGTAGTCGATCCCCGCCTGGTCGAGCGAGGCGGCGACGCTTGCGCGCTCGGCATCGCCGAGCGAGGAATAGAGCGTGCGTTGCGGCGCGGGCGACAACGTCGCCCAGGTCAGCGCGAGCAGGCCGAGGCCCGCCGTCCCGGCGAACCACGGCAGCACCTTGCGCACCGACGGCTGCGCGGAAAAGGCACGCAGGCGTTCCCCGAACGTACCCGACCCGCTCGTGAGCGGGGCCAGCATCCCCGGACGGGCGCTATCTGCAGGAACCAGACCGGTCATTTATCAGACCCCCATCCGCATGGTTTCCTGGTACGCAGCAAGCAGCTTGTTGCGGACCTGGAGTGTGGCTTCGAAGGCGACCCCGGCTTCCTGGCGGGCAAGCATCACCTTGGCGATGTCGGTAACCTCACCGCGTTCGTAGGCGGCCTGCATATCGGACGAATGTGCCTGTACCGCGCTAACCTGATGCAACGCACCGTTGAGGGCATCGGCAAAGCCCCCGGCCTGCACCGTGCGATTGGCGGGCTTTTCCGCGCCGCCTGCTTCGCGCACATCGCGCAGCGCCGTGCTGCGTGACAACACCTCTTGCCGCAGCGCCATGACCTGCTGGATCGACCCCAGCGAACCACCGACCGGACCTGCGCCGTTCATGCCTCAGCTCCCGCCGCGATCAGCCCGCTCTCGCGCATCGAGGCGAGCCGGTAGCGCAGCGTTCGTTCGGAAATGCCGAGGCTGCGCGCAGTCTTGCCGCGGTGACCGTTATGCGCGTCGAGCGCCTTGAGGATCGCCTGTGCCTCCGACTGGAAGGCCACATCCGACGGCGAGGAGCCGCAGTTCTGCAGTAGCGTCGCGGCACCCGGGGTCT
>NZ_JAYPTL010000165.1:0-368 GCF_038133525.1 Erythrobacter sp. | reverse complement strand
GCCATGATCTGCGGCTCTTTCCCCGCGAGCAGGATCGCGCGGCGGATAACGTTTTCGAGCTCGCGGACGTTGCCCGGCCACGGATGCGCTTCGAGCAGCGCGAGCGCCTGACCCGAAATCCAGCACGGCTGTCCCGGCTCGCCCGCGTGGCGCAGGAGCATTCCAAAGGCGAGCGGGGCGATATCGCCGCGGCGTTCGCGCAAAGGGGGGAGCGAAATGGGAAAAACGTTGAGACGATAGAGAAGGTCTTCACGGAACCGACCGGCTGTAACTTCGGCGGCAAGAATGCGGTTGGTCGCAGCGACAATACTCACGTCTACCTTGACCGGCGTGGTCGCGCCGAGCGGCAGCACTTCGCCTTCCTGGAG
>NZ_JAYPTL010000164.1:1088-1762 GCF_038133525.1 Erythrobacter sp. | reverse complement strand
GGCTGCAACCGGGAGGCTTCGTGGCGAATGACTATTCGCTCGCGGTGTGGGGGCTGAAGCCGGTGGCCGATCCCAAGCCGCTGCTTTCGCCCGATATTCTTGAGCATGAATTCATCGACTGGGTTCAGGAATCGCATTTGCTGCGCCGGGCCTTCCGCGATGTTGCCGTGATCAGCGGGCTGGTGGAGCGGCAGCATCCAGGCAAGCGCAAGACCGGCAAACAGGTCACTTTCTCGACCGACCTGATCTACGATGTGTTGCGCAAATACGAGCCCGACCACGTGCTGCTGGAGGCGGCCTGGGCCGATGCGCGCGCTCGAATGACCGATGTAGGGCGGCTGGCTGATTTGCTCGAAAGCTCTGCCCGCGAACTTGTCCATGTCGAACTCGACCGGGTCAGTCCGTTGGCTGTGCCGGTGATGACGATGATCGGGCGCGAAGCGGTGCCGCAAGGCGCGATCGACGAGGAGTTACTGTTCGAAGCGGAAACGCTGGCGGGCGAGGCGATGCGGGTCGATGCGCGGGAAGCGCTGGAGGAATAGCCGCTCCCCGGCAGAACCTAGTTTCCAAAATCCTTGTGCAGGTGGTTGCCTGCGAAGGCGAACCTCGTGGCCCCCGAATTCTTGATCAGCGCGATCGTTTTCGCCGAGGCATCGAAGCTGGCTGAGTCATCG
>NZ_JAYPTL010000164.1:0-1078 GCF_038133525.1 Erythrobacter sp. | reverse complement strand
AGGCTACGCCGCAGGGCTCGGTCGACGACGAATTGCTGCTCGAGGCCGAAAGTCTCGCAGGCGCCGCAATGCGCGTCGATGCGAGACCGCCTGACGAAGACTAGTCGGCGTTGAAGCTGCGATGGCGTTCGTTGCCGATGAAGGCGAGGTGTTCGACACCGGAATCCTTGATCAGCGCGATCGTCTTGGCCGAGGCATCATAGCTCGCATGTGCATCGGGTTCGAAGCGCAGCAGAAGTTCGTGCGGCAAGGCACTGGCGGCCTGCACCATGCGCGACAAATCGTCGCGGTTGACCGCATTGCCATTCAAGTAGAGCCGGTCTCCAGCGTCGATTGCAACCGTGTTCTCGATATCGTTCGGTACGAAGGGCCCCGGACCGCTGGGGAGGTCGATATCCGTCACATGCGTTGCCACGGGCACCGCCATGATCAGCATAATGAGCAGAACCAGCAGGACATCGATGAACGGGGTGACGTTCATGTCGCTCAGCGGTCGCGATGGTGTCGGGCGGCGGCGCAAGGCGTATGGCATGGCATTTCTCCCGATTGCACGCCCCTCTGCGCGAGCAATGTGACAGCATAACATACCATTATCAATACACAAGATATCCGCCAGTTCAGAGCTCTCAGACCTGCATGGCGCTCTGTTGCAGGCGAAAAAAAAGGGGCGGATCGCTCCGCCCCTCCTTCGAATTTTATTTGGACCCCAGTCTTACTGCTGGCCGCCAGCTCCTGGGCCGCCGGAGCCGAAAGTACGATACTTCTCGTTGCCGACGAAGCCGAACTTGGTGACGCCCGACGCCTTGATGATGCGCAGCACATTGGCCGAGAGCTCATAGCTTGCCAAGGCTTCGGGCTCGAACTGCAGTTCGGGCTCGGGCTGGATCGCCAGCGTGTCCTGCAGCAGCGTGACCAGCTCGCCGAGCGTGACGGGCTGTGCATTCCACAGCACTTGGTTGTCCGCTGTCAGAACAAGCTTGTTCTTGATCGGATCGATCGGTGGGGGATTGTCTATCGGCGTGGGCTGCGGAAGGTCGATATCGACCGAGTGCGTGGCCACCGGGATGGTGATGATGAA
>NZ_JAYPTL010000163.1:0-1767 GCF_038133525.1 Erythrobacter sp. | reverse complement strand
GGCTTTCCGGTGTTGCGGATGTGGTCGCTGGCGCATGGCAAGAGCAAGCTGCCTTCCTCGCGTCGCCGCCTGATCGCCATGGTCAGCGCGCTGGTACTGCTGGTGATGATCGTGGTGACCGGATCGCGAACGGGGATCGTGGTCGGCTTCGCTTCGCTGGCTGCATCGCTTGCCATGTCCCCGCTTGAGGAGCTGGGCGCAGGCATGCGCAAATCCCACGCCAAATGGCTGCGCATCCTGGTGATCGCGGTGCCGACGCTGGTTGTCGCTCTCCTCGTTCTGTTCGGCAAGGCGCTGTCGATCGATCGCTTTGTCGGTGACGACCTGCTTGCGGAAAAGCGCCTGACTTTCCTGCCGGTCCTGCTCGACATCATTCGTGATTTCCTGCCTTTCGGATCGGGCTTCGGATCGTTCGATCCGGTCTTCCGCAGTTATGAGCCCGATTGGGGCCTTTCGCGGAAATATTTCAACAATGCCCATAACGACCTCATCGAACTGGTCCTCACGGGAGGCATCCCGGCGCTGCTGGTCCTGCTGGGTTTTGTCGGATGGATTGCATGGCGCATCTGGCGCAGCTGGAAGAACGTGCCCAGCGGTGAGACGATCTCGACCCGCGCGGGTGCGATCATGGCCGGATCTCTGATGCTTGCCAGCCTGACCGATTATCCGCTGCGCACGCCGCTTGCCGGTGCTGTTCTGGTGTTCGCGACCTATCTGATGTCGCGCCCGATGCCATCCCACCGATCATCGACGGAGAAGGGTCGATGACGAAGAGGACGATTTCCAATCGCACGCGCTGGATTGCTGGCGGCGTGCTTGTCATCGCCGCAATCGGGCTGAGCGTGCCGGTCACGCTGCTGACCTTGCCCAATGTCCTGCCAGCCAAGATGCGGGCAAAGCTTGCCGACATGCCGATCGCATCAAGCCCGCCGGCCCGCTCTTCCGCGGCAGCGCTGGCGTTTCAGGCCGATCAGTCGCCCCAGACCCTCGACAGGGTCGAAACGCTCGCCAGGGAAGCGATTTTGGACGATCCGCTGGAAGTGAGCGCGATCCGCTCGCTTTCCTTCGTAAAGGCGTATCGCGGCGACGGGGAAGGCGCCATGCGGCTGCTGCGTTATGGTGAAAACCTGTCGCGCCGCGATCTGATGACCGAACTCGCCCTTGCCATGGAGGCGAAGCGCATCGGCAATGGCGAGGAGATGATCCGGCATTACGGCCATGCCCTTGCCACCACCGGTCGCAGCTATGACCTTGTGGTAAGCCAGCTCATCGATGCCGCGGCAGACCCCGAAGTTGCGCGCGAATTGGGGCAAGCCATGGCCAGGGGGCCGGAATGGCGAACCCGGCTCATGCCGCTGTTCATAGTGCGCAACGAGGACAAGGCCAGCCTTTCGGCATGGGCCGAGGGCCTGTGGGGCAAAGGCGTACCCACTGAGGATCGCGCCAGCGCGGGCACTGTCGTCAACCAGCTCCTGAAGCTGGGGGCCAACGCCGAAGCGGCGCAACTTATTCACGCGCTCGATGCCGGGGGTGACAGGGGCGCGCGGCGTACCCTCGTCCGCAATGGCGATTTCGAGGACAAGAACGTGGCGGCCCTTGGCTGGAGCTATCAATCGGGTGCGTCCTTGTCGGCGATGCCGATGCCGGCGGAAGACGGCAAGGGACGCGTTCTCGAAATGCGTGCGGGGAGCGGCCATCTCGGTCAGGTCGCGCGGCAGGTCATGGCGCTGGGTGAGGGGCAATATGCCCTGTCGGCAAGGCTTTGGG
>NZ_JAYPTL010000162.1:343-1791 GCF_038133525.1 Erythrobacter sp. | reverse complement strand
TCTTCCAGCCACTCGACCTCATTGGCCTCGAGCGTGAAGGGTTGCTCGTGCTCCATACAAGGGAGCATAAAGGGAGGCGAGGCTCCCGCGTCAAGGGTGCTGCCCCCGATGGGTAAGGGGCGGGTGCAATTGCCGCTTAGCTTTTGCCCGCGCATGCGCTAGGGGCGGGCCCGAGTCCCCTTGTGGCGTTCGCCGGGGCAATCACGCAATTTTTGGAAAGTCAGTATCATGCCCGCCTATCGTTCCCGCACTTCGACCCATGGCCGCAACATGGCAGGCGCGCGCGGTCTATGGCGTGCGACCGGCATGAAGGACGGCGATTTCGGCAAGCCCATCATCGCCATCGCCAATAGCTTCACCCAGTTTGTGCCGGGGCATGTGCATCTGAAAGACCTCGGCCAGCTGGTGGCGGGAGAGATCGAGGCGGCGGGCGGCGTTGCCAAGGAATTCAACACCATCGCGGTCGATGACGGGATCGCCATGGGGCATGACGGGATGCTTTATTCGCTGCCCAGCCGCGACCTCATCGCCGACAGCGTCGAATATATGGTCAATGCGCATTGCGCCGATGCCATCGTCTGCATCTCGAACTGCGACAAGATCACGCCCGGCATGCTGATGGCCGCGATGCGGATCAATATCCCGGTCGTCTTCGTGTCGGGCGGCCCGATGGAAGCTGGCAAGGTCATCATCAAGGGCAAGGAGCACGCATTGGACCTCGTTGACGCGATGGTCGCCGCAGCCGACGAAAGCTACACTGACGAGGAAGTGACCGCGATCGAGCAGGCCGCATGCCCGACCTGCGGTTCGTGCTCCGGCATGTTCACGGCCAATTCGATGAACTGCCTGACCGAGGCGCTGGGTCTCTCGCTCCCCGGCAATGGCTCGGTGCTGGCGACCCATGCCGACCGCGAGCTGCTGTTCCGCGAGGCGGGCCGCCTCGCCGTCGATCTGTGCAAGCGTTATTACGAGCAGGACGATGCCAGCGTCCTTCCCCGCTCCATCGCCACGTTTGAGGCGTTCGAGAATGCGATGAGCCTTGATATCGCCATGGGCGGATCGACCAATACGGTGCTGCACCTCTTGGCAGCTGCCCACGAAGCAGGCGTCGATTTCACCATGACCGACATTGACCGACTTTCCCGGAAAGTCCCGTGCCTGTCCAAGGTCGCGCCCGCGAAATCGGACGTGCACATGGAAGACGTGCACCGCGCCGGTGGCATCATGGCGATCCTGGGTGAGCTGGAGATGGCGGGGCTGCTGAACGGCGATTGCTCCACCGTGCACAGCCCCACGCTGGCCGAGGCACTCAACTATTGGGACATCGGTCGCAGCCCGTCGAACAAGGTGCGCGAATTCTATGCCGCCGCGCCCGGCGGCGTGCCGACGCAGACCGCCTTCAGCCAGAGCCGCCGCTGGGAGGAACTGGACATCGACCGCGAAACCGG
>NZ_JAYPTL010000162.1:0-260 GCF_038133525.1 Erythrobacter sp. | reverse complement strand
CTTGCCGTGCTGACCGGCAATATCGCATTGGACGGCTGCATCGTGAAGACCGCGGGCGTCGATGAAAAGATCCTGAAATTCACCGGCCCCGCGCGCGTCTATGAAAGCCAGGAGGCTTCGGTCGCGGGCATTCTCGCGGGCGACGTCAAGGCGGGCGAAGTCGTGGTGATCCGCTACGAAGGTCCGCGTGGCGGTCCGGGCATGCAGGAAATGCTCTACCCCACCAGCTACCTGAAATCGAAGGGGCTGGGCGCGGCCTG
>NZ_JAYPTL010000161.1:0-1796 GCF_038133525.1 Erythrobacter sp. | reverse complement strand
ACCGCTGGCACCCGGCGACATCGATACGGTGGAATCGTATGCATAGACCCCCGGCGAGACCAGCGTGTAGAGGTCTTGCGAGGTATAGGGGCCAAGGCCGTAGCTCTGCTCGTCACCTTCTGTCGCGGTATAGGTTTCGCGGCGATATTCGGCACCGAACGCGACCGTGATCGGGCTGGCGAGCCCGGCTTCCAGCGCGTAGGTGAAGTCTGCGTTCCAGTCGAACTCTTCAGCTTGCCGAAATAGAACTCGGTCTGGCTTTCGGGGCCATAGCTGGCATTCAATGACTGAAACATCGACAGCTCAAGCTGGTTCTTCGCGAGCGAGGCCGAGATGTTGAAGGTGAGGTCGGGCGTGAAATTGCCCTTCCAGCCCAGCACGCCATAGGCCTGGTCCTTCACGCCGACGAACTGCGGGGTAAAGCCCGCGGGATAAAGATCGGTGAAGGAGAAGGTGTTGTCGTCGAGGACGTAACCGCCTTCGGGACAAGTAGCGTTTCCAGCTGGGCAGGATGTAAGATAGATCGGATGCCCGAACGAGCTGGTGCGGGTCTGGTTGCGAAGCTCGCCCGTGGTGGTTTCAGCTGCGAAAGTATAGGGCGGGCGATAGTTGAAGCTCTGCACCTTACGTTCATGCGCGAAATTGCCGAACAGATAGATCTGGCTATCGTTGGTAATATCGAAATGCGCGTTGAACGTGCCCTTCCAGCCTTTCGCCGGTGAACTGCCGTAGATCTGCACCGGGCCGGGATAGTTGGGCAGCTGGTCGGCCAGTTCGGGATAGGTATCGGCAAAGATGACCGCGCTGGGGCGCGTGGCATTGCGGATCGTGCCGTCGTCCTTGTTCCATTCGCCAGCGACGCCGACGAAGAAACGGTCGCCGATATTGGTGCCGGCATAGCCCGCGATCTGACGGCTGATGCCGTCGCCGCCGCCATCGAAATACTGGCCATAGCGGCCGGTCAGCTCGATCGCCTCGTCATCGCGCAGCGTGTAGTTGATGACGCCCGCGATGGCGTCGGACCCGTATTGCGCGGTTGCGCCTTCGCGCAGGATCTGGAGGTTGCCGAATGCGATGGAGGGCAGCACGGCAAGGTCGGCGCCCTGCGACAGCGCGTTGGTGTCTGACGGAGCGACCTGCACCAGTGCAGATCGGTTGAGGCGCTTGCCGTTGATCATGACCAGCGTCATGTCGCCCGGCAGGCCGCGGATCGACGGCGCGCGCACGAAGGTCGATGCGTCGGCGATCGTATTCTGCCCGACGTTGAAGCTGGGCACGATATTGCGCATCACGTCGAGCATGTCGCCGGCAGGCTGGGTCGCCAGTTCCTCGGCTCCGATGACATCGACGGGCGATGCGGAATCGGTGACCGAGCGGTCGGTGCGGCGGGTGCCCAGGACGACGATGTCGCCGGACGGGTCCGGCTCGGCCGCAGCGGCCGTTTCATCGGTTTCCATCGGTTGGGCAAGAGCAGGCATGGCAGCGCCGAATATGGCGGTCGCTCCCAGCGCGATCTTCAGAGCAGTAAGCGAAGTAGAATCCCTGAACCTCATTTTACTAGCCTCCACAAGGATATGTTTATCCTATGAATGGCCTCTCCCAAATCTTCCCATTATCATTACAAAAACTGAAGTATTATTTGCAAAGCAACAGTATTGGGTATTTGAAGGCGCGGTTCTGCTGCGATGCTCCTTGAAAAGGGGGCGATATTTCAAAAGGGGAGGGATCTGCGCGGTCCTATGCGCGACGGCATCTGGCAGATTGTCCCCCGGAAGAAAATTTCGTCCCTCTCGTGT
>NZ_JAYPTL010000160.1:1587-1848 GCF_038133525.1 Erythrobacter sp. | reverse complement strand
CCTCAAGCCCTGGTGAAGGCGGCGCAGAGGCGCGCCAAGCGGGCGGAGGAGAAGATGATGTCGCTAACGGAGGACAGTCGGAACAAGATCGACCAGCTCGAGGCGGCGCTGTCCTTTGCCCGGCAGGAGCTCGAGAACTACAAGGGGCAGCTCTCCCAGGCGCTGGCGGCGAACGCTGAACTCACCGAGGCGCTGCGCTGGGCGGACGAGGCGCTGCAGTCCCGTTCCCAGTGAGCCCGTGTTACCTTAGGGGCATGAGCG
>NZ_JAYPTL010000160.1:355-1577 GCF_038133525.1 Erythrobacter sp. | reverse complement strand
TCTTAGCCCAGCGGTCCGCGAAGAGCTTGAGCGCAGCAGAAGACAACATCTACCAGATCATGCTGAAGATGGGCGCCGTGCCGAAGGGCATCGAGGACGACAGCCCCGGCGACACCGACGAGAAGATGCCGGGCGGCCAGCCCGATCCCTACCCCGACCCCTCGAACAAGGGTCAGGAGGGCAAGGGCACGATCAACGCGCACTGGGGAGACGTCGACCACAAGCCCGACGACCCCGCGCAGACCTCCCAGCACCACACCAACGCCGTGCTCGACGAGTTCGCCCGCGGCCGAGAGAAGTTCCTCCAGCGGTACTTCGACGCCTACGGCACCTCGGGTGAGACGAACCGAAAGCTGGTGGCGCAGAACCTCGAGCACGCGTCCAGCGGTGACTACGAGACCAGCGCGGCCATGCTGCGCTCCGGGTCGAAGCGCACGCCGGCCGTCTCCGAGACGGTGCTCGAGAAGACGCGCCGGGCGCTCGACAAGTACTAGGCGCCGACCGGCATAACGGCATGGGAGAAACTCATGCCGACTAGGAAGAAGGCCGCCAAGAGGGCGAAGAAAGTGGACCCGATCGACGAGGCACTCGAGGCCGGAGAGAAACTCGCTGCACGCCAGGAGAAGGACCTTCACATGTGGCAGCAGTGGAAGACCGATCCCTCACCGCAGAACACACAGGCGATGCTTCGACGCCTCGAGCCTGTGTTCAAGTCTTTCGAACAGCAGCACAAGGCCCCGCGTACTAGCGCACCGGCCATGCGTCTCGTGATGCAGGAACAAGCGCTCAAGGCTCTGGAGACCTACGACCCCAGCAAGGGCGCCGCCCCTACCACTTGGGTCCAGAGCAACATCCGTCGAGCCCAGCGCTTCAACATCCAGCAGCAGAACGTCGCCCGTATCTCCGAGGAGAACGTCGGGCACATCGGCCGCATCAACCGAGCCAACGAGCTCTTGCAGAACCAATTCGGCAGAGACCCGACGCACGACGAGCTGGCGCAGCACCTTAACGTAGGCATGCCCAAACGGCGCCAGCTCACCGCGCAGAAGATCCAGGAGATCCAGCTGCAGGCGGGTCGGCGAGACCTGCCGTCGACGGGGTTCGAGAGCGACCCCACACCGTCGGCGGCGCAGCTTGACTCAGAGGTCATCTCACTCCTACCCGACCGCTTCGCGCGGGCAGGAAAGCATGACCACATGCACGTCCTCGACCTGATCTACAA
>NZ_JAYPTL010000160.1:0-247 GCF_038133525.1 Erythrobacter sp. | reverse complement strand
GGCATCCACAGCACTGGCGCGATCGCCAAGCAGTTGGGTTGGAGCCAGAGCAAGGTCTCCAGGATCAAGACGGACATCGAGAACGAGTACCGGTCGGTCCGGGGCCAGCCGAGCAGGGGCAGCGTCCCCCGCGGCACCTGAGCCTCGGGTCGGCACTCACCAGGGCGGCGTCGGGCGAGAGTCCGGCGCCGCTTTAGTTTTTAGGAGAACAATGGCGTACCAGACAGCACGCGCGAACCCCGCCACG
>NZ_JAYPTL010000159.1:234-1849 GCF_038133525.1 Erythrobacter sp. | reverse complement strand
CCCTTTCTTCAAGCGCGACGGCGACGATGTCCGGCTCGACCTCCCCATCACGCTGGACGAGGCGGTGAACGGGGCGAAGGTCAAGGTGCCGACCACCTCGGGCGCGGTCATGCTGACGGTCGGTCCGGGCAGTTCCTCTGGCAAGGTGCTGCGCCTCAAAGGCAAGGGCTTTACCCGCAAGGACGGCAGCCGCGGCGACCAGCTCGTCACGCTGGAAATCGACCTGCCCGACGATAGTTCGGAACTGGCCGAAAGGCTGAAGGGTTGGACCGATGCGCGCAATGTGAGGTCACGGCTGGGCATCTGAACCTGCTGGACGACGCTCTGCGCCCGAGAAAGGCTAAGCCAAGGCAGTTTTGGAAGAGGACGAAACTCTCAAGCCCGTCGGAGAGGCTCGCTCGAACCTCACGCCCGAGGCGCGCCGCCGTTCCGCCATGGAACGCAAGCGGCTCTCGCTCCACGCCGTGAAAAAAGAGATCGGCCCGGGCACACGCGTCTTTGCCGTCGCCAAGCGGATGTGGATCGGCGTTTACCAGGACGGTTTCATCCACGCAGGCAATCTCGCCTATATGGCGATCCTCTCGCTCTTCCCGTTCTTCATCACCGGCGCCGCGATCTTCCAGCTGTTCGGCGAAGCGGACGAGCGCACTGCCGCGATCAATGCGATATTGCTCGCGGTCCCGCGCGTGGTGGCCGACGTTCTCGAACCCGTGGCCCGCGATGTCGTCAGCGCGCGAACCGGCTGGCTTCTGTGGGTCGGCGCGATCTTTGGCTTGTGGACGGTGGGCAGCCTGATCGAAACGATCCGCGACATCCTCCACCGCGCATACGGCACGCGGCCAACGGCCAGCTTCGTCAAATATCGCCTGCTGTCGGCGGGAATCATCATCGGCGCAGTGCTGCTCCTCATGACTTCGCTCGCCGCGCAATTCGCCATTTCCGCCGCGCAGGAAGTGATCGAGGCATGGTTTCCCGAAGCCAACGCATGGGTCGGGCGGCTCGCGCTCTCGCGCTTTATCCCGGCGCTCGGCCTGTTCGGTTCGCTCTACCTGCTGTTCATCGCCTTGACGCCCAGCGCCTATCGCTCGCGCGATTATCCCAAATGGCCCGGCGCGGTGCTGGTGACGGCATGGTGGGTGCTGGTGACCGTGCTGCTGCCGCCCACGCTTCGGACGCTTTTTTCCTACGACCTTACTTACGGCAGCCTTGCCGGCTTCATGATCGCCCTTTTCTTTTTCTGGCTTGTCGGGCTAGGGCTCGTCGTAGGAGCAGAGCTGAATGCCGCACTTGCGGAAACGCCCGAAGAGCGCGACATGATCGGCCGCAACGAATTTGATATCAAACCAAAGGCGCCGCCCCAGGGGTAAGGCCCTCGCAGGAAGTTCGAAAACATGACCGAAACCGCCGAAACCGCACCGGCTAGCGCGATTCAAGGCAATCTCATGCAGGGCAAGAGGGGCCTGATCATGGGGCTGGCCAATGACAAGTCGCTGGCATGGGGCATTTCCAAGGCGCTGGCCGCTCAGGGGGCGAGCCTCGCTTTCTCCTATCAGGGCGAAGCGCTGGAAAAGCGCGTGCGTCCGCTCGCAGCCAGCCTTGGCAGCGAATTGCTGAT
>NZ_JAYPTL010000159.1:0-224 GCF_038133525.1 Erythrobacter sp. | reverse complement strand
CGTCGTCCACGCCATCGGCTTTTCCGACAAGAGCGAACTGCGCGGCCTCTATGTCGATACCAGCCTCGACAATTTCCTGATGACGATGAACATCTCGGCCTTCTCGCTTGTCGCGGTGACGAAGCGCGCGCGCGCGATGATGCCCAATGGCGGCTCGATCCTGACGCTTTCCTATTACGGCGCGGAAAAGGTGGTGCCCCATTACAACGTCATGGGCGTCGCCA
>NZ_JAYPTL010000158.1:0-1879 GCF_038133525.1 Erythrobacter sp. | reverse complement strand
ACCTCGTCAAGCCGTTTACGCCTGCTCGCCAGTTCCGCAGTGTGCCGATCAGCAGTCCATTGAGAGAAGTGTTCGAGATTGCCGTCCAGTCTCGTCCTGAACTCGTCAATCATTGCCTCGGCTTGTCGCTGCAGATCTCCCTGGCTGGTCCAGTCTCCATCTCCCAGCTCGCCGCAGCCGCTAACGCATGGCAGGCGGATGATGCCTGACTGGGACACCGCAAAGGCCGCCATCAGCACCAGAAAGAGGATGAACTTCCCTGTCAGCCAAGATGCGATTGATCGCATGAGTTACCCTCCCCCGGGCACCGGCCTGACCCCGGCGCTCTACTCCACCACCGGATAATGCGGCATCGCCCATTCCTCGTCCGGGTTGTCCATCATCAGATCGACGAATATCGGCAACAGGCAGCCCAGGATCGCCGCACCATCGCGAACCTGGTCGCGGTTGACCTTGCTGTTCCAGGTCGCGCCGCCATGCACCAGCTGGTTTCGAAGAACATAGAGCCGATCGAACACAATCGAGAGGATGCGC
This sequence comes from Erythrobacter sp., assembly GCF_038133525.1. Taxonomy (GTDB): domain Bacteria; phylum Pseudomonadota; class Alphaproteobacteria; order Sphingomonadales; family Sphingomonadaceae; genus Qipengyuania. The sequence goes on along the minus strand of NZ_JAYPTL010000158.1, from coordinate 1,345 downwards.
GGCGTGTCTTGAGCTTCCAACGCGTGACGGCTCTTGTGAAAGGCGCGATCAAGCTGCGTTGCCCAGTCGGCGTGGTTTTCGGCTCCGTTGTGGTAGGCCCAGAACGGCGCAAACACGTATTTGTTGTCCAGCAGGACGCGAATTTCCTGGCTGAAACGCTGCCATACCGTGTTGTAGATCCGGCTCTGTCCGTCGAGCTTCACCATGGTGTCGAAGAAGTTGCGCAGATGGTCGCGCTCACGCGCCTCATCCAGGTTACCCGCGTAGACGGCATTAAAGCCGATCCAGAGCAGGATGAAGCGCACATCCTGATCGTCATCTTCATCCTCGGCGCGAAGTAGCCAACTAAGCGCCCGATGGACGCGAAGTGTTAGCGGTTCGGCAAAACCGGCACGAAGATCACGTTGCTTTGTCTTGAGGTTGGCGGCATGCAGCGGATGCCCCGCCTGATAGGTCTGCGGCAATTTCAAATCCCCCTTGCGACCAGAAATTGCGACAATAGCCAGACAATTTCCAGCAAATCCCAAGGGGTAGGCCCAAATTCCCGAAGATTAGGGAGCAATTGCCCCCTTCCCAAACAAGTCCGTGGAAAATTCATCGGACCAGCGGGCATGACCGATTTTGTCGTTTTGCAATCCTACACGAAGCAGCGAAAGGACAAGGATGACTACTTCGCTGACGATCGTTCATACTTCAGATTGGCACTTGGGCCACGAGCTCCACACCCATCCGCGCGAGGCTGAGCATGACGCGTTTCTCGCCTGGCTGCTGAACAGGCTTGAGGGGCTGGAAGCCGATTGCCTGCTGATTGCGGGCGACATTTACGATGTCGCCAATCCGCCCACGACCGCGATCGAGCGCCTGTTCTGCTTCCTGCGCGACGCGATGGAACGGATGCCGCGTCTGCAGATCGTCATTACAGGCGGCAATCACGACAGCGCGGCACGCGTCAATCTGCCCGGCGCACTGGTCGACAGCACGCGGCTGCACCTCGTCGGCAATCTTCCCCGCCGCGAAGGCGAAGTGGATCATGACCGCCTATTCGCACAGATTGCCGACCGGGATGGGGAACCGGCTGCATTTGTGGCAGCAGTGCCGTTCTGCCGCCCCGGCGATTATGGAGCGGCCGGATTGGCCGGGCTCTATTCCACCATCATCGAGGAAGGGGCCCGGCGCGCCGATGGTCTGCCACTGGTGGTGATGGGGCATTTGCATGTCGCCGGCGGCGAAATCTCCGAACGGTCGGAACGCAATATCCTGGTCGGCGGAGAGGAAGCGCAGGCATCGAGTCTTTTCGATGATCGCTGTGCCTATGTCGCGCTAGGGCATTTGCACCGCCCCCAGC
>NZ_JAYPTL010000157.1:0-1885 GCF_038133525.1 Erythrobacter sp. | reverse complement strand
AGCATGGTAAGGGCGCGTCGCGAACGCGCAAGACCGGAACTCTGGTTCCGGGATCAACGCCCGGAAAGACGAAAGGCCCGGAGTCGCCTCCGAGCCCTTGTCCAGCAGCCCCTTGTGCTCGCGCGGGCCGTGAGGTAGGAGGCCAATAGCGCGAGAATCGCTAGGACGATCTGCGCGGCGAGGACGGCCCACCATGGAGTATTCGGCGGCATGGGCGGAGCGGCTTGGAGTAGCATCAAAACCATTCGTGGTTAGGGTGAGGGAATGCGAGTCCTGGTTCTCGACGACGAGCCCGCGCGGCACGAGTTATTCAAGGCGGCCTGGGGCCAACACGACATCACGCATGTGTGGACGGCATCAGAGGCCATCCGCGCGCTGCGCACTGCATCCTACGACATCGTAACGCTGGATCACGACCTTGGTCCCGCGAGCTACGGGGATGGGCTCCGCGTCGCTCGGTACATCGCACAATTGCCCGGCGTGCGGCAAACAGCGCGGGTGTACGTCCACGGCGCGAACCCCGTGGGGTCGGCAGCAATGCTGGACACGCTTCGACACGCCGGGATCGGCGCGCAACAAATTGACCCGCTTTGCTTGAGGTGACAGGATGTTCGTTATCCGGCGTATCAAGGCGCGTCACGACGGGACGCGCTACTTCAACGACAAGGGTCCCGCGGTCTCTCACGCGGACCGCGGTCCCGACTATACAACCGTATCAGGCTCGCCCGTGAGGACTTCTGGGCCTCCCTGACCCGCGAGGAGGCCGCGATCTTCGTGCGACGGCGTTGACCCGTTACGCCAATCGCGTGGCGGGGCTGCTCATATTCGATACCAGCCGCACCAATTCGGTAGACTCGACGGCACCGCAACCCGACAGACCCATCGACAACGGCGCCTCGTCGCCTATCAGCGTATGCCCGTGCTCGCCATAGCGGGCAGATATGTCCGCCAAGGCCGGATCGCCCCTTTTGGTCTGTGGCTGAAACAAGTTGCCTGCCGAGAGGTCATCCCTCCAGTTCATTGGCATCCTCCGCGCACGCTTTATCCACAACATCGATTAGGCGCACGGACATCCTACTGCATGATAGTCCAGACCGACAATCACATCACGCGACACACTTCAAAATGCATCGGATCCGGGCGGCTCCAATTCATGCCGTTTGTGTATCCGTGCTCGACGGCGAGAGGCACAAGCTCCACGACAGAGCCCGTCGAGCCCGCGGGCGCCGGAGCCTTCCCGAGCGGGTTCCACGCGGCGTTGATATCCCACCCCACGGCGTAGGCGTGCCGCGAGAGCGTCGTGCCACCGCGCACGAGCCTGGGGTTCCACGCGCCGGCCCACGACAGGACGAGCCGCAACAGCCCGGCCTTCTCCCACGCGGCCCACAGCGCGCGAGTCTGCTCTGCAACCTTTCGATGGAGCAACACCGTCCCGCTCGCGGGCGCGCCCTGGATGCCGCGAATCTGCGGGATTGTCACGTTCACGAGGTTGTCTTTGGCCCACCCGTTCGTGATCTTGATCGCGCCCGGTTCGGAGGCGGTCGGCGCAGGTGTCCACAACAGCGGCCCGAAAAGCGTATCGATCTCGGCGTCGGAAAGCGCAGGCGGGACGTTTGGCGGTGGGCGGTCCGTATCTCCGAGACCGCGCAGGGCGGTCAGCGTGCGGGATCCGGCGAGGCCGTCAACGTCGAGCCCCTGGGCCTTCTGGAACGCGCGCACCGCGGCCTCCGTGCGAGGGCCGTAGATGCCGTCGATCTGGACGGCGTGCCCCGCGACGATAAGGAGTGTTTGAAGCTCGACGACCTGTGGGCCGTGATCGCCACGGCGGAGCACTGCCGAGACGGTCGGTGTCGGGCGCGGAGCAGGCATCGCCGTCGGGTAACGG
>NZ_JAYPTL010000156.1:0-1916 GCF_038133525.1 Erythrobacter sp. | reverse complement strand
CGATGTTCCCTCGCTCGCCGAATTCGAAGGGGCGGGCGTGTTCTACTGGGCCAGCGCCATCGAAGCGCGCCTGTGCGAAGGCGAGGAAATCGCCATGATCGGCGGCGGCAATTCGGCAGGGCAGGCCATCGCCTTTCTTGCCCCGCATGCAAGGCGCCTGCACCTGTTCGTTCGCCGCCCTCTGGCACAGACGATGTCGCAATATCTGGTCGAGAGGATCGCTGCCCTGCCCAATGTCACCGTCCATGTCGGTCAGGAACTGGCGGCATTGGAAGGTGACGATAAGACCGGGCTGACCGGTGCGATCTTCCGCGATTCCACGACTGGCAATGGCAGTCGGATGGCTCTGCGCCATCTGTTCCTGTTCATAGGTGCCGATCCCAATGCCGACTGGGCGCGTGACTGCGTGGCCACAGACGATCATGGCTTCGTACTCACCGGCACAGGGTCCCAGCCGCTGGAAACAAACAAGCCCGGCATCTTCGCGATTGGCGACGTACGCAGCGGATCGACCAAGCGCGTGGCGGCAGCAGTCGGCGAAGGCGCGGCCGTGGTCTCGCAGATTCATGCCAAGCTTGCGCAAATGCACGCCGACCCGGCCAATCCCAAGCTGGAGACAATCTGATGGCCTGCCACCATACCGACACGATCCGGATCGTAACCCCCAGCGCGGCAGGCTGCGAGGAATGCCTCAAGATCGGCAGCGCGTGGCTCCACCTTCGCCTGTGCCGCCAGTGCGGCCATGTCGGATGCTGCGACCAATCGCCCCATCGCCACGCCCGAAAACATTTCGAGCGGACCGGCCATCCGATCATCGAAGGCTATGACCCACCCGAAGGCTGGGGCTGGTGTTATGTCGACGAGATCGAGGTCGATCTTCCGCAAATTACGCCTCGGCCCGCACCGATCCCCAGGTTCTACCGACACGGATTTTGAACGGCGGGTTCATCCCCCCTTCTCCCCTGACGCGCAGGTCCCCTTTTTCCAATCCAAGGAAGGAATAGCCCCATGACTTATGTCACCACCAAAGACGGCACCGAAATCTTCTACAAGGACTGGGGCCCGAAGGGCGCACAGCCCATTGTCTTCCATCATGGCTGGCCGCTTTCGTCGGACGACTGGGACGCACAGATGCTATTCTTCTTGTCGCATGGCTATCGTGTCGTCGCGCATGACCGACGCGGGCATGGCCGGTCGGCGCAAGTCAGCGATGGCCATGACATGGACCACTATGCATTAGACGCGGCCGCCGTGATGAAGCATCTTGATTTGCGAGACGCCGTCCATATCGGCCATTCCACGGGCGGCGGCGAGGTGGCGGCCTATGTGGCGCGCCATGGCATCCCCCAAGGCCGCGTCGCGAAGGCCGTATTGGTCGCCGCAGTACCGCCGATCATGGTGAAGACCGAGAAATACCCCGGCGGTCTCGACATCTCGGTGTTCGATGGCTTCCGCAGCGCACTTGCCGCCAATCGCGCTCAATTCTTCCGCGATGTTCCGGAAGGTCCGTTCTACGGCTTCAACCGCGAGGGCGCAAAAACCATTCCCGGCGTAGTCGACAACTGGTGGCGGCAAGGCATGTCGGGCAGTGCCAAGGCCCATTACGAGGGAATCAGGGCATTCTCGGAAACCGACCAGACGGAGGACCTGAAGGCGATGTCGGTTCCAACGCTGGTAATGCAGGGAGATGACGACCAGGTCGTCCCTGATAAGAACGCAGGCGCCCTTCAGGGCGAGATCCTGCCGAACGCAACGGTGAAGATCTATCCGGGCCTCTCGCACGGAATGCTTACGGTCAACGCCGACATTCTCAATCCCGAACTGCTTGCCTTCATACAGGCCTGACACACGCGCCCGGAGGACCGGCTATCCGCGCAGGCCGACGGTCTCGTTTTCATCAGAATAGGGTGATGCGT
>NZ_JAYPTL010000155.1:838-1916 GCF_038133525.1 Erythrobacter sp. | reverse complement strand
ACCGGCGGAACAAACCCCCTTTAGCGCGCTGGCGCTGGGCGTGCTGGCGCAGGAAGCGGGCGTGCCCGATGGCCTGCTCAACATCATCACCGGCGATGCCGCCGCCATCGGCAAGGCGCTGACCGAAAGCGAGACCGTGCGCAAGATCAGCTTTACCGGATCGACCGCAGTCGGGATCAAGCTGTTCGAGCAATCCGCCCCCACGATCAAGAAGCTGAGCCTGGAACTGGGCGGCAATGCGCCTTTCATCGTTTTCGACGATGCCGATATCGACGACGCCGTCGAAGGGGCGATGGTCGCCAAATTCCGCAATGCGGGCCAGACCTGCGTGTGCACCAACCGCATCTATGCGCAAGCCGCGATCTATGACGAATTCGTCGAGAAGCTGGGCAAGGCCATGGCCAAATTGCTGGTCGGTGCGGGCACCGAACCCGATACCGCCATCGGCCCCCTGATCGACGAGGCGGCGCTGGCCAAGGTGGAGGCCCATGTCGCCGATGCGAAGGCAAAGGGCGGCACGGTCCTGACCGGCGGGCAGCGCCACGATGCAGGCGCGCGTTTCTACCAGCCCACGCTGATTACCGACGCCACGCAGGACATGATGGTCGCAACCGAAGAGACCTTTGGCCCTGTCGCTCCCGTCTTCCGGTTTGAAACCGAGGAAGAAGCGATCGCCATGGCGAACGATACCGAATTCGGCCTCGCGTCATATTTCTACGCCCGCGACCTTGGCCGCGTATGGCGCGTGGCAGAAGCGCTGGAAACCGGCATGGTCGGTATCAATTCGGGCGCGATCTCGACCGAAGTGGCGCCCTTTGGCGGCATCAAGTCATCGGGCCTTGGCCGCGAGGGGTCGAGCCATGGGCTGGAAGACTACGAGGAGCTGAAATATCTCCACATGGCGCTATAGGTCCGAGGGCTGGCAGAATTCACCGGGAACGCCGAAGATTGCGATAGACCTTGCCGGACGGTTCGGAGTTCGTCTTTTCAGCTGCTTTCATGGGCAGCGGTTTTGGCGCATTTTGCCGCCCACTCGATACAGAACCGCGCCTGCCTGCACTTGGATGGCGGCGCGCTT
>NZ_JAYPTL010000155.1:334-818 GCF_038133525.1 Erythrobacter sp. | reverse complement strand
ATGTTAGAGGAACCGCCGCTCCTTCCCGCAGCAGGTGACCGATGGAAAATTCCGACCTTACCGCCCGCCAGTATTTCGATTTCGTGATGTCGAACCCCGAACGCAAGCCATTCGGATTCGGCAAGAAGCTGGCGATCGTCAATATCGATATCCAGTGCGCCTATACTCAGCCCTGCCGCTTCGTCACCGCCTATGAAACCGATCCCCGCCAGATCGAGCATGTGAACGCGATCTCAGCGCTTGCGCGGGCGGCGGGAATGCCCGTGATCTGGACCCGCGTCGCCTATGCCGAAGACGGATCGGACTGCGGGGTGTGGGGCATGCGCGAGGATGGCCCCGATGCGCTGCAGAGCATAAAGCCCGGCAGCGAGCGCCATGCCTTCGACCCGCGCTGCGAGGTCGATTTCGCGCGCGATACGGTGTTCGACAAGAAAATGGCTTCGGTCTTCCACGAAACTCCCCTGCCGAGCCTGCTGACCTGGCA
>NZ_JAYPTL010000155.1:0-324 GCF_038133525.1 Erythrobacter sp. | reverse complement strand
GGGTCGATACGGTGGTGCTGACCGGCGGCTCGACATCCGGATGCGTACGGGCCAGCGCGGTCGATTCCGTCAGCCACGGCTATCGCACCATCGTCCCGATCGAAACGACCGCCGACAAGCATGAAAGCCCGCATTTCGCCAATCTCACCGACATGCAGCTCAAATATGCCGATGTTGTGCCCGTGGCCGATGTCATCGCTTGGCTTGGGGCGCAGTGAGCCGCCTGCCCGTCAGGGATTGTTCGTAAGCTCAGCGCTTATGACCGCCGCACTGGCGCGCAGCAGCGGCACGAATTGGCGGATCGCGTCTTCCGGCCCCATGGCC
>NZ_JAYPTL010000154.1:480-1925 GCF_038133525.1 Erythrobacter sp. | reverse complement strand
TTAGAGGACCGCGCCGATTGCTGCCTGCAGGAACCGCAATTGGGCACCGGCCATGCGGTACAACAGGCCGAAGCCGCGCTTGCCGGGTTCGACGGCGATGTGCTGATTCTCTACGGCGACGTGCCTTTCGTGCGGCCTGAGACCATGCGGCGGATGCTCGACAGGCTGCATGAAGCCGATGTGCCGCCCTGCGTGGTGCTGGCCTTCCGTGCTGCAGATCCGGGCGTTTATGGACGGGTGATCAGCGATGATGGCCGGACCATCGCCAAGATGGTCGAGTTCAAGGATGCGAATGCTGCCGAACGCGCGGTCGATCTGTGCAATTCGGGCATGATGGCGGTGCGGGCGCAGGATCTCTTCGCACTGCTGCACCGAATCGGGAATGACAATGCCGCAGGCGAATATTACCTGCCCGATATCGTGACGACCGCGCTCGGCGACGGCAAGGTAAGCGCCTGGGTCGAGGCGGACGAGGCCGAGGTTCAGGGCATCAACTCCCGCGCAGAACTCGCTCGGGCCGAGGCGCAATGGCAAGCCGCGCGCCGCGCCGAAGCGATGGCCGACGGGGCAACGCTGGCGGCACCCGAAACCGTTTTCTTCGCTTTCGACACGCGCTTGGGGCGCGATGTGACCGTCGAGCCCAATGTCATATTCGGCCCCGGTGTCAGTGTGGCCGATGGCGCCACGATCCATGCCTTCAGCCATATAGTCGGCGCAACGATTGGTGCCGACTGCTCTGTCGGCCCGTTCGCTCGGCTGCGGCCCGGTGCGGTGATGGAAAAGGGCAGCAAGGTCGGCAATTTCGTCGAGATGAAAAAGGCTGTGCTGGGCGAAGGGGCCAAGGCGAGTCACCTGACCTATCTCGGTGATGCGATCGTGGGCGAACATGCCAACATCGGCGCGGGCACCATCACCTGCAATTACGACGGCTATTTCAAATACAAGACCGAGATCGGCCCGCGGGCCTTCATCGGATCGAACAGCTCGCTGATTGCGCCGGTCAAGATCGGTGCAGATGCGATCGTTGCCGCGGGTAGTCGCGATGTCGGCGACGGGGATTTGCGCATGGTGCGCGGGGAGCAGATCGTCAAACCCGGCTGGGCCGACCGCTTCCACGATGCGATGAAGAAGAAGGCCGCAGCGAAAGATAAGGGCTGACCCGTCAATGGATGGTGATGAAGCGCTCACGTGCTGGCTGTGCTATCGTGCGATCGACACGCTGCTGCAATGGCATCATCCGGTGCCGAAGGCGAAGAAAGGTCGAGGGACGGTTCCGGTCCATCCGATTTGCCACAAGGCGATCCATACGCATTTCACCAACTCCCAGCTGGCGCGGATTGGCGATGATCGCGCCGTCATCCTCGCGCATGTCGAGATCGCCAAATTCGTCAGCTGGGTTAGCTCCAAGCCGCCCGACTTTCACGCACCGACGAGGACGAGGTAGG
>NZ_JAYPTL010000154.1:0-423 GCF_038133525.1 Erythrobacter sp. | reverse complement strand
TGCCTGGGCTGCACTTCATTGCGATGGCGCCGATCGACCAGATCTTCCCATTCGCGGAATTCGCTGTGGCTTAGCAAATAGCGTTCGCGCGCTTCAGCAAAGCTTATCACCTGTTTACGCACTGCCCGCGCGACTTCGGCCTTGCGGGCTGCGGACCAATAGATCCGATGAGTAGTAGGCAGGGCGGCACGCTTGATCGCGTCTGCTACGGTCTCGCGCGGGGCATAGGGCATGCTTTGTCTCCTGACTGGCCCCCGTTGCCTATAATCATTCGGTTTCGAGCCTTAATTCCGGGTAATCGCTTGTGCTCAGGGCGCGATTCATCATCCGAGCGGTGCCCGCGATGCGATGAAGCTTTGGCGTGCTTTGCCCGAAACGAAAAGGGCGACCCTTGCGGGCCGCCCTTGCCGCTTTTGCGAAAGA
>NZ_JAYPTL010000153.1:0-1933 GCF_038133525.1 Erythrobacter sp. | reverse complement strand
CTCAGCGAATAGCTCGAGATCAAGGAGATGGTTTCCGCCATCATCGCCTGCCCAGTCTCCGTGAATGCTGGATGCGCTTTTTGGCCGCGATCGACGAAGAGGCTGATCGTTTATTCGGTCAGGCATTTCATGCCCTGCCTGACGATCAGGCCGATCGGATCCTGCAGGCGATCGCGTCAGGCGATATTCGTGGCGAGCTATGGACCGATATGCCGCCCCGGACAGTCTGGAACTGGCGCGTCATTCCGGACTGCTTGTCATGCCATTGGTCGCAGCCTTCTGCATGGAGCGCGATGGGTTTCGGAGGTCCAGCATCGCCCCGAGGCTATGTCAGGACGGCGAAAGACCGGCGCGATCCTTGGGAAGCCATCGAAGCTGGGCAGAAGGCGAGGGGTTTGCCACGCCATCATGATTGACACGGATAGTTCCACGCCGCGCGCCATTGATGGGCGCGCCCCCGATGTTTTCGTGCCGGGCGGTTGGACGGCCATGAACGATTATGGCGAAGATGAGGTTGATTTTGCCATCGTGGGCACTGGCGCTGGCGGAGGGACGCTCGCCTGTAAGCTAGCCGAGGCTGGCTTTTCCGTCATCGCTTTCGATGCAGGTCCGTATTGGCGTCCGCTCGATGACTTCGCCTCGGACGAAGCCCATCAGTCCAAGCTGTACTGGACTGATGATCGTATCGTGGACGGCAATGATCCGCTTCGCTTGGGCAGCAATAATTCGGGTAAGTCGGTCGGCGGTTCCACGGTCCACTTCGCAATGGTGTCCCTGCGGTTTCGGCCCGAATGGTTCAAGAGCCGGTCGCTTCTCGGTTATGGGGCGGACTGGCCGATCAACTGGCGCGAGATGTGGTCTTATTATCGTGAGGTCGAAAAGACGCTCTCGATTTCGGGGCCGCTCAACTACCCTTGGGGTCCGAAACGACCGCGCTATCCGCTGCGCGCGCATCCGCTGAACGCGGCTGCCGATTATCTGGCCCGGGGTGCCGTGGCGCTCGGCTTCGATTGGACTGAGACGCCGATTGCCACTCTGTCGGCTCCGCGCGGTAAGGCGCATCCTTGTGTTTATCGCGGGTTTTGCGTCACGGGCTGTTCCACAAACGCCAAGCAATCGGTACTCACCACTTGGCTACCGCGTGCCCTGAAGGCAGGTGCGGAAATCCGCGATATGGCGATGGTGGGCCGGATACAGACTAGGAATGGCCGCGCCAGAGGCGTCCATTACCACAGATCTGGGAAATGGCAGTTCCAGAAGGCCCGCAATGTCGTCGTTGCAGGCTATGCGATCGAGACGCCGCGCCTGCTGTTATACTCTGCCAACGACGAATTTCCCGATGGCCTCGCCAATTCCTCCGGGCTCGTCGGCCGCAACCTGATGGTCCAGTTGAACCAAGCGGTCTGGGGCCAGGTCGATGCCGACGTGCGCTCCTACAAGGGGCCGCCGAGCCTCGCCATCAGCGAACACTGGAACTACGAGGATGAAGGTAAGGACTATCACGGGGGGTGGTGCTACATGAGCCAAGGGCCGTTGCCCGTGACATGGGCCAAATCACTTGCAGGCGGTCGCGGCCTCTGGGGCAGGGACCTGCAGCGCGAGATGGCGCGGGCCAACCACTCTGTCGGTCTTAAGATGGTCGGCGAAGTCCTCCCAAACCCGGACAACCGGGTAACCTTGGCGCAATACGAGACGGACGCCTTGGGCATACCGATCCCCCGCGTGACATTTTCCTATGGCACGAACGAACATCGGATGATGGAACATGCCATGTCCGTCATGGACGATGCGCTTGCCGCCGTCGATGCACGAGAGCGTTGGCAGGAAAAGGACGACACCTGCCATCTGAATGGCACCGCCCGCATGGGGTTCGATGCTCGGAACAGCGTCGTCGATGCCGATTGCCGCAGCTGGGATGTGCCCAATCTATGGA
>NZ_JAYPTL010000152.1:799-1943 GCF_038133525.1 Erythrobacter sp. | reverse complement strand
CGGGACGGTCGATCTTGTTGACGACGACGATCGGCTTGAGGCCAAGCGCCAGCGCCTTGCCGGTAACGAACTTGGTCTGCGGCATTGGGCCTTCGGCCGAATCGACCAGCAGGATCACGCCATCGACCATCGAGAGGATGCGCTCCACCTCGGCGCCGAAGTCGGCGTGGCCGGGGGTGTCGACGATGTTGATGCGCAGCCCTTCCCATTCGATCGAGGTGGGCTTGGCGAGAATGGTGATCCCGCGCTCTTTTTCGAGGTCGTTCGAATCCATGGCGCGTTCTTCCACGCGCTGGTTTTCACGGAACGTGCCCGATTGGCGGAAAAGCTGGTCGACGAGCGTGGTCTTGCCATGGTCGACGTGCGCGATGATCGCGATATTGCGAAGGTCGGCGGACATGAGGTCCCTCTTAAATATGCATCTGTCAGCTGGTCGAGGGAGGGCCGGCTGCCCTGCATTCGCCGCGTCGCCCACCCAAACAGGCAGGCCGCGCCCTTTTCACGAGCGCGCCCCTATAGCAGAGAGTGCATTGCAGCAAGCCTTTTGCCTGTTGCCATTGCGCCACACTGCCCGTCGTAGCGGTGGGAAATTATCTTACTCCGATTGCCTGTATCCCCCGGTCTTTCTAGTTTTCGCTCCATAGTTGGCCCTTCCGGGCAAGATGCAAACGCACGACCGGATCGGACAGGGGCCTGAGAGGACAAGCAGAGGAACATCATGATGCGAATGACTGGTCGCGGCTTTTCGGCCGTGCGCGCTGTCGTATTGTCGGGTGCGAGCCTGGCGGCGATGGCTGCGCCGGCTCAGGCACTGGCGCAGGACGCCGACACCACCACCGACGATAGCGAATATGCGGAGCCGGCCTATGCCGAACCTGCCTTCGCCGAACCTGCCTTTGAGGATGGCGAACAGCCCGCCGCCCATGGCAATGACATCATCGTCACCGCGACCAAGCGCGCGCAGACGCTGCAGGATGTGCCGGTCGCCGTGACCGTCACCACCGAAGAGCAGCTTGAGCGCGCCGAGATTCGCGACCTCAAGGATCTCACGACCGAGGTGCCTTCGCTGCGGGTGACGCAGCTGCAGTCGTCGGCCAATACCAATTTCATCATTCGCGGTTTCGGCAATGGCGCGAATAACGCA
>NZ_JAYPTL010000152.1:450-789 GCF_038133525.1 Erythrobacter sp. | reverse complement strand
ATCTTTCGACAAGATTGAGGGCTTTGCCGAGGCCAGCTATGGCAATTACAATGCCATTGTCGCCAAGGGGCTGGTCACCGGCCCGATCACCGACACCATCGCGGCATCGCTCTCGGGCGGGATCAACAAGCGCGACGGCTATATCCGCGACGCGGCGCTGGGCAAGGACACCAACGAGCGCAACCGCTGGTTCACCCGCGGCCAGCTCATGTTCGAGCCCAATGACATCTTCAAGGTCCGCCTGATCGGCGATTACGAGAAGGTGGACGAGAACTGCTGCGCCAATGTGCTGCTGTTCAACGGCCCGACCGGCTTTGCGGTCAATGCGCTGGGCGGCCA
>NZ_JAYPTL010000152.1:0-440 GCF_038133525.1 Erythrobacter sp. | reverse complement strand
CATCAAGAACTGGGGCTTTTCGGGCCAGGTCGATTTCGGCTTCGGTCCTTTCGGGCTGACCTCGATCACCGCCTATCGCGGCGTCGATGCGCTGACCGACCAGGATTCGGACTTCACCAGCGCCGATCTCATCAGCACCAATGCGCAGGACCTCAAGATCCGCACTTTCACGCAGGAATTGCGCGCCACGGCCGAATTCGGCCCGGTCAGCGTTCTCCTTGGTGCGTTCTACTTCAACGAAAAGATCGACCAGACCAACGATCTCCTGCTCGGCAGCGATTTCCGCAACTATGCGGACCTGCTGATCCAGCAGCAGACCGGCGGCGCATTGAACGCCACTTCGGTCGAGGCGACCATCGGCCAGCTGACCACCGGCAATCCGGCGACCTATCTCGGCCAGTTCTTCGGCAACGGGCAGGGGCTGGATGAGGCCTATACGC
>NZ_JAYPTL010000151.1:1434-1959 GCF_038133525.1 Erythrobacter sp. | reverse complement strand
AAGCCGGACTTTTCCGTTGCTGTTTGCGCCTGATTCATGAGTATTTCATAGACTCCTTTGGCTGCATGCCCAGTGAACATGACGCCCATGGAACATGCGAAAACGGCCCGCACATGCCAGTCGTCCGCCAGGCGCGGACGACGTGCAGAGGTACAGGCGATGTGCGGCAGTTGGGATGAAGACCGGGCCTCAAGCCCTCATTCCTTCATCAGCCCCATTGGGGCCGTCAGGTTCGATGATCCGATGGGTTACGCCGTCACGCAGCATCACACCATCGTATGCATCGGCCCATTCAGGCCTTGCCAGGCGCCGGGCCGTAGCCGAGCGCGGATCAGGATCGAAGCGTAAAAACACCAGTGCCGGTGCGCTCCACTCTCCCCGTCTTCGCAATCTGGCTGGCGGCACACGGTAGCGCCGTAGCCAGGCCATGGCGGGGCTCGCCATAGCATTTGCATCATAGCCCGGACGCGCGATCACCGCAATCGGCATCATTCGGGCAATATTGCGCCAGTCGCGCCAGAGGTG
>NZ_JAYPTL010000151.1:0-1313 GCF_038133525.1 Erythrobacter sp. | reverse complement strand
CAGGGTCTGCGCCGTGTATCGCGTGCCCAGCTCGGCCTCTATACCCGTCACGCGGATCGGCGCGCGCCGCGCCTTTTTACGGGCCGAAGCCATGCGCGCGGGCAAAGGGGCCATGCCTTTCTTGGGCTTGAGCGGATTGCCGGGGGAGACCATCCACCACGCTTCCTCCAGCCCCAATGCGCGAATCGCGAACAGGGTGATGCGGCGGTGACCGCCATGGGCAGGGTTGAAGCTGCCACCCAGCAATCCCGTGCGCAGTCCCGTCCGCAATCCGTTACGCATGTGCCCCCTTTATCTCAATTCAGCTGGTCGGTGCCTGACCGGCCTTCGCGCCGCTGCGATAGCCGCCCTGACGCGCAATCATCCAGCCCGGATATTGCGGTTTGGGCGCACAAGCCGCGTCGAGCTTTGCCATGTCATCGTCGTCCAGCGCGACATCGACCGATTTGAGATTGTCCTCAAGCTGTTCGATCTTGCGCGCACCGACGATAACACTCGATACGGCGGGCTTTGCCAGCAGCCATGCCAGCGCCACCTGCGGGATCGACGCGCCGTGCTTCTGCGCGACCTCGTCCATCACCTCGACCGCGTCATAGCCCTGTTCCTTGTCGACCGGCGGGAAATCGAAATTGGCGCGGCGGCCTTCGCTCTCCTGACCGCGGCGATATTTGCCCGAAAGGAAACCGCCCGCGAGCGGCGACCAGACCATCAGGCCCAGCCCTTCAGCCTCCAACATGGGCACCACCTCATGTTCGAGATCGCGGCCCGCCAGCGAATAATAGGCCTGCAGCGAAGCGAGCGGCGTGGTGCCCAGCGCCTCGGTCTTGCCCACAGCACGGGCGATCTGCCACGCGGCCCAGTTCGACACGCCGACATAGCGCGCCCGGCCGGAGGTCACGATGGTGTCCAATGCCTTCAGCTGCTCATCCAGCGGAGTCAGCGGGTCCCAGCCGTGGATCTGGTAGAGATCGACGTGATCCATGCCGAGGCGTTCGAGGCTGGCATCGATCTGGTTCAGCAAATGATAGCGCGACGCGCCGCGATCGTTGGGGCCATCGCCCATCGGGCCCAGCGCCTTGGTCGCGATGACGACATCGTGGCGATTGACGCCAAGGTCGCGGATTGCCTGCCCGACCGTCTCTTCCGACTTGCCCGAGGCATAGACATTGGCGGTGTCGATGAAATTGACGCCCGCATCCAGCGCGGTCTTCGTGATCGTGTTGACCGCATCTTGCCCCAGCGCGCCCATCTGCGCGAACATGCCCTCGCCCTCGCCAAAGGTCATGGTGCCAAGGCAAAGCTCGGATACGAGG
>NZ_JAYPTL010000150.1:0-1999 GCF_038133525.1 Erythrobacter sp. | reverse complement strand
GTTCCGCTTCGCTCCACCTGCGGCCAGCCATGGCGCCCGAGGCAATCTTGCACTAACAATCAACCCGGACCACTCAGTGGGGGCCGGTCAGTGCCGAGAAGGGTCGAACGCGGCACCTTGAAGGTCCGGCAGACGGACGCCTTGCTGGCCCCGCCATCCAGCGCGGCGGTGATCCGCTCGAGCGTTTCGGCGTCGATCATCGGCGGGCGGCCACCTTGGCGTCCCCGGCGTTTGGCAGCAGCCAGTCCCGCCATCACCCGTTCGCGCGTGAGCGCACGCTCATATTGTGCCAATGCACCGAACAGCGAGAACAGCAATTCGCCGTGCGGCGTGGTCGTATCCATCTGCTCGGTCAGCGACCGGAACGCGATGCCGCGCGCCTTCAGATCGGTGACGATCGTCAGCAGGTGCGGCAGCGAGCGTCCGAGCCGGTCGAGCTTCCACACGATCAGTGTGTCGCCCGCGTTCAGATAGTCGAGGCAGGCTTTCAGGCCTGGTCGGTCGTCGCGCGCGCCGGATGCCTTGTCGGTATGGAGATGCCGATGATCGACCCCGGTTGCGACGAGCGCGTCCCGCTGGAGATCGACCGTTTGGCGGTCATCGGTCGTTGACACCCGCATATATCCGACCAGCATGTACGACAAACCCTCGAAAGCATGTTTTCGAACACCCTATCAAAGCGACAGGGTTTGTCGATCGTTATGGGCTGAGGCGGGTATGGTTCGGCAAAAGCGCAGGTCCGGAGCGTCGCCTATCACCTGTTTGCCGTCACGCGTCTGCTGTCCGTATGGACGCAAGTAGAAGGCACGCTGATGCCGCAAGAAGCACCAGGTCCTTCAACAGGAACTGTCCGGTTCCGGCCGAAATCGCCGGGAACCCGCCAGCGGTCGGCTCGGCGACGCCAGGCGTGCTCAGGAAAAACGTCAGTGTCACGGCATAAGTCAGGCATGACATCGCCGCGCCGAGAGCGGAGGCCGTCTTGTTGAAAGCACCGATAATCAGCGCAGCGGCCGTCGCGAGCTCGACGGTGCCTATAAAATAGCTTCCACCCTGCACCCCAAAAACGGCCGGAATCCAGCTCATGATCGGACTGTTCTTCATCAATGGCGCGATGCCCATCGCTTCATAGCTCGTGAATTTCATGCAACCGAACCAGAGAAAGATGACCACCAGCGCCCAGCGCAGCAACGCGAGAGACCCGCGAGAGCCGGTCGTCTTTTCAGCTATGTGTAATGTCGAAAACATGGTGCCTCGCTTTCATCATGGCGCATGACCTGCCTTCATGCTTAGACAGGCGTGATATATGCGCTGCGCATACACTATACGCCGTCAATGAATGAGGCAACCCTTTGAACGTACTCTCGGACCGGCTCGTCAATCTGTTCGGCGCCCTCGCAGTGGGCATCACCGATCGAATTAAGAAGGCGGCATTCGACCCGACGATACCCGGCGGTGGCGAAACCACCGCGGCGATCGTCGTCATCGGTCACGCGACCGGTCTTTCGATCGACGAATTAGGACGGGTGCTAGGCTTGTCCCACGCGGGGACGGTGCGGCTTGTCGATCGATTGGTTGCAGCCGGGTTCGCCGTTCGATCCAAAGCGCTACGGGACCGTCGTGCAGTAGCGCTGATGCTCACTGAGGCAGGCGAGACTCGCCTATCTGCGATCCTGCAACGAAGAAACGAGACTTTATCCGAAATCCTTAGCCATGTCTCGAATGCTGACCGCCTCGTGCTGGAACGTATTGCCGAGACAATACTTGCGCAGATGTCTGACGACGCTGTCTCGGCGCTGACGATATGCCGGCTCTGCGACGAGAGGCGATGCTACAACTGTCCGATGGATGCCTTTGGAATGCTGGAGTCGTCGACGCATAGAGTCGACCCATAAGTGCGCGCAGAGACGCTTAGCGTATATCTGTGCCCGTTCTATGTCCTGACCCCCTTTAGGTCCCCGAGTTTCGGCAGCATCGATGTCGCGGGTTATGCCGAAGCGAT
>NZ_JAYPTL010000149.1:0-2012 GCF_038133525.1 Erythrobacter sp. | reverse complement strand
GGATATAGTCGCGAATGCCGGTGCCGTCGCGGGTGGCGTAATCCTGCCCGAAAACCGCGACTTCGCTACGCTTGCCCAGCGCCGCCGCCAGCGCGACCTTGATCAGATGCGTCGATCCCACGCCCGACTGGCCGCTGCGCGCTTCGGGGTCCGCGCCCGCGACATTGAAATAGCGCAGCACGCAATAGTTCATGTCATGCGCCTTGGCCGTGTCGGCCAGCACGCGCTCGGTCATGGCCTTTGACATGGCATAGGGGTTGAACGGGGCGAGCGGCTCATCCTCGGACAAAGGCTTCGCCTCCGCCTCGCCATAAACGCTGGCAGTGGAGCTAAAGATGAAATGCGGGATGCCCGATTCGACCGCCGCCTGGATCAGCGTGCGGCTCTTGCCCGTGTTGTTGTCGTAATATTTGAGCGGGTTCTCGACCGATTCGGGCACGATGATCGATCCGGCAAAATGCATGATCGCGCCGATCTTCTGTTCGGCAAAGATGCGCTTCACCAGATCGGTGTCGACCACGTCCCCCTCATAGAAAGGGACGCCATCGGGCACGGCCCAGCGGAACCCCGTCGACAGATCGTCGAGCACCACCACCGGCCAGCCGCGATCGACCAGCGCCAGCACGGCATGGCTCCCGATATATCCTGCGCCACCTGTCACCAGTACGGGGAACGGAGCCATGCAAATTGCCTTTCGAAAAACTTTGAACGGGTCGGAATATGGTGCGGCTTATATCAGCGCGCGGCGGCGAGCGGGTTAACTTTGCGCATTATCCCGGCGGCACTCGGGATTAATCCCCCCGGCTAGATAATCGGCCCGCCTCGCCCGGCGCACGGCATGGCGCGGCAATTTAACCGTGCCTGTCATCCCTTCGGCTCAGGCGCGGCCAAGGGGTGGGTGCGCGATACCCCTTTGGAGCCTCAGCCCTTATAAGCATGGCGAAAAGCGAACCAATTGTGCATCTTGGGTCGCGGTGGTGCGGAATCTCCGCGGTCCATCCCTGAATTTCAAGAACTGCGGAGCAGCCCCCACAGATGCGCATCCACGTCGCCATTGCCACCACCGGTCGGCCCAAGATCATGAGCCAGGTGGTCGAGCGTTTCGACCGCCAGACGCGCAAGCCCGATGGCATCATCGTCGTGGGCGCAGCGCCCGAAGATATCGTGGGCCTCGACAGGCTGCCCAATCCGCCGGTCGCGGTGATCAGCCCGAAAAAGGGCCTGTGCTGCCAGCGCAATGTCGCCCTCTCGCACCTGCGCGAGGAAGCCGATGTGGTGGTGTTCTTCGACGACGATTTCGTCGTTTCGGACGACATCATCGAGCAGATGGAGAAGATGTTCGCCGCCGATCCCAAGCTGGTCGGGCTGACCGGCTGGCTGGTCGCCGACGGCGCGCAGACCGGCGGCCTTACGTTCGAGGAATCGGCCGCGATGCTCGAGAAGCCCGATTTCCGCCCCGACAAGGCGGATGAGCCGACGAGCTGGCTCTATGGCTGCAACATGGCCTTCCGCATGAGCGCGTGCGAGGGGCTGTCGTTCGACGAGAACCTGCCGCTCTATGGCTGGCAGGAAGATGTCGATTTCTCCGAACAGCTGGCACGGCGCGGCGCGATGCTGCGCACGGCCAAGATGACCGGCGTCCACATGGGCACGCGCGGCGGGCGCACCTCGGGATTCCGCCTTGGCTATTCGCAGGTCGCCAATATCGTCTATCTACGCAAGAAGGGGACGATCGGGTCCTATCACGGCTGGGAACTGATGGCGCGCAATGTCGCGGCCAATCTTGCCCATTCCTTCCGTCCCGAACCCACGATCGACCGTCGCGGACGGCTTCGCGGCAATCTTCTGGGCTTTGCCGACCTCATCCGGGGCAAGGCCGATCCTCGCAAGATCGTTGATCTCTAGAGAGAATTTTCGCAGCCCCGATTCGGGCGCTACCTTAGGGTTATCTACCTATTAACGGATTGCGCGAATCCCCCCTGACAGGTCCAATACAAATGCGCGACAGGTGG
>NZ_JAYPTL010000148.1:1608-2083 GCF_038133525.1 Erythrobacter sp. | reverse complement strand
CGCTCGCTCCGCATGGCGAAGCGGCTTATCCTCAGTGCCCAGGAAGCGAGCCTCGACACGATCCTCGAGATGTCGGCGGCGATGCAGGCCATCGCGCATGAGACCGAGGACCACGCAGAGGCAGTCGATGCGTTTCTGGCCAAGCGGCCGCCGCAATGCAACGGGCGCTGATCCCGCGACGCGAAAATTCCGCTCTCCGGGTCGTTTCGACGGTCTTCCGGGGAGAAATACCGCCTGTGAGTCGCGTAGGACGCGTTTCTGGGCTGGGGTGGCACCTACCCCACCCGAATCGCGCTTTTGGCGCTGTACGAGGCTCTGGGAAAGGTTTTTTTCGCAGCTTTTTGGGCAAAAATGCGATGGATTGTGGAAAAACCCCCAACGGCTTTGTCATATGAATTAAATTGGCGCAGCCTGCCAGCGAAAAGCTTCATTTTTCTGGCGAGGCGCAAAATGCATTCAGAGATCGTCCGTATAT
>NZ_JAYPTL010000148.1:817-1598 GCF_038133525.1 Erythrobacter sp. | reverse complement strand
GGCTTTGCCGATTCTGCGATCTTGCAGAAACATGGCGAACGCATGATCGAACGCTTGCGCAAGAAGGCATTTCTGCCCGAAGCACGCAAGGGCCTGTCGGTGCGCTATGGCATTGCCGAGGCAGCCGCCCTTTTGGAATGCAGCACCAACCGCATTCGCATGGCCGAGGAAGATGGACGGCTTCCCCCCCCTCCCCCGACCGAGAACGGGCGGCGCCCCGGCTATACGATCGAGGAACTGCTGAACATGCGCGAGGTGCTGGACGCCTCGCCCCGGCGCGCGCCGCTGGATACGCCCGCGATGATCGCGGTGCAGAACTTCAAGGGCGGCGTCGGCAAGTCGACGGTGACCACCCACCTCGCTCATTATTTCGGGGTTCAGGGCTATCGCGTGCTGGTCGTCGATTGCGACAGCCAGGCGACGACGACCACCCTGTTCGGGTTCAACCCGCATTTCAACGTGACGCGCGAACAGACGCTCTACCCCTATCTCTCGATCGAGCCGACGCAGCAGACGCTCGATTACGCGGTGCAGGGCACGCCCTGGCCCAATGTCGATCTGATCCCGTCGAACCTCGAACTCTTCGACGTGGAATATGAGCTGGCCGCTGCCGGTTCGGATGGCGGATCGGTGCTGGCAAGCCGTTTTCGCAAGCTGAAACAGGGGCTTATGGAGCTTGCGCAGGATTATGACATCGTCCTGCTTGATCCGCCGCCGGCACTTGGCACGATCAGCCTTGCCGTGATGCAGGCGGCCAATGCGCTGCTGGTCCCGCTGGCCG
>NZ_JAYPTL010000148.1:0-807 GCF_038133525.1 Erythrobacter sp. | reverse complement strand
CTGATCTGATCGAAGTTCGACGCCAATGACCCAAGCCATGCCATGGTGCGCCAGATCATGGAGCAGAGCTTCGGCCCTGCCCTCCTCCCCGTGCCGATCCTGGAGAGTGCGGAGATCAGCCATGCGGCGCTGCGCATGATGACGGTGTATGAGCTTGAGCGGCCCATCGGGACCCCGCGCACGCACAAGCGCTGCCGCGCCAATCTGGATGAGGCGATGGGTCAGGTCGAGGCACTGGTGCGCCGGGGCTGGGGTGTCGCCCAGCCAGCAAGCGAAGAGGCCGTGGTCAATGCGGCCTGATTTCCCCGCGACAGCAGATTTTATTTTCCTACCGGCCCGAGATCTGCGCAGCGAGCGCGCCCGACACACCGGTAACGCCGAAAGGATTCACGATGGCCCGTAAGCAGAGCGAATATCTCGCCGATCTCCTGGGAGAGGACGAGGCGCCCGGCGCGCAGCCAGCTGATACGGCCGCATCTGCCGTTCCGGAAGTGTCGACGCCGGCACCCGCGCAGCCTGCCCGCGGACGGCGTGGATCCATGACGCTGCTGGGCCGCGAGAGCGCCCTCGCCCGCGTTGCCAGTGGCGATGTCAAGCAGGTCACGCAGATGCTGCTCGACCCGACACGGGTGCGCCCGTGGGCGGGGAATGCTCGCTCCTACGAGCATCTCAACGAAGAGAATTGCCGTGAGCTGATCGATTCCCTGATCGCCGAGGGCGGGCAGAAAGTCCCCGCCGTCGTGCGCCGGATTTCGGGCGATCCCGATCACGAATATGAGGTGATCGCGGGTACGCGCCGCCACTGGT
>NZ_JAYPTL010000147.1:0-2099 GCF_038133525.1 Erythrobacter sp. | reverse complement strand
TTTCACCGAAGCGCTGTCCGCCGAACTGCGCCTTGCCGCCCAGCGGCTGCTGGGTCACGAGGCTGTAGGGGCCGATCGAACGGGCATGGATCTTGTCGTCGACCAGGTGGTGCAGCTTCAGCATGTAGATGTAGCCAACCGTCACCTTGCGGTCGAACGGTTCGCCGGTGCGGCCGTCAATCAGGGTCGACTGACCCGAATTGTTGAAGCCCGCCTTCTCCAGCATCTCGACGATGTCCGGCTCATGGGCACCGTCGAAGACCGGCGTGGCCATCGGCACGCCGCGACGCAGGTTGGAGCTCAGCTCCAGCACCTGATCGTCCGACAGGTCGTTGATGCGTTCGGCATATTCCTGCTTGGAATAGACCGTCTTCATCAGGTTGCGCAGGTCGGCGGCCTTGGCCGCATTGCGGTTGACCTTGTCGAGCATGTCGCCGATCTGGCGGCCGATACCGGCCGAAGCCCAGCCCAGATGCGTCTCAAGGATCTGACCGACATTCATGCGCGAGGGCACGCCCAGCGGGTTCAGCACGATATCGACCGGCTGGCCGTCCTCGAGGTAGGGCATATCCTCCTCGGGCACGATGCGCGACACGACACCCTTGTTGCCGTGGCGGCCGGCCATCTTGTCGCCCGGCTGCAGCTTGCGCTTCACCGCAACGAAGACCTTGACCATCTTCATCACGCCCGGGGGCAGCTCGTCGCCGCGCTGCAGCTTCTCGACCTTGTCTTCGAAGCGCTTCTGGATACGGCCGGTGGCCGCATCATACTGCTTCTTCAGCGCCTCGATGTCGGTCATCGCCTTTTCGTGCTTGACGCTGATCTGCCACCACTGGCCCGGGGTCAGCTCAGCCAGCACCTCGTCGGTGATCTTGCCGCCGTCCTTGAACCCCTTCGGGCCCTTGTCGGCCTGCTTGCCGACCAGCAGCTCCTTCAGGCGGCCGTAAATGGCGCGCTCGATGATCGCCTTCTCATCGTCACGATCCTTGGCCAGACGCTCGATCTCGGCGCGCTCGATGGCAAGGGCGCGTTCGTCCTTCTCCACGCCATGGCGCGAGAAGACACGCACTTCCACGACCGTGCCCGAAACGCCCGGCGGCACGCGCAGCGAGCTGTCGCGCACGTCGGAGGCCTTTTCGCCGAAGATGGCGCGCAGCAGCTTTTCTTCCGGCGTCATCGGGCTTTCGCCCTTCGGCGTGATCTTGCCGACCAGGATGTCGCCCGGGTGCACTTCGGCACCGATGTAGACGATGCCGGCTTCGTCGAGGTTCTTGAGGCCTTCTTCGCCCACGTTCGGAATATCGCGGGTGATTTCCTCAGGACCCAGCTTGGTGTCGCGGGCCATCACTTCGAATTCCTCGATATGGATCGAGGTGAAGACGTCGTCCTTGGCGATACGCTCGCTGATCAGGATCGAATCTTCGAAGTTGTAGCCGTTCCACGGCATGAAGGCGACGAGCACGTTGCGGCCCAGCGCCAGCTCGCCCAGCTCGGTCGAGGGTCCGTCGCCGATGATGTCGCCGGCGCGAACCTGATCGCCCACCTTCACCAGCGGACGCTGGGTAATGCAGGTATTCTGGTTCGAGCGCTGGAACTTCAGCAGCTTGTAGATATCGACGTTCGACTTCGACATGTCGGTTTCTTCCGACACGCGGACGACGATGCGGGTACCGTCGATCTGGTCGACCACACCCGAACGCTTGGCGACGATGGTGGCGCCGGAATCACGCGCCACAACTTCTTCCATGCCGGTGCCGACCAGCGGCGCCTCGGCGCGCACCAGCGGAACCGCCTGACGCTGCATGTTCGAGCCCATCAGCGCGCGGTTGGCGTCGTCGTTCTCAAGGAACGGGATCAGCGCCGCGGCAACCGAAACCAGCTGCTTCGGCGACACGTCCATGAAGTCGATGCCTTCAGGACGCACCATCACGAAGTCGCCGTTGCGGCGGCACGACACCAGATCGCCCATCAGCTTGCCCTTGCCGTCGATTTCGGCATTGGCCTGGGCAATGGTGTATTTGCCTTCTTCCATGGCGGTCAGGTAGATCACTTCGTCGGTGACCTTGCCGTCGCGCACGCGGCGATACGGGCTCTCGATG
>NZ_JAYPTL010000146.1:0-2113 GCF_038133525.1 Erythrobacter sp. | reverse complement strand
GAATATGGTGACGCGTTCGAGGCTTAGGCCCATTCCCGTGCTGCACAATTGTCCGAGGATCATGACCGCGTGAAATCCGCAACCCGTGGCGAGGGCTCTACAACCGAGGTGGAAGCGGTCCTGCCTGCCGATGTCATCGGCCTCTATGTCCTTGTGCCGGAGGCAAACTGATGGCGATCCGTGCAGCCGAACTCGGCCTTGTCGCCGTTACGATTGAAGGTGGTTTGATCGCACCGGAGCAGGTGCAGAAGATCGCCGCCGCTGATCGCACTGCCAAGTTGGCACTCAGCTATGATTGCCCGAAGGGCTTGGGGCTTGGCGACGAAATCGCCCGCTACTTCCGCATCGGGCAGCATTTGTGGACCGAATTTGCCCGCATTGACGCACCTACTGTCACGCAAACGGCGCAGTTTGCGCAGAGCTTGCTCACCCAATGCTTCGGCTTCGACAATCTGACCGGTCCGGTCGAGCACACCGAAGGCAATCGCCGCTTCCGCCTTGCTTGGGAGGCGAAGGATGGCCGTGTTCCCATCGTCGTCGCGGCCCCGATCGAAGGCAAGGATGCGTTCAATGTCGCCATGCCTGAATTCGGTGACGGACAAGGCGGCGGGCGTCTGAAGCGCAGTCCTGTCTCTCTATTGCAGGACTGGCTCAATGGCACCGACCACGCCTTGTGGGGCCTGGTCTTCGCCGGAGACCGCGTAAGGCTGATGCGCGACAATGCCAGCCTGACCAGGCCTGCATGGATCGAGGCCGACCTCGGCGCGATGTTCCGCGACGATATGTTCGCCGACTTCACGCTTTGGTGGCTATTGGCCCACGCCACCCGCTTTGGCGCAGCCGGTGCGGCGCCGTCCGACTGCGCTCAGGAAGAGTGGCGCAACGAAGGCATGAAGCAAGGCACCGCCGCACGGGACAAGCTGCGCGACGGGGTGGAACTGGCCCTGTTCGAACTGGGCCAGGGTGCGATCGAGGCGAGCCCTGCCTTGCGCGAGAAGCTAGCGGACCACGGTCAGCTTGCGGCGTTCTTCGAAGAACTGCTCCGCACAGTCTATCGCCTCATCTTCCTTGCGGTAGCAGAGGATCGCGACCTGCTCCACGCGCGCAATGCGACGAAGGATGCCCGAGCGCTTTACGCCGCCAGCTATTCCTTCACCTTCTGGCGCGAACGGTCCCGCCGCCGCGTGGCGCGCGATGCGCATCACGATGCGTGGGAAGCGATGAAGATCACGCTGGGGTGCCTTGAACATGGCGAGGATATGCTGGGCTTGCCCGCGCTTGGCGGGCTGTTCGCCAAGAACGCGACCCCGCTGCTGAACGAAGCAGCCATTCCCAATCGCCGCTTTCTGGAGGCGGTGTTCAACCTTGGCTATTTGCGCAAGGACGGGGCGATCCATCGCATAAACTGGCGCGATTTAAAGACCGAAGAACTGGGCAGCGTTTACGAAAGCCTGCTCGAAATCAGACCGCAGCTGGCCGCGAATGGACAGTTCAGCCTGGATAGCGGGGCGAAGGGAAATGCCCGCAAGACCAGCGGCAGCTATTACACGCCGGACTCTCTGGTCGAAACGCTGCTCGACAGCGCGCTAGATCCGGTGCTGGACAAGGCCGAGGCCGAAGGCGGCGTTGATGGCATCCTGGATCTGAAAGTGATCGATCCGGCTTGCGGGTCGGGCCACTTCCTGCTGGGTGCGGCGCGGCGCATGGCGGATCGGGTGGCGCGGCTGCGGAACGAGGATGCGGGGAAGCAGGAGACGCAGGCCGCCCTGCGTGATGTCGTTTCACGCTGTATCCACGGGGTGGACCGCAATCCGATGGCGGTGGAACTGGCCAAGGTGGCGCTGTGGATTGAATCCGTCAGTCCCGGCCAGCCCCTGGGCTTTCTTGACGCCAATATTCGGTGCGGCGATGCGCTGCTGGGCGTATTCGATTTGGATGCTCTGGAGGACGGCATTCCGGATGAAGCCTACAAGGTTCTGACGGGCGACGACAAAAAGGCGGCTGCCTTTTACAAATCCAAGAACAAGGCTGAAAAGTCGGGTCAGGGCACGCTCGACTACGAAAGCGGCACCGGCGCGATGCCGCCCAAGAAGCTGGCCGCGAACCTGAATTC
>NZ_JAYPTL010000145.1:0-2132 GCF_038133525.1 Erythrobacter sp. | reverse complement strand
GCCTCGACTACTATCGCCACACCGCCTTCGAATTCATCCCCGACGCAGGCAGCGAGGCGGCGGGCAAGCTCGGCAGCCAGAGCACCATCCTCGGCGGCGGTCGCTACGATGGGCTGATGGAGAGCCTTGGCGGTGCGCCTACGCCCGCCGTGGGCTGGGCCGCGGGTATCGAGCGGCTGGCGATGCTGGTGGGGGAGAAGAAGTCCGATCAGCTGGAGGCGATGGTGCTGGTCGAGGATGACGCCGGAATGGCCGCAGCCATTGAATTGCTGGCCGATTTGCGCGCCGGTGGGGTGGTGGCCGACATCATGGCTACCGGGTCTCCCAAGAAGCGGTATGACAAGGCCGTGAAGCAACATCCCCAACACATCTTGCGCGTCGATGCGCGCGGCTATCATGGGATTTCGGGCGAAGGCGATACGAGCAAGATCGTCGCGGCGTTGAACAGGGAATAGATGTCACCCCGGACTTGATCCGGGGTCCCGCTTCCTTTGGCGCGGTGCTCGAAGAAATGCGGGATCCCGGCTCGGTGGCCGGGATGACGAGTGGGTCGCAACTGTCCTGCCGCCAAATTTGCTTTCCTACCCGCCCCCTGTTTCGCTATTGCGCGGGACCGTCCGCCGGTGCGGTTCAGGCAAAGGAGGACGAAAAAACGGCCCTTCTGTCGCCTTTGCCGCCAAGGGCGCAAAAAACGCATTGAGTTTCAGTAGTTTGGGAATTCCTTGCAAAGGCGACACCGAGTCGCCTTTGTCGCCTTCGACCCCATGACCATACCCGCCGAACGCCTCGACCAGATCACGCATCGCTTTGCCGAACTCGAGGCGCGCATGGCCTCGGGCACGCTCGAGGGCGAGGCCTTCGTGCGCGCGAGCCGCGACTATGCCGAGCTCGAACCGGTGGCCAAGGTGGCGCGCGAAGTGCGCGAAATTCGCCATGAGATAGCCGAACTGGCGCTGCTGGTAGAAGATCCGGAAATGAAGGCGCTGGCCGACGAGGAGCTTGCGCGGCTGCGCCAGCGCCTGCCCGAAGCCGAGCGTGAGCTGGCGATCGCCATGCTCCCGCGCGATGCTGCCGATAGCCGCCCGGCCATGCTCGAAATCCGCGCGGGGACCGGTGGGGACGAGGCGGCACTGTTCGCGGGCGATCTCTATCGCATGTATGAACGCTTCGCCGCCGAACAGGGTTGGAAGGTCGAACCGGTCAGCATGAACGCCAGCGAGGTCGGCGGCTTCAAGGAAATCGTCGCCAACGTCACCGGCAACGGCGTCTTCGCCAAGCTCAAGTTCGAGAGCGGTGTGCACCGCGTCCAGCGCGTGCCCGAGACCGAGAGCGGCGGGCGCATCCACACCAGCGCCGCGACCGTGGCAGTCCTTCCCGAACCCGACGAGGTTGATGTGCAGATCGATCCGGGCGACCTCAAGATCGACGTCTATCGCGCCAGCGGCGCGGGCGGGCAGCACGTCAACACCACTGATAGCGCGGTGCGCATCACGCATTTGCCGACCAACACGGTGGTCACCTGCCAGGACGCGCGCAGCCAGCACAAGAACCGCGAGAAGGCGATGCAGGTGCTGCGTGCGCGGCTTTACGAAGCGCAGCGCGAAGCGACGCAGGGGGCCGAGGCCGAAGCGCGCAAGGCGATGGTCGGTAGCGGCGATCGTTCAGAGCGCATCCGCACCTATAACTTCCCGCAAGGCCGCGTGACCGACCATCGCATCGGCCTGACGCTGCACAAGCTGCCCGAAATCCTTGCGGGGACGGGCCTGACCGAGCTGATCGACGCGCTGATCGCCGAGGACGAGGCCAAGCGGCTTGCGGCGATGAGCGAGTGAGTTCGGCTGAGTGGTGGCCACCCTTCGACAGGCTCAGGGTGAGCGGTTCCTGTGACGCCCGCACCGCCAACACCCGTTCGTCCTGAGCCTGTCGAAGGACGGGCGCGAGGGTCGCGGTAATGACCGTTGCCGACGCAATCCGTGAGGCAAGCGGGCGCCTTTCCGCAACCAGCGATACGGCGCGGCTCGATGCCGAACTGCTAATGGCGCATGCGCTGGGTGTGACCCGTTCGGACCTGCTGCTCAAGCATATGCGCGATGCTCCCCCGGAAGGCTTCGAGCCGCTGGTCGATCGACGAG
>NZ_JAYPTL010000144.1:1376-2146 GCF_038133525.1 Erythrobacter sp. | reverse complement strand
CGACGAGGCGGTCACCACCGGCATCCAGCGCAAGCGCACCGCCATGGAGATCCTGACCGATCTTCTGCGCGCTGAGGCTGCCCATCGCCATGCGGCATCGATCCGCTATCGCATGACCGCGGCCAGGCTGCCGGCGGTGAAGGACATCGATGCGTTCGTGTTCGAGGGGACGCTGATCGACGAACAACTGGTGCGCTCGCTACATGCCGGCTCGTTCCTGCCCGGCCAGCGCAACATCGTCCTGGTCGGCGGCACCGGGACTGGGAAGACTCACCTGGCGATCGCAATCACCGCCAGCGTCGTGCGTGCCGGCGCCCGCGGCCGCTACTTCAACACCGTGGATCTGGTGAACCGGCTCGAGGAAGAGAGCCGCCTCGGCAAGGCCGGTACGCTTGCGGCCCAGCTCTCCCGCCTCGACCTCGTCGTGCTCGATGAGCTCGGCTATCTGCCGTTCGCCCGCTCGGGCGGCCAGTTGCTGTTCCATCTCGTCAGCAAGCTCTACGAGCGCACCTCGGTGATCATCACCACGAACCTGGCGTTCGGTGAATGGCCGACCGTCTTCGGCGACCCCAAGATGACGGCCGCGCTGCTCGACCGCATCACCCATCACTGCGACATCGTCGAGACTGGCAACGACAGCTGGCGGCTCAGAAACCGGAGCTAAAACCCTCCCCCCAGACCCCCCACCCCGGCGTTGTCCCCGGGGGGGCCCACGGACCACCCCCCCGCCGGCCCCCCCCCGGGGGGGGGGGGGGGGGGGGGGCCGGCGG
>NZ_JAYPTL010000144.1:0-1366 GCF_038133525.1 Erythrobacter sp. | reverse complement strand
TCCGGGGCACATCGTGCTGTGCATTCCAGGGATGGGCGATCTGCGATCCGAATATCGGCTCCTAGGGCCCGACCTAAAGCAGGCAGAATTCCGCGTCGTCACGATGGATGTGCGGGGATTCGGCGAAACGTCAGCGCGATGGACTGACTACTCCGCCCGGTCAGTGGGCCTGGACGCAATCTCTATCGTGAGACGCTTGGGCGCAGGCCCTGCCACCATCACTGGCAACTCTTTCGCGGCCGGGTCAGCTCTATAGGGCGGCGAGAGAGAGTCCGGACCTGGTCCGCAGTGTCGTGCTCCTCGGTCCGATAGTCCGAGACCTTCCACTGACGAGCTTCCAGAAGCTCGTCCTTTCGATAGGGTTCGCCGGGCCATGGCGGACGTGGTTTTGGACGACATACTGGAGCAGCCTCTATCCAACGAAGCGAGCTTTTGACCACGAGGCGATCAAGTCGGCCATCGCTCGAAATCTCAGAGAGCCGGGACGGATGCAGGCGCTGCTGACGATGCTCTCGCTTTCGAAAGCCGACACGGCCGCCATTCTAGATGACAGCGCCGTTCGCGCGCTTGTTGTGATGGGGACGAAGGATCCGGACTTCCCAAACCCGGTCGAGGAAGCTCAGAACCTAGCAAGCCGGCTGCATGCCGAGACAATGATCGTGGAAGGTGCCGGCCATTATCCCCACGTCGAAATGGCCGACCAAGTGGCGCCGCGGATCATCTCGTTCCTCGGCAGCTTATCGCCCGCGCCGGCGGCGGCCGGGATCACCCGACTGCATAGGAGCTGATGAATGGAGAAAGTCGGCTTCGGCGGCGGATGCCACTAGTGCACCGAGGGCGTCTTTCAGGCGCTGCGAGGCGTCTCCCAAGTCGATCAGGGCTTTCTGCAATCAGAAACGCCGGCCGACACGTGGGCCGAAGGTGTGGTCGTAAGTTTCGACCCTGCGGCTATTGGATTGGCCACGCTCGCCGAAGTGCATCTAAGGACGCACTCCGCCACAAGAGCTCGCTCACCGCGCGGAAAATATCGAAGCGCCATCTATGTCTTTGAAGTCGGTCAGCGGATAGAAGCCGAGAAGGCAATCGCGCAGTTTGCCGCTGAAACAGACAAGGCTGTCCACACTCTGGTGCTCCCGTTCAAGGGTTTCAAAGCTTCGGACGAGCGCTATCAGAACTATTATCGCACCGATCCAAGCAGGCCCTTCTGCCAGCGCTACATCGATCCAAAGCTGGATTTCATCCGGAAGCATTTTTCGGAGATCGCGTTGCCGCGATGAATGAATAATTGGGCTGTCGTGCAGGTCGCGATCTCATATCCCAACTGCCTGTAGGATGCAGTCAATCAGCTTTCCGGGCAGCGGAGGAC
>NZ_JAYPTL010000143.1:1969-2191 GCF_038133525.1 Erythrobacter sp. | reverse complement strand
CGCGTATATTTGCGCGAATTGGCGATCTCGACCGCTTCCTCGCTCGACAATCCGCCCAGCCCCTTGGCAAGGATCATGGCGAGCTTCATTGCATCCTGCGTGCGGATGCAGCCATGCGAAAGTGCGCGGGTATCGCGAGCGAAGAATTGCTTCGACGGCGTATCGTGCAGGAAGATCGCATGCGGATTGGGCATGTCGAGCTTCATCAGGCCCAGCGCATTG
>NZ_JAYPTL010000143.1:1472-1959 GCF_038133525.1 Erythrobacter sp. | reverse complement strand
GCCCGCATCGGTCTTGTAACCCTTGTACCCGTTGGTCGCCGCCCAGCCGGGATTGCCCAGCACGCGCGCGCCCAGACCTTCGCCGACGACGATCGACTGCGGCACGGTCCATGTCGGATTGAA
This sequence comes from Erythrobacter sp., assembly GCF_038133525.1. Classification (GTDB taxonomy): domain Bacteria; phylum Pseudomonadota; class Alphaproteobacteria; order Sphingomonadales; family Sphingomonadaceae; genus Qipengyuania. The sequence goes on along the minus strand of NZ_JAYPTL010000143.1, from coordinate 1,836 downwards.
GATCACGCCCTCGACCGTTTCGGCCAGCTGCGGGGTCGCGGTGCGGCCCGGCTTGCCGACCACGGTGCGGAACGAGGTGTGGACATTGTGATTGACGACCAGCCGCAGCTGATATTCGGGCACATTGGTCAGAAGGTAGTTCTTCCCCATATCATGCGCGAGCCAGCGCCAGCGGTCCATATTGGCGCGGATCTTGGCACGGGCATCGGCATCGCCCTCGCTTGTTTCCATCAGCATCTGTTTCAGGACAGCATAATCGGGGTGCACGGGATTGAGCGAATCGAGAGCCGCGACGATTCCGCCGTTGCCGCCGACCGCCTGCCCTGCCAGCGCCTTTTCCAGCAGCGGCTTGATCGGGGTCAGC
>NZ_JAYPTL010000143.1:0-1462 GCF_038133525.1 Erythrobacter sp. | reverse complement strand
CGCGCGAGTCCATCGACGTCTGGCTGTTCGGAGAAGGCGCCGGGATCGCGGGCTGTCCGCCCACGGCCGCCGGATCGGTGGTGACGGGGGAGGCCGGGTCCTGCTTCGCGGGCTGGCTGGCGGGCAGATCGCGGACCATCACATTATTGGGCCGCGGCGCCTGCTGCGCCATGGCCGCCGTCGGCGCGATCGACGATGCGCAAAGGGCAAGCACCCCCGCGCTGCAAGCCAAACGGTTCAGACCAGCGAATTTCACGGTGGCGGACATCAACCCAATTTCCTCTTGTATCACTCGGCGCGCGGTACATCCCGCAGATGCACGCAACGCGCTCTCCCCATGAGAACGCCATGCGCCAATGCGCGGTTCCAGATAAGCGCCGGGCAATGATTATCCCCGTACTTGGCTTTCTGCTGGCTGAATCCGCGCATTTCCGGGGCGCGAAGCGACATATAGTCCTTTTGTCTGAGCCATGTTCACCTTGACGAAAACGCCGTTTCGGCCCATCGCGCGCGCAAACCTATTGTGCATCCGCAACACTCCGCGCGAGTCCTGCCAAGCCTGGCCAGTGACGGCGCGCGACAGACCGAAGAGGGAAATGCTCGCATGACAGCAGTTGGCAACGACACGCTCGGCACCCGCACGACGATGACCGTCGGCGGCAAGGAATACGCTTATTACTCGCTGGCCAAGGCCGCCGAGGCGCTGGGCGATGTTTCGCGCCTTCCCTTTTCGCTGAAGGTCCTGCTCGAAAACATGCTGCGTTTCGAGGATGATGGCTTCACCGTGTCGAAGGACGATGCCAAGGCAATCGTCGACTGGCAGAACAACCCCAAGGCTCCGCACCCCGAAATCCAGTATCGCCCCGCGCGCGTGCTGCTGCAGGATTTCACTGGCGTGCCTTGCGTCGTCGACCTTGCCGCGATGCGCGATGCCATCTCGGCGCTGGGTGGCGACACGCAGAAGATCAATCCGCAGGTTCCCGTGAACCTCGTCATCGACCACTCGGTCATGGTCGATGAATTCGGCCACCCCAAGGCGTTCGAGAAGAATGTCGAGCTGGAATATCAGCGCAATGCCGAGCGTTACGACTTCCTCAAGTGGGGTGCGAAGAGCCTCGACAATTTCTACGCCGTGCCCCCGGGCACCGGCATCTGCCAACAGGTGAAGCTTGAGCATATCGGCAAGGGCGTGTGGACGTCGAAGGACCCCTCCGGCGCGGACATCGCCTATCCCGACACCTGCGTCGGCACCGACTCGCACACCACCATGATCAACGGTCTTGGCGTTCTGGGCTGGGGCGTTGGCGGGATCGAGGCCGAGGCCGCGATGCTCGGCCAGCCGGTTTCGATGCTGATCCCCGAAGTCGTCGGCTTCAAGCTGACCGGCGCGATGGCCGAAGGCGTCACCGCCACCGACCTCGTGCTGACCTGCGTCCAGATGCTGCGCGAAGTCGGCGTGGTC
>NZ_JAYPTL010000142.1:0-2232 GCF_038133525.1 Erythrobacter sp. | reverse complement strand
GCCATCTTCTTACCCTTGAACACTTTGCCGGGGTCCTGGCGCTGACCGGTCGAACCATGCGAACGGTGACTGACCGACACGCCATGGCTGGCTTCCAGGCCACGGAAATTGTGCCGCTTCATGACACCGGCAAAGCCCTTACCGATCGTGGTGCCGGTCACGTCGACATACTGGCCGACAATGAAATGCTCCACCGACAGTTCGGCGCCGACTTCCACCAGGGCATCGGCCGGAACGCGAAACTCAACGAGCTTGCGCTTCGGTTCGACATTCGCCTTGGCGAAGTGGCCGCGCAGGGCCTTGGTGACGTTCTTCGGCTTGATGGTGTCGACGCCGAGCTGGAGGGCGGTGTAACCGTCCTTCTCAGCAGTGCGCTGCTGCACCACCTGCAAATTGTCCACCTTCAGCACGGTGACCGGCACATGCGTGCCGTCCTCCGAGAACAGCCGGGTCATGCCCAGCTTCTTGGCGATCACTCCGGAGCGCATGATACTCTCCTCAGAGCTTGATCTCGACGTCCACGCCGGCGGCGAGGTCGAGCTTCATCAGCGCGTCCACCGTCTGCGGGGTCGGGTCCACAATGTCCAGGAGCCGCTTGTGGGTGCGGATCTCGAACTGCTCGCGCGACTTCTTGTCGACGTGCGGCGAACGATTCACGGTGAAGCGCTCGATATGGGTCGGCAGCGGGATCGGGCCCCGCACGCGCGCACCGGTACGCTTCGCGGTCGAAACGATCTCGCTGGTGCTCTGGTCGAGCACCCGATGATCGAACGCCTTGAGGCGGATGCGGATATTCTGACTATCCATTGTCCTGTATCCTGTCTGACGCTCGATGCTTACGCGATGATCTTGGCGACGACGCCGGCGCCGACGGTACGGCCGCCTTCGCGGATCGCGAAGCGCAGGCCTTCGTCCATGGCGATCGGCGCGATCAGCTCGACATCCATCGCAACGTTGTCGCCCGGCATCACCATCTCGACGCCGGCCGGCAGCTGCACAACACCGGTCACGTCGGTGGTGCGGAAGTAGAACTGCGGACGGTAGTTGGTGAAGAACGGGGTGTGGCGACCGCCCTCTTCCTTGGTCAGGATGTAGGCTTCCGCCTTGAACTTGGTGTGCGGGGTGATCGAACCCGGCTTGGCCAGAACCTGGCCGCGCTCGACGTCCTCACGCTGCACGCCGCGCAGCAGCGCGCCGATGTTGTCGCCGGCCTCGCCGCTGTCCAGCAGCTTGCGGAACATCTCGACGCCGGTCACGGTCGTCTTCACCGTCGCCTTCAGGCCGACGATCTCGACTTCCTCACCCACCTTCACGATGCCGCGCTCGACGCGACCGGTCACCACCGTGCCGCGGCCCGAGATCGAGAACACGTCTTCCACCGGCATCAGGAACGGCTTGTCCTTCGGACGCTCCGGCTGCGGGATGTACTTGTCCACCGCTTCCATCAGCTTCAGCACGGCGTCGTGGCCCAGCTCCTTGTTGCTGTCCTCAAGGGCAGCCAGCGCCGAACCGCGCACGATCGGAATGTCGTCGCCCGGGAAATCGTACTTCGACAGCAGCTCGCGCACTTCCAGCTCGACCAGGTCGAGCAGCTCGGCGTCGTCCACCATGTCGCACTTGTTCATGAACACCACCAGCGCCGGCACGCCGACCTGGCGGGCCAGCAGGATGTGCTCGCGGGTCTGCGGCATCGGGCCGTCAGCCGCCGACACAACCAGGATCGCGCCGTCCATCTGCGCCGCACCGGTGATCATGTTCTTCACATAGTCAGCGTGGCCCGGGCAGTCGACGTGAGCATAGTGGCGATTGGCCGTCTCGTACTCGACATGGCTCGTCGAGATCGTGATGCCGCGCGCCTTCTCTTCCGGCGCCTTGTCGATCTGGTCATACGCCGTGAACGACGCACCGCCGCTCTCCGCCAGAACCTTCGTGATCGCAGCCGTCAGCGACGTCTTGCCATGATCGACGTGGCCGATCGTGCCAATGTTGCAGTGCGGCTTGTTACGCTCAAACTTTGCCTTGGTCATTTTACTTCTCCGCTAGATCGGATGCGTGTTCAGTGATGCGCGTTCGTGTCTGAGATCAGCCGGCCATCTTGGCCAGCACCTCGTCCGACACGTTCTGCGGCACCTGGGCGTAGTGATCGAAGGTCATGGTGTACTGCGCGCGACCCTGGGTCATCGAGCGCAGGTTGTTGACGTAGCCGAACATGTTGGCCAGCGGCACCATCGC
>NZ_JAYPTL010000141.1:1620-2257 GCF_038133525.1 Erythrobacter sp. | reverse complement strand
GGCGACTACGGCGTGCTGGTGACGCGTATTGCCGCCAAGCGTGGGGTGCCGCTGCATCACATACTTGGTCCAGGAAGGCCAGCTACTATCCGTGCCCGCGCGGCACGCTGCGATGCCGCGATCGCCCTTGCGCAGGCGGGCGTTGGATGCACGACCGCAGGACGCATTCTGCGCATCTCTGAGGAATTGGCGCGCCGTTTACAGCATGAAAGGAAGACCGCCGCATGAACATCGTCATCCCGAAGAAAGACCTCAACAAGCTCCTTGAGCGCTGCCACGCCGAAGGGCGGACGCTCCGCGTGGCTGCAACGGACCTTTACCTCGCCATGAGCGGCCAAGTCGAGGCGGAGATCAGCACCGGGGGCTCAATCGCCGTCCCGGCAAAAGACCTCTTCGAGCGCGTGAAGGCGATGCCGGACGGCCCGGTGCAGATCACGACGAGCGACGGCGCGCAGACGACCGTCAAGGCCGTCGGCCAGGCGCGCCGCTACACGCTGCACGGCCTTCCGGCGAACGACTTTCCGCTCTTGCCCAAACCAGCGCCCGACGCCCCTGCGCTGGAGTTACCGGTGGAGCTGCTCGCCCTCCTGATGGCGCGCACCCATTTTTCCATCTCGCCCGACGAGACGCGCGCGCA
>NZ_JAYPTL010000141.1:0-1610 GCF_038133525.1 Erythrobacter sp. | reverse complement strand
ACCGATGGCCACCGCCTCTCCAAAATGGAGGCGACCGTCGCGGGCACTTCGGCCACCGCGACGATGCTCATCCCGCTCAAAGCGATCAGCGAGCTTCGTCGCCTCACCGATCGAGCGCGCAGCGAGAAGGTCGCGACGCTCACCATCCAGCAGAGCGGACCCCACGCCTTCTTCACCGTCTCGGGCATGATGTTCTCGGTCAAGCTCGTGGACGCTCAATTCCCGCCTTACCAGCAGGTGATTCCGGCGTCGCCCGCGCGCACCGTCCGCGCGCCGCGCCTCCCGTTCATCGACGCGCTCAAGGCCATCCAGCTCGCCGCGAGCGACCGCACGGGCAGCGTCAAGCTGGCGCTCGTACCAGGCGCGCTCCGCATTACCGCGCAGAGCGCCGAGACCGGCGAAGGCTTCGACGAGATCGCGGTCGATTACGACGGACCCGAGATGGCAATCGGCATGAATGCAAAGTATCCACTCGACGTGCTTGGCGCGATCGATGAGGAGGAGGTTACGCTCGGTCTCTCCGGCGAACTGGACCCGTTGCTGATTTCCCCTGCGGTGGCGTCGGCCGCGGGGGACTACGTGGCTGTGATCATGCCAACGCGTCTTGTCTAGGCCAGCGGAGATAGTATGACCCTTGCGATCAGCAAGTACGCCGGCTCGCACGCATGGCTTGTCGAGTCTCAGCCCAAGCTCTTCCCGCGTCCCGACCCAGGCCGCGGCGTTGTGCTGCCATTCATCGGCGCAGGCTCGCCGTTCTTCGGCCTCTACGCCGACGTGCGGCCCGTCGTGCTGTCGGACAAGAACCCGCGGCTGATCAATGTATATCAATGCCTTCGAGATGACTGCTGGAAGGTTGAGTGTGAGTTGGGGCGACTGACAATGCGGTGGCGCGAGGCCATTGAGAACGGGAAACCGGAGACGACTTCGCACGATCGCGGGCGCGCTTTTTTTGAGGACGTGCGCGCGGCGCTCGACGACGGCGGGGAGGTGCTGCGCGCGGCCCGCATGCTATTTGTCCTCCGCGCGGCCTACAACGGGTTGTGGCGAGTCAATGGCGACGGTCAGTGCAACGCGCCGTATGGCAAGCCTAAGCCCGACAAGGACCTCGTTCGGGTTGATGACCTGCGCCGTATGTCCGCAATGCTACAGGGCGTCACCATGCTGTGCGAGGACTTCGAGGAGACGCTCTCCTGTGCGCAAGATGGCGACGCGGTCTATCTAGATTGCCCCTTCGAGGGGACGTACGTGGCATATTGCAAGGGCTCCGAGGAGTGGAGTCAGGACCCCCGGCAAAGCGTCCTTCCCGGTATGCGAGAGCCAAACGCGCGTAAGCGCCTTGCGTCCGCGCTCTACGACCTCCATCAAAGCGGCATACGTTGGAGCCTTTCTGACGCCGATACGCCGGTGACGCGCGCTCTCTACGGCGCCTGGCCGATGGAGCGCATCGACCGCCGCAACAGCATCACGTGCAAGGCTGAAGATCGCAGCGAGGCCGCGTTTGAAGGTCTCTGGAGAAACTGGCGATGACGATCAAGCTTTTCTGGAAACGCATCGGCGACCACGCTCTCCCCGTCCCGCGCCGCGTGCGGCCGACGGAGGCCGGCCACGCC
>NZ_JAYPTL010000140.1:281-2258 GCF_038133525.1 Erythrobacter sp. | reverse complement strand
GGATCCGCTGGCGCATGCCGGATCGCGGCAAATGCTGCTCGGCCCCGATGCGGGGGAGGATGAGATCGCGCGCCTGTCGATGCAAAACGCGGTCGGGCCCGATACGCCGCCGACATTTCTATTCCACGCGCTCGACGATAGCGCTGTGCCGCCTGAAAATTCGATGATGATGCTCAATGCCTTGCGCTCGCACGGGATCGCGGCCGAATGCCATCTGGTCGAAAGCGGCGGCCACGGGTTCGGCATGGGCCGGGCGCATGGGCCATCGTCGCAATGGCCCGAATTGATGGCCCGGTTCGCGCAGCGGCATTTCTTTCCCGAACACGTCTGAAAGCTGAAAACTGCCTAAAAAATGGCCCGCGGTTCGGATGAACCGCGGGCCTTCAGTTAGAGATTGGAGCCGAGGCTCCGTGGGAAGAAGAGCTGACGCCCTTCAGAAATTGGCGCTGACGCCCAGCGTGTAGGTGCGCCCGACGCGCGTTTCGAACAAAGTGTCCTTGCGCGTGCTGTCGATATACAGGCGATTCTGCTCGTCGGTCAGGTTGGTCGCCTCGAGGATCACCTTGAAATTGTCGTTGATCTTGTACGACGCGGATGCATCGACATAGATCGTCGAGCTGTTCCCCTGCAGGTCGCTGCCCGGCGATGCCGGGATGCCGCGGATGAACGGCCCGCGGTAATTCGCGGTGCTGCGGATGCTGAAGCGGTCGTCCTCGTAATAGAGCGTACCCGACGCGGTATTCTTCGACAGGCCGACCAGGTCATCCTTGGTGCTGACGGTGCACACACCATCGACCGAGGACAGGCAGTAATCGATCTTCGAGGTCACATAGGTGAAGTTCGCCAGCGCGCCGAAATTGCTCATGAACCCGCTGAGGAAGGTGAAAGGCACCTGCGCGTTGAGTTCGATACCCTTCAGCGTGCCGCCCGGCGTGTTGACGGGGCGGGTGATGGTGAACAGTTCATCCGGCGTGGTGTTCGACCCTTCCAGCAGCGCCTCGGGCAGGCCCAGTTCGCTGAACGGGATCTGCGAGCGGATCGACTGGATGTACGACTTGATGTCCTTGTAGAAGAACGCCGCCGACAGCAGCGAGCCGCGGGCGAAGTACCATTCGACCGACGCGTCGAAAGTATTGGCGCGGATCGGTTCGAGGAACGGGTTGTTGACCGAACCCGACCGCGTGATCGGATTGACCCCGCTGGTCGGCGCCAGCGCGCCGAGATCCGGGCGCGACATGACCTTTGCAGCCGAGAAGCGCAGCAGCAGGTCGTCGGTCGCCTCGAACACGATATTCGCAGATGGCAGCCAGTCGTCATAGGTCCGGTTGACTGCGGCATATTGCCCGACGACGCCCGTGGGCGAACTGGCATCCGACACGCGGATATAGCCCGAGGAGAACTGCTTCGTCTTGACATAGCGCACGCCGATATCGCCGCGCAGGCCCACGCCAAGCGCATCGTACAGGTCGAACTGCGACATGGCATAGCCGCTGAACGCCTCTTCGCGAACCATCGGATTGGTCGCGCCGCATTCGCTGCCGCAATAAGGCAGGTCGAACAGGCCAAAGGTATCGGCGGTCTTTTTCCAGTCGAGCACGGCCCAGCTTGCCGGCGCGCCCATGCCCCACAATTCATCGACGCCGGTGATCTGGCGCGTGATGTCGGACAGTTCGGTGCCCGCGGGCAGGTTCTGCGTGCTCAATGCGCCGCTGTAATAGCTGACCGACAGGGTCTGCTGCTTCGCCCGGCGATACTGGCCGCCGAATTTCAGCATCACGTCATCTGAAAGCTCGTAATCGAAATTCATTTCGCCCGTCAGGCCATCGGTCGTCACGCTGGACGGCTTGCCCTGGCAGGGCTCGGACCATTGGCGCGTGCAGGTCGACGGCAACGGCAAGGTTCTGCTGCCGGGCCTCTCGGCCGGGCCCGCGCTGCGCGTCCGGACGAGCGTCGAGGTCCGCTCCGCGCTCGGTCCGA
>NZ_JAYPTL010000140.1:0-271 GCF_038133525.1 Erythrobacter sp. | reverse complement strand
CGCCGCCCGTGAAGTCGAGCGCGAAGCCATCGACATCGAGCGCATCCATGTAATAGCGGAAGCGAATGTCATCCTTCCAGCGCGACTGATTGAGGCCGATTTTCGACGAGACGCGCAGCCGGTCGTTGAACTGGTGCGAGAAGTTGAAATTCGCCTGCTTGAAGGTCGAGGTGAAATCGGCATGCAGCCCCTCGGAGCGGACGTCGACGCCATCGAGCAGCGCATATTGGAGCGAACCGTTCTCATCCAGCTGAACGTCGCGGATCGACAT
>NZ_JAYPTL010000139.1:0-2340 GCF_038133525.1 Erythrobacter sp. | reverse complement strand
GAGCTGGGCTGCACTGATCGCCCGGGTCACCGGCGAATGGGGCGCGCCCGACATCCTCGTCAACAATGCAGGGATCGTCCATCCGGTCAACGCGCTGACCCTTGAGAAAAAGGATTTCGAGCGCGTGCTGTCGATCAACCTGATCGGCGCGTGGCTGGGCATCAAGGCGGTGGCCCCCGGCATGATCGACAAGGGCAAGGGCGCGATCGTCAATATCGTGTCGAGTTCGGGCCTGATCGGCATGAACGGGCTGACCGCCTATCTCTCCAGCAAATGGGCCTTGCGCGGGCTGACCAAGAACTGCGCGATGGAACTGGGCTATCGGGGCATCCGGGTGAACGCGGTGTTCCCGGGCGGCATCAACACCCGCATGGGCAATGTCACCGGCGACGCGCCCGAGGACCTTAATAAATATTACACCGGCCAGACCATCCAGCGCATCGGCGAGCCCGAAGAGGTCGCGCACACCAGCCTGTTCCTGTGCAGCGACGATGCGTCCTATCTGGCAGGCGCGGAAATCGCGGTCGATGGCGGACAGACGCTGGGGGCCTTTACCCCGTTCCTGCCGGGTGCGCCCGATAATCTGTGACTCCTATGGCGCGGGAATGGATTTCCTTCCCCGCGCCTTTCACTACCGTTCTGATTTTGCTGTTGGCCCCGTCGATGAAATACTCCCCGCCCGAGATATAGGACGCCGCATCCGAGGCGAGGAACGCGACAAGCGCTCCCGTTTCCTCCGGGCGGCCAAGCCGCCCCAGCGGAATCGCGTTCAGGATTGCCTCGCGGATGGCGGGATCGCTGACCTGTTCGAACCCCTTGCGCACCATTTCGGTATCATGTGCGCCGGGATGCACCGAATTCACGCGGATGCCATATTGGCCCAGCCATGCCGCCGAAGTCTTGGTCAGATTGGCCAGCGCCGCCTTGGTCGCGGAATAGACGGTGGTGGAGACGACCACCTTGCGCGTCGAATTGGAGGACATGTTGACGATCGAGCCGCCGCCGGCATCCTTCATGTGCGGGATAATCGCCTGCATGCCGATAAAGGGGCCGATCAGGTTCACGTCGACGATATTGCGAAACTGCTCTTCCGTCGCGGATTCGATGGTCTCGACAAAATTGATCCCGGCATTGTTGACGAGAATATCGAGCCCGCCAAATTCGGCGAGCGTTGCGGCGACAATCTCCTGCCACGCCGCCGCATCGCGCACGTCGTGGTGGCGGAAAACGGCCTTGTGCCCTGCCCCGCCCATCGCCGCTGCCAGCGCTTCGCCTTCGGCGTCGAGCACATCGGTGATCATCACCCTTGCGCCGTTTTCCGCCAAGGCCCAGGCGATTGCCTCTCCTAGGCCGCGCGCGCCGCCGGTGACGATGGCGGTCTTGCCGGTAAGATCGTTCGAATTCGTTCTGCGCATTATCCTCGCTCTCCCATGCTGCGGCTCCATGCTGCAATAAATGCTGCGTCATTGCGCTTGCCGCCACGAGAAAGGATGCTAGCATATTATCTTGACGGTGCCAGCCAATGCTGCCGCGAAAAGATATCAAGGAGAGAACGATGACAGCCCGGACAGGCGTGCTGAACCAGATGGCCTATGTCGTGCCCGACATTGAAAAAGCCATCGATTTCTGGACGCAGGTAATGGGCGTCGGCCCGTTCTTCGTCTTTCCCGAACTAAACGCCACGCGCGGCGATTACCGGGGTGAGGATTACATCTACAAGTTCGGCGCTGCGATCGCCTATTCGGGAGAAACCAATATCGAGCTGATCGAACCGCGCGGCCCCTCGATCTTCGACGAATTCCTCAAGGCGGGCGGTACGGGTGTGCATCACACCTGCCGGTTCGTCGACGACATGGCCACCGCCCAGGCCGAGATCGAGGCATTTGGCGCGACACGCCTTCAGGGGGCCAGCTTTGGCCCGGGGTCAGAAGTGGCCTATTTCGACATGACCGGCGACGAAACCATGATCCTCGAACTTGCGCAATTGCCGCCCGAATCGGCCGGACTGTTCGATGCGGTCAAACAGGCCGGAAACGATTGGGACGGGAAGACCCGCACGATCAGCTTCTAGGCAGGTGCCCAGGCAAACGCCGCCTGCGGCATGTCGTGGAAATTGAATTCCAGCCTGATCCCGTCTGGATCGATCACGAAAAGCTGCCGCAGCGAGGCCGCCGGGAAATCATTGACCTCACAGGGCAGACCCATCGCGTCGATGCGGCTGCGCCACGTGTCGTAATCCGAACAGGAAAAGGCGACATGGTGCAATGCGCCCGTCCCCTGCCCGTCATCGCCAGCCCGCTCTGACGGGGAGGCGATGTGGATCACGGCATGCCCCGCGCC
>NZ_JAYPTL010000138.1:0-2395 GCF_038133525.1 Erythrobacter sp. | reverse complement strand
CTCTTCACCTGGCGTCGCCAGTTGCGTGCGCAGATGGAAGAACACGGTCTCATAGTTCCTGAGACTGCAAAGCCGGAGCAGACCTTCGTTCCGGCGGTGATCGATGCGATGCCCGATCCCGATCCGGCACCAAGGCACAAGCCGACACGACGGCGACGCCGCGGCAAGGCCAGTACGGTGGAACTGGAAGTGGACGGGATCACGGTGAAGATCGGGTGCGGAGCGGATGCGGGCACGATTTCGGCAGTGATCACTGCGCTGCGAGAGACGCGATGATCGGGCCCGGTACTGGCGCAAAGGTGATGGTCGCAACGCGCCCGGTAGATTTTCGCAAGGGACCGGACTCGCTCGCGGCACTGGTGGCCGCCGAGTATGGCGGCAAGCCCTATTCCGGCGTGATCTATGTGTTCCGGGCCAAGCGCGCCGACCGGATCAAGATGATCTGGTGGGATGGCACGGGCCTGTGTTTGATGGCCAAGAAGATGGAGACGGGCGGCTTCAAGTGGCCCGGCATCCGCGATGGTGTAATGCGCCTTACAGCGGCACAACTGGGCGCTTTGCTGGAGGGACTGGACTGGCGGCGTGTCCACGGCGGACGTCGCCCGAAGGCGCCGCAGATTGCCGCTTGACGGGATACCGCACCACTGATTCAGTGTCTCCATGCTGATAGAAGCGGACCTGCCCGAAGACGTCGAAGCGCTGCGAGCGCTCGTGCTCGAACAGGCCCGTGAGCTCGATACGCTCAAGACATTCCGCGATGAGGTCGAGCGCCTGCGCGCGATCATCGAAGCGATGCAGCGTCACCGGTTCGGTCGCCGTTCCGAGCAACTCGATCCCGACCAGTTCGAGCTTGCCCTTGAGGAAGTCGAAGCAGCCCTGGCCGCAGCCGAACACGCGCAGGAGCAGGCGAGCAAGCAGAAGGCCGAGCGCCCGCGCAAGACCAACCGTGGTTCGCTTCCGACGCATCTGGAACGGATCGAGCAGGTTGTCGATGTTGAGAGCCATGACTGCCCCTGCTGCGGCGGTGCTCTCCACCAGATTGGCGAAGATGTCTCCGAACGCCTCGACGTGGTTCCGGCAACCTTCCGCGTGCTGGTCACGCGTCGTCCCCGCTACGGTTGCCGATCGTGCGAGAGCGCCATCGTCCAGGCTCCAGCACCGGCCCGCATCGTCGAGGGCGGCATCCCGACCGAAACGCTGATCGCGCAGGTGCTGGTCTCCAAGTACGCCGATCACCTGCCGCTTTACCGGCAGGCACAGATCTATGCCCGGCAGGGCGTTCAGCTTGACCGTTCGACGCTTGCCGACTGGGTTGGCCGGGCGGCCTGGTATCTGCGACCCTTGCGCGATCATGTCCTCGAAGAAATGCGACGATCTGGGCGCTTGTTCGCCGACGAGACCACGGCACCGGTGCTCGATCCAGGACGAGGCAGAACCAAGACCGGTCAGCTATGGGCCTATGCCCGCGATGATCGACCCTGGGGCGGCAGCGATCCCCCGATGGTCGCCTACGTCTATGCCGCCGATCGCAAGGCCGAACGGCCCGAAGCGCATCTCGAGGGTTTTGCAGGCATTCTGCAGGTCGATGGCTATGGCGGCTACACTGCTCTTGCCCGCCGTCGCGGCGACGTGACCCTCGCGTTCTGCTGGGCGCATGTGCGACGCAAATTCTACGAACTGGCAGACAGCTCGCCGGTCGCATCAGATGTGCTGCGCCGCATCGCCGAACTCTATGCCATCGAAGACGAAGTTCGGGGATCGTCGGCGCGGCAACGCCAGACCGTCCGCAATGCACGGAGCAGGCCCATCGTGGACGATCTCCACCAGTATCTCGACACCCGTGGCCGGCAGGTCAGCACCAAGAGCAGGCTCGGTGAAGCGATCCGCTATGCGCTCACCCGGTGGGATGGCCTCCTCCGGTTCCTTGATGATGGCCGCATCGATCTCGACAACAACACCGTCGAGCGCTCCATCCGCCCGCTCGCCCTCAATCGCAAAAACGCCCTGTTCGCCGGTTCCGACGAAGGCGGCGACAACTGGGCGGTGATCGCCACGCTCATTGAAAACTGCAAACTGAACGGTATCGATCCGAACGCCTGGTTGACCGCCACTCTCTCGAGCCTCGCCAACGGTCACCCGGCCAACCGCGTCGGCGAACTCATGCCCTGGGGCGACGTGCGCTGAAAACAGCGCTTACCGATAAGTTCATGATTTGGCATTTGCTCACCAACGTCATTGGATGCTCATTCAGGGATGGTCGCTATCTTGCAGTGGTCAGATCGGCACCAACCATTGGGAAATTTACGGAATAGCAGCGCCACATGACAAATCAGTCGTCGTAATGCTGACCTGAGCAATTTTGCCGAAAGCACGACCCTGTTCGACCTCGATCAAA
>NZ_JAYPTL010000137.1:0-2415 GCF_038133525.1 Erythrobacter sp. | reverse complement strand
CGCAGCCTCGGCACCGCAGTGTGCGCAGGGGCCGCCGCTCGTGCTCGTGGCCCTTGGTCGGATCAGCGTGCCATTGGTCTCGACGGGCGGCGGAGAGCCCGCGGCCCTCCAGACAAACTGCGTCGCTCGCATCGTGGGCTCCTATGAATAGGCACGTATGAAATGCATTGCTATGGGCCATTCATCCCATGTGCGGCCCGCGCTTCTCCGGCACCACGTCGAGCCCGCACCGGCAGCGGTCGCCGAGCCGGTCGCCGGCCTAGCGGAGCATGGGCAGGGCCACATACCCTCTGCTTTGCGTTTGGCCGAACAATAGCTTTCATCATGCGCCCCCAACGTACCTAATCACGATCAACGAAAGCGCTAGTCACCAAGGCGTTTTGTAGACAAAACTCAAGCGTTCTCCTGCTCGACCAACCATGTGGCCCGCTCTGCCCCAGCGCGAAGAGCCAGTTCCACGCACCGCTCTTCCATGCGCGCGTTGGCCACGCGGAGTGGATACAAAATGCCATCGCCGCCGCTCCAGCCACGGTAGTGTGCCGCGTGAAATAAGTTGTGCAACTTCTCCAGCATTAGGCTGAGACCGCATCGGTGTGCGTCTACGTCCTCGTAGTCTGGGCCGCCGTATTTGAGCCCACATGGCCACGCCACCGGTGAATAACGCAAGAGCGTCTGATAGGCCACATCGCGTAGGTCCTCTGGGAACGCGTCTGTTCCACCCTCGGCGCGTAACAACTCACCCACGTTGGCCACGTCTTGGATGATCTGCTGTTCAAAATCCTCAAACTGCTCAGGCGGTAAGTTTCGCAAAACGGTTATCTTATTATCAAAGTACGTTGTCATACACGGCCTCTCGCAATGGCTTCGGAATCGCGTTTTCGACGGTTCGCATATCAACTCTCCTCCACAACAGACCATTCGCCGTCGAGCCCGAGCCGCGCCCGCACCTTCGCCCGCAGCACGAGCGCGTCCGGCGCGAGGGTCTCCGGCGCGGCGAGCGCGTGATCGCGCACCGCGTGGAGCACCTGCGAGGCAACGTCCTCGGCGAGCGCCTGCGCGGTGTCGCCGTGTGCTGCCACGATGCCGAGGTCCGGAATCGCAACCGTGAGCATGGTCGGGTGCGACCTTGCTTGGGTTGCCCGTCGCAATGCCGAGGCGATCGCCTCGGGCCCCGCATCGTCTGGAAGCACCTCCCCGAGGCTCATTCATCGGTTCCACTCCACGACGACGATCTCGATACCCTCAGACGCGCGTTCCACGATTGGTCGCACTTCATCCCATCGCAATCCGCCGAACCCGCAGCCGATGTGTGGCATGCCGACACGTCTCACATTTGCGGCGCGCGCGTGTCGCACCATTCCACTGACCGCCCCTTCAATCGCCGGCAGCATTGCGCACGGTCCCGGCCTTGGCTGTGTCGCGAGGCAATAGATCCAGCGCGGCGAGGTCGCCGCGCAAGGCAGACAGGTGCCGGGCCGTAAGGTGCCGTTCAGGCACGCCGTGCGGTAGCGGTGGAACATAACCGGCCAGCGCCGCTTGAACTCAACCGCGATACCAGCGCCCATGACGCCCATGCAGTTGACCCCATGCGCGAGCGCGTCAATGCCGAGCGTGAACAGGTCACCGCGGATCTCGGTCAACATGGGTCGTCCTCCCGCAGCCGACGTAGTTCTCGCGCGCCTTCCTCGATCGTGATCTCTCGCCGGAGAACGCGCCTCCAGATGCGGATCGCCGGATAGCAGGTGATGTCTGGCGCCCGCGGCACGTCCCGCCCAAGAAGCCACCGCACTCGCTTCGCCCGAAGGAAGCCGAGAAGCGCTTCGGTGACCCCCGTCTCGACCTGGGCCAGGTTTACAAGCAACGCCCCGACAAACCATGCCCATCCGGCGCCGCGAAACACAAGCAGCAAGGACACTCCAGGAGTCACCGCGCACAGCAATTCCAGCCACCCGCCTGCAAAGTTCCACCGCTGCGCGCGGCGCCACATGAGGCCAAGTCGGCGCGCGGTGTCGAGGAAACCGCGCCGTGGTCGGCTCACGAGGGCACGCGTAGCGGGCGAGCGATAGGGACTCATCACGCACCTCGCAGTCTTGCGATCACGCCCCGTCCGCCGACCGTCGTGTGCGCAGCATCACGCCGTGGGTGATGACCGCAGCGTTCGCAGTCGGCCGTACCATGTTTGCAGCGGAATCGATGTGGCGCCTCAGCGACAAAAGTGGGCTGAAATTCAATGCTGTGCGTAGCAATGACTTCCGCGTCAGGCACGTTCGGCGCGCGTGGGTGGTGGCTCACTTTGCGGCCTCCCTGTCTTTCGCCTCGGCGCGGAGGTGCTCGGCAAGCGCGCCCCACGCGGCGAGCTTGTCGTAGCCCGCCTCCTCGCAGATCTGCTCTTCGTCGATCCGCATGTCGCCAATG
>NZ_JAYPTL010000136.1:634-2416 GCF_038133525.1 Erythrobacter sp. | reverse complement strand
GCCCTCATGGGAATGTCATCCTCCCCCGCGGTGCCCTGGTCCTTGACGTAGCCCTTGAACGAGGCGCCCGTCACCGGGCAGGTCATCTCCACGTCCAGGAAACGGCTCGGCGCGAACGGGGAGATCCATGCCTCCTTGGGCGTCGCGTCTTCGCCGAAGAGAACCGGAGCGATGGGCACGTTGCCGATCATGACCGTCGCGGGCGGGATCTCTTCATCGCGGTAGATCGTCAAATAGTAGGCGCTCTTCTCCTCGTTGTACTTGCCCCCCACCGCGATGACCCAGGCCTCGCGTGTGATCGCGGCGCACGCGGCGCGGTAGTCGGGGTTGTTCTTCTCCGTCGGGTAGAATGCGGCCAGCTCCGCGGGGCTGTAGGTCTTGCCGGCCTTGAACTTGCGGCCCTTCTTGTCCTCCGCAGGCGTCTTGTCATCGCCCGCGCTCTTCGGGCCGAATGCTTCGCTCCACGCCATCGCGAGCGGGCGCGCCACACTGATCTTCAGGTACGCGTCGCGGTCGTAGTCTGCGAGCATCGCCGCCGTGGGCTCCGCGCCACAGTCGGCTTTGACCTTGTCGAACTGGACTGTTGCGTCCGCATCCGAGTATCCCTTCGTCTTCGCGATGTCGATTGCCTTGCTTCGCATTGTCTCCGCCCTCCTTGGGCGCCTTGAACTTGTGTCGTATTCGACACGCCGTCAACCGCTACTTGGTGTCCAGCGGTGGCGCGTCGAGTGGGCGAGTGCCGGCGAGACGAGCCTCGTAGTCGCCCCACGTCGATTCGGTAGCCATCAGCTTCGGGTCGACGTTGGTGAGCACCGCCGCAAGCATCTCCCGGGCGATCTCCACCGCTTCGCCGCGGTGGATGGCGATGCGGCAGAGTTCACGGACCTCGGGGGTGATACCCCTTGCCCCCTTGTGAGCGCGCTGTTGGGTCATGCAGGCGTCCAGCGCCGCCTTCTCGTACGCCGCGAGCATCGCGCGCAGGACGACCAACGGCGTGCGCTCCGCGGGCGTCGGCTTGTGCTGCGCCAGCGCCTCCGCGAGAGGCATCATGGTCTGATCTGGCCGGTCGACCGGGAGCCCGAGTGCCTTGCGCGCGATCGACATCCCGCACGCTCCGGCGAAGCCCGCGCCGCGCCGGTACGTCCCCTCGTAGTGACCCTCGTCGGCAAACCACAGCAGGGCTGCGGCGTAGCTTGTCGAGGCATCATCGGAGTACATCGGCACAGGCGGGAAAGTGGCACTCTCGACTCGATACCCCCTCTTCCGCAGCGCCGCGATGAGCGCCTCGGTGGTGCAGTGCCGCGCGACTTCGACGCCGTATTGCGCGCCGGGGTCTACCGGAACGCCGTGGTCTGCGACAGCCTGAAGCGCTGCGGCCGAAATGGTGGGGGTGCTCACGTCGCCTCCGGCTTCGCCGCTGCCACGATTGCTGTGTGGTGCGCCCGCACACTCGAATCCGCGATCGCCACGTTCACGATGGCGTCGAGCCTGTGGTGGTCGCGGGCCCAGGCGAGCGCTTCGTTCCACAGCTTCGAGACGGACTGATCCGTGCGGATCTCGTCAACCGCGATCCCGGCACGCTGAAGCACGACCACCGCCCGCCTGACGTCGGGATAGGCCCGCCGAAGCGCATCACACAGCGGGCCGATCGGGCGCTGCGGAGGACCCTCGCCTTGCGCCTTGGTGGCGACGCCCGCCTCGTAGTTGCGGGCCGTCTCGCGGGCCAGCGCGAGATACGTCTCGTGATCACCTGCGGGCGTTCTCGACCCCCAGGTAAGCGCA
>NZ_JAYPTL010000136.1:0-624 GCF_038133525.1 Erythrobacter sp. | reverse complement strand
ACACATGACCTCCAAAAAGTGACTCTCGCTCCGTCACGTCTTCACCAGGGTCGCATACCCAAAGCGATTTGGCCTCTGGAGCACCATGCCCCATCGGCGAGAGCGAGAGTCGGCGCACGTGGGCGGTTCGCCGCCTGTGGAGCCTACGCCCCGCACGTGCTAGACTCTGCGTTGTGCAGCGCCCCCTCGTGATCGTTCACTGAGCGCTCCAAGGGCTCGACCCACACCCCCAGCCCCGGCATCGGCTGCGCGTCGTACCCCGTTAGCGCAGCGCACAGAGCCCGCTCAGCGTCGCGTTCGTTGCGTCGGTCGCCGTCCCACCGAACGCGCACCGCAAGGCCTGCCTCGAAGGCGAAGAACGTCCCCGGCTGCCCCTTGCGGGTGAGGGCCGCGGCAACGCGATCGGCAATGGCTTGGACGTCACGAAGCATAGTTCGCCTCTCTGAGCGCTCGCATCATCACTTCGAGGTGCCCTTGTGGACCGATGATCTTGGCAGCCTTCTCGCGCGCCGCCCTGATTCCGCCGACGCGGGCTGCTTCCACGATCTGGCGGTGTACTTCCGGGTCCGCGGCGAGTCGGGCCTTGTGCTCACGCACTAATACGAGCGCGCTTTCGATCGTGTT
>NZ_JAYPTL010000135.1:0-2450 GCF_038133525.1 Erythrobacter sp. | reverse complement strand
GTATTGGGGATGCCCTGCAGGCTATTTTCCAAAGCGCTCATGCGCGACAAGGATTGGGCGAGGCGTTCGAAACGCGGGTCCATTCCCTTGTCACCGCTTGTGAAGGGGATGAAGGGACCACCCATCGCGGTGTTCTTCTTCTCGGCGTTCAGCGCGACCTGCGTGGGGTCGAGGCCGATCTTGCGGATCGCATTGGCTGCCGCATCTGCGCGGCGGTCGGCAAGGCGGGTCAGACCCTCTACAAAAGCCAGCTGACGCGCTTCCAACCGGGCAAGGCCGCCCGCTTCGGGAAGTACGGCGCTGACCTTCTCAACCGTCGCCTTAGTAGCGTCGGTCGAATCCTGCACACCCTTGACCGCGCCGACCTGCGGCAGCTCGCCAAGGTGGCTTTCGACCATGTCCTCAATGAATTCCTGGCGGCGCGAAAGATCGCTCGTCACATCGCCCAGATTGTCGCGATAGGCATCGACCCGGCTTTCGGCGGTGGCGACCTTCGCCTCTCGCGCGTTGAGCGCGGCGGCATTGTTGCGCGTGTTCCACTCGCTCACCAATGCAAAGGTCATCGTGATCGACCAGACCAGGGCGAACAGCGCGACGGCCCCAGCCGCCTTCATCTGCAGCGAGGAAGAGATCCGCACGAAACGAACCTGTCCCTGCGAGCGCATGATGAACTCGCGGTCCGGAAACCAGCCCTTGATCCGGGCGAAGAGCGTGCTTGCGGCAGCTTGCGCCAAGGTAAGACCCCGTATGTCCCAATTAGCCTCGAAGGGGTGCGAGGCTTTCCCGTCCCCCTTTGGCTAGCAGGGCGATGGTTAAGGGGAAGTTGCCACTTTCGAGTTAGCGGTGAAGCGTTGGATCGATGGGGTGAATTGTGACGAATTGTGGCAAACGCGGTTAAATCCCGGGAACCATTGATGTTTGCAATGCGTTTACCCGCGCTTTCGGGCCCGGTGCTGACATTGGGGTCAGCAGATTCGCTGCCTTCAGTTTTTTTGCCCAAAACCCTCGCAAATCTGCCATTCATCGCTAGGTTATCGACATGGATACAGTGATCGAAAAGAAACCCGACGCCCCCCTGACCGAGCAAGACGCCGCGAATCTGATCGAGGAGCTGGCGAAGAAGGCCCGTGTCGCTCAGAAGAAGCTGGCCGCGATGAGCGATGCCGAAAAGGCCGCCGCCCTGCGCGCCGCCGCCGCATCGCTGCGCGACCATGCAGGCGAGATTCTGGCCGCGAATGAAAAAGACATTGCCGCTGGCGAAGAGCGCGGTCTTTCCGGCGCGATGCTCGACCGGCTGAAGCTTGATGAAGACCGGCTGGAAGGCATTGCCGCTGCGGTCGAGAACGTGGCGAGCCTGCCCGACCCGGTTGGCCAGCGCATTGACGAGATGGAGCGGCCCAATGGCCTGCACCTCTCCCGCGTGCGCGTTCCGGTTGGCGTGATCGGCATTATTTATGAAAGCCGCCCCAATGTGACCGCCGATGCCGCGACTCTATGCGTGCGTTCGGGCAATGCCGCGATCCTGCGCGGCGGGTCCGAAGCGGTGCATTCCAATCGCGCGATCAACAAGGCGATTTCCGAAGGCCTTGCGAAGGAAGGCGTGCCCGAAGGCGCGGTGCAGCTGATCCCGACGCAGGATCGCGGCGCCGTGGGTGCCTTGCTCAAAGCTGCAGGCCATGTCGACATGATCGTCCCGCGCGGCGGCAAGTCACTGGTCGCGCGCGTTCAGGAAGAGGCGCGCGTCCCCGTGCTCGCGCATCTGGACGGCATCAATCATACCTATGTCCACTCCAGCGCCGATCCGGCCATGGCTGAGGCGATCGCCGTCAATGCAAAGCTGCGCCGCACCGGGGTCTGCGGCGCGATGGAAACGTTGCTGATCGACGCGGCCTTCCCCGAACCGGACGTGCTGGTGAAAAAGCTGATCGACGCAGGCTGCGAAGTGCGCGGCGATGCGAAGGTGCAGAAGATGGACGAGCGCGTCGTCCCCGCCATCGATGACGACTGGGACACTGAATATCTCGAAGCCATCGCCTCGGTCGCCATTGTCGACGATATCAATGCCGCACTCGACCATGTCGCGGCGCATAGCTCGGGCCATACCGATGCCATCGTTGCCAGCGATCCGGCTGCGCTCGAACGCTATCTCAATGAAGTCGACAGCGCCATCGTGATGGCCAATTCCTCCAGCCAGTTCGCCGATGGCGGCGAATTCGGACTTGGTGCAGAAATTGGCATTGCCACCGGGCGCCTGCACGCACGCGGCCCGGTCGCATTGGAAGGGCTGACGACTTATAAATGGCAGGTTCGCGGCAGCGGCCAAACGCGTCCGTAAAACGGGCCACCACGCCCACACTGCCACTGCAGTTGAAGATGGGGAGGGCGAGGGCCATCTGGCCATCGTGACCTCCCCATTTCCATTCTCCCCCCGGAGCGCCCCACATGAAATA
>NZ_JAYPTL010000134.1:1061-2485 GCF_038133525.1 Erythrobacter sp. | reverse complement strand
ATGTTGTGATATCCAGTGCAGCGGCAAAGATTTCCACTCAAGCCGACACGGATCTCGTCTTCGGTTGGATTTGGATTATTTTGAAGGAATCGATACGAAGTCATCAGCATCCCCGGCGTGCAATATCCGCACTGAAACCCGTCATGCTCGACCAAGGAAAGCTGCAGCGCGGACGGATCGGTCGGCGTGCCGATCCCCTCGATCGTGGTGACATGGTCGCCATCGTGCAGCGCGGCGAGCGAGAGGCAGCTGTTGATACGCAGGCCGTTGACGATGACGGTGCAGGCACCGCACTGGCCGTGGTCGCAGCCTTTCTTGGTGCCTGTCAGCCCGATATGGCTGCGCAGGAAATCGAGCAGGCTGACGCGCGGATCGTCGGGCAGCTCGTGAGTCTGGTCATTGATGGTGATGGGCAAGTTGGTCTCCTTGCCCTTCCAATGTCCCAGAGTGCGAGTGTTTCCCCGTTTCCAGCAAAACTTACTGTAAAAATTCGATCGGAGGAGTTCGAGCGGTAATGCCAGGAATGTTATTTATTCACATAGCGCTATGAGGTTAACAGATGATGCCGCTTCACATCATGCGCGCATGCTGGTCGAACAATATACAGATCGAGCCTGCCACCATCAGCGACACGACCAGCGCGGTGAACAGGATCAGTTGGAGATCGTCGCGGTGCGATTTTCTGAGATCAATGTGGAGGAAGAACCGGAACTGCGCGGCGATCTGCACGATGGCGAGCAAACCCAGCCCGCCCAGCATCCAGCCATGGCCCACCGGTTTGAAGATGACGACCGCAAAGCTGAGCGCGGTCAGGATCGCCGCGCTGGAAAGCCCCAGCACCAGATCGCGCAATTCGCGGCGCGCGCCATCACGCTCGCTGCGGGGAATGTCGCCGCGGTCCATCACGCCGCCCCGTACAGGAAAACGAAGGTCACGATCGCGACCCACACCACGTCAAGCAGGTGCCAGAACAGCGCCAGCCGCATGATCCGCGTCGCCACCGCCTTTTCCAGCCCGGTAAAGGCGAGCTGCGCCACCAGCACCGCCATCCACGCCAGCCCCGCCGCGACATGCAGCGCATGTGTGCCGAGCAGCGTGAAATGGGCGGAAAGGAACCCGCTTTGCCCTGGCGTAGAACCTTCCCCGATCAGCTTGCCGAAATCGCGCGCCTCCATGCCCAGAAAGGCAAGGCCCAGCACGGCGGTCACGCCCAGCCACAGCACCAGCCGCGATTTATCGTCTCGGTATTTGAGCGCGAGCGAGGCACGGCCGAAGGTGAAGCTGGAGGCCCGCAGCAAGACCGTCTCGCTCCCCGCGCAATTGCTCAAAACGGAACATCATCGGACATGGAATCGCCGTCTCCAAAGGGCGGGGGCGTTTCATAGGCCGAGCCGTCCTCCCCCTTGGCCCCTCCCTTGCTGTCC
>NZ_JAYPTL010000134.1:574-1051 GCF_038133525.1 Erythrobacter sp. | reverse complement strand
AAGCTGGAGGCCAGCAGCAAGACAGTCTCGATCCCCGCGCTTTTGAGATCGGTGATCTGCTGCGGGGTCGGCCCGCCCGCGACGCCATGCAGGCTCATCGCGGAATAGGTGGCAAGGAGAAGCGCGAAGAGCACCATGTCGCTCATCAGGAAGATCCAGAACCCGAACATGACCGGTTCCGCCCTTGCATGCGCCTCCGGGTCGGTATGGCCGATATTGATACCGGGGTGGAGCGTCTTGTCGGCAGTCATTGAATGTTCCTTGCAAGTCCGCGATTGGCAGGCTCGCTTTCGGCATGGCGGGTAACGGGGGCGGTGTTGCGGACCTGTTCGATCCAGCGGCGCGTATCCTCGCGCAATTGGCTGGCGGGAATGGTCTTTTCAATGTCGGTCTGAAAACTGCGGATGACGACCCCGCCCCACATGCCGATGAAGCCGGCCAGCGCCAGCCACCAGATATGCCATGACAGGGCACAGG
>NZ_JAYPTL010000134.1:0-564 GCF_038133525.1 Erythrobacter sp. | reverse complement strand
GCCCATTCCAGCGCATGCCCATCCCACGGATCGCCCACCGGCACGGCCAGCGCCTCGCGCCGGCGGACCGATACCCATAGCTGCACCATCAATGCCGCCAGCCCGCCAAGGATCATGACGGCGCCTGCCAGCGCAAAGTCCATATATGGCTGATAGGCCTGATCGAAGGTCGTGGCGCTGCGCCGCATCACCCCCATCAGCCCCAGCGCGTAAAGTGGCATGAAGGCGACAAGAAAGCCTCCGCTCCACAATCCCCACGCGATGCGTCCCCATGTCTCGTCCAGCCGATAGCCGAATGCCTTTGGGAACCAGTACATATAGCCCGCGAACATGCCGAACAAAGTGCCCGGGATCAGCATGTTATGGAAATGCGCGACTAGGAACAGCGAGTTGTGGACCTGAAAATCGACCGGCGGATTGGCGAGGATGATGCCGGTTAGCCCGCCGATGACGAAGCACAGCATGAAGGTCATGGCGAACAGCATGGGGGCGGTCAGCCGGATGCGCCCGCGATACATGGTGAGCAGCCAGTCATAGACCTTTACCCCCGTCGGGATGCCGATC
>NZ_JAYPTL010000133.1:921-2487 GCF_038133525.1 Erythrobacter sp. | reverse complement strand
GCATTATCCTGTGCCATGGCGATAGAAGGAAGGCAGGTCAGGCTTACGCCGGACATAAGCCAGGCGGCAGCGGTCAAATATCGGCTCGTCATTTCTATCTCCCTGACAAAGCGGGATTTATCTGCGTTTGGGTCGTATTCCAGACCCTTTGCAGGAACCCGTCTTTTCTTATTGCCATCGATCGCGTGTCGTGCAGCGCGACCAACGTTTCTGCAGGGTCCGGCATAAGGAAATTTCGCGCGAGTGACGGTATTGATTGGTCAGTCCAAGCTATAAGTTCCATTTGTAACGTGGCGATTTCACGCGACGAAACGCGCATCCTTGCAAATCGAAGCTGTTCGAACATGAGCCTGGCGAGAGAATCCTGAGATGCACAAAGCAAATAACCGCATGATCCCTGCCTTTCTGATCCTTGCAGCGACGGCGGCATGTCAGCCCCTTGCACAAGCGGGGCCGCAGCCTGCCGGTCCGAACGGACCGGTGCCGTTGCTTGAAAGTCGGGTCGATACCGGTGCCTTATCGGGTGTCAGGGGGCGCGATGCCGAAATCGCCGTCTATCGCGGCATTCCCTATGCGAAACCGCCAACGGGCGACCTCAGGCTGCGCCCGCCGCAGCGCCCGGCTGCATGGGAGGGGGTTCGCGATGCTTCAGCGTTTGGCCCCGTCTGTCCGCAACATCTTCGTTCACCCATCGATCTGCCGATGGACGAGGATTGTCTGACCGCCAATATATGGACCGCTGCGAGCAGCGCGGCCGAGCATCGACCTGTTTTCGTCTGGATCTACGGCGGCGGATTCAACGAAGGCTATGGGGCCGACCCGAACTTCGACGGTGAGGCTCTGGCCAGAAAGGGGCTTGTCGTCATCCCATATAACTATCGATTGGGCCCTTTGGGCTTTCTGTCGACGCCGGAGTTGAGCGCGGAGAGCGGTGACGGCAGTTCGGGCAATTATGGCCTGCTCGACTCGATCGCGCTTCTCAAATGGGTGAAGCGCAATATCGCCGCCTTTGGCGGCGACCCCGACAACGTGACTATCGCGGGCCAGTCCGCCGGGGCGGGAAGCGTGCAATTTCTGTCGCTATCGCCAATAAGTCAGGGACTATTTCGCCATGCGATCAGCCAAAGCCAGGTCCGCGATCCGGGCGACCCGGCATTGCGCTATCTCGCCACATCCTACCGCCATCGGGATACCGCGCTGGAACAGGGCGCAGCCTATGCGAGCGCCCATGGCGCCAGTTCGCCCGCGCAGCTCCGCCAGCTGGACTGGCGAAAGCTGATGGAAGGCAGCACCGCGATGGACATGAGCATCGACAGCGGTAGCTGGGCCAAGCCGCCGCTGTTTCGTCCGGTGCAGGACGGGGTCGTCATACCGACGAGCGTTTCTTACGCGTTGTCCAGCGGCCCGCTGCCTGACATCACTTATGTGGCGGGCAATAATCGCGACGAGAGCGGCGCGGTACCCGAAACCTCGTTCGCGAAGCGGCGCAGCGAAGGTCAGCAGCCTCGCGCGGGTCTGCCGCCCACGCAATTGACATTGACAGATTACAGGGCGTGGGCTGAACGT
>NZ_JAYPTL010000133.1:0-911 GCF_038133525.1 Erythrobacter sp. | reverse complement strand
AGCGCTTTCCATCAACCGTGCTGCACGCGACAATTCGCGTTATTCGACTTTTTCATGGATGAAGCGGTGGCAGAAGCGCGTTGCGAAGCCGTCCTATACTTACTTTTGGACGCATGCTCTCCCCGGTCCTGACAGCGCCATGCGCGGCGCGTTTCACGGGTCGGAAATCAATTATGTCTTTGGCAATCTCGATGCCAACGATCGGCCATGGACCCAAGACGACCGGCGCATCGCAGATATCATGTCGAGCTATTGGGCGAATATTGCCAAGAGCGGCGACCCCAATGGTCCGGGCTTACCTCATTGGTCGTCTTTCGACCCCGACAGGGCGGAGACGATGGAACTGGGCGATAAATTTGGAACTGTCGCGATCGCCACCCCGGCCAAGCGCGATTTCTGGCGCCGCTTCTTTGCGTCGAACGAGCAGTGGTGAATATCCAGCCATTGCGGAGCCTCGTTTTTCCCTGTGGATCGAGCAGCATGGGGCAAAGCAGATTTGCGTTGCTTCGGGCCGGGACAATCCACCCGGATAGGTCAGCCCTGCCGCCGTCAGGACAAAGCGGCGGCAAGGGCATAAATGGGCTTGCCCGGCGGACTGACCGAACGCCCCTGTTCGATCATCATGTACCATTGCGTGATGCGCCAACCCATCCGGCCCGTCTACCAGCGCCAGGCCTGCCCCACTATCGCGGCCCCCAATCTGGAAGGAATTCCTGCGCTCCTGTCTCCCTGTGGAGGTAAGGAGTGTATAATGAGCATTGTTTCAGGTGCAGCACGCGTGCTGCTTGTCACGATCGGGTCGCTATTTATTGGCTGTCCGGCCAACTATACCGCGGAGCAGGAGCGCAACAATGCCGCCCCGAACGCGCCGTCGGGAACGCAGCGCGTGGCCAACAAACTAGGCAATGTCG
>NZ_JAYPTL010000132.1:2214-2510 GCF_038133525.1 Erythrobacter sp. | reverse complement strand
CAGCTTGGCAGCGGCGACTTCGAAGGTCGCATCGCCCCGATCGAGCGCCTGTGCCGCGCCCATCGCCGCGCAGTTCGCTGCGGCAGCTTCGCAGGCAAAGGTCGCGAGGCTCTGCTGGACCGCCTGGAACTTGCCGAGCGGGCGGCCGAACTGCTGGCGTTCGTTGACGTAGCCGACTGCTATCGCCAGCGCCGCGTCGAGCGCGCCGGCGATCTGCGCGCTGCGGGCAAAGGCGCCGAGCAGGAAATGCTCCTGACTGCCTTCCTGCGCGCGCCCCGCAATGATCGCTTCGGGTA
>NZ_JAYPTL010000132.1:0-2204 GCF_038133525.1 Erythrobacter sp. | reverse complement strand
TGGAAACCGGCGAGGCGGAAAACCACCAGCGCGTCTTCCCATGTGCCTCCGAAGCCACCTTCGGCCTCGGATACCAGCAACAGCGGTAGGCCGAGTTCCTCGAGCCGTGCCCAGTCTCGTTCCGTACTCGCGCCGGCACCCAGTTCGGCGAACAGCGGATCAACCATTTCGGCCAGCATGCGGCGTGTGTCGCTCATCTCAGGCCAAGCCCCCGTGCGATGATGCCCTTGAGGATTTCGCGCGTCCCGCCACGCAGCGAGAAGCTGGGCGAGACCTGCAGCAAATAGCCGGTGACGCGAGCGAGCGCGTCTTCGCCGTTGAGGTCCATTTCCACCGCCGCCTGCACCAGCTCGGGGATCGCCTGCTCGTAGGAATTGCCCAGGTCCTTGACGATCGTCGCCTCGAGCGCGGGGTCCTCGCCCCGGGCGAGCTTGGCAGCGACCGAAGCGCTCATCAGCCGCAGCGTCCATGCCTCCGCTGCCAGCCGCCCGACGAGTTCGCGCACCGCGGGGTCGGGATGCGCCCCGGCATGGCGGACCAGTTCGAGGAATAGCACCATCGATGACAGGTATCGTTCCGGCCCCGAGCGTTCGAGCGAGAGTTCGGCAGTCGCCTGCCGCCAGCCCTGGCCCTCTTCGCCCAGCAGCGCGGTGGCGGGCAGGCGTACGTCTTCGAAAAACACCTCATTGAACTCATGCGCGCCGGTCAGGTCGATGATCGGCTTCACCGTGACGCCCGGAGTGTCCATCGGGATGACGAACTGCGACAGGCCCTGCTGGCGCTCGCTCCCGGCTTCGGAACGGATCAGTGCGATCATGAAATGCGCGACATGCGCGCCGGTGGTCCAGACCTTCTGCCCGTTGATGACCCAGCCATCGCCGTCACGCCGCGCCGAGGTTCGTACCGAGGCAAGGTCGGAACCCGAATTGGGTTCGCTCAGGCCGATACAGGCGAAAGCTTCGCCGCGGGCGATTGCAGGGACCCAGCGACGTTTGAGTTCCTCATTGCCCATGCGCAGCAACAGCGGCCCGCTCTGGCGGTCGGCAATCCAGTGCGCGCCGACCGGGGCGCCCGCCGCCAGCAGTTCCTCGATTACCACGTAGCGCTCAAGCTGGCTGCGTTCGTGCCCGCCGTATTCCTTGGGCCAGGTCATGCCCAGCAGGCCCGCCTCGCCCAGCTTGCGGCTGAAGGTGGGGTCAGCCTTGGTCCAGCAATTGGCGCGGCGGACCGGATCGCGCTCGTCATGTTCGGCGACCAAGGCACGCACCTGCTCGCGCAAGGCGATGGCGCTTTCGGGCCAGTCGACGGCTTCTGTAGCGAAGGTCTGCAAGGCTTCTCCTCTCGCTCCCTCTCTCACCAATCTATCGCCGCAGCGCAAGACCCGTTGCATCGAGAAACGAATCCCGACAGTGTATGCCCCATAGCGAGTCCCGGAGGAGAGAGATGATGACCGACTACAAGAACCTGATCGATGGCGAGATGGTCGACAATGGCCGCTGGATGGAGGTCGTCAATCCCGCCACTGAGGAAGTGTTCGCGCGCGTTCCGGCCTGCGGCAAGGAAGAGCTAGACCGCGCCGTCGCCGCTGCGCGCCGTGCCTTCAAGACCTGGCGCAAGACCAGTTCCGAGGAACGCCAGAAGGTGGTTCAGGGGATCGCCGCTGCGATCAAGGACAATGCGGACGAGCTGTTTCGCCTGCTCACCGCCGAACAGGGCAAGCCGCACCACCAGGCGCAGATGGAAATCTACGGCGCCGCGGGGCTGGCTGCAGCGCAGTCGACGCTGACGCTCGACGATGTGATCAACCAGGATGACGAAGAACGGCTCAGCCGCACCCGCCGCGTGCCGGTTGGCGTGGTCGGCGGGATCGTGCCGTGGAACTTCCCGGTGATGATGGCGATCCAGAAGATCGTCCCCGCGCTGATTTCGGGCTGCACCATCGTGCTCAAGCCATCGCCCTTCACCCCGCTGACCACGCTGCGCGTGGCCGAGCTGATCAAGGACGTGGTCCCGGCCGGCACGGTCAACATCATTACCGGCGAAGACAGCCTCGGCCCGCTGATCACCGAACATCCCGATATCGACAAGGTGACCTTCACCGGTTCGACCGCGACCGGAAAGAAGATCATGGAAGGCGCTTCGAAGGACCTCAAGCGCATCACGCTCGAACTCGGCGGCAATGACGCCTCGATCGTGCTGCCCGA
>NZ_JAYPTL010000131.1:1602-2548 GCF_038133525.1 Erythrobacter sp. | reverse complement strand
CTCGTAAACAATCCGGGCGAGGTTCTCGCCCCGCGCAAGTCGCTGCAGTACGAGGTTGGAGGCAAGCTGGCACTGGGCGATGTCTTCGTCGGTCTCGGCGCCTACCGCCTTGAGCGACCGGGAGAGGGTGTGCTTGCCGACGGCAGCTTCGAATACCTCGGGGATCAGACGCACCAAGGCATCGAGTTCACGGTCAACGGCGATCTGACACCCAGCCTGAGGCTGATCGGCGGCGCAGCTCTGACCGATGCGAAGCTCGTCAGCGGCAACGAGGTACCTGGCGTTTCCGAATACACCGCCAATGCAGACTTGGAGTGGGACTTGGGCTTTGTGCCTGGCGCGACGATCACAGCGCGTGCAGTGCACACGGGTCCGCAGTGGGTCGATGCCGCCAACACGCTCGAACTCGATAGCTGGACGCGTATCGATCTCGGTGCGCGCTACGTCTTCGCGGCGGACGACACGCCGGTCACGCTCCGCCTTTCGGCCGATAATATCACGAACGAAAAGTACTGGGCCAGCGCGTTCGACGTCTTTTCTGCCGCACTGCTGCAAGGAACCCCGCGCACAATCAAAGCCAGCATCTCTGCCGACTTCTAAGTTGGGCTGCGATGGGGCCGCTAGTGGTCAGTCCGGTCCTGGTCGACAAGGCGCAGATAGCGGACATTCGGCTTGCGACCCGTGAGCGGACATTGGTCGCATTACACCGCTGTGTGAAAGCAGTCGTTGGGTTGGAATGGAGAGAACTCCGGCGATCGGGTGCTGCTCAACCCAACATAGATCCGGCGTCGGAGGCAGCTGTAGGGTAAGCAAACATAGTCGATTTAATATCGTCCGCATTAAGCCCATGTCGGATGGCTAAGCCGAAGATATTGATCAGTTCGTCAGCGTCAGGGCCGACCAGGTGAGCCCCAAGGATGCGTCCTGTTCCAGTTTCGACCAGCAC
>NZ_JAYPTL010000131.1:0-1592 GCF_038133525.1 Erythrobacter sp. | reverse complement strand
CCTTGTGGCCGTAGATCTCTTCGTTCAGCCGCCTTGCCGAAAACCAACCTGGGTGCGATCCAGCATTCACCGTGAAATCCAAACCTGCCTCGTGCGCCTCGCTTTCCAGCATTCCGACCCGCGCCGCCGGCGGCTCCGTGAAAAGTGCACTAGGAACCCCACAATAGTTCGGAGCTCGGCCGCTATCTTCGAGTATGTTCTCAAGAACCACTTTGGCATCATGACTGGAGACCGGAGTCAGTGGCGGACCATTTGCAGCAGCGTCACCCGCCGCGAAGACTTTGGGGTTGCTTTGGCTTCGTAGTTGAGCGGTAAGCACCAAGCGACCCTCGTCACAGGCGACGTCTCCCGCCCCCAGATCGAGCGAACCGATCGCAGGGACTCTTCCGGCAGCGTGCACCACCAAGTCCCCTTCGATCCTGCGGTCGCCAGCATGGACGGTCAGAACGCCGCCTCTCTTCGCTACGCTGTTCACCTCGGCGTCCACGATTTCAATGCCGAGATCGTCGAAACTCGGCATGAGCCAATCGACCGTGTCAGGGTCGAAGGCTTTCAGAATGCGGCCTCGTTGGATGATGGTCACCTTTGCACCTGCCCGCGCCGCGAGGTGGGCAAATTCCGCAGCTATGTATCCACCGCCGACGAATACGATCCGATCTGGAAGGGTTTCGAGTTCTAGGAATGCATCGCTGTGAATCAGCAATTCCTCACCTTCGATCCCAAGCGGTCGAGGCTCTGCTCCCGTTGCGATAAGAGCGTGCGAGAAACTCAGTTCCCGGTCGCCTATCACGATCCTGTCGGGGCCAGCAAAGCGTGCCGCGCCGTGAAAAGTCGCGACGCCCTTACGCTCGTAGCGAGCTTCCTGCTTTTCAGGGACGGGGTCGGTAAAGCTGCGCTTGAATGCCTGGAGGTCACCCCAGTCAATCGAAACAGAACCTTCGATACCCTTCCCCTTCAATCGCCTGTGTGCAGCGAGCGCTTCCTCTCCACTCACCATCATCTTTTTCGGATCGCACCCTCGGAGCGCGCATGTGCCACCGTAGGGCCTGTAATCGATAACCGCGCAACGCTTCCCGGCGTCGGCCATCTGGTGGACCGCGACCTGCGCAGCCGTTCCCGATCCGATCGCAATGAAATCGAAAGCCTCAGCCATTGCAGCAGTCCCCTTCCTGTATCGGAGGACAGCGAACTGTGCCGTAGGAGCAGAACACGCAGCAATCGCCGTGGAGCGGCTTGAGACGCACGCCGCAGCCCGTGCAAGTGTAGAAGAACATGCAGGCGTTGGTCGGCATTTCCATGTCTTCTTCATGACCGCATTCGGGGCAGCGCAAGCGCGAGATCAGGATCGGATCAGCCATAGAGGAAGGCACCTGTCAGCAGCGCAGCACCGATGGCAATCCCTATGGCGGTCAGCGCTCGATAGGTCGGTGATCCGCATGCACTGTCCGCCGGGCATGTTTGTGCCTGCCTAAACTGCCAGAGCAAACGGAGGGTCGCAGCGAGGAGAAGAGCCGACGCGAGGGTCAGCAGGGGGAGGCGATAGGGGGCTACGACAGGCGAGATGCTGCCAAGCCACGCGGAACCCACACCAA
>NZ_JAYPTL010000130.1:0-2610 GCF_038133525.1 Erythrobacter sp. | reverse complement strand
GAACATCGTATAGGTCGCTGCCTGAGCCACGTTCGAACAGGCTGCCAGCACGAGCAAGGCCGCGCCGCTAATCGATCGCCGGAGCAGCGAAGGCTTTTTCAAATTCATTGTGCAATTCCTTTCTTGTATCCGCGCCATAGCGAGATCGTCCCGGTTGCCGTCGGGAACCGGTGGAGCAGGCATGGCTCGGTGAAGATTTCGGCGAACAGTTTTTCGACTTCGCCGTCGGCGCTGGGCTGCGTGTCGCTTATGCCGTCAAGAGACTGGACGGTCGCCCGGAAGAGGCTCCGCATGAGTGGGCTATCCTGCTTCATATAATCGGAGATCAACACGGTTCCGCCTGGCACGAGCAAGCTTTCGATGGTTTCCAGGATTGTCTGCTTCTTGCGCAAGGGGACCTGGTGCAGGACGAGGCTGCTGACGATCTTGTTCGGCTGCCACCCTGCGGGTAGCTTGAGGCTTTCGAGAAAGCCATTGTGCCATTTCACGAGATCGGCTCCCGCGCCAAACTTGCGCCGCGCAAGCGCGAGCGCATCCGGGTCGGGTTCGACACCGATCAGACCCGCTTCCGGACAATCCGTCATCAAGGCCTTGAGAAGAGTGCCGGTTCCGCTGCCAACATCGATCACCCGGTCGCCGGGGACAAGGTGCAGCTCTTCGACAATCCTTTGGCGCCAGAGATGTTCGCGGGTGAACAGACCGATCGCCCGGTCGTAAAGCGGCGTCAGAAAGCTCTTGCCAAGAAGAGGCGTAAATTCGCCGTGATCTTCAGGTGCGGTGATATTGTTCACGAGCTGGTTCCCATTCATCCCGGGTTCGACCCGATTCTGACAGACCCGTCTCGGTTACGTATGGCGCTGGACATTCCCTCAAAAAAAGAAGTTTAAGGGATTGTGCAGGCGAGCGCGTATAGGACACGTGCAACCCACAGGAGTTTTTCGGATGCGTGACAATCACTCTCTTGATGCGGTGCTCGGAACGCTTTCCACCACCGCCGCCAACGAGGTCCCAGCCGACTTCATGGATGGCGTTTGGCAGCGCGCCGGACAGCTTGGCGAAATCGCCGACCGACGCCGCCGGACGGCCCTTTTCGTCGGTCTGTTCGTCGTCGGGCTTGGAGCTGGCGCCGGAACGAGCGGTTGGCCCGGCGGCTATGGCACGTCTTCCGCGTCATTTGGCGAGGGTCTTATCCTCGGCGAACAGCTGTCCCCATCGGCGCTCCTCCATGTGGAGCAATAGGGTTTGAAGACGACGCATATCGTTCTCGCGGTGCTTCTCGCAGCACTTGCAGGATGCCTCGGCGCGATTGCCGCGGATCGCTGGGCCAATCACGAGGCCGGCTCCGGCCTCCACGATTTCGTGCACGACGAGCTCACCCTGACGGCCGACCAGGAGCAGCGTCTCGATGCGCTCGAGGCCCGTTTCGCTGTCGAAAGGGCACGGCTCGAAGGATCGGCGCGCGCAGCCAATGCCCGGCTCGCCCAGGCGATGGAAAACGAGCATGAATACGGCCCCGAGGTCTCGGCCGCGATCGACGAGGTGCATGCACGCATGGGCGATCTGCAGAAGGCAACAGTGCGCCATGTCTTCGACATGCGTGAAATTCTCGAACCCGAGCAGCAACGCCAGTTCGACCGCAAGGTCTCCGACGCCCTGACCCGCGACCCGCGCGACTGAAGCGCCATGTCGGGGGCGGGCGACAATCCGGATGAGGCCCTTGTTTCGCAGGCGAGGGCTGGAAACAAGCGGGCTTTCAGCCAACTCGTCGAGCATGAAACCGGTCGGCTTCTCGCGCTTGCGACACGCATGCTTTCCTCTCCTTCTCAGGCCGAGGACGTTGTTCAGGACAGCCTCGCTTCGGTGTGGCTGACGCGCCATCGGCTCGATCCGGACAAGCCGATCGGACCCTATCTGACAACCGTCGTCCTCAACCGCTGCCGGGACCGTTTGCGCAGGCGCAAGGTCGCGGGCTTTTTCGGACTGTCGGGCGATGCCGAACTCCATTCCATCGCCGACGATTTGCCGGGTCCTGAAGCGTTGGCCGTTTCCAGGGAAGAGCTCAATCTCGTTCAGGCCGAGATCGCGCGAATGCCTGTAAGGCTGCGCGAAGCGCTTGTGCTCGTGACCATCGAGGGGCGTAGCCAGGCCGAGGCGGCCGATCTTCTCGGAACGACCGAAAAGGCGATCGAAACCCGCGTATATCGCGCGCGCAACAGGCTGAAGGAGCGCTTCGAAAAACTTTGAGGGGTTGGCTGGGCGCGCGCGTAAGTAACGGTAAACGCCAAGTCAGGAGCCCTTTATGATCGCCGTCAATCGACGCAAGTTTCTCGGAGCCGGAGCAGGAGGAATGGGTCTGCTCGGCCTTGCCGGGGCGATGCCTGCCTGGGCACGGGGCGCGGACATCCTCGCAGGTAACGCCCGCAAGGGGCTGGACGAGATATCCGGCCCCAATATCGACCTCACCGTTGCCCGATCGGCCTTCGCGACCGGCAACAGGCGCGGCGGCGCGATCGCCGTCAATGGCACGATCCCCGGTCCGCTGTTGCGTTTGCAGGAAGGCACGACCGTCCGGCTCAATGTCCATAACCAGCTCGAGGAAGATACCTCGAT
>NZ_JAYPTL010000129.1:0-2689 GCF_038133525.1 Erythrobacter sp. | reverse complement strand
CCGATCGGTCTGCGCCTGCAGATCAACCGCACCTGGGACAGCCGCTGGTACGCCGAAGGGCGCGACTATGCCAAGCTGCTCAAGGAAGACGTCGAGATCCGCAAGTTCATCGTCGACACGCTGCCGCAGGCCGCGATTTCGAAGGTGGTGATTGAACGTCCGGCAAAACTGTGCCGCGTTTCGATCTATGCTGCCCGCCCCGGTGTGATCATCGGCAAGAAGGGCGCGGACATCGAGAAGCTGCGCTCGCAGCTGTCGAAGATGACCGACAGCGAAGTGAAGCTGAACATCGTCGAGATCCGCAAGCCGGAAATCGACGCCAAGCTCGTCGCCCAGGGCATCGCCGACCAGCTGGTCCGCCGCGTCGCCTTCCGTCGCGCCATGAAGCGCGCTGTGCAGTCGGCTCTCCGCCTCGGCGCGGAAGGCATCAAGATCACCTGCGGCGGCCGTCTCGGCGGCGCGGAAATCGCACGTGTGGAATGGTACCGTGAAGGTCGCGTTCCGCTGCACACGCTCCGCGGCAACGTTGACTACGCCACTGCCGAAGCGCTGACTGCCTATGGCATCATCGGCATCAAGTGCTGGATCTTCAAGGGCGAGATTCTCGCGCACGATCCGACCGCACAGGACCGCCTGATGATGGAAGCGCAGACTTCCGGCGTCCGCCCGGCTCGCTGATTGCAGGATTAGGAAAGAACCATGCTGCAACCGAAGAAAACCAAGTACCGCAAGGCGTTCAAGGGCAAGATCCATGGCAACGCCAAGGGTGGCACCACGCTGAACTTCGGGTCCTACGGCCTGAAGGCGCTGGAACCTGAGCGCGTTACCGCGCGCCAGATCGAAGCCGCGCGTCGTGCGATTACTCGCCACATCAAGCGCCAGGGCCGTCTGTGGATCCGCGTGTTCCCCGACGTGCCGGTTTCGAAGAAGCCTGCCGAAGTCCGTCAGGGTAAGGGCAAGGGCTCGATCGAATATTGGGCAGCTCGCGTAAAGCCGGGCCGCATCCTGTTCGAACTCGACGGCGTTGCCGGCCCGCTGGCCGCCGAAGCGTTCGAGCGTGCAGCCATGAAGCTGCCGATCAAGACCAAGGTTGTTGCCCGCCTCGGCGACACCTCGCACCTGGGAGGCGAATAATGGCCAAGATTGAAGACCTTCGCCAGAAGACCGACGACCAGCTGGACGAAGAACTGACCTCGCTGAAGCGCGAGCAGTTCAACCTCCGCTTCCAGGCGGCGACCAACCAGCTCGAGGCTCCGGCCCGCATCCGCGAAGTCCGCCGCACGATCGCCAAGATCAAGACGCTGCAGACCCAGCGCGCCAGCGCCGCAGCCAAGGCTTAAGGAGTAGACCATGCCCAAGCGTATCCTGATCGGGACCGTCACCTCCGACAAGACCGACAAGACCGTGACCGTGCTCGTCGAGCGTAAGGTGAAGCATCCCCTGTACGGGAAGATCATCCGTCGTTCGAAGAAGTACCACGCCCACGACGAAAACAACGAGTTCACCCTCGGCGACGTCGTGCGGATCGAAGAAACCAAGCCGATCTCCAAGACCAAGACCTGGCAGGTGATCGATCGCGTTACCGCAGGTGGCACGCAGGCAGTCGAGGCTGACCTCGACGTTGCAGCCGCCGGTAACTGAGCAGTTAGACGTTAGGAACTGCCGGACTGGTTCCGGCAAGCCATTGAGAAGGAACCGGATCGATGATCCAGATGCAATCCAATCTCGACGTCGCGGACAACAGCGGCGCCAAGCGCGTCCAGTGCATCAAGGTACTGGGCGGCTCGAAGCGCCGGACTGCTTCCGTGGGCGACGTGATCGTGGTTTCCGTCAAGGAAGCCCAGCCGCGCACCAAGGTGAAGAAGGGCGACGTCCATCGCGCCGTGATCGTGCGCACCAAGAAGGACGTGCGCCGTCCCGACGGCAGCGTGATCCGCTTCGACAGCAACGCCGCGGTTCTCGTCAACAAGAACGAAGAGCCGATCGGTACCCGTATCTTCGGCCCCGTCGTGCGTGAACTGCGCGGCCGTGGCTTCATGAAGATCATTTCGCTCGCTCCGGAGGTGCTGTAATGGCCGCCGCCAAGATCAAGAAGGGTGACAGCGTCGTCGTCCTGTCCGGCAAGGACAAGGGCAAGACCGGCACCGTCGCGAAGGTTATGCCGAAGGACGGCAAGATCGTCGTCGAAGGCGTGAATATCGCTGCCCGTCACCGCAAGCCGACCCAGCTCAACCCGCAGGGTGGCATCGACCGCTTCGAAGCGCCGATGGCCATCAGCAAGGTTGCGCTGGCCGATCCCAAGTCCGGTAAGCCCACCCGCGTCCGCTTCGAAACGAAGGACGGGAAGAAGGTGCGCGTTGCCGTCAAGTCCGGGGAGACCATCGATGGCTGATTATACCCCCCGCATGCGCACGCGCTATGACGAGACCATCGTCAAGGCGATGACCGACAAGTTCGGTTACAAGAACGCGCTGGAAGTTCCGAAGCTCGAAAAGATCACGCTCAACATGGGCGTGGGCGAAGCGAGCCAGGACAAGAAAAAGGTCCAGACTGCGGCTGAGGAAATGGCGCTGATCGCCGGTCAGAAGCCGGTCATCACCAAGGCGAAGAAGTCGATCGCGCAGTTCAAGCTGCGTGAAGGCATGCCGATCGGTTGCAAGGTCACCCTGCGCCGCGAACGCATGTACGA
>NZ_JAYPTL010000128.1:0-2705 GCF_038133525.1 Erythrobacter sp. | reverse complement strand
CTGGCGAGAACCGGGTGCGCAAGGCGGCGATGTCCGGGGTTCGCCGTGCGACAAGGTCTGCTTGGAGAAGGCCCGCCAGTTCCGCCTCGCAGGCCCGCTCGTGCGCCATGGCAAGCAGGTCGACGATGATCCGGCAGGCACTGCGTTCTCCTTCGCATTCCAACAGGTGCTCGAACATCCGCCGGTAGGCCTCCCGCGGGAACAGGCTGTCGCGATAAACCAGCCCCATGAGCGCCATTGGCTTGCGCCTGAGCGAGTGGATGACGTGCCGGTAATCGACGACATGGCCATGCTTGCCATTGCTGCCGGCGCGGCCACGCACCAGCGTCATCAGCCGGGTGCCGCCCAGGAACAGGTCGATCCGGTCATCGTAAAGCCGGGCCCTGAGCCGGTGGCCGATCAGGCGCGAAGGAACGGTGTAGAACACCTTGCGCAGCATGAACCCGCCCGACGAAGTGACGGTGACCAGAACTTCCTCGTAATCACTTGTGCGCATGTCAGGCAGCGGCTGCAAGGCGCGGCGCTCCGCATCGATCGAGGGGGCATGACGCCGGTTGCGTGCGGTCACGACCTCGTCGATGAACCGCCGGTAGGCGGCAAGGTCGGCGAAGTCGCTGCTGCCCCTGAGCAACAAGGCATCCCTGATCGCAGCCTTGATGTGACCGTGGGCGCTCTCGATCGAGCCATTCTCGTGGGCCACGCCCGTGTTGTTGCGGGTCGGCTCCATTCCGTAATGCTGGCACAGCGCATCGTACCGCCGCGTCAGGTCGGCACGGGCATCGGCGCCGATATTACGGAACGCCGCCGACAGGCTGTCGGTGCGGTGGAGCCGGGGCACGCCGCCTGCCGACCACAAGGCGTTCTGCAGCCCTTCGGCGAGCGCGATGAAGCTCTCGCCGCCCAGGATCACATGGGCATGCTCGAAGCCGCCATGGATCAGCCGGAAGTGATAGAGCATATGCTCCAACGTCTCGCCGACAACGGTAACGCCCAGATCGGCCATTGCGGTAAAGTCCGACAAGCCGAGTCGGCCGGGTTCGTGCACCTGGCGGAACATAACCTCGCGCTCAGGCCCATGAAGCGCTCGCCAGCCCCTGATCCGCCGCTCCAATGTCCGACGCGCAAACGGCAGATCGCCGTGCCGACGGCGCAGTTCCTCGAAGATCGCGATCGGGCGAAGAGCGGGCGCGGCTTCCAGTAGCGGCACAACCTCTTCCTCGAATATCCCGGCGAGCGGATCGGGACGTCGCCGCTCTCGCGGCGTCTTCGCCTGAGAAGGCAGCGTTGCCCGCTCCAATAGCCGGTAACCCGTCGCCGTGCTGAACCCCGACTTCGCCGCGGCAATGGTGACGGGATCGTTCCTTCTGATATTCATGAAAAGCCTCATCTGATGATCGGTTATGTGACGGCCAGGCACACGGCAGGTCCTCCTCCCGGAAAAACACAACCTTACCTGACGCCGCGATCATCTCCGGCCTCCCCACAAAGGGGCGCTCCGGTGTGTCGGGATCGGCTCCGGGCTACGCCCTACGCCAACCCCGACACACCGGATTCTCATCTTGATTGTCGCGCATTCTCACCGTGAATGTCGCGCGACACTTGTCCCTCCCCAGTCACGTCCCATTGGAAATT
Source organism: Erythrobacter sp. (assembly GCF_038133525.1). Lineage (GTDB taxonomy): Bacteria > Pseudomonadota > Alphaproteobacteria > Sphingomonadales > Sphingomonadaceae > Qipengyuania. The sequence goes on along the minus strand of NZ_JAYPTL010000128.1, from coordinate 1,073 downwards.
AACACCTCCCCCTTCCGATTTCACATTCTCCTCACCCTCTGAAGAATCCTAGACTTACCGGCCCATGCCCATACCATTTTGGAAAGCTGCCCGCTTCAGCCAGTCCTGTTGCCGCTGCGCACCTTGTTCAAGCTGTACAAGGGTGGAGTTTGGTAATTCTGCCTTGGCCAGTGCGGCGGCTGCCTCGTCCTGTCGCACGCACAGCGCGAGACGGTCCGCGTGCACGTCACCCTCCCCGTGTGCTTTAAGCCAATCCTGTATCTTCTTGCGCTCTGGCGGCAACTCACTGCCCTCACTTCCGCGTTCATTCGATCCGACTGCCGATGCTTGAATGGGATGCTCTGATGACGGTTCTGATGTCGGCTTTAATGACGGCTCTTGTTTCAATATCAGCTCTGCACAGCGCAGGGGCTGCTCCTCAGACATCAGCCGCTCGCGCATCTGCCGGGTACGCTGCGACGCTACAGCGCGAGCCTTCCTGTCTTCTTCCTCAACGCAGATCTGGACGGCACGGCGCATTGCGTTCTGTAGCTCCTCGTCTCGCCGGAACTTATGCGCAAAGTCGACAAGTTCCGCCGGGGCATCCGCTGCCAGGCGGGCAAGCCCGTCCTCAATCTCAACTCTCTGCGGACATTTCTCGACAAACTCCAGGACGCGCTTGAAGGCGCGCTGATTGACGCGCAAAATCCCCGTTACCCGCTCCATTGTCCGCGGATCAGTGATGGCCCATCGGCTCGGAAGCCGAAACAGCGCGCAATCCTGGCGCGAGAAGGTGACTCGAAGTGCTTCGTCCTCACTTTCGACTTGAGGGCGCAGAAGATTTGTCCGCATCAGCTGTATGATCGCCTCGTCGGTCAGTTTCGGCGACTTCGGGGTTTCAGCTGCGGAGCGCGTCACTGAACCGGCTACCGACGGCCCTGCCCTCTCCGCCTGACGCGATCTCTCCCCATTGTCATTTGTCGCGGCGCGGCTTCGCTGCTGCGCGATAATCGCGGTGACCATCTCTTGCGCGGCCTTTGCGATCCCATCGTGCCGGGCCGCGATGGACCTGCTGTTCGCGATCTGTTGCAACT
>NZ_JAYPTL010000127.1:0-2751 GCF_038133525.1 Erythrobacter sp. | reverse complement strand
CCCCTTGGCGCGATGGGCGGTGAGCAGCAGCAGCCCTCGCTGGTCACCGCGCGTGTCCCTGCACCATTCGGCAATCCATTCGACCAGATCGGGAACGGCCATCTCGCTTTCACCGATCTCTCGCGCCAGAGCGTCTAGCCCTTCGCCAAGCAGTTCGGTCCAGCGGTTCGCGGGCTGGCGTTCGAGATGCCGGCGCATGACCTCAACGCCCAGAACCGGCGCGGGGTCTGCTTTGCAAAGCTCGATGAAAAGCTGCGTCTCGCGTAGGCGCCAGATGCTGGGCAAATGCTCGTTGGCCAACTCAACCGGAATGCCTTTGGATTCGGCATAGCTGCGCACTGGCTCGAGCAGCTTCCAATTGCGCGCGATGATGGCAGTTTTCGACCAGTCCCAGTCAGGATCGAGGTTGGAGAGACGGATGAGCTCATCCACCGACGCACAGGCCCTGTCGGCCCAAGTGCCCGGGCAGGACAGGACCTGCACCCGCCCCTGCCCCACGGGATCGAGCCGCGCCATCGCGCCGCCCGCAGCTTCTTTCAGGCGGGCACGGTTGATGATGATGTCGTGCCCCAGTTTCATCCGCTCGGCCGCAGGTGCAATCACGGCATTGGCGGCATCGATAATGTGGCGGGTAGAACGATAGTTCTCGACCAGGAATTCAGGCTTTGCCCGGTAGTCCTCCTCGAACCGGCGGATATATTCCACCGACGCGCCGTCGAAGGCATAGATGTTCTGGTCATCGTCGCCGACGGCAAACAGGCTCAGCTTCATATCCGGATCGTCGAGTGACCGACCCGCGACAGCGGCGATCAGCGCATAGGCTTCTGGTCCGATGTCCTGATATTCATCGACCAGGATCCAGCGATAGCCCTGGATCAGCGCATCGCGCTGGGCCTCGGCCTCGCTCTTGCTTAGCCCTTCCCCCTGCAATTGCCGGACAGCTTCGTTAATCACTTCATCAAAGGCTTGATTGTCGGCGGGAGCACCGACGAAGCTTGCGCCCACCAATCGCATCGCCAGAGCATGGCAGGTCGAGACCGTAACGCCCCTGGCATCATCACCGATCAGCTGGCGCAGCCGCGCGCGGATCTCGGTGACGGCATGGCGATTGTAGCTCAGTACGAGGATGCCGTTCGGGTTCTCGCGCCTCACACGGATGAGATAGGCAATGCGATGGACCAGTGTGCGGGTCTTGCCCGAGCCGGGCCCTGCCAACAACAGCACATTGGTTTGCTCACGATCGTCGCTAACAATCCTTTGCTGCACGGGATTGCCGAGATCTTCGACAATTGCCTGCCAGGATGCAGGGGTGGTCTGGCGCCGGATCGCAATACGCTCGCCTGGCAGCCAGCGATCGAGGAATGTATCCTGATCGAGCGTGAAATAGTCTTCCGACAGATGCTGCGCATGCTTGATCGACAGAAGCCCCTTGCGCGCATAGGCCGCCATCACGTGGGTCTGGATCGTCTGCTCGCTGTAGTGGTCCTCAAGCGGCATGAAGTTTTGCCGCGTGAACTTGTCGTTGCCAGGCCTCAGGTGAATGGTCATCGCCTGGCGGAACACCGTCAGCCCCTTGCCCAGCGTCATGATCTCCTGCTCGTGCATCCAGAGCATGGCGCGGTTCAGTAGCTTGGTGGGATCCTTCACCTCGGTGCGCAGAAAGACATCGGAGGTAATCACCGCCGTCAGCGCGCCGATGGTCGTTTCAACCTGCAAATCCTTGCCGCGCTTACCCTTGGGGAGCTTGCCGACGAAATGCTTGAGTAGGTTCTCAGCGCCATCCCGGCGGATCGAAGACGTGCGCGCCAGCGTATCCCAGGATCGCTGCAGCTTTACGTAAAGCGTATCGCGCGATTGCTTGCGGACATAGAGATTGCCCCTGCCTCCGTCCTCATCGCGGCCATCCTGAGCAAGGCCCCGCAGCATCTTGTCGATGATATCGGGCCGTGCCTTATCATGCCCTTCGTCGCGCAGCTTCTGGCAGATCTGCGACAGCTGGAGCGGAAAGGTCCCCTCCCCTTCGGCATCGGGTTCGGTTTCGCGCATGACATCGATCAGCGCGGCCTCAAGGCTGGCTGCCTGCCGCAAGCGTTCGCTCGATTGTCCTTCGACGCCAACGTGGATGAATACGGTGATCGCCGTATCATCGCGCGCGATACCGAGCACTTCCAGGTCATGGAGCGCCTTGGGCAGCGCGCGCGGGCTAAGGCCGCTGACTCCTGCCAGTTCATCGGTTGAGATCCCTTCATCGGGCGAGGCGCTCATGAGATGGCGAACGATGGAGATGAGTTGCTTGCGCCGCGCGCCAGTGATCGCCGCTCTGGCGAGAATATCTTCGGCGTGTTTCAGGGTCGGAACGGTGAGCGAAGCCGGAAAGATACGGACCCGGTTCTCCTCGCGCGCCAGAAGCTTGCTTTCTTCAAGCCAGGCTACCGCCGTTTTGACCCGCGTATCGTCGGTGAGCTTGTCCCGCTCGAAATCGTGATCCTGCTCGGCGCGGACGATCTCGCCGGACGTCGCGACCACATCGCCATGTTTGGTGGTCTTATCATCGAGGCGGCGCAGGGCCTTGAGGATGGCGCCAATTTCATGCCGCGCAAGACGGGAGCGGGCCGAGAGCGTGAATTGCCGCTCCACATCGTCGTCAGCAAACAGCAGCACGCAATCGGCATGCTCACGGTCACGCCCGGCGCGCCACGCTTCCTGCAGATAGTTCTCGAGCGATCCCGGGATATCGCCATGCACGACGAG
>NZ_JAYPTL010000126.1:0-2808 GCF_038133525.1 Erythrobacter sp. | reverse complement strand
GTCTCGCTCCTCAAAGGTTTCGTCGTCGAGGCAGTGGGGGGTGAAGGTTTCTTCCTCGTCGCCCAATTCTCCAAGCTTGCTGAGCGCCAGCATCTGGATCTCTCCGTCGTAACTGTAGGAGAAACTGCCATCCTTCATCAGCGTGAGTTCGCTGGTGAACTTGCCGGGAGAGAACAGGCAACCCGTCAGCATCAGCACACTTGTACCGGCCAGGGCCAGGCCCCGGATCATCTTGAATTCCATCGCTCCCAATCCCCCAGAAAAGAACGCCTAGCGTGTCGCCACCGCATATAGCGAGATCGCAGCAGCATTCGAAACATTCAGGCTTTCGATTTCCTCACCGATCGGCAGCTTGGCCAGCGCGTCGCAGTGCTGCTCGATGTTGTGCCGCATGCCTTCGCCTTCTGCCCCAAGCACGAGCGCAACGGGGCCTTCGGGCAGGGCCTCGGCCAGTGTGGACGTGGCGCCGCCGGTCAGGCCAATCCGCCAGTAGCCGGCCTCTGCCATTTGTTCGAGCGCGCGGGCAAGGTTGACCACGCGTATCCAGGGCAAGATCTCGAGAGCCCCCGATGCCGACTTACCAATCACTCCACCTTCAGGCGGGGCATGGCGATCCTGTGTGACCAGCGCTGCAGCACCAAACGCAGCTGCAGATCGCATGATTGCTCCGACATTGTGTGGATCGGTAACCTGGTCGAGCACCACAATGGGCCGAGCCGGATCGCCATCGAGCACCTCGTCGAGATGGATGTCTTCGAGCGGAGCACATTCTAACACCAGCCCCTGATGCGGTGCATCCTTGGCCACTAGGCGGGCGAGATCGGCGGCATCCGCATACTCAAGCGGGAAATCCTGTGGCAACTCGCCATCGAGCGATTCGATACCCTCGCGGGTGGCCCATAGTTTGCGGTGTACCCGATCGGGGTTCTTGAGCGCAGCCTCGACCGCGTGCCGTCCCCACAAGCGCACCTGTCCAGTGCCGGCACGGCCGCTGCCGCGACCGCCCTTCATCCGACCAGCTCTGCCGCGTAGGGCCTTCTTGCGTTCGCCTTTTGCCATTGGTTTCGTCCTGTATTCCAGCTTGGCTGCGGCCTGTGCCAGTGAGGCCATTGACAGGCAAGCGCCGCTTCGCCAAAGGGGCGCCTCTCGGCACGGGGTCTGACTTCGGATCCCTCGATTTCTTCGTGAAATGGCCCGTGTGGACAGGTGGCCGAGTGGTTAAAGGCAGCAGACTGTAAATCTGCCCGCGCAAGCGTACGCTGGTTCGAATCCAGCCCTGTCCACCACCGCCCCTTCTTTTGGCATCTATCAGCATCCCCAGAAATCCGTGGAAACCCTAGGATTTCTGCGATATACTGCGCCTATTCCGTCCCCAAACAGCCATCGCGATCCAGCCGTATCCGAGGCTTAGTGTGGGGAAGGTGTGGGGAAAGAACTGTGCTTCCCCACACTTGTATGTTCCGGAGCGGCCTACAGAAATGTGGGGAAGGAAATGGGCAAGCTTTCTGCAGTGGCGGTAAAGGCCGCTTTGATGAAACCCGGAACCTATCAAGATGGCGACGGCCTCTTTCTGAAGGTTGGAAAAACCGGCGCGGCGTCATGGCTGCTGCGACTCCAGCAAGAAGGCAAGCGACGGGATATCGGGTTAGGTAGCGCCAAGCTCGTCACGCTGGCGGATGCGCGGGCACTGGCGAACGATCTGCGCAAGGCTGTCAAAGTGGAAAAGCGTGACGTACTGACTGAGCGCAAAGACGAGGCCGCCGCCAAAGTGACCTTTCGCGAAGCCGCTACCCAATACCACTCCGAAAACGAAGCGGGCTGGAAGAGTGATGTCTACACACGCCAGTGGCTGGCCAGTTTGGAGAACTACGCGTTTCCAAGGCTCGGGGATATGCCGACGGGTAGTGTCACTGCGGCGGACATTATCTCGGTCCTCACTCCGATCTGGCAGGAAATCCCAGAAACGGCTCGCCAGGTGCGGAACCGGATTTGCGCGGTTCTGGACTACGCGCATGCCAAGGGCTGGCGCTCAACTGAAGCACCGTCGGGCAATAGCAGCCTAAAGGCGGGGAGGGGCCTGCCACGGCAGATCAAGAAAACCCAGAACCGCAAGGCGATGCCCTATGTCGCCATTCCATCGTTTCTGACCGCACTGAGGCGCAGGCCATCCTTCGGTCGTTTCGCGCTCGATCTCTTGATCCTGACCGGCACGCGCTCGCAGGAGGTCCGACTCGCGACGTGGGACGAATTCGATCTGGAAGAGCGCCTCTGGACGATCCCCGCAGAGCATATGAAGCGCAGCAAGGCACATGTCGTCCCGCTTTCCGAGGCCGCACTAGGTGTCCTTGCAAAGGCGGATGCTTTCAAGGTCGAAGGTGCCGAAGTCGTCTTCTCCGGTGCAACCGGCAAAGCGATGTCCGACATGACGCTGCTCAAGGTGCTGCGCGACATGCAAGAACCCTTTCATGTCCACGGGTTTCGCTCGGCCTTCACGGATTGGGCGGCGAACGCTGGCTTTCCAAATGCGGTGGTCGAGGCTGCGCTGGCCCACAAGACGCCAGATGCGGTGCAGGCGGCGTATCGCCGCACCACCTATCTCGGCACCAAGGAGGATCCCGGTATGCGGGTGAAACTCATGGCGGCATGGGGAGCCTATTGCTCGGGTACAGTCACAGTGAGCGAAGCTCTCGACGCGCATGACTAGCGCAACGCTCTCCGCAAACACACCATCTCCACCGCTGGCGCGCATGGCCCTGCCATGCGCACCTGCCTTCCGGCGAGGATGGGAGGGGGAGGGCAAACCGCAAA
>NZ_JAYPTL010000125.1:820-2811 GCF_038133525.1 Erythrobacter sp. | reverse complement strand
CTACAGTGAGATCAGCACGCTTGTTGAGAACAAAGAGATAGAAGTGCTACTCGGTTAGCGTACCGATTAAGAGGGCGGGACAAAGCCGCAGTGGGCGGGTTGGGCGGGCATGGACGCTCTCGTACCGGTGTTCAAGGGGCACTTCACTCTTGAAGGCCTACGGCGTTACGCGAACAGGCGAGCGACCTCGGCCATCGGGAGGAAAAGACGGCGGCCGGCGTTATCCAAGGGAAGGAAGTCGTAGGCGCGGTAGAAAGCTCCTGCGGCTTCGTCCTTCGCGTCGACCAGGATGGCGAATGTGGTGATTTCGCTGCGCAGCGCTCGTGCGAAGGCGTCCAAAAGCATGTGCTCGCCCAGTCGGCGTCCGCGATGGCGCCGATCGACGGCGAGTCGCCCGAGCAACGTCGCCGGTACGACGGGGTAGCGCGGCAAGCGCTTCGTCAGCGTTGCCGGAAGGTTGGACAGAGCGATCGATGTTCTGGCAAGTGTCGAGAACGCGAGAGGCGTGAGATCACCCTCTACGAGGACGAAACAGGAGGCGACGCGTCGGCGAACGTCCTGACTGGCTTGGGTGCGGAAATATCGGTCTAGCGCGTCCACGCCGGACTCGAACCCGGCGCGATCGTGAGTGTCGTCGAGTGTCTGGATCAACAAGGGCTAGCGAGCATTCGGCTCATGCGCCGCGACCGACGCCATATAGCGCCGAGCGGCCGCGGAAAGTCGCGAGCCGGGCTCTCGGGGGTTCAGGAGAGCCTCGGCGAAAGCGCGGCTTTCATCAACCGCTAGCTTGACCGACTGCAGGTCCTCAAGGGTGCGCACGGCGGCCTCATGCACGCTCGAGATGACAAAATCCGTGAGCGTTCGGCCCTGCAACTCGGCAGCACGGAGGAAAAGTTCCTTCTGATCAGAGGACACACGCGCCTCCAATCGCTCGCTGCGGGCCGCGACCCGCCTTTTCGCCGCCGTATGTTTCATGGGCCATTGCCTTAATGATCGCCTGAAGGCTATTGTACGGCTTACAGCCGGACGCATCAAGGGGGTGAAGGCGAGCCTTTGGGCGGTTCAGCTTCTTGGTGCGCGGTAATAGGCGCACAAGACCATGAGCACGAACGACGATCAGACACCTTCTCGACCCGACCTTCCGGCCGGCTGGGCGGTGGTCCGCGTCGACCAGGCCGGCGCCGTTCGACTCGGCCGTCAACGGTCCCCGGATCAAGCCATGGGCGAACACCTGACCAAATATATTCGAGCCGCGAATATCACCCCTGCGGGTATCAATCTTGATGACCTGCTGGAGATGAATTTCACCCCGGCCGAGCAGCAGGTGTTCGGTCTTGAGGTGGGGGATGTCCTGCTGACCGAAGCCTCGGGGAGCGCTAGCCAAGTCGGCCGATCAGCGATCTGGCGCGGTGAGGTGCAGCCCTGCTGCTATCAGAACACGGTCATCCGTTTTCGCCCCCATCTAACCACGCCCGAGTATGCGTTGATCGTATTCCGACAAATGGCCGTATCCGGCGCCTTCGCTCAAGCCGCTCGAGGTGTCGGCATTCAGCATCTCGGCGCTTCGCGATTCGCAGAACTAGACTTTCCATTGCCACCGTTGAAGGAACAGGCGCGGATCGTTGCCATAGCTGACCAACGCTTGACCGAAATCCGCGAGGCCGAGACGCGACTCCAGTCCGCATTGCGGCTTCTGGATGAGCAGCTCCGAGAGGTGCTCGCTGCGGCCGTTGCCGGTGAGCTGGTCGCGCAGCGGGATGAAGAGCTATCCGAGCGCAGCCGCACGCCGGCGAGCGCGGCGCGCGCTGAACCAGATCTATTCGGTCAAAGCGAACGGGCGCCTAACCTAGAAGGCTTTGACCCGGTGCTTCCCGCGGGCTGGGCTTGGTCGCGCGTCGATGGGGCGGGCGAGGTGACCCTCGGCCGCCAGCGTTCACCCAAGCATGAACGCGGCAAGCACATGCGGCCCTATCTTCGGGTCGCCAACGTCT
>NZ_JAYPTL010000125.1:0-810 GCF_038133525.1 Erythrobacter sp. | reverse complement strand
TATGAGGATCGGATAGATACCTCGGAAGTGCTCCGCATGAACTTCGAGCCTGAGGAAGTGGCCATCTATGAAGTGCGCGACGGGGACATTCTGCTGAACGAGGGACAGAGCCCTGAGCTGGTGGGTCGCCCAGCGATCTACCGAGGTGAGGTGCCGGGCGCGTGCTTCCAGAATACGCTTATACGCTTCAGAGCGTATGAGCACGTGGACCCCAATTACGCGCTGTTGGTCTTTCGACACTACATGCATTCGGGTGTTTTCAAATCCATTGCCCGGTGGTCGACCAACATTGCCCATCTAGGCTCAGGACCTATTAAATTGCTTGCATGACGGGCGTTGCTCTGATTCCCGATAGGGATCGGGGAGGCGTTGATGAGCGATCTTTTGTGGTTGTCGGACAGGCAGATGGCGGTGATTGCGCCGTTCTTTCCGTTGGCGCACGGCGTACCTCGGGTGGATGACCGGCGGGTGGTGTCGGGGATCGTGTTCGTGATCCGGAACGGCCTGCGCTGGCGCGATGCGCCGTCGGCCTATGGGCCGCACAAGACGCTGTATAATCGGTTTGTGCGCTGGAGCCGCCTGGGGGTGTTCGACCGCATCTTCGCGGCCCTGGCCGGACAGGCGGGAGAGCCGGACGCCATCATGATCGACAGCACCCACCTGAAGGCGCATCGCACGGCGGCGAGCCTGCTCAAAAAGGGGATGTTCCCCGCCGCATCGGGCGACCCAAGGGCGGCCTGAACTCCAAGCTGCACACCGTCTGCGACGACCGGGGGCGGCCCCTGGTCATGCTGCTCACCGAAGGCCAGA
>NZ_JAYPTL010000124.1:0-2934 GCF_038133525.1 Erythrobacter sp. | reverse complement strand
TGTTGCGGGTGCGGGCACCCTTGGTCGGCTTGCCCCACGGGGTAACCGGGTGACGGCCACCGCTGGTGCGGCCTTCACCACCACCGTGCGGGTGGTCGACCGGGTTCTTGGCAACGCCGCGAGTAAGCGGCTTGATGCCCATCCAGCGACGACGACCGGCCTTGCCCAGGTTCTGGTTCTGGTTGTCGGGGTTCGACACCGCACCGACCGTACCCATGCAGTCGGCGCGCAGGTAACGCTGCTCACCGCTGTTGAGACGGACGATGACCATGCCGCGGTCACGACCGACCAGCTGGACATAGGAACCTGCAGCGCGAGCGATCTGACCGCCCTTGCCCGGCTTCATTTCGACGTTGTGGCAGATCGTGCCAACCGGCATCTGACCGAGCAGCATGGCATTGCCAGGCTTGGTGTCGGTCTTCTCACCGGCGACGACCTTGTCGCCAACGGCCAGACGCTGCGGCGCAAGGATGTAGGCCAGTTCGCCGTCGTCATACTTGACGAGCGCGATGAAAGCGGTGCGGTTCGGGTCGTATTCGAGCCGTTCCACGGTGCCTTCAACGTCCCACTTGCGACGCTTGAAGTCGACAAAGCGGTACTTCTGCTTGTGGCCGCCAGCCATGCCGCGCGAGGTGACATGGCCCTTGTTGTTGCGTCCACCGGTCTTGCGCTTGCCTTCGACGAGCGCCTTGACCGGCTTGCCCTTGTAGAGCGCCGACTTGTCGACGAGGATCAGGCCGCGACGGCCCGGGCTGGTCGGTTTGTAATTCTTCAGTGCCATGGGATCAGCTCACACCTTCGGTGATGTCGATCATCGAACCCTCTGCGAGGGTCACGATCGCCTTCTTCACGTCGCTGCGCTTGTAGGCCTTGCCCTTCCAGCGCTTGGTCTTGCCCTTCACCACGATCGTGTTCACCGAAAGCACCTTGGCCTTCTGCGAAGCATAGATCGCCTCGACCGCTTCCTTGATCTGCGGCTTGGTGGCAGTGCCGGCGACCTTGAAGACGACGGCATTGTTCTCCGAAGCCAGGGTCGACTTCTCGGTGATGTGGGGCGCGAGGATCACGTCATAGTGACGCGCATCGATGTCCTGCTTCTTAGCCATTGAAACGGGCCTCCAGCTTCGCGACCGCGTCCTTGGTCAGGACCAGCGTGTCGTGCTTCAGGATGTCGTAGACGTTGGCACCCATGGCCGGCAGCACATTGACGCCAGGCAGGTTGCGCGCAGCCTTAGCGAAGCCGGCATCGACAGCTTCACCGTCGATCACCAGAACCTTGCCGTTCCAGCCGTTCTTGCCGAACGTCGCAGCCAGAGCCTTGGTCTTGGCGTCCTTGAGCTCGAGACTGTCGACGACAACGAGGCCGTCCTTCGCCTTGCTCGAAAGTGCCATCTTGAGACCGAGGGCACGGATCTTCTTGTTCAGCGACTGGTTGAAGTCGCGCAGCTTGGCACCGTGGGCCTTACCACCGCCGATGAAGATCGGCGCAGCGCGGTCACCATGGCGAGCCGTGCCGCCGCCCTTCTGGCGGCCCCACTTCTTGCCGGTGCGGGCAACGTCCGAACGCTCACGCGTCGGGCGGGCAGTGCCGCGGCGGTTTTCGAGCTGCCACGTCACAACGCGGTGCAGGATGTCGGCGCGCGGCTCGACACCGAACACGGCATCGTTGAGCTCAACATCGCCAGCAGCCTTGCCGTCGATTTTCTGGACCTTCACCTTCACGGATCAGCCCTCCTTGTTCTCGTCCGAGCCGGTATCGGCTGCGGGCGTTTCGGTGGTGTTCACGGCGTCATCGATCACCTCGACCGGCGTGGTCGGGGTCTCGTCCTGCACAGGGGCAGCACCCTTCTTTTCGACGACTGCACCGGGGAACGGCACGCCTTCGGGAAGCGGAAGCTTGACCGCGTCGCGAACCAGCAGCCAACCATTCTTCGAACCAGGGACCGAGCCCTTGACGAAGAGCAAGCCGCGATCGGCGTCGGTACGGACGATCTCGAGGTTCTGCTGCGTGCGGCGACGATCACCCATGTGACCGGCCATCTTCTTGCCCTTGAACACGCGACCCGGATCCTGGCGGTTACCGGTCGAACCGTGTGCACGGTGGCTAATCGAAACACCGTGGGTGGCGCGCATACCGCCGAAGCCCCAGCGCTTCATGGCGCCGGCAAAGCCCTTGCCCTGGGTGTGGCCGGTGATGTCGACCTTCTGTCCAGCGACGAAGTGCTCAGCCGAGATGGTGGCACCGACGGGAAGGAGACCTTCCTCATTGTCCACACGGAACTCGGCAACCTTCATCTTCAGCGGAACCTCAGCCTTGGCAAAGGCTTCACGCTGCGGCTTGTTCACGTTCTTCTGCTTCGCCTCACCCGAACCGACCTGGAGGGCGAAATAGCCGTCACGGTCTTCGGTGCGATGAGCGGTGACCTGGCAGTCCTCCAGCGCGAGAACGGTGACCGGCACGTGCCGACCGTCCTCCTGGAAGAGGCGGGTCATCCCGACTTTCTTTGCGATAACGCCAGTGCGCATCGTCAACTCCTAAACAGAGGCACACGGGCCCATCCCGCGTGCTTGCCAGCCCATTGAGTGATGCGTCGCCCCGTCCGGGCTGATTGCTTCCGCAGCCTTAAGGCCTTGGGAGCGAGACGGGGGACGCAGACCCGGATCAGATCCGGCGGTATCCCGATGTCTTGCCCGGCCTTTCAACCGGGCTGGGTCATCGAGGACCCCTGAAAATCTCGGCCGGTTTAAGGTCCGGGCCGCAGACCGAAGCGTCAGATCAAGCGAGCTTGATTTCGACGTTCACGCCAGCGGCGAGGTCCAGCTTCATCAGCGCGTCGACCGTCTGGGCGTTGGGCTGCACGATGTCGAGCAGCCGCTTATAGGTGCGCACCTCGAACTGCTCGCGCGACTTCTTGTCGATGTGCGGGCCGCGGT
>NZ_JAYPTL010000123.1:0-2969 GCF_038133525.1 Erythrobacter sp. | reverse complement strand
GATCCGAATGGCAGCGCAAGCTGGCCCTGCGGCAGAGGCGGATCGACGCCGCGCTGGAGGTATTCCAAGGCCCCGTGGCGCGGGTCGATTTCGCGCGGCTGGATGCCGACTGGCACGGCGAGATCAGGCATATCTACCATGCGCTGGGGCTGGAGCTCAGCGCTTCAGCACTCTCGGCGATGGAACGCGAGATGGGGCGCGCGGCGAACGGCACGCACCACACGCACCGGGCCCAGATTGCGGAATTCTCCTGAAACTCAGCCAGTCTTGCCGATACCGGGGATGAAAGCGCCAACCTTTTGGCGATAGGTCACGTAATCGTCGCCGAACAACTTGATCAGGTCACGTTCTTCATGTGCGATCCCGATCATGATGTAGATTGTCATGCCGACCGCAAAGAGCAGGTGGCCATAGGTCATGGTCGCAGTGGCCCAGAAGGCGAGGAAGAAGCCGGCATAGATCGGGTGGCGCACGAGCTTGTAGAACATGGGCGTACGCATGACTGGCGCGCTCGGCTGCGAACCGCGCAGGTTAAGCCAGGCCTGCTGCAGGCCGAACAGTTCGAAGTGATTGATCAGCCAGGTTGAAATGAAGACGATGCCGAAACCGGCCCAGAACAGGCCGTTCATGACCGCCTGCCCCAATTCGCCCTCGATCGTCCAAAGGGTGCCTTCGATCGGGTGCCAGCCGGCAAACAGGATGACGAGCGCTGCCACGGTTGCGAGGCAATAGACGCTCCGCTCCATCGCGGCAGGAATGATCTTGGTGATCCGGGCCTTGAAGCCTGGTCGCGCCATGACCGAATGCTGCAGGCCGAACAGGGCAATCAGCGCGATGTCGATTATCACCGATTGCACCGGCGGCGCCGCACCCCCCTTGTCGAGATGCGTCGGCATGAAAGCGAACTCGCCGACGAAGCCGACCAGATACAGGAATGCGCCGAAGAAAGCGAAGTAGACAGCGAGCGATATCGCCATGATCGTAAGTCGCGCCATAGTGTCCTCCCCAGAAGACCGCGCGACCCAATCCTCTCGATCGGGCGATCATACCGGATTTCAGCGGCATGACCAAATTGCGACTTCACCCCAGCCCCCACAGCAAAACGGGCGCGCCCCGCCAGGAGCGCGCCCGCATGAATGCCGAGTGTTTCGGATCAGCCGACGATTTCTTCAGGCTTGAAGAAGAAGGCGATCTCGATCGCGGCGTTTTCGTCGCTGTCCGAACCGTGGACGGTGTTCTCGCCGATCGAGAGGGCATGAGTCTTGCGGATCGTGCCCTCGGCAGCGTCGGCCGGGTTGGTCGCGCCCATGATGTCGCGGTTACGGGTCACGGCGTCTTCGCCTTCGAGGACCTGCACCACGACCGGTTCGCTCATCATGAATTCGCACAGTTCACCGAAGAAGGGGCGTTCCTTGTGCACCGCGTAGAAGCCTTCGGCCTGTTCGCGGGTCATGTGGATACGCTTGCTGGCAACGACGCGCAGGCCGGCTTCTTCCAGCATCTTGGTGACCGCACCGGTCAGGTTGCGGCGGGTGGCATCGGGCTTGATGATCGAAAAGGTGCGGGTAACCGCCATGGGAATTATCCTTGCAGATGGGGGAAATTGTTGCGCGCGCCCCTAGCGCCGCGCAGGCGCGCGGGCAAGTGCGAAGCTTGCGCGCCTCTGCGGCTATTTGAGGCCCTGGTTGAGCGTCAGTTGCACCGCGGTCTTGTCACCGCTGCGACTGGCCATGGCTGAAAAGGCGAGTCCGCCCTTGCCTTCACCCGCAATGGTGGTGGATTCACCCGTAACGATATCGACGTTCACCTGCACGCCGGCAGCTTCCGCCTGCTTGCGATAGAACTCGATCGCCTCGTCGACAGGCATGTCGCCCTGCATGGTCAGGAGTACGAAACTACCCCCGTCGCGTTCGACATGGGTGTTGTTGAGCACCTTGAGTCCAGGAGCGATCGAGAAACCTTGCGGCAGTTTGACCGGCACCTGCTCACCAGCAGCCAGGGTCGTCACCGTGCCATCTTCGTCGGTGATCGAGGCACGCGTTTCGCCGCCGTCGATCTCATAGGTTCCGACCTTGTCGCCGTCCTCGTCGGTCAGCGTGCCCTCATTCGCGGACCCGCAGCCGGCGAGGGCCAGCGACAACGATAGCAAGGCAATACGGCGCATGTAGATCCCCCTCTTTGCCGGACAGGCTAGCGCTCAGGCCCCTTCACGCCAACCGCCCGTTTCGTCCTGCTTGAAGATGCGGTTATCGACCGCCTCGTCCGCTGCAAACCGCCGCCAAAGCTGGGCTGCATTGTCGCGTGCCGCCGCATCGAACAGCAGCAACACCCTGCTGAAGGCAGTGGCTTCTTCGCGCCACTGCCCATCGGCAATGATCGCCATGCCCGCGCCATTGGGCGCCGCAGCACTGTCCGAGATCAGGATCGGCTGGCGCGCATCGTCGGGAGACCCCGCCATGCCATGGGCGAGAAAGGCCGCGCCATCCTGCGCCCACATCACGCGCGACAGGGCTTCGCGCTGGTCAGGATCGCCCGAAACCACCAGCAGCCGTTCGCCAGACTGCATCACCTTGCGAGCGAGCTTCGCCACGGTGATGTCGACCGGGTCCCGACTGAGCTGGTAGAAGTCGACCCTCATTCGTGGCCTACCGCTTTGCTGCTTGAGGCCCGATCGGCATGACCAGTCGCGCGCACTAGCCCTCGACCGTATCGGCGATCAGACGATCCATCAGCCGCACGCCATAGCCGGTCGCGCCCTTGCCCCAGGTCTGGCCAGGCTTGTCCGACCAGACCATCCCGGCGATGTCGCAATGCGCCCAGGGCGTGCCATTGGCGATAAAGCGCTGGAGGAACTGCGCGGCAGTGATCGAACCTGCACCCTTGTCGCCAATATTCTTCATGTCGGCGATCGGGCTGTCGATCAGCTTGTCGTAGGCAGCACCCAGCGGCATGCGCCACAGCTTGTCCCC
>NZ_JAYPTL010000122.1:2204-3143 GCF_038133525.1 Erythrobacter sp. | reverse complement strand
GGGGCGGCGCAACGCACGCCCGGCCTCGCTCGTCTCGATGAGCTGTCGGAGTTGGTCGCTGATGATCTCCGGCGGGCGCTGGAACTCATCACTAAGGCGAAGGCTTGAATAACGACCATCGCCTCGTTCCGCCTTTAGGGGTCGGTACACAGAACGGACCCAGATATACGCTAAGGTTTTGCCGTGCCTTCGACGGCGCGCATCTGGCGAAGCGGTCTGAGCGCGGTGGATGGCGCATCGGGATCGGTCCAGAGGTAATCGCCGGTGAGATTGATATGCTGCCAACCGAGCGGTGATAGGTGTTGCAGCAGGTCCGGCGGGACCGGCCGGCCGAGGTTGGCGAGATGCATCCGGGCGGCTTGCAGGTAGGTCGTGTTCCACAGGACGATGGCACCGGCGACGAGGTTCAGCGCGCTCGCCCGATGGCTTTGGGCTTGCAGCGCATGATCGCGGATACGGCCGATGCGATGGAAGAAGATGGCGCGTTTCAGGGCATTTTCCGCTTCTCCCTTGTTGAGTTCGCGGGTGGCGCGGCGACGCTGTTCGGGCTGCTCGATCCAGTCGAGCGTGAACAGGGTACGCTCGACGCGACCGATCTCGCGCAACGCCAGTGCCAGGCCGTTGGCGCGTGGATAGGAGCCGAGCCGTTCCAGCATGATCGAGGCGCTGACGACGCCTGTGCGGATCGAGGTTCCCAGTCGCAGCACGTCGTCCCAGTGTGCCTCGATCAGACCTTCGTCGATGCGGCCCGCGACCAGCGGCGCAATATCGGGGCCGGGTTCGATGCCGTTAAACAGGTGCAAACGGCGTGCGGCGATATTCGGGATACGCGGCGCGAACCGGAACCCAAGCAGATGACATCGCGCGAACACATGGTCGGAGACGCCCCCGCCATCGACGTGATGCTCTTCGATGTGCAGATCGGCGCCGTGGTGGAGC
>NZ_JAYPTL010000122.1:0-2194 GCF_038133525.1 Erythrobacter sp. | reverse complement strand
TTGTGCGGATTGACTGCGCCGGTTGCCTGGGCGCGGCGGTCGAGCGGAAAGTTCTGACCGTCTGAGCTGGACGAGGTGCCGGACCCGAACAGCGCGGCCAGCGGCGCGGTGTGTTGGGCGTCGACAAGCCGGGCGAGCGCGCGACCGTAGGTTTCCTCGCGCAGATGCCATGAGGCGAGCCAACCGAGTTGGCGCTGGGTCACGAGATTGCAGGCTTCCGCCATGCGCGTATGGCCCAGATTGGTGGCATCGGCGAGCACCGCCGTGAGGATCGCACGTGGTTCATCCGCGGCACGGCCACTTTGCAGATGCGTGAAGCACTGGCTGAACCCGGTCCATCGATCGACTTCGGCAAGAAGGTCGGTGATGCGGATCGCGGGCAGATGCGCATAGAGCGGCGCAAGGGCGGTATCGGATTCCTCGGGAGTAATCGCCTTCAAGGGCGAAATCCGCAGCCTGCCCAAGCTGAGCTGCACGTCTTCCAGCGCGTCCGTCTCCGCCTTTCGCTCGACCTCGGCCAATCGACGGGCGAGGCGGGCGCGTCGTTCGGCCAGCCAGATATCGGCCGTATCCGGTGCCGGTATCGGCAAGGGGCCGGCCGCGCGCATGTTGGCGAATACGGGGGCAGGAATGAGTTGCTGCTCGACAGCACGATAGCGTCGGCTTCCCTCGACCCACATGTCGCCGGCGCGAAGCCGGTCGCGAAGCTCGACCAGCACGCACAATTCATAGATCCTGCGATCGGGAATGCCGGTGCCGATCGCCCGACGCCAAGCTTGCCGGATGAAGCCGACTGGCGTGCCTGCAGGCAATTTGCGCAGATGACCAAAATGAAGGTCGCGCATGATCGCGACCGCTCGCGCGAGCGCATGGCAGGCTGGCACCGCCCCGAATGTGAACGAGGCGATGAACGAGGGACCGACCTGTCGGAGGACGGGGTAATTGGTCGCGGCGACCGCGACGGGATCGACCGAATCGGGGCGGATCAGCTTGCGGGCTTCATCGACCTCGCGGCCGAGATCATTCCATCCGATCGCTGCCTCGACCGCAGCGCCGATATCGCCACCTGATATCTTGGCGGCGAGCAAGGCAGCGCCGAGTTGGGCAAGCAGCCGGATTTTGCCGTTGATGGTGCGCCGGTTGCGCTTGAGTGTCGTGTCCGCGCTGTTCTGTTCGCGCCGGAACATCTGCCCAAGCAGGCGATCGAACATCAGCACCGCATCGTCGGTGAGGGTAACGATGGTTTCGAGGATGGTCGCCACCAATGTGGCGCGACGCCGCGTCGCTTGCAGCGTCCGAACATGTTGCGCGGTCAGCCGCACGCCTTCCTGGCACAGGCGTCGGAGGCGCTCGGGATGGACGCCTACGGCGATATCCGGATCGATCCCGATGGCCCGAAGCAGTGTCAGTCGCTCGATGATGGCGGCGAATGTCTTTCGGCCGGGCTTGCCGGGTGACTGCCGCACCCAGGCCAGATCGCTCAAGTTCGTGCCTGTGTGGGGCAGGAGAAGCGCATCGAGCAGCCGGCGCTGTCGAGCATCGAGTCCTCGGGTCAGATGCTCGGCGACATGGCGTTCGGCATCGAGCAACGCCTGTGCGACCATCCGCTCGACCGAACTGATGCCCGGCACAATGATGCGCCGTCGCCGGCACTCATCCAGCATCACGCGCGCCAGCCTAGCCCCGCTGGTCGTCGTCAGCGCGATCGGCAGGAGCCATTCCTGCAACGTCGTTCGCAGCGGCCGACTGAGCGGCATGAAGCCGAATGCATCGCGCAGTGCATCGAGCTGTTCGTACCGGGTCGGGCCGCGCGTCGCGTAGTCGGCCAGCACCTCGGGTCCGACCTGCAATTGCTCTGCGACGAACGCGAGCGGCGTATCAGGGATCAGTTCACCGGGTCGCAGGAAACGGCCAGGATAGCGCAGCGCGCAAAGCTGGATCGCGAAACCCAGCCGGTTATGCGGTCGCCTCCGGCGGACGATGATGGCCAAGTCGTCCCGGCTCAATGTCCAGTGCTGGACGAGCAGGGTTTCGTCGTCGGGAAGCGCGAGCAACGCCGCGCGTTGCTCGTCCGACAGGACGGCGCGACGCGGCATCGGCTTAGACCTTGGCCGGTGCGGTCCAGCCGATCCGGGCAAGCGTGCCGAGAAGGGTCGAACGCGGCACCTTGAAGGTCCGGCAGACGGACGCCTTG
>NZ_JAYPTL010000121.1:0-3235 GCF_038133525.1 Erythrobacter sp. | reverse complement strand
CAATCGCCGACAAAGCGCGGCTTCCCTCGCACCTTGTGGTGTCGACAGCGCGTGACACTGTCGCGCGCTTCGATCAGCTATGGGATCAAGAACGCAGCCATCTTCCCTTTCCGAGCGAAGTGGTTGCGGCAATCGACAAGCACCGCAAAAAGCTCCTTGTTTGACTGCGACGTTTAAACGCCGTGCGGGGTATACGGGGGAGGGGCCATCGATGTCGTTCTTGGTAGCGAGAACATCCACCGAGAATTGTCCGAAGTCGGGGTCGTCTGTGCGGTCCAAACGCTTCCCCGTCCTGCGCGGGAAACTCGTATTGCCTTACGCAAGCGGCGGCAACGACCGAATCTGACGCAGGTGTAGGAAATAACGGCCGCAGTTCATTCGTTCAGGGGGCAATCTTGTACATTCACAATGGCGCGCTGCTTCACGCGCCTTCCGATCTGGTCCGCTTTCTAGGTTGCGGCCATGCCACGGCGCTGCATTTGCTGCAGGCAACCGATCCCGCTGCTGCGCCGGACAAAGCGGCAGATGGTGATTTGAATGTGTTGACCCAAAAAGCCGGGTTGAAGCACGAGGAAACGTATCGTCAGTTTCTCGAAGCGAAGGGAGGGCTGGTCGAGATCGCGACCGCCGGCACGCTGGAGGAACGGGCCGCAGCCACCATTGCCGCTATGGAAAGCGGCGCGCAGTCGATATTTCAGGCAGCGTTCCTGAGCCCGCCCTGGCATGGCTATGCCGATTTCCTGATCCGGGTGAAAGAACCTTCATCGCTGGGCGCATGGTCGTATGAGCCGGTCGATACCAAGCTCGCCCGCACGCCCAAGGCATCGCATATCGTACAACTCGGCCTCTATGCGCGGATGATGGAGCAGGTGCAGGGCGTCTTGCCAAGCCGTATCCATGTGGCGACCGGCGATGGGCAGACGCACAGCTTCCGTCTGAACTTGTTTTCGCATGTGCTTCGCGCGGCAGAGCGGCGCTATCTGGACTTCATCGAAAGCGGTGCACCGGCTTCGCTTCCAGAACCCTGCGACGCGTGCGACCTGTGCGCATGGCGCGACCATTGTAATGCCGAGTGGGAAACGGCGGACCATTTGTCGCTGGTCGCGGGGCTGGGCCGCCCGCAGGCCGAAAAGCTGCGCAAGGCCGGAATCGTCACGCTGGGCGAACTCGCGACCATGGGGGAAGGCACGCGTGTCCCTCGCATGGCGCAAAACACGCTCGGCAAGTTGCAGGCGCAGGCGCGCTTGCAGCAGGCTCGGCGCGAGGGTGGGGGCCCTTGCGTCGAGCCGCTTCCATTGGAGGAGGGGAGGGGCTTTCACACCATGCCGCCGCCCGATCCGGCGGACCTGTTCTTTGACCTCGAAGGCGATCCGCTGGAAGAGGGCGGGCTCGACTATCTGTGGGGGCTGCACTTCCGAGATGGATCACAGCCCGAATTCAAGTTCGAATGGGCGCATGATCACGACGCCGAACGCGTAGCTTTTGAAGGGATGCTCGACTGGATCGCGCAGCATTTGCGCAATCATCCCGGTGCCCATGTCTATCATTACGCGCCCTATGAGATCACCTCGCTGCGGCGCCTGTCGACTTTGCACGCAAGCCGCGAGGATCTGCTCGACGATCTGCTGCGCCAGCGCCGTTTCGTCGATCTCTATGGCGTGCTGCGCCAGTCGATCCGCACCAGCGAGCCCGATTTGTCATTAAAGACGATGGAGATCTTCTTCGCGGAGAAGCGCGATCAGGCCGTGGTGAAAGCCGATCAGTCTATCGTTGAGTACAAGAGCTGGCAGGAAACCGGCGATCAGGCGATCCTCGACGGCATCCTCGAATATAACCGCGTCGATTGTGAAAATACCGAGGCTTTGCGCGACTGGCTGGTGTCACTGCGCATAGCTGACCTGCCCTGGCGCGAAATCGGCCCTGCCACGCCGGTGACCGAGGAGAAGACCGAGCAGCGCATCGCGGCAGAGGAAGCTGCCGCGAAACTGATCGACGCGATCCGTGCGGCAAGCAGCCCCGAAGACCCGCGCATTCGCACGCTGATGGCGCATTTGACG
The DNA here is from genome assembly GCF_038133525.1 of Erythrobacter sp. GTDB lineage: Bacteria > Pseudomonadota > Alphaproteobacteria > Sphingomonadales > Sphingomonadaceae > Qipengyuania. The sequence continues at coordinate 1,178 of NZ_JAYPTL010000121.1, read as the reverse complement.
CAGTTCCACCGCCGCGCGGACAAGCCTGCGCTGTGGGCGATGTTCGACCGGTGTGAGCGCGATGCCGATGAATTGGTAGAAGATGGCGAATGTATCGGTGTGATCCGGCCCGATGGGGAAGAATGGCTTCGGGCCGAGAAGAAGAGCACCATCGCCCGCTATCGCTTTCCGCCGCAGGACACCAAGCTGCGCGAGAAGCAGACTGTGATCCATGTGCCGAGCCTGCGCCGTGTCGGCACGGTAGTATCGCTCGATACGCGTAACGGCATCGTCGAAGTAAAACGCCAGCTCAAAGCGGGGGAGAGCTTCCCGCTCGATGGCGGACTGATGGCCGAGCCAACTGTGAATAGCGCCGTTCTGCAAGGCGCGATCCGCCGTGTGGCATGCGCATGGGCCGCACTGGACCACGAAACGCTGGAGCCGCTGGGGGAGGGGAGCGAAAGGCTCCGATATGGTGCCCTGCTGCGCTTCCTAGGCCGCGAGGCACCTGCGCTGCATGACTGGAGCGGCGGTCCGTTGGTCCAAGATGGCGAGAGCTTCGTCAAAGCTGCAACGCTGCGTTGCCTCGCGCTCGATGAAAGCGTGCTCTTCATCCAGGGTCCGCCGGGCACGGGCAAGACTTTCACCAGCGCCCATGTCATCGCCGCGCTGGTCGCGGCGGGCAAGCGCGTGGGCATATCCAGCAACAGCCACAAGGCGGTGAACAACCTCCTCTCCCGCGTGGCGGATATTTGCGAGCGCGACGGCGTCACCGCATGCATCCTGAAGAAGGCGAGCCGCGGCAATCCCGATAGCGCAATGGAAGCTGACAATGTCACCGATGTCTGGAGCAACAGCGATGTGATCGACTATAATCCCGACGTGGTGGGCGGCACGGCATGGCTGTTCGCCGATCCCGAAATGGACCAGCAGTTCGACTATCTGTTCGTGGACGAGGCGGGGCAGGTGGCGATCGCCAATCTGGTCGCCATGGGCGCATCGGCGAAGAACATCGTGCTGGTGGGAGACCAGATGCAGCTGGGCCAGCCCATCCAGGGCAGCCATCCCGGCGAAAGCGGCCAGTCGGCGCTGGAATATCTATTGCAGGACGATGCGACGGTCGCGCCCGATCGCGGGATTCTCCTCGATCCCAGCTGGCGGATGCATCCCGCTATCTGCGGTTTTATTTCAGAGGCGGA
>NZ_JAYPTL010000120.1:0-3311 GCF_038133525.1 Erythrobacter sp. | reverse complement strand
CAGCGTGTGCTCAAGTATGACGACATTCTTCCGAACGTCGGCCTGCTGTTCAAGCCCAGCAACCGGATCTCGGTGTTCGCCAACTATTCGAAGGGCCTGCAGGTCCCCGGCACCGATAACCTCTACAACTCGATCTTCTTCCCGATCGACACGGCGAGCGTTCAGCCGGTTCCGGAAACCACCGATTCCTTCGATCTCGGTGGCCGCCTGCGTACCGGCGACTTCAATGTCCAGGTGACCGCTTGGTACACGCGCTACAACAACCGCCTTGGTTCGGCTTACGATCCGATCATCGATCGCACCGTGTACCGTAACCTGGGTCGGGTCGATAAGTACGGTCTGGACGGCTCGATCTCGTGGCAGCCGACCCCGAACTTCGTGCTCTATGTCTACGGTTCGGTGCTTGAATCGGACATCAAGGAAGACGTGCAGGCTGGCGTAGATGGTTCGGGCAACCCGACCTTCTTCCTCTCCGACGCACTCCTTCGGTGGCCGTGTCCAGTACAATGCCGGTCCGTTCGAATTCGGCCTGCAGGCCAAGCGCACCGGCAAGCGTTACATCAACGACGAAAACCTGCCGCTGTCGGGTTATGGCTCGGCCACCGTGTCGGGTTACACGCTGGTTGATCTCGACGCGCGTTGGAACCTTGGTGAAACGCCGTGGGGCAATCAGGCAGCCATCCAGCTGAACATCACCAACCTGTTCGACGAACTCTATGTCGGTGGTTTCGGTGGCAGCCTCAATGCCGGCAGTTCGCCGTTCGTCCAGATCGGCGCGCCGCGCGCAGCGAGCCTGTCGTTCGTGATCGGCTACTAATGAACAGCTGATCCGGGGCGCTTCGCTCCGGGTCGGAAACAATCGGGGGCGGCCTTTCGATGGAAAGGCCGCCTCATTTGTATCAACGGCCGTGCTTCCCTTGGCTATGCGATGGTGCGAACCGCCCGGAACGCAAAGGTGAGATAGACCGTTGGTGCTCGATGGTTGAAGAAACGACCCGCTACGCTGCTCAGAAGAAGCGACCCAATCCATGGGTAATCGCGCTCATCGTCTTGATTCACATCGGGATCTTCTACGGCTTGATCCGCAGCTTCGCCCCGGGGCCGATGGCCCAGCTTGAGCGGTCGGTGGTCTCAGCTTTTACCGTAACAGTGAGCGCGCCCCCGGAAGAGCCCGAGGATGCAGAACCGGACGGGGCCCAAGGCGATCCGGGTCAGGAAGCGGTCGCCAGGCCTGTTACCGCTCCCTCGCCCAAGCAGCGCGTGCGTGAGGACCTGCCGGCGCCGCGGGCTGCATCGACCGGTGCGGCCGACAGCTCGGGAGCTACCGACGCCGGGGCTGGAACCGGTGCTGCAGGTAGCGGCATTGGAACCGGAAGTGGCGATGGCGGCGGTGGCCGAGGCGGCGGCGCGGCGACCAAGCCAGAGATCATCTCGGGCGTCCTCAATTCCTCGCGCGACTTCCCGATCCCTCCCGGTGGTCGCGAGGCGCGGATCGGAACTTCTGTGATTGTGCGGGTTATCGTTCAGCCGGACGGGCGAGCGACCAATTGTAGCGTCTATCGCGCCAGCCCGTTCCCCGAGACCGACCAGGCCACCTGCCAGCTGGTGATGGAGCGCCTGCGTTTTCGCCCCGCGACCAATCGCGCAGGTGAGGCGGTAGCCGCACCGTTCTATTACCAGCAACGCTTCTTTAATTAGGCGGTGAGATCAGCTGTCGCTGTGGTCGGCCAGCATCTTCTGGCCTTCCTTCTTGATCGCCTTGGAGATCATCGGCTCCACGAAGGACAGCATTGCAGGCAGGTCGACTTCGAAGACGACCTGGCCTTCCTCAACCAGCACGCGCCCATCGATCTTCTGGCCCATCGCGCCGACGGATAGCGTCATCACGTCCTCATTGGGCCAGGTCGTTGTGACATCGGCCACGCCACCGGGAATGAAATTGGCGATTTCGTGGCTGCGCGAATGTAGCCGGCGACGGACCTCCGCCTTGTCCAGGTCATGGCGGATCGGGACGCGCATCAGCTCTTGTGCTCCAATTGCGGGCTGGTCTCAGCCCCTTCGCCAAACTTGTAGTCGAGGTAGCGGTGCTTGATCGCGAGATCGTCTAGCGAGCCTTCGGCAAGCTGACGCGTGATCGAATCGATCTCTCCGCTAATCTTGGCGAGGCTGTCAGTCAGCTGTTCGTCCGGGGTAGAGCCGGCCCGCTTTTCGGTCCGGAGATGGGAGGGGATCTTGCGATAGCTTTCGACCATTTGCGGCAGCTGTTCGCCCACCAGGCTGCGCACTTCGCGCGCCTTCGGATGATCTTGGTCGAGCCCGTCGAGCTGGTAGCCGAGCCCATCGAGCTGGACGCCGATCTGGTCGACCAGCGTCACCGCCGGCGCGGGCAGGGCGGGGCGCTGCGCCTCCAGCCACAGTTCGGTGCGGCTGACCATCTGCTGGACGTTGCCCTTGTTGATGTCGGGCAGCTTGGGTGTCTTGAGCTTGGGGTAATTGCCCAGCACCGCCACGGCGACGATGCTGGCGAGTACCAGCGTCATGACGCCGACGAAGCCGAGCCCGTCGATAATCAGGCCGAGCACGCCCATGCCTACCCACAGCGCGAACAGCGCGATGGCGACGTTGCGGACCTTCTTCTTCAGGTGGTCGCGCTTTACCCGGGCAGAGCCTTCGCCGATCGAGAGTGCGCGCCGGTGGCGCCCGCCCGCGCGATTGTCGTCGCGCAAGCGACGGCCTTCCTCGATCAGGCGCTGGCTCTCACGGGTAAGGTCGTTCATCTCATTCGGCCGTCAACAGGGAGCTCTCGTTGATCTGCTTCGAAGCCTGGGCCTGTCCCTCGGCGCGGGCGATGTAGCCCTTCGACTTCTCCACCTCGCTGGAGAGCAAGGTGACCGTCTGTTTCATGCTGTCGAGCGCACGCAGCTTGAACGCGTCCACTTCGTCCATCGTGTCGTAGATGTTCTGGAAGGCGCGTTGCAGCGTTTCCAGCGGGATCGTACTGGCGGCGGCCTGTTCATGGATCTTGCCGGTCTGGTCGCGCAGCATGGTGCTGGTGGAATCGATGATGCCCGCAGTGGTCTCGTTGAGCGCAGTGATCTGGCCAAGCACCAGCCGCTGGTTGGTCATCGCTTCCGCCACGGTCACCGCCGTGCGCAGCGCGCCGACGGTGGTGGTGCTGGCGCGGTCGACGCCCTTGACCAACTCAACGTTGTTCTTCTTGACCAGATCGAGTGCGAGGTAGCCCTGCACGCTCACCGCCATTTGCGTGAGCAGATCCTGCGTACGCTGGCGGACGTAGAACAGCGCGGTCT
>NZ_JAYPTL010000119.1:0-3373 GCF_038133525.1 Erythrobacter sp. | reverse complement strand
GGCCGACACCGTGGCGTGACCCACGCCCGCCGCCGTCATGCCGAAGGTCACCGTGCGTCCGGAGAACCCGCCGGTGCGGGCGGCAATGCGGGGATCGTCGGCGTTGCACACCAGCACGTCGTCAGCGCCGGCCCCCTCGAGGATCTCCGCCTTCGCATCGGCAATCGCATCGGCAACCTTGGCCGCGCCGGGTTCATCGCGGAGCAGGGCAAGAAGCGCTGAGGCATCGAGCACGGTTTCGGTCATTCGCCCGATTCCTCGCGGCGCCGCGCCAAGAAGGTGTCGACCGAGGCATCAGTATTGTCGCCTGTATATTGCTGGGCGAGAGCCTGCGCATGCGCGATTGCCTGCGCCACGGTGCGTAGGATCACGCCGTCTTCGGTTTCTTCGACAAGCAGCGCGCCGCCGCTAGTCAGGCCGAGCCGCTTGCGGATATCGGCGGGGAGGCTCATGCGCCCGATGGGCGTGATTGTGACTTGGAACGGCATGGCATTAATCCAGCATTGGCCAGTACCTGCGAGTTGGTATAGCCAATGCGAATTGTGGCACCAAATGACAAACGTGTCACGATCTGGCATCCATGGCTTGATTATTATTTGCTGCAAACTCGTGCGGTCGCTTCCTCACCCCATTTACCCTGCAATTGCAGGATATCCATGAATTGCAGGGTAAATGTTGCATTTTCGAAGTTTACCTTGCATTATGCCGATTATGTCCAGCGCAGGGTAAACGATGAGTTTTCAATCATTCTCAGACGAGCAGGCGAGGGTGATCGTCAATCTCGACCAAGCCTACCAGGTTTGGATGGATACACTGCGCACTTTGAACGATATGCCGTACAACCTGCGGATCAAGGAGGTTTCGGGCAGGGAATATCTGTACGAGGTCACCGATCGCCGCGGAAACATGAAGAGCATGGGCCCGCTCGATGACAGCAAGCAGGTCGAGTTCGACCAGTACAAAGCGGAAAAGGCCGAACTCAAGGAGCGATTGGAAGGGAGTAGGTCGACGCTCAAGGAACAGGCTAGTCTGTATCGTGCGTTGCGCATTCCGATGCTCCCGACCGAGGCCGGAAAGATCCTGCGCGAAGCCGATCGCCTGCGCTTCTTGGGCGACCAGGCGATGGTTGTCGGGACGAATGCGCTGATCGCCTATGCGTTGGAGGCCAACGGCTTCATTCGAGATGCGCCCGATACCACTATCGATTTCGATCTAGCGTTAACGGGGGTCGAGGTGAACGAGGATCGTCCGACCTTGTGGAAGGTGCTGAAGGAGGCCGACACCACCTATTCGGTCAATACCGAGCGACCCTTTCAAGCCCGGAATGCCAAGGCCTACGAGGTCGAAGTCCTGTCCGCACCAAGCCGCGTTGCCGGGCAATCGCCGAAAGACCGGCCGCGACCTGTTCCGTTGCCGGAGCAGGAATGGCTATTGATGGGCAGACCGGTTGATCGCGTTGTGGGTGTCAGAGACGGCGAAGCTGCCCGCATGGTCGTGCCCGATCCACGCTGGTTCGCGCTGCAGAAGCTATGGATGGCGGAAAAGCCTGAGCGTGCCGCGCAAAAGAAACCCAAGGATCTCAAGCAAGGCAGGGCGCTGCTCGATGCCGTTTGGCTGACTATGCGCCATTACCCTCTCAACGATGCTTTCTACGAAGAACTGCCCGCTGAATTGCGGCCGCACTACGAGGACTGGGACAAGGAGAAGCCGCGAAGACCATGACATGCAGTGAAAGTAGCGCTGCTTTGGAGTTGGGACTGTCAGGAATTCCGTGTGTGGGCGGGCATAATGGGTAAGAAGGAGTCCCACTATGTCCCGACGCAAAGAGCCTGCGATCCCCAATGAACTTCTGGACCAGCTTTTGTCTGGTGGCGCTGCCAGTGCCGCTTTCGAACAAGGCGGCTTGCTGGATGCGCTGAAGAAGGCGCTGACCGAGCGTGCCTTGAATGCGGAGATGGATCATCATCTGACCAGCAACGAAGAGGCCGGAAACACGCGCAATGGCTATGGCCGTAAGAGCGTGACCACAGATGCCGGCAAGCTGGAAATCGATGTCCCGCGCGACCGTCAGTCGAGCTTCGAGCCGCAGCTGATCGCGAAGTACCAGCGCCGTTTCCCCGGTTTCGATGACAAGATCATTTCGATGTATGCGCGCGGCATGAGCACCCGGGAGATCACCGGGCATCTGCACGATCTGTATGGCATTGACGTGTCGCCGGACCTGATCAGCACCGTGACCGACGCCGTGCTCGACGAAGTCGCCAGCTGGCAGCAGCGGCCGCTCGATCCGGTTTACCCGCTCGTCTTCTTCGATGCGATCCGGGTCAAGATCCGCGATGAAGGCATGGTCCGCAACAAGGCAATCCACATCGCCCTGGGTGTCCGCGCCGATGGCGCCAAGGAGGTGCTCGGCCTGTGGCTCGAGCAGAACGAAGGCGCCAAGTTCTGGCTGCGGGTGATGAACGAACTCAAGCACCGCGGCACGGAGGATATCCTGCTTGCCGTGGTCGATGGGCTCAAGGGCTTCCCCGAGGCCATCACCGCCGTGTTTCCCGAAGCCGTGGTCCAGACATGCATCGTCCATTTGCTGCGCAATTCGATGGACTTCGTGTCCTGGAAGGACCGCAAGGGGCTGGCAACCGCGCTTAAGGAAATCTACCGCGCCCCCAGCGCCGAGGCCGCCGAACAGGCGCTCACCGCGTTCGAGGCTGGACCCTGGGGTCAGCGCTATCCCGCTATCGGCCAGAGCTGGCGGCGGGCCTGGGCCGAGGTCATCCCGTTTTTTGCGTTTCCTGACGAGGTTCGCCGGATCGTTTATACGACAAATTCTATTGAAGCCCTCAACTCGAAGCTCCGCAGAGCCGTCAGGGCCAGGGGCCATTTCCCGAGCGACGAGGCCGCCACGAAATTGCTCTATCTGATCTTGAACAGATCCGAGAAAGAGTGGAAAATGCCCCCGCGTGAGTGGACCATGGCAAAGGCCCAGTTCGCCGTAATATTCGGTGAGCGCTTCATCAGAGCCATGGCGGCGTAATGTTCAACCGCCCGCCCACACACGGAATTCCTGACAGTCCCCACTGAAACGAGCGGATTCCCATCATGGCCCGGGGGCAAATCTACCCCGATCAGCAGGCCGGATAGATTCACGCATCCAATGCCGGAGCAACATCGAGAAGCTACCTTGCGCGGGAGGCGTCCATAGATGCGTTCCTTCGTCACTACGACGAAGCCAAAACACTCCTTAACTTACAACCCTGATTTTGTGCCATGGGCGCTGTCGGGGGACAAGCGGTGCAGATCCTCTCAGCGCCATTGAAGAGGTTATCGGATGGGACGATCTCGGTTCCGAGATCGAGGAAGCCAAGCGACTTGT
>NZ_JAYPTL010000118.1:0-3440 GCF_038133525.1 Erythrobacter sp. | reverse complement strand
CCCATGCCCAGCCCGTCGGCGCGCATCGCGGCGGCCAGCGTGCGCAGCGCAATGGCCCGATCGGTTCCAGCCGATGCCGCCTCGGCCTCAAGCTGGTCGATCAGCGGGGCCAGCGAAAGCAGCTTGTCCGGCCCATCGGCGGTCAATCGGTTGGCCGCGGCCGACAATGCGCTGGAATCGGAGAGGTCGCCCGAGAAATCGGCAGCACTCGCTGCGGTGCGGGCTTCGGCCGCGCGCAAGGTTGCCAGCAGGGCATGACCCGGATCAATCGCCTCGAGCGACGAGGCATAACGCCCCAGCCGCTCGGCCTTTTCCAGCAGGCGGAAGGCGATCGAGGTGTACCACTTGATATCGGTCCGCCCGTCCATGTCGTAGCCGACCCAGCTGGCGAAGCGGAACGGCAGTGGGCGGAGGCTTTGCCATTGCTGCGGCCAGGCGGCGCTGGCGGAACGCAGCACCGCGCCGACGATCCGGTCGCGCGCGTCCTGGGCATGGGCGATCGCCGCCATCGCGCATTCATGCTCATAGGCCAGTGTAATGTCAGGCCGCCCGCTCGCGGGGCTGGCGGCAATCGCGCCGCCGCTCGCCGCGGCCTCAGCCACTGCGGCGGACTGCGCACGGGTGAGCAGGAAGGTGGGATGCGCGGTGAAGACTGCGTGGAGGTGCGGCCGTTCCCAGAAATTACGGAAGTTGTCGAAGTCGCTGTCGGCTGCGGCCAATTGCTCCAGTCGAGTTTGCGCTCCTGCCGGATTGACCAGCTTGCGCAGGCGGCCAGCGCGCGATTCGAGTGAGATCGCTTCCAGCTCGTCGACCAGCTTCGCGAGGTCGCCGATGCTCGTTGCACCGGATTCGAGCTGGCGCGAAAGATCGAGCGAGAGCTGGAACACCGGATTGAATAGCGGCGTATCGGCGGTGCGGGCATGCAACGTGCGCAACCGCTCTTCGAGCGCGGGTAGGGTCGTCTGGAGCGGCTGTTCGGGCATCGTCGTTCCCTTCGACTGCGTAGGCGGCGGATCGGGCGCCCGTTCGGCGCGAAAGCCGCTCCGCTGTCAAGGCAGGGTTCGGGTCAGGCGCCATGAATACGGATGCGGCGACACCAGTGGTTTGGGGGCTGGACAGCGCGCGCGCAAGTCTCCACCCACGCATCCGCATTAACCCAAGCCCGGAACCGGACGGTCACAGCTTGGCGTAGACACTATAGAGCTTGGCATACGGGATATAGAACATGAGCGACTGGACCATCGGCATTATTGGCGGATCGGGCCTCTACGCGATGGACGCGCTGGAGGATGCGCAGTGGATCAAGGTCAATTCGCCCTGGGGGGAGCCTTCAGACGAAATCCTGTGCGGCACCATTGGCCATGTCCGCGTACGCTTCCTGCCGCGCCACGGTCGCGGGCACCGTATCCTGCCATCGTCGCTCAATGCGCGGGCCAATATCGACGCACTCAAGCGCGCCGGCTGCACCGATATCCTCGCCATCAGCGCGGTGGGTTCGCTGTCGGAGGAACTGCCGCCGGGGCGCTTCGTCACCGTCGACCAGTTCATCGATAACACCAGGGGCCGCCCCTCGACGTTCTTCGGCGACGGCTTCGTCGCGCATGTCAGCATGGCCGAGCCGGTCTGTCCGCGCCTGTCGAAGCACGCCGCGAAGGCAGTTGCCGCTGCCGGCGGCGAATGCAGCGAGGGGGCCACCTACCTGGCGATGGAAGGCCCGCAATTCTCCAGCCGCGCCGAGAGCAAGCTCTATCGCCACTGGGGGGCCGAGGTGATCGGTATGACCGGCATGCCCGAGGCGAAACTGGCCCGCGAAGCGGAACTGCCATACGCTCTGCTCGCCATGGTCACCGACTGGGATAGCTGGCGCGACCACGAGGCGAGCGTCGATGTGGCCGAGATCATCGAACAGATGAACAAGAATGCGGCCATCGCGCGCAAGGCGGTGGAGGCGTTCTGCAAGGGCCTGCCGAAGAAGCGCAACCCTTCGCCGATCGACCACGCGCTGACCGATGCAGTGATCACCGCGCCCGAACACCACGACAAGGACCTGCTGACCAAGCTCGAGGCGGTTGCGGGGCGGCTGTTGCGCCCAAGCTGACGCTGGCAGATAACGCTACAGCGCCCATCGACTTCGCTTGATTGCACGCTGCGGCGGGTCCAAGGGCCGACCCGTCATCGTAACAGTTGCAACGAGTCGTATGGCCACCCACGCTAACGCCCCCAAGCCCATTTCCCGCCAGGACCTTCGCGCTGCCTATCGCGCCGAGGAAGATACTATCGTTGCCGAACGCATGGCGCAGGCATCGCGCGCCTCGCAACTGCATGGAGAAGCAGCCAAACTTGCCGGCAGGCTGATCGAGGGTGCCCGGGCACGCAAGGCCAGCGGGCTCGACGCCTTCCTGCAGCAATACGGCCTCGCGACCGAAGAGGGCATTGCACTGATGTGCCTCGCCGAAGCGCTGCTGCGCGTACCCGATGCGGCAACCGCCGATGCGCTGATACGCGACAAGATCGGCGATATCGACTGGGCCGAGCATCTGGGCGAAAGCTCCTCGACCTTCGTCAATGCCGCGACCTTCTCGCTGATGCTGACCGGCGAAGTGCTCGAACGGCCGGAGGAAGCGCAGAAGGGCCTCGGCAAGACGCTCAAACGCACCGTCAACCGGCTCGGCGAGCCGGTCATCCGCAAGGCGACGCTGCAGGCAATGAAGATCCTTGGCGGCCAGTTCGTCTTCGGCCGCACGATCGAGGAAGCGCTCAAGCGAGCCGCGCCCGAACGCGCCAGGGGCTTGACCCACAGCTTCGACATGCTCGGCGAAGGGGCGATGACCTATGCCGATGCCGAACGGTACCGTCTGTCCTATGAGCGCGCGATCGCGCGGCTGGCGAAGGAAGCGAGCGGCAGGGTCGAAACCTCGCCCGGCATCTCGGTCAAGCTCTCGGCGCTACATCCGAAATACAGTTTCCTCCACGCCGAACAGGCGGTGGCCGAGCTGGTGCCGATGATCCGCGAGCTTGCCGCCCATGCGCGCGACGCCAACATCCACTTTACCATCGACGCCGAAGAGGCCGAGCGGCTCGAACTGTCGATGGACATTATCGAAGCGCTCGCCAGCGACGACAGCCTGTTCAACCGCACGGACGGCAGCCAGTGGACGGGCTTCGGCCTGGCCATCCAGGCCTATCAGAAGCGCGGCGTGCCGCTGTGCGACTGGATCGCGCGACTGGCGCGCAAGCATGACCGGCGCTTCTTCGTCCGCCTGGTCAAGGGCGCCTATTGGGATACCGAGATCAAGCTGAGCCAGGTCGGCGGCTACAGTGACTTCCCGGTCTTCACGCGCAAGCTGGCAACCGATGTCAGCTACCTCGCCTGCGCCGAACGGCTGCTGGCAGCGGACGATGCGATCTACCCCGCCTTTGCCACGCACAACGCCTATACC
>NZ_JAYPTL010000117.1:0-3501 GCF_038133525.1 Erythrobacter sp. | reverse complement strand
AGCCGAAGAACATCTGCACGAGGTTGTCGGCGGTCACCAGCATCAGCATGGCGAAGGTGAACAGCGAGAGATAGGCGAAGAAGCGCGGCTGGTCCGGGTCCTCGTCCATATAGCCCCAGCTATAGAGGTGGACGAGCGCCGAGACGGTGGTGATGACCACCAGCATCACCGCGGTCAGCGTGTCGACCCGCAATGCCCAGTCGACTGCCAGATCGCCCGAATGCATCCAGGTCAGAACCGGGACAACAGTCGCCTCATAGGTGCCGCCGACAAAACCGAGGAAGATCGGCCAGCTCAACGCGCAGCTCACGAACAGTGCGCCGGTCGTGAGCGATTTGGCGAAAACGCTCGGCGCGGCCTTGTTGGTCAGCCCGGCGACGATCGCCGCGAGCAGCGGCAGGAATACGATGAAAAGGATCGGATGCACCGGAGCTTATCCCTTCAGCCGGTCGACATCGTCGACCGCGATGGTCCCGCGGCCGCGGAAGTAGATGACAAGGATGGCTAGTCCGACGGCGGCTTCACCCGCAGCGACGGTCAGCACGAACATCGCGAAGACCTGCCCCACGAGATCGCCAAGAAAAGCGCTGAACGCCACAAGGTTGATATTCACCGCCAGCAGGATCAGCTCGATCGCCATCAGGATGACGATGATGTTCTTCCGGTTGAGGAAGATGCCGAGCACGCCGAGCACGAACAGGATCGCACTAACGACGACGTAATGTTCGATACCGATCACAGCTCGACCCCCTTGCCGATCGTCGGCTGCTTCATGACGGTTGCCTCGTCAGGTTTGCGGCGAACCTGCTTGCCGATGTCCTGCTGTCCGCGCGCACCATCGGGGCGCTGGCGATGGGTCAGCACGATCGCACCAACCATGGCAACGAGCAGGATCACGCCCGCAGCCTCGAACAGGAAAAGGTAATCGCGATAAAGCACCGCACCGATACTCTCGATATTGGCGCGATCGGCCAGCGGGGCGGCAACCCCGCTCGGCGTACCAAGCTCAAGTGCGCCCGCCCGATATGCGCCGATACCCAGGACCAGTTCCGCCAGCAGCACCAATGCGATGGCGATGCCCAGCGGGAAATTCTTCACGAAACCCGCCCGCATTTCGGAGAAATCGATGTCGAGCATCATCACGACGAACAGGAACAACACCGCGACCGCGCCGACGTAGACGATCACCAGCAGCGCCGCGATAAATTCGGCACCGACGAGGACCATCAGCCCGGCGGCATTGAAGAAAGCCAGAATCAACCACAGCACCGAATGGACCGGGTTGCGCGCCATGATGACCATGACGGCGCTGCCGATCACAAGCGTGGCGAAGAGATAGAAAGCAAGGGTCTGGATCACAGCGACGGCCCCCTATCGATACGGCGCATCGGCTTCAAGGTTCGCAGCGATAGCGCGCTCCCACTTGTCACCATTGGCGAGCAACTTGGCCTTGTCGTAAAGCAGCTCCTCGCGCGTTTCGGTCGCATATTCGAAGTTCGGCCCTTCGACGATCGCATCGACCGGGCAGGCTTCCTGGCAAAAACCGCAGTAGATGCACTTGGTCATATCGATGTCGTAGCGCGTAGTGCGGCGGCTGCCGTCCTCGCGCGGTTCAGACTCGATGGTGATTGCCTGCGCCGGGCAAATCGCTTCGCACAGCTTGCAGGCAATGCAGCGTTCTTCACCGTTGGGATAACGACGCAACGCGTGTTCGCCGCGAAAGCGCGGGCTGATCGGGTTCTTTTCGAACGGGTAGTTGATCGTCGCCTTGGGCTTGAAGAAGTACTTCAGCGTGAGGGCATGTGCCTTCACGAACTCCCACAGGGTGAACGATTTGATGAGGTGCGCGACGGTCATGCGACTTGGCCCCCAAAATGACCGGTAGCCATCAGATAGCCACTTACGAGTACGACGAAGAACAGGCTCAGCGGCAGGAAGACCTTCCAGCCCAGGCGCATCAGCTGGTCGTAGCGATAACGCGGGACAGTAGCCTTCACCCAACTGAAGATGAAGAAGAAGAACAGGATCTTGGCGAACAGCCAGAAGACCGCAGTCAGGCCTTCGGTGAAGAAGAAACTGTAGAGGATCGGGATGTCGAGCGGCGGCAACCAGCCACCCCAGAACAGGATAGCATTGAGCGCGCACATCAGGATGACGTTGGCGTATTCACCGAGCCAGAACAGCGCGAAACTCATCGAGGAGTATTCGGTCTGGTAACCGGCGACGAGTTCGCTCTCCGCTTCGGTCAGGTCGAACGGGGCGCGTGCGGTTTCGGCCAATGCGCTGATCAGGAACATAACCCACAGCGGGAACAACAGCGGATTAAACACGAAGCCATTGACCAGGCCAAGGACGTGGCCCTGTTGCGCCAGGATGATACCGTTCATGTTGAACGTGCCCGCCCACAGCACCACGCAGATCAGGATGAAGCCGATCGAGACTTCGTAGCTAATCATCTGCGCCGCAGCGCGCATGGCGGAGAAGAACGGGTACTTCGAGTTGGAGGCCCAGCCCGACATGACCACGCCGTAGACGCCCAGCGAGCTGATCGCGAGGATGTAGAGCAGGCCGATATTGATGTCCGCCAGCACCGCAACCGGCCCGAACGGGACCACCGCCCAGGCGAGCAGTGCCACCGTGAAGGTGATGATCGGCGCAATCAGGAAGATACCCTTGTTCGCGGCCGTCGGGATGATGGTTTCCTGCAGGAAGACCTTGAGCCCGTCGGCAAAGGACTGCAGCAGGCCGAAGGGGCCCACCACGTTGGGGCCCTTTCGCAATGCCATGGCCGCCCAAATCTTGCGGTCGACGTAGATGATCATCGCGACCGCCAGCATCAGCGGCAAGGCAATCAGCAGGATGCCCGAGACCGTGGCAATGAACCACGCCCACTCATAGGTCATCCCGAAGTTCTGGAAGAATTCGGTCATTCCGCAGCCTCCGCCAGGGCGCCGCCGTGGAGCAGTTCTGCCGAGCAACGCTGCATCACCTCGCTGGCGCGGGCGATCGGGTTGGTGAGGTAGAAATCCTTGATCGGATAGGCCGAGATGACGCCTTCTGCCTTAGCCTTTGCATCGGCCTTGGGCAGCGCGCCGTAGTTCGAGAGCCCTTCCTCGCCAAGCGCCGGGACTTCCTTGATCATCGCCGCCTGGAGCTGTGCGAAACTGTCGAAGCCGACCGATACGCCCAGCGCATCGGCGAGCGCGCGCAGGATCGTCCAGTCTTCACGCGCATCGCCCGGTGCAAAGACTGCCTTCTCGGCGAATTGCACACGGCCTTCGGTGTTGACGTAGGTCCCGTCCTTTTCGGCGTAGCTCGCGCCCGGCAGCACGATGTCTGCCGCATGCGCACCCTTGTCGCCATGGTGGCCGATGTAGACCTTGATCGCATCGGCAAAGGGCTCGAAATCCATTTCGTCCGCACCGAGGCTGATGACAACCTTGGGCTTGGCCGCCACGATATCCTTCATGCCGCCTTTCTGGGCGAAGCCGAGCATCAGCC
>NZ_JAYPTL010000116.1:0-3664 GCF_038133525.1 Erythrobacter sp. | reverse complement strand
CCAACTCCGACAGCTCATCGAGACGAGCGAGGCCGGGCGTGCGTTGCGCCGCCCCAGTCGCGCTCCACGTAAGATCGAGCCGGCAGTCAGCGTTCGCGAGGACGTGAGACGTCGCAAATTGCCGGTGCCGATCGCCGCTTTCCCGATGATCCGATTTGAACAGCGTTACGAATTCGCGAAGGTCTTCAGCCTGCAGCGGCTTGGTACGGAGCGAAAAGCGCTTGTCAGACCGAAGGTCATAGACCCAGATCGATTCCGCAGGACCGCCGGAGGCGCGAACCGGCTTGTCGAAAAAGACGACGTTTGACTTAACGCCCGCGGCATAAAACAGGCCCGGCGGAAGCCGCAGGATGGTGTGGAGCCGGCATGTCTCAACCAAGCGGCGGCGAACCGATGCTGCGGCACCGGTCTCAAAGAGAACATTGTCTGGCACGACGACCGCCGCACGGCCGCCCGGTTTCAGCAGCGCCACGATGTGCTGCATGAAGTTCAACTGCTTGTTGGCGGTCTGAACCCAAAAGTCGGGGCGAACGATAGTAAGGCTGTCGTCGACCCGGGACGACTTCCCTTGTGAATAGGTCACGCTGCCTTTGATGCCGAAGGGGGGATTCGTAAGCACCACATCGACCTGCATCTTTGGTGGTGCCTTCAGGCTGTCCTCGCACGCGATCGGCAGCTCATCTTCGGCATTGCCGCCGACGCCATGCAGCAGCAGGTTCATCGTGGCTAACCGTGCAACCTCTTCGACGAGTTCGACCCCGCGGATCGCTTTGGTGGCAAGCTGTTTGCGTTGCCGCGGCGTCATTTCGGGATTATTCTCTCGGAGGTAGTCGTGAGCCGCGAGCAAAAATCCGGCTGTGCCGCACGCTGGATCACAGATGACTTCGCCCAGACGCGGATCCACACAAGCGACAACGGCCTCGATCAAGGGGCGCGGAGTGAAATACTGGCCTGCCCCGCTCTTGGTGTCGCGTGCATTCTTCTCAAGCAGCCCCTCGTACGCGTCCCCTTTCAGATCATCGGATAGGCCTGTCCACTCCGTCTGGCCAATCAGATCAACGATGAGGAGCCGCAGTTTTGCGGGATCGCGTATCTTGTTTTTGGCGTTGCCAAAAATCAGGCCCAGCATTCCTCCCAGCTCACCGAGGGCGGGCAGAATACGGGTGTAATGCGCGTGCATCTCGACCGCATCAAGGCTGGCAAGAACGCCCCACGAGAGCTCCTTTGGGACCATCTCACCCGCTTGCTCGTCCGCCATCTTGAGAAACAGCAGATAAGTAAGCTGCTCGACATAATCTGGGTAAGACAAGCCATCATCCCGCAGGATATTGCAATACTGCCAGAGGCGACGAACAATGTTCTGTGCGCCATCGGCGCGTTGCTGGGTTCCCACCATAATCAGAGCTTCAACACCACGTCGTTAATCCACCAAATATCACGAAACGATTCGACGTAGACCTTGGCCGCAGCCGCGTACTGCGCCCTCGGGTTCAGCCGCCTTTTGAGGTCACCGATCACATCCTTGAAGGCTTGCGAGGCTTGCGGCATCCCAAGGTAGTCGTTCGGCGCTTCTCGCTTGCCGCGCTCCACGTCGCGCTCAATAATGTTGTAGAGCGTCATGCGGCCCTCCACGAACTTTGGCCAGTTTAGGTGCAGGCCCAATCGACTGGCGGCGATCTTGGCTTCAGCGACAGCATTTCCGCGATACTGCGGAGACAGATCGATCTCGCCGTTCGGTAAAAACGTCAGCAAAATCGGATCCCCGGGGTCGGTGGGATCCAGCAAAGCCGGATGCTCAAGACGGATGTCGTCGCCTGGCTCGGTTGCGCGTACACCGGTCGCGAGAAGCGGGAAATGGGTCGATTTCCCGCCGGCAACGCGGGCGCCCGGAGCAATCCGTGGCCGGTTCGCTCGCTGACAGCTCAACCGCATGTTGCGCCAGTCAAAGGCCAGCCAATAGTAGCCGGGATGACGCCGGTCCTCTTTTACCTTCCCCTTCGGCCGGAAATGGTCGATGTCGTTGTCCGCGCCAGGACTCTCACACTCGGTGTACCAGCATTTGCCGCCCGACGCGCCCTCGAAGGCGTCGCGCAACGCAGTCCACCGGTTCTGGTTTGCCTCAATGAGCGCAGCCCGACGGCGGGGGTCGGCTTCGGCCATGATGAGGTCTTGCGCCGTTTGCAGATCGGCGAGCAGATGCCGGATGTTGGGCAGGATATCTTCCAAATTAATGTACTGCATCGCGTTACGACATGCCCTGCTCGCGACGCAGCTCCTCGACGATGCGAGCGGCTAAACGGCTCCGCGCCTGCTGCTGTTCAGGGGTGAGTTCCACAGTCTCGCGCCAGCGAGGGTCCTCCTGGGCAGTCCAGGCCTTCAGGAATTCCTGATAAAGTGGATCGCGCTGCGTCAGGTCGAAACCGCGCCCGCGCAGCACCTCCCGCAGCCGCGCCAGTTCGGCCTGATCGTCATCAGTGAGGTTCTCCTTCATGGCCAACAGGCGTTGCTTATCAAGATCCGCCTGGGTTTCGGGGTCCAATGTGGTGCGCAGCCGGAAGAGATCGCTTGTTAGAATAGCTGCGACGCCCATGCCCCGCGGGTCTTGGTCAGGAGGGTCAGCAACGGCGCACCCCTGTTCGTCACGCCGAAAAATCCGCACCTGTTCGCGCTTCAACCCAGCGAAGACCAACGGATCATGCGTCGACATCACAATATGGCAACTGTCCCGATCGCGGATGAAACGGTCGAGGAAACTGAGATACTGAGTGCTCCAGGCGGGGTTCAAATGGGTGTCCGGCTCATCGAGCAGGAAGAGAGCTTCATCCCTCGCGGTAAATTTCAGAAGCCCGAGCACGAGCAACAACTGCTGTTCGCCCTCGCTCAAGTCGCGGTAGGTCACGTTCCCGCCGCCAGCTTCCGGCGTCATCTTGACGCGAGTGCGCACCTCGCCGAGCACTTTCGATAGGTGCATGCTCTCCAATGCCGTGAAGAAGGCATATTGGTTGCCGTAGGTTCGGTAAACTTCGGCCAGCGCGTCGGTGTTGGAGAGGAACAGGTATAAGCTCTGAACGATCGGGTTCTTGGTCAAGTCGATCGGAATTCGCCGCGTCATACGGAGCGGCAACAGTGCCTTGTCGTAAAGGTAAGCAAGAAACTGCTGAACCTCGCCCACGGCGTTCCAGAAACGCGGATCGCCGCCTTTGCGCTTCCACGGCGGCTCCTTGAGAGCGAACAGAACACTGTCGAGACCCTCGATTTGCAGGTGGTCGCGAAGGAAGTCGCGGTCGGCCTTCGACGCCTCACTCGCCTCCATGAAGAAGGCGATCAGGGCGAACTGGCCGTGCAGCGTTTCGGCGTAGAACAGCCGTCGCAGCGAATTCGGGTCAGCGATCGCCTTCCCACGTTGCTCCGGCGCTTTGATGATCCAGCTGTAAAAGCGCTCCCGATGCTTCTCGAAGATCGACGTTAGGCGATCACTCGGCCCAGAGTAATAGCCGAACACAAACGCCGGCCGGTGGCGAGGCCGCCCATCCGCGTCCTCCGCCATGAAGGCCTTGCGGGATAAGTCCGCGAACGACTCTTCGCCCGGCCGCCTTATCCGAAAGCTGGGATGCTGGTCGGCCTTCGCCTTGACCGATATGATGTTGTCACGGCACTCATATTG
>NZ_JAYPTL010000115.1:0-4065 GCF_038133525.1 Erythrobacter sp. | reverse complement strand
GAGTTCAAGGGTACCGGCAACAGCGAGATCGTGCTCGACCGCAAGGTCGCCGACAAGCGCATCTTCCCCGCGCTCGACGTGGGCAAGAGCGGTACCCGCAAGGAAGAGCTGCTGGTCGAGAAGGACAAGCTCTCCAAGATGTGGGTCCTGCGCCGTATCCTCATGCAAATGGGCACGGTCGACGCGATGGAATTCCTCCTCGACAAGATGAAGGATTCCAAGACCAACGAAGACTTCTTCGCGAACATGAACCAGTAAGCGAAAGGGCCGCTTCCCGAATAAGGAAGCGGCCCTTCTTGCATCGGAGGCGGTTAGGTCAGCCGGCCTTTTGCCGGTCGAGCTGGGCAGCCATCTGCTCCCACACCTTGTTCACCGCCTTGAGTGGGCGGACCATGACCTTGAAATCGACGATCATGCCATCCTCGTCGAAACGGATCAGGTCGATGCCGTTGACGTGGATGCCGTCCATGGTGGTCTGGAACTCGATCATCGCGTTCTCGCCGTCGACCAGCTCGCGGACATATTCGAAGCTGTCGTTGCCCAACGTCTGCCCCGCAGCGGAGAGGTAGGCGACGACAATCGGGCGGCCGACTTGCGGCGTATGGACCACGGGTGAGTGGAACACTGCATCGGGGTGGATGATCGCCGAAAGTGCTTCGGGCGAGCTGCCCGCTTTGATCACTTCGTGCCAGCGCTTGAGGCCCTCGCGTGCGGACATAGAATCTCTCTCCTCGTTTGAGCCGGAACGATGGCGCGAATTGAAGGGCTGGTCCAGTCCGCTTCAACCAAGGTGCTGGGCGAAGAATGCCGATGTTCGCTGATCCGCGAGTTGTGCGGCTTCCTCGGCGCGACGCTTGCCGAACTCGGTGGCGAAGCCGTGATCGAGCCCTTCGTAGTCGTGCAGGGTAACCTTTGGGTGGCCGTCCAGGCCTGCGTGCATGGCTTGCTGTGTGGCCTTGTCGACGAAGCCGTCCTCGGTCGGGATGTGCAGCATCAACGGGTGGGCGATCGCGTGCTTCTCGCCCAGCAATCCATCGATACCGACCCCGTAATAGCCGACGGACCCGTCGATATCGGTCCGCGCGGCGGTCATATAGGCCAGTCTCCCGCCAAGGCAGTAGCCGACGCAACCGACCTTGGGCACACCCTCGGTTCGGCGGATGTGGTGGATGGTCGCCTCGATGTCGCGGATGCCCTGGTCCTGGTTGAACTGACCCATGAGGGTGAGTGCACGCTGGAACTCGGGTTCGACATCGGGATCGAGCTCGACCCCGGGTTCAAGCCGCCAGAACAGGTCGGGTGCAACCGCAAGATAGCCCTCTTCGGCCAGCCTGTCGCATTTGCGGCGGATTCCGGCATTCACGCCGAAGATCTCCTGGATCACGATGATTGCGGCCCTGGGGGCGCCTGATGGGCGTGCAACATAGGCTGTGAAGCCATCCTGGCCCGAAAGCGTGGGAATCGTGGCGGTCTCGGTCATAGAGTCGATCTCCTCTTGCGCTGCGGGGCCTAGCGCTTGCGGCGAAGCTTTGGCAAACCCAGATAGGGCGTACAGCGCCACAACGGAGGAAGCGCCATGAAGGTCCATATCGAAATCGACTGCACGCCCGAGGAGGCGCGGACCTTCATGGACGTGCCCGATGTCGGCAAGGCCAATGACATCTCTGTCGACATGATGGCCAAGGCCAGGACAGGCGTGTCGAATACCGACCAGCTTCAGGAATATGCCAAACAGCTCGCGCCGATGGGGCAGGCGGGCTTCAAACTGTTCCAGAGCTTCATGGAAGGCGCGAACGCTGCCCGCGGCGGTTCGAGCCGCAGCAAGCCCTCCGACGAGGACTGAATCGGCCTGAGACAATGACTGATACGATTTTCGCCCTGTCGAGCGGCGCGCCGCCGGCTGGGATTGCGGTTATCCGGATCAGCGGGCCGGAGGCGGAATCGACGCTATCTGCACTGGTTGGCAAGTGCCCTGCTCCACGCCGCCCGTCGCTGCGACAATTACGCGATCAGCGCTCGGATCTTCTCGACGAAGCGTTTGTCATATGGCTCCCCGGTCCGGCGACAGCGACGGGAGAGGATCTCGCCGAGCTACATTGTCACGGGGGTAGGGCGGTCGTTAGCGCCGTGCTCGATTAGCTCGCAGCGCGCCCGTGGTTGCGCGAAGCAGAGCCGGGGGAATTTACGCGCAGGGCTTTTGCCAATGGCCGGATTGACCTGGCCGAGGCTGAGGGTCTGGCAGACCTGCTTACGGCAGAGACCGAATGGCAGCGCCGTGGAGCCTTGCTGGCTGCCGGTGGCGTGCTGTCGCGGCGTCTGGAACGATGGCGCGAGTCGGTCCTCCAGCTTTCGGCACAGGTTGAAGCGGTGATCGATTTTGCCGACGAGGATGACGTGGGCGAACTTCCCGCGGGTTTTGCGCAAGGGATAGGTGTGCTGGCGGATGCTATCGAGCAGGTCTTGTTGCGGCCTTCTGCCGATCGCTTACGCGAAGGGGTAAGGATTGTTTTCGCAGGACCGCCAAATGCTGGAAAATCTTCGCTTTTCAATGCATTACTTGATGAAGGGGTGGCGATCGTCTCTGCTGAGGCGGGGACAACCAGGGATGTGATCGAGCGACCGGTTTCGCTGGATGGCGTGCCCTTCACCCTCGTCGACACGGCGGGTTTGCGTGCGGAGGGTGTGGGGGAAATCGAGGCAATCGGGATTGAGCGGGCGCGCGAGCAGCTGGTTCGGGCACAGATTGTGCTGTGGCTTGGAGACCCTGGGGACCGCCCTGAAGGATCGATCCTGGTGCAAACCAAATGCGATCTTGGGATGGCTGAGGTCGATGGTGCCTTTCGGGTTTCCGCAGTTACCGGGGAAGGTCTTCCAGTCTTGGTCGAAGAGATAATTCGGATGGGTAAGGCGGCTTTGCCACCGCTTGGCAATATCGCGCTCAACCGGCGGCAAAAGGCGGTGGCGACTCAGGCGGTAGAGTGTCTCAAGCGGGCGGGTGAGATCCGAGACCCCTTGTTGGTTGCGGAAGAACTGCGGGCTGCACGTGCTGCCTTCGATGCTCTCAGCGGGAGAAACTCGACCGAAGACATGCTCGATGCGTTGTTTGGTCGCTTCTGCATCGGCAAGTGATGTTTCACGTGGAACACACGGCGCTTTGATTTCCGGCTTGGCGACGGTAGAGGGCCGCCTATGCATGATTTCGACATCCTTGTAGTCGGCGGCGGGCATGCCGGCGTCGAGGCGGCCTGTGCCGCCGCGCGGATGGGTGCGCGTACCGCACTGGTCAGTTTCGACCTCGATGCGATTGGTGCAATGAGCTGCAATCCTGCGATCGGTGGCCTGGGTAAGGGTCATTTGGTTCGTGAGGTCTATGCGCTCGATGGCATCATCGGGCGCGCGGCCGATGCCGGCGCAATTCACTATCGAATGCTCAATCGATCGAAGGGCAGTGCGGTGTGGGGTCCGCGGGTTCAGGCGGATCGCCGCCTGTTCAAGGCGGCAGTGCAATCCATGGTTGCCGCGCAACAGGACCTCTCGCTCATTGCCGGCGAAGTGGCTGCCTTGCGATTCTCCGGCCAGCGGGTGTCTGGTGTCGATCTGGCGGATGGTGTCCAACTTTCGGCCCAAGCGGTTGTCCTGTGTACCGGCACCTTCCTGGGTGGCGTGCTGTTTCGGGGAGAGGAGCGCTTCGTTGGCGGGCGTCTGGGTGAGAATGCAGCCCACCGTCTGGCCTCGCAATTGCGCGGAGCGGATCTACCCATGGGGCGGCTCAAGACGGGGACACCGCCTCGCCTCGATGGTCGAACGATCGACTGGGGTGTGCTGGAGGAACAGGCTTCGGACGATGAAGCCTGGACAATGTCGTCACTGACCGCTGCGCGGATGAATCCGCAGGTCTTCTGCGCAGTCACCCGCACAAATACCCAGGCGCATGACATCATTCGCGCCAACCTCGATCGATCACCCCTGTTTTCAGGTGCGATTGGTGCCGCCGGTCCGCGCTACTGTCCGTCGATCGAAGACAAGATCCACCGCTTCGGCGATCGCGATGGGCATCAGGTGTTC
>NZ_JAYPTL010000114.1:0-4143 GCF_038133525.1 Erythrobacter sp. | reverse complement strand
TCATACATATCGCCGCCGTCCGCCTCTGGACCAATCAGTTTGTCAACAGGGCCTAGTCGTGAGCAAATAAAAGTTCGAAAAAGAGGGCTCGACACAGCGAAGCGCCGAACCCTCTTGCAATTAGCGAGTAAGTTTAAAACTTGCCGCGCACGGTGATGCCGTAAGTCCGCGGTTCCGCAAGAAAAGCGGAGAACGTTTGTTGCGGAGCCACGAAAGGCGTGTTGAAGGCCACCTGCGTATACCCAACGTCAAACAAATTATTGACCCATCCCTCGATCGCGAAGCGATCCGCAATATTGGTCAGACCCACACGCCCGTTCACTACGACGAAGCTGTCCTGTTCCTTGCCGAAGAGCAGGTCGGAGCCGGTGTTGTAATCACCAGCCATACGAGCGTTCACGAAGACCAGGCCTTCGAGCCCACTGTCGCCGATTGGCGGCGTCCACGTAAGCGACGATGTTGCCACGATCTCTGGTGCATTCGACAGGTTGTCGCCTGGCAGCAAGCGTAGTGCGGGGTCGAGCGGTGCCCCGGTATCGTCCCCGATAAGATTGTCTTCAAAGCTCGTATCAGAATAGGTGACGCCAAGGGTAATATCCAAATCACGAGCGGGCCGTAGATAGGTTTCGATCTCGACACCTTGAGCGATCACACCTGGTGCAACTTCATCGGAAGAGCATGCACCGGTTGTCGCGCTTGCGTCTCTGTCGGCCCCGCCGAGATCGCTATCGCAACTATTGACCGTCTGCACAATGTAGAACGCCCCATTGAACGTGTTCAACTGGAAGTTACTGAACTCTTGCCGGAAGCCTGCAATGCTAACCCCGAACTCGCGTGTCGAGTATTTGAGGCCGATCTCATATGCATCGACTGTTTCTTCATCGAACTGCAGCGCGGCTGCCGAGATATTGGCCGGATCGAACGCAAGCGGATTTGACAGTGCAGACCTGTCGAGGTTGAAACCGCCCGCCTTGTAGCCGCGTGAATACGAACCGTAGACTAGCAGATCGGGAGTTGGCTTCCAGCTCAGGATAGCCGTGCCGGTAAACTCCTCTTCTTCGCGCGAGTCTTCGAGAGAAACTCCATCGAGCTCCGATGTCGAATTGCCTTGGCAGGAAAGGCTGATGATACCACCGGCCAGAGGTGCCAAAGTCGGAACACCCAGAAAGCCTCCGAGCAGATTGCGGTTTGTCGGACAAACCGTGTTGTCGTTGCGGAAAGTTGCGTCGAAGTCCTTGGTTTCGTTTGTATAACGAAGCCCCAGCGTCAAATCGAGCGTATCCGTGATCGCAAAGATATTATGCGTGAAGAACGCGAAGTTCTCACTCGTCTGATTGTAGACCTCGCTGACCGTTCCCAAATCGCTGATGCTTGCAAGGTTGTTGATACCTGCGAGGATCGCCGGGGTTGCAGCGCCGAATGCCGGGCTTCCGGTCAGCGTACCGTCCAATGCCGCCACGTTGGCACCCAGGCAATTGGAAGCCCCCGGATTGACCAAAGCCGGGTTGATCGCGATAGCGATGCGGCACGCTACGAAATTGCCGTACTGGGTGCCGAACCGCAGATTGTCACGCACCTGCAGTTCTTCATTGGCGTAATACGCGCCGATCAACCAATCGAGTTTGCCATCGAAGGCCTCACCGGTAAGGCGCAGTTCCTGAGTGAATGTTTCAAAGTCTCGAGCAAGAGCATTCTCGGTCGGAGCGCGGTAGAGAATATCGACAGTAGTGTAATCGGTGTCAGATCCTTGGCTGTTGGCATATTCACGGTAGCCCGTGATAGACGTCAACGTGACGTTCCCGAAATCCCAATTGATCTCAGCCGAAATACCGTAGTCTTCGGTTTCGCCTTCATAGCTTCTGCCCGGCGTAGGGTACAGGTCGCGGTTGAATGTATCCTGGGTGAGGGCACGCGGATCCTGCCCAAGCGCAAGCAACACGGGAACGATCGGATTTGCGGTACTCGTCAGGGCGGCCCCATCCGATGGCCTCGTAAAGGGATCAAATCCAGCGCTGATCCGTGCAAGCGGAGCAAACTCGGGCTGGACGAACGTCGCGGCACAGCACGCTTCGTCCTTTTTGGAATAATCCCCGACAAGGCGAATGGACAGGTCGTCATTGGGTTCGAACAGGAGCTGACCGCGGACCAGATAACGATCGCGATTGTTGATCGTCCCGCCGTTGGTAATATCGTTGTAGAAGCCGTCGCGCTCAAAATACACGCCGTCCACACGCGCAGCTACGGTGTCGCCAAGCGGAGCGTTTATGCCACCTTCGACGCGGATCGCATCATAGTTGCCATAAGTGAAGGCCCCGTATGCGCTGAAATCGAACTCGGGCGGTGCGGTGTAGATATTGATCAGGCCTGCCGATGAGTTCCGCCCGCCCAGAGTACCTTGGGGACCGCGAAGGATTTCGACCCTGTCGATAGGGCCGAGCTCACTCAGGGCGCTTCCCGAACGAGAGCGATAGACTCCATCGACAAAAACCGCGACCGAACTTTCCAGACCAGGGTTGTCGCCGACCGTGCCGATACCGCGAATACGCGCGGAACCGTTAGCTTCGTTGCCGGTGGAAGACACCAGCAGGGACGGTGCAACCTGGTTCAGCTCACGTATGTCGCTGGCGCCCGAATTCTGGAGGGTTTCTCCGGAAACAGCTGACACGGCGACTGGAACATCCGCCAAGACCTGCGATCGCCCTTGCGCGGTAACAATGATTACGTTTTGGTCTTCGACATCGGCCCCTTCAACCAGATCCGCATCGGGTTCGCCAACATCCTGGGCGAAGGCGGCTGTCGGTGTGAAGGCAAGTGCCGCTGCCAATGCACCAAGGGCGCAATGGTGGCGTGATGGAAATCTTTTCATGTGCCTCTCCTCTAAGAATGTGCCCCATCCTAGGCACTAGTCGATGTTAGAAACGATGCCGATAAGCGCGTTTCATTTCAAGACTTGGTAGATGAATTGACGGATTATTTCACATTGTCGACAAGCATGTGGCAAAAATGCCATGCAGGTCACTACATGCAGGTTTCTAGTAGCCAGAAAGCTTGGAAAATCGGTCCTTTAACCAGCTCGACGAACCGAAGCTCTGCTCCAGCACGCGGGCGCGCTTGAGATAGAAGCCGACGTCGTACTCATCGGTCATGCCGATCCCGCCGTGCAGCTGGATGCCCTCGTTTGCCATGGTGTGCATAACGCGGTTGGCTTCCGCCTTGGCGATGGTCGCCGCGCGCGCCACGCCGAAGCCGGCATCGACGGCTTGCAGGCCCGCCTCGACCGCGCTGCGCATCTGGGCGAGATCGGCGAAGAGGTCCGCCATGCGGTGTTGCAGCGCCTGGAAGCTCGCCAGCACCTGGTTGAACTGCACGCGCTGCTTCAGATAGTCGAGCGTGTCGTCGAACACATGCTGCGCCATGCCGAGCATTTCGGCTGCGGTGAGCACGCGCGCGCGGTCGAGCACGTCATCGAGCAGGTTGTCGCCGCCATTGGCGAGCTTCTCCGCCGCCGCGCCGTCGAAGGTGACGTCGGCATGGCTGCGCTGGTCGGTCAGCTTGCGGGTGGTGAGCGCGACGCCGTCGCCTTTCTCGACCAGGTAAAGCCCGTCCTTCGCCGCGACGACGAACAGGTCCGCACCATGCGCTTCATGGACGAAGGCCTTGGTGCCGCTCAGCTTGCCGTCGGACACACTGGTCTCGATCTTCGCAGGATCGTGGCTCGGCCCTTCGTCGACGGCGAGGGTGGCGATGGCCTCGCCGCTCGCCAGCCTGGGCAGCCACCTGGCCTTCTGCTCGTCGCTGCCGCCAAGAACGATCGCCGAGGCGGCGACGGTGTTCATCACCAGCGGGCTGGCGGTGAGCGTCTTGCCGAGTTCCTCGACGACGAGGCCCGCGGACAGGAAGCCGAAGTCCGACCCGCCATGCTCTTCGGGGATGATGACCCCGGCCCAGCCCATCTGCGCCATCGTCGCATAGGCGTCGCGGTTGAAGGCTTCGGGCTCGCCGCTGGCGCGGACCTTGCGGAATTCGGTGACCGGGCTTTCGTTGACGGTCCATTCGCGCGCCATATCTCGCAGCATTTCCTGTTCTTCGTTGAGAACGGCCATTGTCCTTGCTCCCCTCTCTTACTGGTGGTCGAGCATGCCG
>NZ_JAYPTL010000113.1:1277-4450 GCF_038133525.1 Erythrobacter sp. | reverse complement strand
TGATGGCCGGGATGACCGGCGCCACATTGCAGTGAACAGGGACACCTGCGGCCGTTAGTTTCTGCAGCGCTGTGAGTCGCTTAACGGGCGAAGTTGCGCGGGGTTCAAGCTTGCCGGACAGCTTCGGATCGAGCGTCGTCACCGATATTGCCACCGCAACCAGATGCTGTTCGGCCAGCGGAACCAAGAGGTCGAGGTCTGCCAGCAATCGGTCTGACTTGGTGGTGATCGTTACCGGGTGGCGCGTCTCGAGGCAGACCTCGAGTACACTGCGGGTGATGCGGTAGCGGTCCTCGATCGGCTGGTAGGGGTCCGTGTTGGTCCCCATGGCGATCGGCCTGGGAGTGTACTTCGGTTTCGCCAGTGTTGTCCGCAGCAGTTCCGCCGCATTCGGCTTGGCAAAAAGCCGTGTTTCGAAATCAAGCCCTGGCGAAAGGTCGTGATAGGCGTGGGTCGGGCGCGCGTAACAATACACGCAGCCGTGCTCGCATCCGCGATAGGCGTTGATCGAGCGATCGAAACCGATATCGGGCGACTGGTTGAAGCTGAGGATAGTCTTGGGCCGCTCCTCGGTCACGGTTGTGCGCAGCTTTACCGGTGGGCCGTCCAGCGACTCCATGTAGTCGCGCCAATCGCCGTCGACTTCGCGCGTCGCAAGCCCGAAGCGCGTCGGTACTGCGTCCGATTGCGCGCCGCGACCGGAAACTTCAGGGGCGAGTCGACGTTCCATGTATGAGAACATACACAGAACATATATCCGGGAACAGTCCTTAGAGTTCGCGCAGGCGCGGCATCAGTTCGACGAAATTGCAGGGCCGGTTTCGGCTGTCGAGCTGTTCGGCAAGGATCATGTCCCAGCCATCCTTAACCGCGCCGTTCGAGCCCGGGAGCGCGAAGATATAGGTCCCGCGAGCCAGCACAGCGCAGGCCCGGCTCTGGATGGTGCTGGTGCCGATGGTCTTGTAGCTCAGCCAGCGGAACAGCTCGCCAAAGCCGGGGATGTCCTTGCTTTTCACCCGGTCCAGCGCCTCTGGCGTCACGTCGCGCCCGGTAAGACCGGTACCGCCCGTCGTGATCACGCAGTCGATCCCGTCATCGTCGATCCAGCGGTGGAGGTGCGCGGCGATTTCCTCGACGCTGTCGCGGCTGATCTCTCGGGTTGCCAGTTCATGGCCTGCAGCTGTTATCCGCTGTGCCAGGATATCGCCCGACGTATCATCGGCGCTGGTACGCGTGTCCGAAATCGTCAGCAATGCGATGCTGATCGGCTTGAAGGTGCGGCTTTCGTCGATCGCCATGAAAACTCCTATCTCACGCGCGGGAACAACGGCCAGTCGTTCTCGGCAAGATGGATGCGGCTCGGTGCCGCCGCGTTGGCCTGGCGCAGGTACATCCAATAGTTGCGCATTACGATCGCGACATAGCTGCGTGTCTCCCAATACGGGATCGATTCCATCCACAACAGTGGGTCGTCCTGGTCATTGATCTCGCTCGACCAGCGCGCGACCGGAGTAGGCCCGGCGTTATACGCCGCCATGATCTTGGGAAGTTTGCCCTGGGTGAAACTTCCCTGGCTGAGCGCCTCGAGAGTACGTTGCCCAAACGCGAGGTTGACTGCTGCGTCCTTCAGATCTGCATCCGCGCTGAGGTTGATCGAAGCGGCGTATTCGCGCGCCGCGATTGGGCGGATCTGCATCAGGCCAATGGCGTTGGCGGGGCTGACCACACGCTCGCGAAAATTCGATTCCTGCAAAGCGTGGGCAAAGGCCAGTGCCGGATCGACTCGCCAACCACCGATCGGGGTGCGGAAGGTCACCGGATAACGCAGGCTGGGGTGGGAAGCGGTGCCTGGTGGCGCATTATAGGCCATGAAGTTCTGCGTACCCGAAAGGCCCAGTGCTCGCGCCAACCGCCCCAGCGCGGAGTAATCGCTGGCATCTCCGGTACGTGCGATCCAGCGCAGTACCTCGTCGGCTTCTTCGCGGCGACCGATTTCTGCCAGCATGACCGCTTGGACGGCGGCAGGTTCATTGCGCAGCCGGTTCCAGTCCACATTGGTCAGGTCGGGCTCACTGTGGGTATCGGGGAGCGTGCGGCCCAGCTGTTCGTAAGCGAGCATCCCATAGAGCGTTTCTGGATAACGTGCGGCCCCGCGCAACTGCTCGGCCGCGTCTTCGGGCTGGCGACAGCGGACTAGCGCGCGGCTCGCCCAATAATAGGCAGCGGTGGTCAGCTCTGGATTGGTCGCACCCATTGCTGCGCGGCGGAAGGCGGCAGTCGAGTTTTCGCAATCACCCAGGCGCCAGGCTGCTAGACCCGCGACCCAATCCCCCTCGGCGACCCAGGGACCACTGCCATCAGCGCGGATCGTTTCGGCCAAACCCCACGCCTCGGGGTCGCGGTTCTCGATGTAATAACTCCAGGCGACGCGCTGGCGCCATTCGGCACGCGTAGCGCTCGACAAGGACGCGTCGACACCGTCCAGCAGGATGCGTGCGCCATCCGGATCGTCATTGGTAATGCGTTCAAGAATGGCCGTGCTGATCGAGCTCGGCATGGTACCGTCGTCGACCGGCGAGGGGCGCAGTCGCTTGGTCAGCCCCGGCTGGCGCACCAGCGAGCGTTCGCCAGGCGTGTCGATGTAGCGATCGAGCCCGCGCGTCTTGCCGAGCCGCACGATCGCCGCAGTCTGGGGCAGCTTTCGGTAGCGGTCGAGCCAATCCTCGATCCGCTCGAGCGAGATGCGCGGACTGGCCGGGTCGAGGTAGTAGCTTGCCAGCGCCGCCCCATGCAGCGGGCCATCGGGCCGTTCGCCCAGCAGTACTTCAACACGATCCCAGTTCTTGCTGTCGATCGCCTCGTAGAGCGAGCCGTAATAACCGCGATCCTCGGTCGACAGCAATTGCGGCAATGCCTGGGCGTGCGAGCGCGTGAAATACGCCACGCTGCTGCTCTGAGCGGCGACTGGTGCAGCGATGAGTGCCGCGGCGAGGGCGAGAGCGGGTCTGAGAGTCATCGGGTCCATTCGAGCCAGCGGTTCCAGAAGCGCTCGCGCCGGGGGGCGCTGCGGGCGATCTGGGCGAAATCGGGGGCGGCGAGCAGCGGGTAGGGCCGATCTGTGCATTCGATCACCAGCGGATCGCGTGCCTTTTCCGGCGGGATATCGAACAGTG
>NZ_JAYPTL010000113.1:0-1267 GCF_038133525.1 Erythrobacter sp. | reverse complement strand
GAACAGTGCAAGCTGGGCCCGGCCGATCGCCAATATGCGCTGTGGCGCGGCGAGGGCGATGTGGTGCCGAGCAATGTCGCCGACCCCGCGGGCGGCCAGTTCGTTCCAATCGGGCAGGGCCATCGGTGCGGGGAGCGCGCTCGCGAGATAGCTCTCGTGCGGGGCGATCCCCATCGCGCGTAGCATTGCGGCAAGCAGCTTTCCTGCGCCACCAGTGAGCAGGCCCTCGGCGTCGTCAGGTTCCGGCTGGCCGACCAAAACCATCAGCTTCGCCTGTGCCAGCCCGCGCGGCGGCATACGCCGATCGAGCGCGCCATCGGCAAGCGAAGATTCCGTCATCCACCAGCTACGAAAACTTTCCAGCGTATCCGGCCATGCTGCCGTGTCACCGCCGATCCGGGGCAGGTCATCGCGTACCAAGGCGCGCTGCAAGGGGCTTTGGGGTGCGGGAAGTTCGGGCGCAGGCTCCGCCGGGGCCGCTACGGTTTCCTGTAACTCGGGCCTGGCAAGCCAGTCGGTCGATTCTTCGGCAAAATCGTACTCGACCCCTGCCTCGCGCCACCAGTCGAGCGCCCCCTCGAGGCCTTCGAGCGGCGTAAAATCGGGCATATCGGGGCTGTCGACCTGCATCATCCGTCCGAGCGAGGTCTTGACCTCTAACGCGCCACCAATCAAGGCATTCACACCGAATACGCGACGAAAAGAGAGAGACATGAGCGAACGCGAATCGATGCCCTGCGACGTCGTCATCATCGGCGGTGGCCCGGCCGGCCTCGCCGCGGCGATCCGCCTGAAGCAGATCAATGGCGACCTTGAGGTCGTGGTGCTCGAAAAGGGCAGCGAAATCGGCGCCCACATCCTCTCTGGCGCGGTGGTAGACCCCAAGGCGCTCGACGAATTGCTGCCCGAATGGCGTGACCAGGGTTGCCCGATGGCGGAAACCCCGGTGACCGACAACTGGCACTGGGTCCTTTCGAAGGGCGGCAAGTCGGACATGCCGCATTTCATCATGCCTCCGTTCCTGTCCAACGACGGCAATTACACCGGTTCGCTCGGCAATCTGTGCCGCTGGCTGGCTGAGCAGGCCGAAGGGCTGGGGGTCATGGTCTTCCCTGGCTTCCCCGCATCCGAAGTGCTGTTCGATGCCGAGGGCGCAGTGGCTGGTGTTGTCACGCAGGACATGGGCATCGCCGCGGATGGCAGCCACAAGCCCGATTACCAGCCGGGCATGGAGATCCACGCCAAGTACACGCTCTTTGCCGAGGGT
>NZ_JAYPTL010000112.1:378-4563 GCF_038133525.1 Erythrobacter sp. | reverse complement strand
GGTTGTTGAAGCCGCGCTTCGGCAGGCGCATGTGAAGCGGCATCTGGCCGCCTTCAAAGCCCTTGATGGCGACGCCCGAGCGGCTCTTCTGGCCCTTCTGGCCGCGGCCCGAGGTCTTGCCCTTGCCCGAACCGATGCCACGGCCCACGCGGATGCGGGACTTACGGGCGCCGGGATTGTCGCGGATATCGTTCAGTTTCATAACGTATGCACTCGCTTTCGCTTGGCCCGCCAATCTGGCGGCGGGGGTTTCGCACGTTTTTGTGGAGCGGGGCCGATAGCGGGCGTTCGCCCGCTTGTCACCCCCTTTGTGCGATTGCGGAAATCTGCTCAGCTGCGATAGGAAACGGCGCAGGTCAGGGAGCGTTTGGGTGTCGCAGGGTCAGGTCGCAGTATTCCATCCTGGGACCCAGCATAGCTGGCAGACCGCACGGGCATTGCAAGACTTGGGCAGGCTAGCCTTCTATGCCACTTCGATCTCTTACAATTCGGATAAATGGCCCTATTCCCTCGCAAAGATACCTGGATCGCTGGGCCCAAGATTTCATCGTGAATTCAGCCGTTTCGAAGTTCCCGGCGTCGATCCAGAGCTCATCCGAACCAGCGGGTGGCATGAATGGGGCGAGCGGATGGCAGCGCGCGCCGGCCTGCCAAGCCTGGCGCGCTGGCTCGATACTGCTGGAAACCGCAGCTTCGGCAGGTTTGCTGCTGGAGCAGCCCGCAGGGCTGGAGCCTCCGCAATCTGGGGCTACGACAACTGTTCCCTCGACGCATTTCGCAAACTGGGCGACGGTTCGACCAAGCGGATCCTCGATGTTACAATTGCGCCGCGCCGGGCGCTCAATCGCGTCATGGCCGAATTGCACTCCGGATGGCCGCAGTTCTTCATCCCAATTCGTCGCGAAATACCCGAGCACATCCTGGTCCGCACGGAGGACGAACTATCCCTCGCTGATTTGATCGTTGCGGGCAGCCCCTTCGTGCGCGACACGATCCTTGCCGAAATGAAGGACTCCAAACTTGCCGAACGGATCAGGGTTCTGCCCTACTGTTTCGACGAACAGCTCTTCGGCACCGTGCCTCCGCCTCATCCACGCCCTGAAGGTGAACCGGTCAAGTTCCTGTTTGTCGGCGGCATCGGCCCTCGCAAGGGTGCGCACCTGCTACTAGAGGCCTTCCTGAATATCTCGCCCAGGGAGGCGCAGCTAACACTACTGGGATCGCTGGACATGCCGATTGCCACGTTCGCGCGCTATGCCGATCGAGTAACGCACATCGCGCAAGTTCCTCGCAGTCAGGTACCGCAGGTCATGGCGCAACACGACGTACTCGTGTTGCCCAGCTATTTCGAAGGCTCGGCCATCACCCTTCTTGAAGGCCTGGCCAGCGGGCTCGCACTGATCCAGTCCCGCAATGCCGGATTGGGCGGTACAGAAGATACAGGCATCATCCTGGATCAGCTCACGGTCGAAGCGGTGGAACGAGCGCTGCTCGAAGCAATGTCCGACCGCGAACGGCTCCTGTCCTGGCGCCGAAAGGCACAAGACAGGGCCCGAGACTTCACCTTCGATCGCTACTGCGCCAATATTCGCAAGCTGATGATCGAACTGGGCATCTAGATACGACAAAGCCCGGGCGCCGTTTCCGGCCCCCGGGCTCAGTCATTTCAACCTATCGGACTGATCGTCAGTCGACGATCTGCACCAGATGCGGAACCTTGGCGATCGCACCGCGCACCTCGGGGGTGTCCTGGCGCTCAACGACCTTGTGCATCTTGTTCAGCCCAAGTCCGATGAGGATCTTGCGCTGGCTTTCCGGACGGCGGATCGGCGAACCGACCTGCTTGATCTTGATCGTGTTGGTCTTGGCCATCGATCTTACTCCGCGATAGCGGCGGCATCGGCTTCAGCCTCTGCCTCCGACGCACCACCGCGACCGAGAAGGTCGGCGACCTTCTTGCCACGACGCTGGGCGACCGACTTCGGCGAAGTCTGGCTGCTGAGCGCGTCGAAGGTGGCGCGGATCATGTTGTAGGGATTCGAGGTACCGACCGACTTGGTCACCACGTCGGCAACGCCGAGGCTCTCGAACACGGCGCGCATCGGACCGCCGGCGATGATGCCGGTACCAGCAGGCGCGGTGCGAACGGTGACCTTGCCGGCGCCGAAGTGGCCCTTGCCGTCGTGATGAAGGGTGCGGCCCTCCTTCAGCGCGACGCGGATCATCTTCTTGCGCGCAGCGGCGGTCGCCTTGCTGATCGCTTCGGGCACTTCGCGGGCCTTGCCCTTGCCGAAGCCGACGCGGCCCTGGCCGTCACCGACAACCACGAGAGCAGCGAAACCGAAGCGCTTACCGCCCTTCACCGTCTTGCTGACGCGGTTGATGTGGACGAGCTTCTCGATGATGCCGTCATCTTCTTCTTCACGCTGGCGACGATCGTCGCGGCGGCCACGGCCACGGCCACGGCCTTCGCCACGCTCGCCACCCCGGCCACGGCCACGACGGCCTTCGCCTTCGGCGCCTTCAGGCGCAGCTGCTTCCGCAGCCGGCTGTTCAGTGGTCGCCACAGCGTCCACTACGGTTTCTTCGGTGTTGGTTTCGTCAGCCATCATCAGAACTCCAGCCCGCCTTCGCGAGCGGCGTCGGCCAGCGCCTTGACGCGACCATGGAACAGGAAGCCACCGCGATCGAAAACGACGGTGGTCACGCCAGCCTTCTTGGCAGCAGCGGCAATCTCGCTACCGACCTTCTTGGCGGCATCGACATTGGCACCCGAAGCCTTCGCACCGAGCGTCGAAGCGGCAGCCACGGTCTTGCCCGCGGCGTCGTCGATGATTTGCGCGTAGATGTGCTTGCCGGTGCGGTGCACCGACAGACGCGGCTTGCCACTGGCATGGGCCTTGAGAGCCGTGCGCACGCGGCGACGGCGGCGTTCGAAAAGGGAAAGCTTGGCCATCTTACTTCTTCTTCCCTTCCTTGCGGAAGATGTATTCGCCACGGTAGGCGATACCCTTGCCCTTGTACGGTTCGGGCTTGCGCCAGCGACGCACTTCGGCAGCGAACTGGCCGACCTGCTGCTTGTCGATACCCGAGATCTCGACGGTGGTCTGATCAGGGGTCTTCACCTCGAGGCCTTCCGGCACGGCGAGATCGACGTCATGCGAGTAGCCGAGCTGCAGCTTAAGCGTCTTGCCCTGGGCATTGGCACGATAGCCGACACCCTTGATCTCGAGCACCTTGGTGAAACCTTCGGTTACGCCCTCGACCAGGTTCGATACCAGCGTGCGCTGCATGCCCCAATGGCTGCGAGCAGCCTTGGTGTCATTGGCCGGAACGACCGCGATCGCGCCATCGTCAAGCTTGTACTCGACCAGGTCCGACAGGCCCATCGAAAGGGTGCCCTTGGGACCCTTCACGCTGAGCGTGCCGTTATCGATGTTGGCGGTGACGCCGCTAGGGATCGCCACCGGCTTCTTGCCGATGCGGCTCATCAGAACACCTCCGCCAGCACTTCGCCACCGACGTTCTGCGAACGGGCTTCCGCGTCGGAAAGCACGCCCTTCGGCGTCGAGACGATGGTGATGCCCAGGCCGTTGCGCACAACCGGGAGTTCCTTCGAACCCGAGTAGACGCGGCGGCCAGGCTTGGAGACGCGAGCGACATGCTTGATCGCAGGTTCGCCCTCGAAATACTTCAGTTCGATCCGCAGCTGCGGGTGCTTGCCTGAAGCGTCATCGCTGAAGCCACGGATGTAGCCTTCGCGCTGAAGCACTTCCAGAACGTTTGCACGCAGCTTGCTGGCGGGCGAAAGGACGCTGTCCTTCTTCGCGCGCTGGCCGTTGCGGATGCGGGTGAGCATATCACCCAGGGGATCGGTCATAGCCATCTGTCTTTACCTCACCAGCTCGACTTGGTCAGGCCCGGAATCAGGCCCTTGTTGCCGAGGTCACGCAGTTCAACGCGGCAAAGCCCGAACTTGCGATAGTAGCCGCGCGGGCGGCCGGTGGTGTTGCAGCGATTGCGTACGCGGGTCGGGTTCGCATTGCGCGGCAGTTCAGCCATCTTGAGACGGGCCATCAGGCGGTCGGTCTCGTCGGCATTCTTGTCGTCCGCGATAGCCTTCAGCTTCGCGTACTTGTCCGCATACTGCTTGACGAGCTTCTTGCGACGCTCGTTTTTGTTGAT
>NZ_JAYPTL010000112.1:0-368 GCF_038133525.1 Erythrobacter sp. | reverse complement strand
TCAGTTTCGCCATTGGACTTAAGTTCCTCTATTAGCGGCTCACGCCGCCTCCTTCTCTTCCGACGCTTCCGCCGGGAACGGGAAACCGAACAGACGGAGCAGTTCGCGCGCCTCTTCGTCGGTCTTCGCCGTGGTGGTTACGATGATGTCCATGCCCCGGACCTTCTCGATCTTGTCGTACGAGATTTCGGGGAAGACGATCTGTTCCTTCAGGCCCATGGCATAGTTGCCACGGCCGTCGAACGACTTCGGGTTCAGGCCACGGAAGTCGCGGATGCGAGGCATTGCGACGGTGACCAGACGGTCGAGGAATTCGTACATGCGTTCGCGGCGCAGGGTGACCTTGCAACCGATCGGCATGCCTTCAC
>NZ_JAYPTL010000111.1:0-4831 GCF_038133525.1 Erythrobacter sp. | reverse complement strand
TGCGGTAGTGCTTCGAGTAACGCGCCTTGACGTAGGCTTCCTTGAGCTTCTCGAACCGCGCGCGATCGCGCTTGGTATCGCGCGGCCAGACATAGGTCAGCCGTCGATCGATGCGTTCGGCCTGGGTGCGCAGGAAGCCTAGATTGTGCACGTGGGGCGTGTAGAAAGTGCAGACCAGAAGCACGCAGTGGTAGAGGCTCTCGGTCGCTTGATGCAGGTTGAACGCCGCCTTTTTAGTCCAACCCTTTTCCATCGTGAAGCGTGCGGTCTCAAGTGACTGCTGCCCGCTAGGTAGCCACTCCTCAAAATACTCCTGCGCCATCTTGAGAGCCTGCGTCGGCGTCTTGGGCTTGGGTGTATGCAGCTCGGTGTCATCGGATTGGTAGAGCGCAATGCCGTCCTGCTTCACATCCATGAAGAAGTAGCGCCCATGGGCTAGCCCGTCGTTCACTTCCTGCAAGGTGTGCACGATGAAGTTGATCGGGGTTCTGATCGTTCCGGTAACCCCATACTCGCGCATCAACCGGTCATCGAGCTTGGCCCAGTACTTAACCCTGTCGGTCAGTCGCTTGTCGTTGACGATGATGAGCAGATCGTAATCGGACTGATAGCCCTTGGCGGTATGCGGCTCGTCGACCCAGGTGCCTCTGGCATAGCTGCCGTAGAGGATAACCTTGAGGATGCGACCAGCCTTCTTCCACTCGTGCTTGGAGAGCGCGAAGGCATCGCCGAACTCCTCGAACACCAGCTGCACCACGCGCTCCAGCTCGCGCTGTTTCTGTGGTGGCAGATGATCGAGATCGGTCCTCATCACCTAGCCCTAGCAAGTTGCTGGAATAGTTGCACCTGTCGTTGGTCTTTCATCCGCAACGCCTGTTCGTGGCGCATGGTTGAGTCAGTTCGGCTAGGCCGCGTCAATACCAAGAACTGGGGAGGGGGGGCTTATCGCCCATTTCCCAATTGCTGGTCCGCTGGTGTCCAGCATCATAGATCTGCTTCTGAAGCTGTGCTTCTTGGCGTTTCGAACGGGCTGGGATATGGAGGAGTTACGTTCTGCCAAGCATCGAAAAATTCAGCTTTAAGGATCAAAAGCTGAACCGAACTACACTTATATGAACAAAAGTGTGGGGGAGAGTGTGGGGGAAGGTTCGCGCCGCTCTCAAAGACAGAATTGATTTCAAAGCGTTATTTTTGAAGTTCGATTCAAGCCCTGCCACCACCGCCGCCAAGCGCTTCATGGTTGTGACGGAATCAACGTCAATTCGGTCTGTCGGCCATCGAGGAAGCGGACTGCCGAACCATCGAAGAAGGCGTCCTCTTCGGTTCGGAAATCGACAATCTGGTTATCCCATTCGGGAACGGCTTTGAGAGAGGTGAGTTCGATGGACCAGGTTGTGTCCGGACGAATGCGGTAATTGCCGCGCGGATCGCCCTCCTGATTGTCCCAGAAACCGATGGCCGTGCCAGCGCCATGGCCATGAAAGCCGAGCGGGTGGCTGTAGATCGAGGGGTTCAAGCCTTCAGCGAGAGCTTGTTGGCGCGCGAGGGCCAGAACTTCGTTGCCGCTGAGGCCTGTCTTGAACGAGGCGCGCAAAATGTCCTGAACCCGATTGCTGGCGGCTAGGCCTTTCGCCAGCCCATCCGGAGCAGTGGTTTCATCCGGCTTCAATACATAGGCGAGATGCTGCGTATCGGTGTTCAACCGGAGATAGGTGATCCCGAAATCCGTCCACAACAGGTCGCCGGGTTCGATCACCACCTCGCCTTCGAGCATTCCCTTCACCCCGCGGCGCTGGACGCCGACCGATGGCTGGAACCAGGTGTCGAGGCCCAACTCGGCTAGCTTTTGGCGATACCACCACACAACGTCGTTGGTGGTGGTTTCTCCGGGGTTGATCACCTTTCGCGAAAATGCTTCCCCGATCAGGGCGTGCGCGAGGCGCACGATCCCGGGATAGATTGCGAGCTCATCGTCAGTGCGCGACTCCAACCAGCGCAGCGATAGCGTTTCGCCCGATACGACCCGCTGGCGGTATGCCTCCGGCAATGCGGCCATCAGCGCGTTATATTGGCTATAGGTCATACCGTCGCCGAATGCGGTGCGGTCTGACGTGTTGATCGCGACGGCGCTCGGGTCACGATCGGCGATGATCTCTGCGAGCGCCTGCCACTGGTCGGGCTGTTGCGCTGGATCCCAAGACGGATGGAAGAGATCGCCCATACCGTATCTGCTGACGGTAAGCCGTTCGACCGGTTGGCCTTCACCAGGATCGTGAAATACCAAGATTGTACGCCGCCTCGCGTGCATGCTCTCGGCGTCGAGCATGGTCGCAATCACCGGGTCTTCGAAATACTCGCGTGCGGCGACGATCCACATTGTGATCCCGGTTTCACGCATGATCTGCGGGATGATCGTTTCCAGCCGTCTCGAGAGGTTTCGGTCGATCAATGCTGCGCGATCGCGCATCGGGAGTATCTGTGGGTATTCGGGAGCTTCCTGCTCGTCATCACTCATCGGCAGGATGGGCGCTGCAATGTCATGTGCTGGTTCGGCTACCGCGGCAATGCCGGTGCCAAGCGCGATTGCCGCCAGGAATGCCTTGCGACCGATTGCGGGCATCCTAGCCGGCACGAAGCGCGAGTTCGTCGGCGTCGAGGATAACGACTTCGCGACGAGCGGGCAGATCGATCAACCCATCCTTCTTGAGCTTGGTAAGCTGGCGGCTAACGGTTTCGATCGTGAGCCCAAGCACATCGGCAATCTGCTGACGTGAAAGCGGCAGGCAGACGGCTTGCGGCTCATCGAGGCCCTTCAGTGCGCAGCTCTTGTCCTCCAGCCGGTCAACCATTTCGATGAGGAAAGTTGCCAGCTTCTGTTCCGCGTTCATGCGGCCCAGCAGCAGCATCCAGCGACGTGTGCGGTCGAGCTCGGCCAGCGTGCGTTCGAGCAGCTTGTGTTCCAACCGTGGGTGTTCACGGGCAAAGCGATCGAAATCGCGGCGCTCGAAAACGCAGACATGCGCATCGGTCAGTGCCTCGACGCCATAAGGTGTGGTCTGACCAAAGGGTCGACCGAGGAAATCGGAAGGATAGACCAGGCCCAGGATCTGTTCCTTGCCATCGGCGGTCTGGGTCGAAAGTTTGAGAACGCCCTCGATAACATTGGCGACGAGGATCGCTTCATCGCCTTCCCACAAGAGCTGCTCGCCGGCCTCCAAGCGGCGGCGCCGCCCGATGCCGTTCAGCAAGCCGATCTCCCGGCTGTCGAGATCCCCACAAATCGCACGATTGCGGATTGCGCAAGCGTCGCAGAAATTGATTTGGCGTTCAGTTGTGGAAGCATCCATGGGGTCGGCCATAATGCGAAGGAACGCAGGTGCCAACCTTTGCGGCGCGTCTTGCCCCAAAGCGAGGCGGCGCTTAATCCGGCGCCTATGAATCAGGACACCATGATGACCGGACACCCCGTCATTTCCGCCACCGGCTTGTTCACGCCCGCAGAGAGCATCACGAATGAGGAGCTGGTTGCCAGCTTCAACGAATATGTGAAACGCCACAATGCAGCTCATGCAGAGGCGATCGCGGCAGGTGAAATGGAGCCGCTGCAGGAAAGCTCGGTCGAGTTCATCGAGAAGGCGAGCGGGATCAAGGCGCGCCACGTGATGGCCAAGGAGCCGGTGCTTGACCCCGAGATCATGGCTCCGCGTTGGCCTGAGCGCTCGAATGAAGAGTTATCAATTCTGGCCGAGATTGGGGTCAAGGCTGCGCAGGATGCCTTGGCACGCGCGGGGCGTGATCCAAAGGATGTCGACGCGGTGCTTTGTGCGGCGTCGAATATGGAGCGCGCCTATCCAGCCATGGCGATCGAGATACAGCAAGCGTTGGGGATCGACGGCTTCGGCTTCGACATGAACGTGGCTTGCTCCAGTGCGACCTTCGGGATACAGACCGCTGCCGACTATATCCGAGCAGGCAATGCCAAGAGCGTGCTTGTCGTCAGCCCGGAAATCACCAGCGGGCATCTCAATTGGCGTGACCGGGACAGTCATTTCATTTTTGGGGATGTCGCCACCGCGGTGCTGGTCGAGGACGCCGCAATTGCCCCGGCCGAGCATTGGGACATTCTCGGCACTCGCCTCAAGACGGTATTTTCCAACAACATCCGCAACAACTTCGGTTTCCTGAATCGTGCGAACCCGGGCAGCGAGGGAAGTGCGGACAAGCTCTTCGTCCAGGAAGGTCGCAAGGTGTTCAAGGAAGTGGTCCCGATGGTCGCTGATATGATCGTGACGGAAGCGGGCAGGCTGGGGCTCGATCCGCATGCGTTGCGGCGGCTTTGGCTGCACCAGGCAAATGCCGGTATGAACCGCCTAATCGCGCACCGCGTGCTGGGCCATGAAGCAAATGCCGACGAGAGCCCGACCGTTCTCGATACCTATGGCAATACGTCGAGCGCGGGTTCGATCATCGCCTTCCACCTGCACAACGAAGACTTGGCCGCTGGCGATACGGGGCTGATCTGCAGCTTCGGTGCAGGCTATTCGGCTGGCACGGTGTTTGTGCGCAAGGCAGCGTGACGGGTTGTGGCGCCGCGCCGCTACGCTTAAGTGGCGCCCATGGCAGGTGATCTCTTAGACAACCGCGGCCGCGGCGACGTCCGCTGGTCGTTCCCCTCGATCCATCCAGAAGGGCGCAAGTTCGGCGTTATCGCCATTGTGATCAGCCTGGCCTTCCTGCTCGGCCTCGATTGGGAGATCGTCGGCTGGCCGCTGCTGCTGCTTTCTGGAGGGGTGTTCGCCTTCTTCCGCGATCCCGAACGTGTGGTCCCGCA
>NZ_JAYPTL010000110.1:0-4976 GCF_038133525.1 Erythrobacter sp. | reverse complement strand
GACCAGGTGCTCGACGACATCATGCTCTACTGGCTGCCCGGCACCGGCGCTTCGGCGGCGCGGCTCTATTGGGAAAGCTTCGCCAATTTCGGCGTTGGGTCGGTGGCAATTCCTTCAGGCGCCAGCGCCTTTCCGCGGGAAATCCTGCCGACGCCACGCGAATGGGCAGAGCGGACCCTGACCAACCTCGTCTATTGGGGCGAGGTAGAGAAGGGCGGGCACTTCGCCGCATGGGAACAGCCCGATCTGTTCGTGAAGGAACTGCGCGCCTGTTTCGCCAAGATGGTCTAGCGCCAGCGCAGACGATTGGGCGTCAGCTGATCCACCGACGTCACACCCATCAGGCGCATCGCGCGTTCGATCTCTTCCTTGAGTATGTTGACCGCGCGTTCGACCCCCGGTTGCCCGGCCGCGGCGAGTGCGTAGAGGTAGAGCCGACCGCCTGAGGCAGCCGTGGCTCCTGCAGCAAGACTCTTGAGGACATGCGTCCCGCGCCGAACGCCGCCATCGAGGATGACTTCGATCTCGCCGCCAACCTCGTCGACGATTTCGCGCAATTGGTCGAACGGTGCGCGGCTGCCGTCCAACTGCCTGCCGCCATGGTTCGAGATCATGATCGCATCCGCCCCGATTTCGACCGCGCGGCGAGCATCAGTGGCGCTCATCACGCCTTTGAGCGCGAACTTGCCGCCCCAGTCCTGGCGGATGCGCGCGGCGGTATCCCAATCCATGTCCACGTCGAGCATGGTGTTGAAATAGTCCTGGATGCTGACGGCCTTGCCTGTGCCTTCCTGAACATGCCCGTCCAGGTTTGGCAGGCGGAATTTCGGCCCGAAGACATAATCCATCGTCCAGCGCGGGCGCGTGGCGTAGCTCCACAAAGCGCTGGCGGTGAAGCGGGGCGGGGTAGTGAAGCCCGAACGAAGGCAGCGTTCACGCTTGCCCGAAACGATAGTGTCGACCGTCAGCGCGATGGCGTCGAACTTGGCCGCCTGGCAGCGCTCGATCATGCTGGCGTTGAGGCCCTTGTCCTTATGGACGTAGAGCTGGAACAGCTTGGGACCGCTGGTGAGCGCTGCGATTTCCTCGATCGAATGCGTAGCAAGGCTGGAAATGCCGAACCATACGCCGAACTTCTCCGCCGCCCTGGCTACTGCGCGTTCGCCATCAAGATGGAAGGCGCGTTGCAGAGCCGTGGGGCTGAGCATCAGGGGCAGCGCACTCTTGCGGCCCAGGATGGTGCAGGATGTGTCGATTGTGCCCACGCCTGCGAGAACGTTTGGCACCAGGTCGACTTCGTCGAAGGCACTGGTGTTGCGCGCCTTGGTGATTTCGTCGTCTGCGGCCCCGTCGATGTAGTCGAACACCGGCCAGGGCAGTCGCCGCTTCGCGAGGCGGCGGAAGTCGTCGATGTTGTGGCAGTCGGTCAGCTTCATGCGCGCCCCAATGCTTGCTGCTCGGCTAATGTGAGGTGGCGAGGTTTGGCAATCGGCTCAAGTGTCTTCGCGTCAAACAGCGCGCTACGTCGCCGATCGCCGACGACCAGGTCTTTGAGCATCCGCCTGAAAAAACGCCACATCAGCCTTGCGAAGGAAAGTTCGCGCAGGCCGCTGGCGTCACCCGTAGCCTGTTGCGGGAAGACATGGCCGATCGGATCACCAAGCAGGATCTCGCGCTTGTCAGCATCGGTATTGGCAAGAAGGGTCGTTACGTAGGGGACCCGCCCATTCGCATAGGTGTTGAACAGCGGTGACTGGCAACAACTGGCATACCAGCGCAGTGTCTTGCCCTCGGTCATATGGAGGCTTGCCAGTTTATCTCGGCCCGATTGCAGTTTCACCCGTGCGCAGCGGGACTGATACAGATCGGTGCCGCCGAGATCGTCAAGGACGCGGGCTTCCTGGCCCAAATGTCGCACGAGATCGCGGCAGTCGACGC
This sequence comes from Erythrobacter sp., assembly GCF_038133525.1. Lineage (GTDB taxonomy): Bacteria > Pseudomonadota > Alphaproteobacteria > Sphingomonadales > Sphingomonadaceae > Qipengyuania. The sequence continues at coordinate 3,038 of NZ_JAYPTL010000110.1, read as the reverse complement.
AGTGGCATACCACACGGTCGCCCTCCTGCGGATTCGCATGCTCGATGACGCCGGTTACCGAGCCACATTTGCAGGCGAAGGGTAATTCGTCGGACGCGCCCATGGCCTCTCTCTCCATGAGCGCGTCCTAACGGTCAGTTCTTGTCCTTGTCGACCAGCTTGTTGGCGCCGATCCAGGGCATCATGGCGCGCAGCTGGGCCCCGGTCTGCTCAATCGGGTGCGCAGCGGCGGCCTTGCGGCTTGCCTTGAGTTCGGGCTGGCCAGCCTGGTTGTCGAGCACGAAGTCCTTCACGAAGCGGCCCGACTGGATGTCCTTGAGGACGCGCTTCATCTCGGCCTTGGTCTCGTCGGTGATGATCCGCGGGCCGGTCTTGATGTCGCCGTATTCGGCGGTGTTCGAGATCGAATAGCGCATGTTGGCGATGCCGCCTTCATAGAGCAGGTCGACGATCAGCTTGGTTTCGTGGAGGCATTCGAAATAGGCCATTTCGGGTGCGTAGCCAGCCTCGACCAATGTCTCGAACCCAGCCTGGATGAGGTGGGTGATGCCACCGCAAAGCACGGCCTGTTCGCCGAATAGGTCGGTTTCGCACTCTTCCTTGAAATTGGTTTCGATAATGCCCGAGCGACCGCCGCCGACCGCGCTGGCATAGGAAAGGGCAAGCTGTTTGGCGAAGCCGTTGCCGCCCGACTGGTTGCTTTCCTGGTGGACCGCGATGAGGCACGGCACGCCGCCACCCTTGAGATATTCGCCGCGGACGGTGTGACCGGGACCCTTGGGTGCGATCATGATCACGTCGACGTCGGCCGGCGGATCGATCAGGCCGAAATGAATATTGAGGCCATGGGCGAAGGCGAGCGCGCTGCCGGGCTTCATCTTGCCTGCGACTTCATTGGCGTAGATCGCCGCCTGATGTTCGTCAGGCGCGAGGATCATCAGGACATCGGCCCATTCGGCCGCTTCCGCGACAGTCATGACCGTGAAGCCGGCGGCTTCCGCCTTGCGCGCGGTGGCCGAGCCGGGACGCAGGGCAATGGCGACTTCGCCCACGCCGCTGTCACGCAGGTTCTGGGCATGGGCGTGGCCCTGGCTGCCGTAGCCGACGATGGCGACCTTCTTGCCCTTGATCAGCTGCTGGTCGCAATCAGTATCGTAATAGACTTGCATTGTTTTCCTCACGTCAGGTGCGGCGTCAGTCGTTCCCGGCGCCGCGCATCATTCCCACGATCCCAGAGCGACCGACCTCGACCAGGCCGAGTTCACGCATCAGGGTGATGAAACTGTTGATCTTGTCCGGCGAGCCGGTGAGCTCGAAGACGAAGCTGCTGGTAGTGGTATCGACCACATTGGCGCGGAACAGTTCTGCGATCCGCAACGCCTCGACCCGGTTGTCGCCCTTACCGGCGACCTTTACCAGCGCCAGTTCACGCTCGACATGCGCGCCGCTTTCGGTGAGGTCGATGACCTTGTGCACCGGCACCAGCCGTTCGAGTTGAGCACGAATCTGGTCGATCACCGGCTCGGGGCCATTGGTGACGATGGTAATGCGGCTGATGGCGTGGTCTTCGGAAATATCGGCCACGGTCAGGCTGTCGATGTTGTAGCCGCGCGCGGTGAACAGCCCCGCGATCTTGGCGAGGATGCCCGCCTCATTATCGACGATGACGTTGAGGACGTGCCGTTCGCTGGCCTGCTGGGCGATCTTCATGCGCGCATATCCTGCCAAACGGGTTCGAACATCCGCCCTTCGCCGTCATATTCGGCCAAGAACACGCGGCCGAGCCGGACCGCCTCGAAATTGTCGGTCTGCCGGCCCAGGTCGAGCGTTTCGTCGAGAAGCGTCCAGGTGCCATCCTCGCGCTTCTCGGCCACTTCCATGCCGATGAAGCGACAGCCGCTGTCCTCCAGCCAGTCGAGCAGCTCGGCTGCATCGGTGCGGGTGAACCAGTGCCTGCGCTCTGCGCGCGCAGCGAACTGCTCGGGAATCCTTGCGTGCATACCCATCAAACCAGTGCTTTCGCTTCGTCGTCCATCGTGCCTTCGACACGGTCGCCATAGAGCAGCATGTCGGTGTGCGCCGCGCCGCTGGGGATCATCGGGAGGCAATTGGCTTCCTTGGCGACCATGCAATCGACGATGGCCGGGCCGTCATGTGCCAGCATGGCTTCGATCCCGGCATCGAGCTGGCTCTCATCCTCGATACGGATGCCCTTCCAGCCATAGGCTTCGGCCAGCTTCACGAAGTCCGGCAGGCTGTCCGAATAGCTGTTCGAATAGCGGCTCTCATAGGTCAGTTCCTGCCACTGGCGGACCATGCCCATATATTCGTTGTTGAGGATGAAGACCTTGACCGGCAGGCGGTACTGCGCCGCGGTGCCAAGTTCCTGGATGTTCATCAGGATCGAGGCCTCGCCGGCGATATCCACCACCAGCTTGCCGGGATGGCCGAGCTGCACGCCGAGCGCGGCCGGCAGGCCGTAGCCCATGGTGCCCAGACCGCCCGAGGTCATCCAGCGGTTCGGCTTGTTGAACTTGTAGAACTGGGCGGCCCACATCTGGTGCTGGCCCACTTCGGTGGTGATGAAGGTGTCCTGATCCTTGGTCAGCTCATACAGCCGCTCGATGGCGAGCTGCGGCTTGATGATCTTGGAATCCTTCTTGTACTTGAGGCTGTCGCGGGCGCGCCACTGATCGATCTGCTGCCACCACTTGTCGACGGCTTTTTGATTGGGCTTGTAACCGCCCTGCTTCCAGGCTGCGATCATCTGCTCCAGCACCTTGCAGGCATCGCCGACGATATTCAGGTCGCAGCGCACCGTCTTGTTGTGCGAGGACGGATCGATATCGACATGGATTTTCTTCGACCCGGGCGAGAAAGCCGCCAGACGGCCGGTGATGCGGTCGTCGAAACGCGCGCCGATATTGATCATCACGTCGCAATCATGCATCGCATGATTGGCTTCCCAGGTGCCGTGCATGCCCAGCATGCCGAGAAACTGCTTGTCGGTGGCGGGATAAGCGCCGAGGCCCATCAGC
>NZ_JAYPTL010000109.1:0-5113 GCF_038133525.1 Erythrobacter sp. | reverse complement strand
CCTCTCGGGCTAGCAGATAGCAGGCGTATTCAAGCCGTCCGAAGCCCATCGGGTCGGCGAGTTCCTTGTCGGCATTGCCCGACACTCCATCGAACTTGACCAGCCATTGCGTGTAGCCGGGCCCTGCAGTCAGCTGCCCTGAATGGAATTCTCCGGTCGCCTCGTTCCAGGCGAGGACGGCCTTGGCCCGGGCGCCGCCGGCGGAGGTTCCGACGCGCAGGATCTCCTGGAGTGCGCGGTGATCATCCTCTCCCTTGAGCACACCGGCCAGTTCTTCACGCGCGGCAATGACCCTGTTGGCGAGCTCGACAAGCGGAGCGATATCGACCGGTCGGCCCTGTTCACGGCGCTCACCGGTGGCAGGTTCGAATTCCAACGCGCCCATGCCTCTGCGACCGGTATAACAAAGGCGCTCGACCGGATCGAAGCTGTCGGCTGTTCGGCCCTGCTCGGCAAGCCAACGGTTGATCAGGGCGTTACCAAACTTGTCGGGCAGGCTGTCGGCCAGCATGCCCGGCAGTCCTTTGAAGGTCTCGTAATTCAGCGCGGGAAAATCGTAGACGCCGCTTCGTAATGGCATTGTGAGCGGAGCGACTTCGATGCCGCTGCGACTGAATTCCGGAGTGTATTCGAAAACCCCGACATCGCGATCTTCATCCCACAGGACGGCGCCGATCTGACGACCCCAGAGATTGACTACCGCACGCGTCATGGGGCCTCGTCACCCCAGCTCCATTCCTCGCCAGCCTCACCTTCAGAAGACTTGCGCACCCTTTGCCGCGCCTTGCCGGTGTCGGACCGGGGATCGAGCGGTCTCAGCTTGGCGTCCGGCATGACATCCAGCAGGCGGTCTTCAATGTCGAGCGCACGCATTATCCTGGCGAGGCTATCGATGGTCCCGCCATTACCGGCTTCCAGGCGGGCGAGCGTTGAACGCGAGATACCTGCCATTTCCGCAAGCTCGGCCTGCTTGAGATTGCGTGATATGCGATATGCTTCGATCTGCTTCCCGAGGTCGGATAGCAGCACCGAGAGCGGACGCAGATCTGGTGAATCATAATGTGGCATTATCGAGACATTATCTCCGTTATGGAGCTTTGTGTAGCGATTTTGCGTCTTTACGTGATGATATTTAATGTGTCAATATCGAGACGTAAATTGGCTTATGCCCGATAATGCATCAAATTTGCTACTTTATTTAGGTCGGAGTGATGGAAATGGATGACGAGAAGGAGCAAAACGACCAGACGGACTGGAAGGGCCTGCGAGAGATCGACCGTGCCATCTCCGAAAATCGCCTTACGTCCTACTCATGGAAGAAGGCCTGGGCCGATCGATGGGCTCGAGCAGTGATTCTCACCGCTGCGATCTTCTTGATCGGGTTCGTCGTCTTTGTGATTATTCAGGACGTGATCCTATAGTCACCTATTGCCCCACTCCTTCACCTCATCTGCCGCTTCCTCGCTTGCACCTGTGGCGCCTTCTGTTTGGCCATCCAGATAGCCTCTCACCGTCCCGATCCGCCCACGACCTTGCCGACGAACCCGCTCGACTTCATCTGCGATGCCAGATCGATCCGGAGCATCGGGCATTGAGGAACCACTTGCAGAACCGACGGCTCCCCGTGCACGCACCTGTCCAGCACTTCCGATCCAGGGGCGGCTGACAGGAGCGAAGTCCGGCAGCGAAAGGTCGGCGTCGATGTCGTCTTGCAGGCGGTCAGCATAGCTTTCGACAAACCGCGATTGCAGTTGTTGGCCGCGCGCGCTCATCTGGAACTCGATGTCGTCGAAGCGCACCGGCCCGAAATAGTCGCGATTGGCTTCCATCTCAGCCATGCCCCATTCGCGATAGGCCTGGCTCAGGTTCAGCGTGCCTGCGGCGCTGTTGGCTTCGTACCAGCTGGCCTGGTTCTCGAGACGGCTGGCCATCTCTTCGGCACGACGCGCCTCTCGCGTATAGCTTTCGGCTTCTGTCAGCGATCGGCTGAGACCCGACGAGCTGGTCGACACTTGCGATACCGAGCTCGAGCTCGTCTCGCGCAGGAAGCCTTCACGCGTGTTCGACCAGTTGCGACTGTCGGAAAGCTGCCGCAGCGTTCCCATGATCCTGCCGCGGTCTTCCGAGGCGATCCCGATATCGCTGTCCGTCCATGACTGATTGCGGCCGCCTCTTGCCTTGGCACCCACTTGAGCCACGCCAACATTGGCTCCAGCCCCGCCATTGACCTCGCCATTAAGGAACCATGAGATCGTAATGTCGTCGGACGCGCGCCGGGACAGGCCGAACTGCTGCTGGAGCGTCCTTGAAGCATTGTCGACTTCGCTGAATGCCGTGCCGATGCTGTCGTTCGTGCCGACGCCGCTGACCGTGTCGGAGCTCTGACCCTGGCTGTAGGCGTTGCGGATCTCGCTGAACCGGGTGAGCGCAGAGCTCGTTGATTGCTGGGCGAGGTTGGCATAGGTCTCGCTCTGCGTCCGGCTCTGGCTCGCCATCGTTCCGAGGCGGCCGGTGAAGTCCTGCCCCAGTGTCGGCGTGAACGGATAGCTTGAATTCGGGACAGCAGCGAACTCTCCATCGGGGAAGCTGGTGGTCTGCGTGCCGCTGTCGCTGAAACCACGCGTCTGTGCCGCGCCATAAGCGATGTTGGGTGCAAGATTGCCTTGCGCAAACTGGCGGGAAAACACCGTCGAGTTATCGATGTTCGAATTGCCAAGCGAGACATTGCCGGTGCTCGCTTCGCGCGAGGCTTCCTCGGCTGCATTCTGGCTCGGGTTGAGATAGCTCGTTGCCTGGCCCGAAATCGCCAGCGCACCACGCGCCACCCCGCCGGCAAGGAAAGGGATCGAGGCGACAAGATAGCCCGCCAGGATGCCGATATCGCTGCTGACGTCGCTCATGCCGGCAAAGGTCGCGAGGCTGAGGCCTGTGCTGCCGCCAGCGGCGGCGACATCGCCCGCGCCTTTGAACATCAGGATCATGTGCAGGATGACGAAGAGCGGTCCCCACGCTGCAAGGTAGAAGAAGCCGGTGACGTAGCCTCTCAATGCAATGGGTCCGGTCCGCGGCATCAGGAACAGCGGAAACAGGACAGGGAACAGCGCGTAGAACACCACCGTCAGCACGACATTGAGGATCGGGACCCATTTCATCGCGTTGTGCGCGATCGAGGAATAGGTCCGCTCGGTCTGAATATCGGCCCGGGTCTGCGCGAAGACGTCGATGCTGCCGGTGCCGCTCGCCCCTGCAAAGCCGTGCATAGCCTGGTTCATGGCATTGATCGTCAGCACTTGGCGGAAAATGTCGCTCGCGCTGCGCGAGATGCCGGTCAGATACTGATAGGCAATCGGGAGGTCGGCCATGAGCTTGGCCTTGGCGAGCGCTTCGGTCTGGCGCGGATAGAGTTGGCGTCCCGCGACAAGCGTCATCTCGTCAATGAGGCTCGCCCATCGCCCCGAAAGCGCGGTGTAGGCTTCGCGGCAGGTGATGATCGAGGCCGTCACGCTGTCGTCGGCCTGCCGGGTCAGGAATTTCTGCGCGCGCGCCGCGCTGCCGGGTGCGATCGTCGCCCAGATATCATCGCTCTCGGACAGCTCCTTCATCGAGTAGCGGCCGAGCAGCAGATCGTAGAACACGCATTGCCTGACATGCTCGTCGAAGTTCGCAGCAAACTCCGGATCGGAAATGCGCAAGCTCCGCGTCGATTCAAGCAGCCGCGCGCCATAGATCATGCCGTTCTTCGAGTAGTTGAGGTCGTCCGGCAAGCCGAAGACGAGCTCGGCCGAGCGGGTCAGATAGTCCCCCGCCTGGCTGGTGAAACTTGCCATCAGGGCGAGCCCGAGCGGAACATTGGCCACCGTTGCCGGTGCAAGGCTTGGATTGACCCGGTCTGTCACATGGACGTCCATGCGCGGCACCATCAGACACATGTAGATGAGCGTCGCACCGAGGAACCAGTTGAGCCATGCGCGCCAGTCCTGGTTGAACGCGACCACGATGACCGCGAGCACCATGCCCATCACCAGCGCGACCTGAATCAGGCTCTTGTAGCCGCCCGCTCCGGTCCAGGCGGCAACGGCATTGAGGACATTGACGATATACTCGCCGCCGCCGACCGTGAAAATCTCGACCATGCTGCCTCACCCTTATGGAACGATGGAGCGGGACTGCATCCCGCGCGACCAGTCGAGCGCGGCGGCCATCGATGGCGACATCGAGGCGGCGAGCATGTTCTCGATCATCGCGGTCTTCTCGATGATCTGCATGATCGCGGAGACCCGCGCCTGTCCGGTCGCTTGCCTCTGGGCGAGGCTTGACCGGACTTCCGCGACCTGAGCGCGCCAGATCGCGAGTTTCGCTTCATCGGCCGCAATGAAGCTCGCCATCGAGCGTCCGGCCTCGGCTGTGATGCGTTCGAGGATGGCATAGAGAAGATCGATGCTGGCGATCTCGGCCAGCGTGTCGCGGTCGTCGGTTGCCATCCCGCGTCCATAGGCCGCCTGCACGGTGAGGATCTTGTAGAGCGGCACCGATGCCACCTGGAGCAGCTCCTTCTCCTCGTCGCCGATCGCTGTGTCGCTGCGGATGGCCTCGACCATGCTGCCGATGAGCTGGGCAACGCGGGGCCGGATGGCCTTCGCGCTCGTGAGGCTCATCTGCTGGAAAGTGGGGTTGAGGCACTGGTCGGGCTCGTCACACTGGAACACCCGCACCGACTGGCCCTGCGTCCCGTCGAGCAGCGCGGTCACCAGCGTCGAGGAGGCATCGCCTGCGAAAGGCACGAACTTGCCTGGTTCGTCATCGCGGGGCGGCACGTAGATCACCGTGCCGATGAGCGTCATCGCATACTCGGCGAGGTCGCGGTCGAAGGTGCCACCAGGGTTGAAGAAGGCGCTCTGCTTGAGGACATGCCAGGTGTAATTGCGCGGTACACCGGGATTGACGTCGGCATAGTCGGCGCCGGCGCTCTCATTGGTCGAGGCGCGCTGACCCCTGGTGCCGCAACCGTGTTTGGCGGCAGCATAGTCGGTGAAGATACCTTCGGAATTGCCGATCGCTTCGCAGATCGCCTTGTCGGCGAGATCGCCCTTGGGCCAGACGCCGCCGACCAGCC
>NZ_JAYPTL010000108.1:0-5332 GCF_038133525.1 Erythrobacter sp. | reverse complement strand
ACAGCGCGGTCTCGCGAACCGCCTTGGCCTTGGCCGGATCGGTTGCGTCGAGTTCGGCGGCCTTTTCTTCGAGCTTCTGGTCCAGCGTCCGCGAGATGTGGATCATCTGTTCCAGGTTGCCCATTGCTTCCCACAGCTTCTGCCGTTCGACGTCGATCGCGGCATTGTCCATGATCAGCTCATCCTTGCCGCTGGCAAGGTTGCCCAGGATCGACTGGATATGCGTCTGCGCGCTCTGGTAGCTGCGGAAGTAGTTGGTCAGCTTGTTCCCGAAGGGAATGATGCCCAGGAACTTGCGAGTTCCCGAAAGCTTGCCCCGCTTGCCAGGGTCGAGATCCTCGACCACGCGGCGCAACTCGGCAAGGTTGGCGCCGACGCCTTCATCCTTGTCCATTGCGCGGATCGGTCGGTCGAGGAAGCGATTGGACTGGCCCGCAGCGGCCATGATTTCCTTGCGACCCATATTGGTCAGCTGGTCGACCTTCTTGCCGAATTCGGGCGAATTGGCATCCGCCGACACCAGGTCTTCGACGAAGCTGTCGACCTTGGCTTCGAGCTTGCTCTTCACCTCTTCGCCCACCGGGACGAGCCCCGCCGCCTTTTCCGGCGTCACTTCGGGCACCGGGGCTGGCGGGGTCAGTTCGAATTCGACGGCGGTCGCGGTCTGCGTCTTGCTTTCGCTCATGGTTGCGCGGGTCTCCCGTTTGGCAGGCGCATTGAAGTGTATCAGCCTGTATTAGGGGGCTAAGACACGATCTTCAAGGCGATTGCGCAATTGTGCGCGGGCGCGCGCCCCAAGGGCAAGTAAATTCGGCGATCTTCGACTGACTGTCAGGCAGCCAGGTCGAGCGGCTGGATCTCTCCGGCGAGATAGAGTCGCTTGGCCTTGGCGCGGCTGAGCTTGCCCGAACTGGTACGTGGCAGCGTGCGCGGCGGAACCAGTTCGACCACGCAGCTCATGCCGGTAACGCCTCGGACCTTGTCGGCGATCTGGTCGCGCAGCTTGATCCGTTCTTCGGGATCGGACACGCGGCAGTGGACCAGCACGGCGGGAGCCTCCTCGCCGTTCTCGGTATCGATGGAGAAGGCGGCGATGTCGCCGTGGTTGAAGCCCGGCAATTGCTCGACCGCCCATTCGATATCCTGGGGCCACAAGTTCTTGCCGTTGATGATGATCATGTCCTTCGCGCGGCCGACGATGAACAGATAGCCATCGGCGAGGTAGCCCATGTCCCCGGTGTCGAGCCAGCCATCGACGAGGCATTCCTCGGTCGCTTCGGGATTGCGGAAATAGGAGTGCATCACGCTCTTGCCGCGGCACCAGACCTTGCCGATCTGGTGATCGCCCTTGGTCCGGCCCTTCTCGTCGCGGATTTCGACCTCCATGCCGGGGATCGGCTTGCCGCAATTGACGATGGCGCGATAACGGGCGGGCTTCGACAGGTCGCGCGGGCGACCGGACAGACGCTCTTCCTCGACCAGTTCGACCCGAATTCCCTCCCCAGGAGGCATCACGGTAACGGCCAGCGTCGCTTCGGCCAGGCCGTAGCTGGGGTTGAACGCGCTGGCCTTGAAGCCTGCACCAGCGAAGGCGTTGACGAAATTCTGCATCACGTCCGGGCGAATCATGTCGGCGCCATTGCCGGCGGTGCGCCAGCGCGACAGGTCGAAGCGGTCCTCGACGTGGCTCTGGCTGGAAATGCGGCGGGCGCAGATGTCGTAGCCGAATGTCGGCGAATAGCTCAGCGTGGTACCCTTGTTGCGGCTGATCAGGTCAAGCCAGGCCAGCGGGCGGCGCGCGAAATGTTCGGTCTTGAGGTAGTCGACGCTCACCTGGTTGGCGATCAGCGACAGCAGGCAACCGACCAGACCCATGTCGTGATACCAGGGCAACCAGCTGATGACGCGATCATTGGTGCCGATGTCCATCGATTCGGCATGGCCACGCAGATTGTGCAGCAGTGCCTCATGTGTCACCGCCACGCCGGTCGGGAAGCGTGTCGAACCCGATGAGTATTGCAGGTAACTGATGTCTTCGGGGCTTGCCTCGGGTAGCTCGCACTCGGGATCGGGACGCTTAGCGAAATCATCCCAGTTCTGGCCTTCGCAGCCCTGGCGTGCGGCTGCTGCCGCCGCCATTTCCTCGATCTCTGCAGGGTAAATCAGGATCTTCGGATCGCTGCTCTCGAGTTGAACCGACAACTGGTCGATGTAGCTTTCCTTGCCACCGAACCCGGTCGGCAACGGAAGCGGCACCGGCCAGGCTCCGGCATACATGCAGCCGCAGAACAGGGCGGCAAATTCGGGACAGGTCTCGGCCACCAGCGCAACGCGATCGTCCTTGCCGATGCCCGCTGCGGCGAGTTGGCGCGCGACCCGCAGAGCATCCTCGCGCATCTGCACATATGGATAGACGCGCACAAGCGTGCCGCGCATGTCGTGGAAGTTGAGCCCCTTGAGGCTGCGGGCGGCGTAATCGACCGCCTCGGTGAAGGTCGCGAAGTCCGAACGGCGACGGGGAAGGTCGCAATCATTCGGCGTCGGCGTCAGAACGGCGTCGGTCATAATAGTGTAGCGATACCCGTGGATTATGAGCGCCTCGCGGCCACCCCTCATGAGCCCAACGGCGCCCGTCTGCGTGCGGACGCCCGTGTAGTCTTTCCCAATCGATAAGTACTATGGCACGAATATGGCCGATGGTTGAGGATGGTGCAACATTTCGTCGCAAGCGACGCACGCCCAAGCCGCTCGATCGCGTGCGAATCGAGGAACTTGCGCTCGCCTACGTGGCCCGATTCGCCACCAGTGCGGGCAAGCTTGAGGCCTATTTGCACCGCAAATTGCGCGAACGCGGGTGGGATGGTGAAGGTGATCCCGACATCGAGGCCCTGGTCGCGCGATTCGTGGAAAAGTCATACGTGGATGATGCGGTATATGGGCGAGCGAAGGCGCAGGGCCTGCTGGCACGCGGCTATGGCGCACGGCGTGTTGACCAGGCCTTGAAGGCTGCGGATATCGGCGAAGGGTTGCGCGCCGAACTGGGACCCGATGAGAGCGAGCGCCGCGAAGCGGCAGTGGCCTTTGCCCGCAGGCGCAGGTTCGGTCCGTTCGACGCAGCGGAGCCTCGCGATGTCGACGCACGCCATAAGCTACGGGAAAAGCGCCTTGCCGCGATGCTGCGCGCGGGCCATGACTTCGACGCGGCCCGGCGGGTGCTGGATGCCGCCACGATCGAGGAGCTCGAACAATGGGTCGCCGAAGCGCGGGACGCAGCATTCTGAAGCCAATCTTATTCGGGTGGGGAGCGTGCGCGCTGGTCGCCTGCTCGCCGCAGGTTGCGGCGGAAGCAGGCCCTGCCGTCGAAGCGACACAGGCGGACACCCATCCAGTCTCTGGCCTGATGATCATTCCGCTGACCGTTACGGGAGATAGCGGGAAGCACGCCTTCCGCGTGGAAGTGGCGGCAACGCCCCAGGCCCAGAGCAAGGGACTGATGTTTCGCACCGAGTTGCCCGATGATGAGGGGATGATCTTCCCCTATGACGGCACGCGGGCGCAGAGCTTCTGGATGAAGAACACGCCGCTGCCGCTGGACATTATTTTTATCGGCCCGGACCGGAAGATCAGCAACATCGCCGCCATGACCACGCCCTATTCGCTCGATCCGGTCTATTCGATCGGCCCGGTGCTAGGCGTTCTGGAGTTGCGCGGCGGGCGTGCCGCGGAACTGGGCATCGTCGCGGGCGACATGGTCGAATGGTAAGGGTGATTTCGGGCGAGGGAATGCTTGGCCATCGCGTCCGAATCGGCTAACCGCGCCCGCATGAGCTTCCTCGGCAAGATCTTCACCTGGTGGGACGGCGCCACCGTCGGCACGCTCCTCTGGTCGTCGCGCAATGGCGAGCGAGTCGGAACGGACGCGCAGGGCAACGCCTATTTCCGCTCCAAGAAAAAGACCGCCGACGGGCGTGAACGGCGCTGGGTGATCTACGACGGCGCGAACGACGCCAGCCGCGTGCCTGCCGAATGGCATGGCTGGCTCCACGGCGCGTTCGACGATGTGCCTGAAAGCTACTTGCCGCCCCCGCGGATCTGGGAAGCGGATTATACGCCGAACGCCACCGGCACTGCCGCTGCCTATCGTCCGGCCGGCGCGCTGGAGCGTGGCGGCAAGCGCGCCCGCGCTACGGGTGATTACGAAGCCTGGTCGCCGGACGCGTGACGATGCGCCGGGCGCTGGCCCTTTGTTCAGGCCTTCTGCTGCTTGCAGCTTGCGATCGCGAAGGCCCGGGGGCACCCGATGCGCTTGAAACCGAGATTCCCGATGCGTTGAAGACTGCTTCGGTTGCGCCGCAACCCGTCGTCGCGGGTGAAATCGGCACGCCGATGAATGAACGTGTGGCGATGATCGGCCTGCTCAACAAGCGTAACAACGTCAGCCAGGATCTCGAGATGAAGCCTGGCGAACAACGCCGCGTGGGCGACGTGATCGTTCGCGTGCAGGCTTGCGAACGGACCGCACCGTGGGAGATGCCCAAGGAAACCGGCGCTTTCGTGCAGGTGCTGGTCAAGCGCCGGGGTTCGAGTGATCAGTTCGACCGCATCTTCTCGGGCTGGCTGTTCAAGAATTCACCCAGCCTCAACGTGGTCGAGCACCCGATCTACGACGTCTGGGTCAAGGATTGCACGATGGCCTTCCCGGGCGAGGAGGCTCCGGCGAGCTCCGCCACGACTGAGGGTAGTGGCGCAGAAGGCTGACCGCGCGACCCAGAAAGCAGGTCAAGATAACCCGATTGCGGCAATGCCACGGCGCCCATGGTGCCAAGATGGTCGGTCATGAACTGGCAGTCGAGAAGGCGATAACCCGCGTTGCGCATCGCGGCGACCAGCCAGGCGAGCGCTACCTTGCTGGCGTCGGCGGTTCGACTGAACATGCTCTCTCCGCAAAAGACCCGATCAAAGGCGACACCATAGAGTCCACCGACGAGTAATCCGTCCTGCCAACATTCGATCGAATGCGCATAACCGGCACGGTGGAGCATGATGTAGCTCGCTTCGATGCGATGGCTGATCCAGCTTTCGGCATGCTCTTCGCGCGGGGCAGCGCATTCGGTGATCACCGCGCCAAAGTCGTGGTTGCAGGTGACGGCAAAGCGATCCTGCTGCAGCACCTTCTTCAGGCTCTTGGCTAGATGAAAGCCGTCGAGCGGGATTATCGCTCGCTCGCGTGGCTCGACCCAATAGACCTCGTCATCGATGCGGTGGTCGGCCATAGGGAATACACCTGCGCTATAGGCGAGCAGCAGCAGGTCGATCGGGATCGTGCGGGAGG
>NZ_JAYPTL010000107.1:0-5981 GCF_038133525.1 Erythrobacter sp. | reverse complement strand
GTCATAGGGCAGCTCCTCATGCAATTGCTTGTACAGCTGTTCGCGGGTGATCTCGGTGGCAAGCAGGCGCTCGCTGGCGTCGCTCACCTGGTCTTCGGGATAGTGCCACACGCCTTCGGGCATCATCGCCGCCAGCACCGCCTTCAGTTCGGGCACCCCGTCGCCGGTAAGTGCAGATACGAAGAAGACTTCGGTGAAGTCGACCTTTCCGGTCAATTCCTGAGCCAGCGCCAACAGCGGTTCCTTCTTCGCCGCATCGACCTTGTTGAGCACGAGGATCTTGCGTTCGGGCCGCCCGGCCAGGCTCTCGATCAGCGGTTCGAGCTCGTGCCGGCGCTGCTTGATCGGGTCGACCATCAGCAGCACTGCGTCCGCGGCTTCCGCGCCTTCCCAGGCCGCGCTGACCATGGCGCGATCAAGCCGGCGTTTGGGCGCGAAGATGCCCGGCGTATCGACCAGGATCATCTGCGTGTCGCCGTGCAGGGCAATCCCCAGCATGCGTGCACGGGTGGTCTGCGCCTTGGCGCTGGTGATCGCGACCTTCTGGCCGACCAGCTGGTTCACCAGCGTCGACTTGCCCGCGTTTGGCGCGCCGATAACCGCTACCACGCCGCATTTAGTCTCAGTCATTGTCTCACCTGCCTGCGCATGGCCTTCGACAGGCTCAGGCCGAGCGGATGTGGAGAATGGCACAGAACCCGCTCATCCTGAGCTTGTCGAAGGATAGTCACCGTACTCACCCGTATCGCTCCATAAATGCCTTGGCGGCGGCCTTTTCGGCCTCGCTCTTGCTACTTGCCGTGCCTTCCGCCTCGCCGACCTTGTGCACGCTCACGCGAACGGTGAAGGTCGCGGCGTGGTCGGGTCCAGAACGGTCGATCACTTCGTATTCGGGCGGCTTGCGGCGGTTGCCCGCGGCCCATTCCTGCAGCGCGCTCTTGGGGTGCTTGGCGCGGCCAGCGCCGCTCTCCAGGACCGGGCGGAACAGCGCCTGCACCAGCGCGCGCGCTGCGTCGAAGCCATTGTCGAGGAATTCGGCCCCAAGCAAGCTTTCGACGACATCGCCCAGGATATTGTCGCTGTCGCGCCCGCCGTCGGCTCGGGCTTGCTTGGAAATGCGGATATGCTGCGGCAGTCCGATCGACCGCGCCACTTCGGCGCAGGTTTCGCGACTGACGATGGCGTTGAGCCGCTGTGCCAGCCTGCCTTCGGGCGCATCGTCCTGGCCGTACAGCCAATCGGCGATGCTCAGGCCCAACACGCGGTCCCCCAGGAATTCCAGGCGCTGGTAGTCACGGATTTCATCCATGCTGCCGTGGGTCAGCGCCGCCAGCCATAGCGCGGGGTCGCGCACGGTAAACCCGGTCTGGGCGAGCCATTCGCGCGTTTCCGGATCGAGTGTCTTGTTCATATCGAATGCCCGATCCGGCCCCAGCGGGCTGCGGTGAACCAGGTCCAGGGCTTGATCCATTCGGCGCTGCCATCGGTGGAGAACAGCACCAAGCTGGCGCGCGCCACCAGCAGGCGCTGGTCGACCAGCCCAACGCCACCGCCGGCGAGCGCCGGAAAGCGACTATCCTGCGAATTATCGCGATTGTCGCCCATCACGAACAGCTTGCCCTCCGGCACCACGACGGTTTCGAAGTCGTCCTGTGGTGTCGGACCGAAATCGAGCACGCGATAGCGCCTGCCGCCAGGCAAGGTTTCCTCGAAGCGGTGATAGCGGCACAGCGGGATGCCGTCGGCGCCGCGGATCTCCTCCGCGCGGTTATGGCAGCGCGTGTTCGCGCTGATGGCGATGGTGAAATCGTCGACCCGCTTCTTCTCGATCAGTTCGCCATTGAGGATCAGCTGGCCGTCGACCATCGCCACAGTGTCGCCGGGCAGGCCGATCACTCGCTTGACGTAGTCAGAACGATCGATCGGGTGCTTGAATACCACCACGTCGCCCCTTTCGGGGGTCTTGCCGAACACTCGGTCGGTCGGTCCCGGCAGACCCAGCGGCATCGAGTTCTCGTTGTAACCATAGGGCCATTTCGCCGCGATCAGGTAATCGCCGGTCTGCAGGTCGGGCAGCATGCTTTCGCTGGGAATGGTGAAGAAGCTGAAGGCCAACGCGCGGAACAGCAGTACCGCCAGGATCAGCTTGGTGCAGAACCACAGGAAGCTGCCCCAGCTTTCGGTCTCTTCGCCATCCGGTGTGTCCTGGGCCGCGACCGGATTCGTATCCATGGCCTGTTCTGTCATGCGGGCTTCTCAATCATCGCCGAGTTCCCTAGTCGCGGCAGTCCGCCCACGAAAGGATTTTTGCGCGATGAATACCCTTGCCGACCTCTGGAGCAAGCTTGCGGCGCTGCCGCGACCGACATTGGCCGAGCTGTTCGCGGGCGATGGCGCGGCGCGGGTCGATGCGCTTTCGGGCCGGATCGAACTGGGCGGCGAGAGCGGTGGCATCCTGTTCGACTGGTCGAAGACGCACCTCGACCAGGCCGTACTTGCGGGTTTCGGCGAACTGGCAGACGCGATGGACTTTGCCGGAATGCGTGCAAAGCTGTTCTCGGGCGAGATCGTCAACCCGACCGAGGGCCGCGCCGCCGATCATGCGACGCTGCGCGGCACCGGCGATCCCGCCAAGGTCGAGGAGGCCATGGCGCTGATCGAGCGCATGGGCATGCTGGTCGAGGCGATCCACCAGGGCGCGCTGGGCGAGATTGAACACCTGATCCATATCGGCATCGGCGGCAGTGCGCTGGGCCCCGCACTGGGCGTCGACGCGCTGAGCCGCGACCTCAGCTATTGCGACGTCCATGTCGTTTCGAACATCGACGGTGTGGCGCTGGAGCAGGCATTCGCCGCCTGCGATCCGGCGAAGACGCTGATCGCGGTGGCGAGCAAGACCTTCACGACGATCGAAACCATGACCAATGCCGAAAGCGCGCTCAAATGGCTGCGCGACAATGGTGTTTCGGATCCCGGCGGCCGTGTGATCGCACTCACCGCTGCGCCCGAAAAGGCGGTCGAATGGGGGGTCGACGAAACCCGCATCCTCCCGTTCCAGGAAAGCGTCGGCGGGCGCTATTCGATCTGGTCCTCCATCGGCTTTCCCATCGCCATGGCAGTCGGGATGGAGGATTTTCGCTCGATGCTGGCCGGGGCGCAGGCGGTCGACGAGCATTTCCGCGACACCGACGGCACGGCAAATCTGGTGCTGCGCGCGGCCTTTGCCGATCTCTATTACACGCATGTGCGCGGCTGCCAGACGCGCGCCGTCTTCGCCTATGACGAGCGGTTGGGGCTGTTCCCCGACTATCTCCAGCAGCTCGAGATGGAATCGAACGGGAAACGCGTCACCTCCGCCGGCGCGCCGGTCGATGGGCCGACAGCGCCGATTACCTGGGGCGGGGTGGGCACCGATGCGCAGCACGCGGTGTTCCAGCTGCTCCACCAGGGCACGCATCTGATCCCGGTGGATTTCATCGCCAGCGTGGCTCCCGGCGACGAACTCGACCCGGCGCACCATCGCATCCTGCTGACCAATTGCTTCGCACAAGGCGCGGCGCTGATGGCGGGCGGCAACATGAGCGCCGATGGCGAGGACCCCGCGCGTGCCTTCCCGGGCGATCGCCCTAGCGCCACGATCCTGTGCGACGATCTCGATGCCGCGACGCTCGGCGCGCTGATCGCCTTCCACGAACACCGCACCTTCGCCAGCGCGGTGCTGATGGGCATCAACCCCTTCGATCAGTTCGGGGTCGAACTGGGCAAGAAGATGGCCAAGGATATCGAAGCGGGCGGGGCGCAGTTCGACGCGAGCACCGAAGCGCTGCTGAAGGCGGCCGGGCTCTCCTAGTCCCGCGTTCTCGGGTTGGGACGGGCGCGCTCTTCTTCGCTCATCCGGCCGCGCGGGACGATGAATTCGAGCCGGATGCCCGACGGTTCGCGGATCATCATGTGGGTCGTCGGGCCATTGCCGAGGAATTCGGGGCCGAACTCGATCTCGACCCGCGGATGATCCTGGAAACGCTGGTAAAGCGCGTCCAGCGTGGCCAGGTCACGCACGGTAATCGCCATGTGATGCAAGCCCACATTGGTCTTGCGATCGAATGGCACCGCGCTTGCCGGGTCGGTGACGCGCCACAGGGTGACGAACATTTCGCCATTGGTGACGAACTTGGCTGGGTAGCTGGGGTCACCGCCCGCGGGCTTCCAGCCCAGCGTGTCAATGAAGAAGCTGGCGCTGGCGTCGAGATCGCTGACCGCCAGGCCGATGTGGTTGAGCGCCAGCGTTTCGGCCTCTTCCGTGGGAGCTGCGGCATCCTGCGCCGCCAGGGGCGCGGCGAAGGCGATGGCGATTCCGACGATGGCGAGCGGCAAACGATAGGCGGTACGAAGCATGGCGTGTCTCCCTGGATATCCACGCCCTATTTCGCTGGCGGGCGCCGACAAGTTTCAATCGACCGGTCATAGATGGCGGCCTACCAACACTTCGGCTTGCCTGTTCAACCTGCGGCCCGATCGAACAGGGACATTCGATCGGTTACGGTTTTGCGCTGCGCGGTGCCTTACCATCGCCAGTCGGTGGGCCGTTCGTGCATTTGCAATTGTCCCGGCATGAAAAGGGGCGCAATGGTCGTGCCTCATGACAGTTAACGACCAGGTCGCCCCTGCGCCGATCGAGCGTATCCAGCAGAACGTGCTCGCGCGGGGCGAACGTCGGCTGCTGACTTGGATCTGTGCCCGTCTCCCCGCCTGGGTGACGCCGGATCTGATGACC
Source organism: Erythrobacter sp. (assembly GCF_038133525.1). Classification (GTDB taxonomy): domain Bacteria; phylum Pseudomonadota; class Alphaproteobacteria; order Sphingomonadales; family Sphingomonadaceae; genus Qipengyuania. The sequence continues at coordinate 1,207 of NZ_JAYPTL010000107.1, read as the reverse complement.
GGTGTCGGCATGATCGGCGCCGCGATGATTTTCGCTGGATATCTGTTGAGCAACATGGGTGAACAATGGCTTTGGCTCGCGATCGGAGGCTACGCCGTTCAGTGGTTCGGTGATTCCACCGATGGCAGCCTTGCCCGTTTCCGCAAGATCGAGCGCCCGCGCTACGGGTATTTTCTCGATCACAGTTGCGATGGTCTGGCAACGACGCTGGTACTGACCGGGATCGGATTGTCACCATACGTACAGTTGGAAGTCGCACTGGTTGCACTGACCGGCTATCTTTTGCTTTCGATCCACGCGTTCCTGCGGGTCCGCGTGCTGAGTGAAATGAAGCTGTCCTACCTTAATGCCGGACCCACCGAACTGCGGTTCCTCCTGATTGGTTTCACGCTCGCTATGCTGGTTCTGGGCAGTCGGGGCGAAGGTTGGTTCGGAAAGGTCTCGGGCTTCGACATTTTCACGGGATTCTGCGGCATGGTGATGATTGCCCTGTTTGCGCATCAGACCGCGGTAACCGTGCGAAGATTGGCGATTGAAGAACCGTCGCGGAACGCGGAGTGGCGTGTTCGCGATTGACTTTCCGGCCTTTCACCCCCATCTGGCCGTCGAACGAAGCGCGCTAGCCAGCGTGAAGCGGCGATGACTGAAACATCCATCGCCCCGGCCGCGCATCGGTTTTTCCCCAAGACTACCCTTTTCACGCGGGTCGTTTGACACCCGCGCCGCGCGACCACTGGGTTTGCGCGCCGCATTTCGAATGCGAGTATACATGACACAATTTTCAGACCTCGGGCTGTCGCAGCCCGTCCTCCAGGCGCTCGATCTCAAGGGCTATTCCACGCCCACGCCGATCCAGCAGCAAGCCATTCCAGCCGTGCTCGAAGGGCGCGACCTGATGGGCATCGCCCAGACCGGTACCGGCAAGACCGCCGCCTTCATGCTCCCCAGCATCGACCGCCTGCGCGAGGCGGAGAAGCAGACGCCGTTCAAGTCCTGCCGCATGCTGGTGCTGGCCCCCACGCGCGAACTGGCCGGGCAGATCGCCCAGTCGGCCAAGGATTATGGTGCGCTGGCGGGCCTCAAGGTCCAGTCGATCGTCGGCGGCACCTCGGTCAACAAGGACCGCAACAAGCTCCACCGCGGCACCGACATCCTCGTCGCCACGCCGGGACGCCTGCTCGATTTGATCGACCAGAAGGCCTTCACG
>NZ_JAYPTL010000106.1:0-6028 GCF_038133525.1 Erythrobacter sp. | reverse complement strand
CTCCTGGAAGCAGCGACCGATCGCCATGACCTCGCCGACTGACTTCATCGCGGTCGACAGCTCCGCCTTCGATCCCTTGAACTTCTCGAAGGCGAAGCGTGGGATCTTGGTCACAACATAGTCGATGGTCGGTTCGAAGCTTGCCGGAGTCGCGCCGGTGATCTCGTTCTGGATCTCGTCGAGCGTGTAGCCAACCGCCAGCTTCGCCGCGACGCGGGCAATGGGGAAGCCCGTGGCCTTGGATGCCAGCGCAGAGGACCGAGAGACGCGCGGGTTCATTTCGATCACGATCAGGCGGCCATCCTTCGGATTGACTGCGAACTGTACGTTCGAACCACCTGTTTCTACGCCGATTTCACGCAACACCTCAATCGAGGCCGTGCGCATGATCTGGTATTCCTTGTCGGTGAGCGTCAGCGCCGGCGCCACCGTGATCGAGTCACCGGTGTGCACACCCATCGGATCGACATTCTCGATCGAGCAGATGATGATCGCGTTGTCCTTGCGGTCGCGCACCACCTCCATCTCATATTCTTTCCAACCGAGGAGCGATTCCTCGATCAGAACCTCGGTGGTAGGCGATGCGTCGAGGCCTTCGCGGACGATCTTCTCGAACTCGGCCTTGTTGTAGGCGATGCCGCCGCCGGTCCCGCCAAGCGTAAAGCTGGGGCGGATGATCGAGGGGAGGCCGGTCATTTCGAGCACTGCAAAGGCCTCGTCGACCGTATTCGCAACGCCGCTGCGCGCACTTTCGAGGCCGATCTTGTCCATCGCCTCGCGGAAACGCTGGCGATTCTCGGCCTTGTCGATCGCATCGGCATTGGCGCCGATCATCTGGACGCCGAATTTCTCCAGCACACCCATCCGCTCGAGATCGAGCGCGCAATTGAGCGCGGTCTGCCCGCCCATGGTCGGCAGCAGCGCGTCGGGACGTTCCTTCTCGATGATCTTGGCGACTACCTCGGGCGTGATCGGCTCGACATAGGTCGCGTCGGCCATTTCCGGATCGGTCATGATCGTGGCGGGGTTGGAGTTGACCAAGACGACCCGGTATCCCTCCTCGCGCAGCGCCTTGATCGCCTGCGTGCCCGAATAGTCGAATTCGCAAGCCTGACCGATGATGATCGGCCCGGCGCCGATGACGAGGATCGAGGAGATGTCAGTGCGTTTAGGCATTAGCTTTGATTCTCGATGAGTGGTGGGTTTGGATTATTGAGCCACTGCCATTGCCAATCATGCATATGGCCTCCGACCATCATCGGGCTGACCTCGGTCAAAAGCATATAATTGCCAGCTAAAAACCCACGATATGAATTCAGCATCTGGGGATATTCAGCGCGTGACTTAATGATGAAAGTGCCAGGAAACGCGTGAAGATACTGATAGGTCAGCGCATTGGACTTAACGAACTCCAAGAGCCTCTGCGGTGTTGGATCAGTAGAAAATGGGTCATAATTCAAGAGGAAGTTACGAAGCATCATCGCCTCCCATTGCTGGGTTCGGCCGGACGGCTCCTGAGCCTTCAATCACTCTGACGCTTTTTGAATCGCCAATGGCGGGGGGCATCCGTTCGATAATGGCTCTTTGTTCGAGATGCCGTTCGGTGTGCAAACGGTCTCGATCAAAAAACGTAAAGAAAACTATCTGAAGCGCGGCCAATACTGGCCCCCCAATGAGAAGCCCTATTCCGAACTGCGCCGCATTGTCAGGACCGAAAATCAACAGCGCCAACCCAGCCGACATTGCAGCGAATGAAAGGAGCAGCGCCGGCGTTGTCGCGCTGCTTACCTTAGTCGAAACCTCGGCGTGTGTGACCATCGGATCTTGGTTCACCCCAGCATCCTCACGAATTTCTCGAACAGGTAGAAGCTGTCCTGCGGTCCAGGGCTCGCCTCGGGATGGTATTGCACGCCGAAAGCCTTCTTGCCCTTGATCGAAATGCCGCAATTGGTGCCGTCGAACAGCGAGACGTGCGTCTGCTCAACTTCGGGCGGCAGCGTGTCAGCATCGACTGCGAAGCCATGGTTCATGCTGGTGATCTCAACCAGTCCCTCGCTTGCGCCCCAGCCTCCGCCGACGCGCTGGACCGGATGGTTCGCGCCGCGGTGACCCTGGTGCATTTTTGCGGTTTTGGCCCCGGCGGCAAGGCCGAGCATCTGGTGGCCGAGGCAGATACCGAACAGCGGGATGTCCTGATCGAGCAGGCCCTTGATCACTGGCACAGCATATTCACCCGTAGCCGCTGGGTCACCCGGTCCGTTCGACAGGAACACGCCATCGGGCTTGAGCCGAAGGACGTCCTCCAGCGAAGTGCGCGCAGGCACCACGGTGACCTTGGCCCCCGCCTTCACCAGGTTTCGGAAGATATTGTCCTTCGCGCCATAGTCGATGGCGACGACGTGCGGGCGTGACGCGCCGCCTTCCGAATAGCCGAAGCCCAGTTGCCAATGCCCACCACGCCAGTCCTCCTGGCTGTCGCGGGTCACGCCGGGAACGAGGTCGAGCCCTTCAAGTCCGCTCCATCCGGCTGCCTGCTTCTTGAGCGCCTTGAGGTCGAATTCGCCGCGCGGGCTATGCGCGATGACCGCGTTGGGCGCGCCGTTCAGGCGAATACGGCGCGTCAATGCGCGTGTATCGATACCCGACAGGCCGATCTTGCCATGGGCCACGCACCAGTCGACAAATTCCTGCTGTGCGCGGAAATTCGATTGCGGGGTGATTTCCTGCCGCACTACCAGCCCGACCGCGCCGAGGCCGCGGCTCTCCACGTCTTCCTCGTTCGCGCCAACATTGCCGATATGCGGGAAGGTGAAGGTGACAATCTGGCTGTCGTAGGAGGGATCGGTCATCACCTCCTGGTACCCGGTCATTGCGGTGTTGAAGCAGACTTCACCCACCGCAGAACCGGTAGCGCCGAAGCCTTTACCCCAAATGGTCGTCCCGTCCGCAAATACGAGGACTCCAGTCGCGCCCTTGGGTTGCGCGTGCGAAAATGCGGACAGGGCCATGGGCTCTCCGAGTCAGGGGTTTCCGGCGATGTGTGCTAAGTCACTGCCGCTAGGGATGCCGACGAGTCCCGTCAACCCGCCTTTGTCCACAAGGCTTGGCTTTATCGCCCTTGGCCCTAAATGAGCGCACGAGTTCAATATCCAGCGACACAGGTAGATTCATGCTCCGCGAGACCATCCAGGCCGAAACCGTCACCGCTATGAAGGCAAAGGACAAGGATCGCACGGCCGCGCTCCGCCTGATCGGCGCGAAGATCAAGGATCGCGATATCGAGTTGCGCACGGCCGCCAAGAAGCCCGAAGACGACGAACTGGTAACCGACGTGCTGCTCAAGATGGCCAAGCAGCGCCGCGAATCGATCGAAATGTACGAGGCTGGCGGTCGGCAGGAGCTTGCCGACAAGGAAAAGGTCGAGCTGGCAGTCATCGAGGAATTCCTGCCCAGGCAAATGAGCGAGGAGGAAACCCGCGCCGCGATCGCTGCGATCAAGGCTGAGATCGGGGCCGAGGGCATGAAGGACATGGGCCGGTTGATGGGCGAGCTTAAGGGCCGTCACGGTGCGACGCTTGATATGAGCAAGGCCAGTGGGCTGGTGAAGGAAGCGCTTTCCTGAGCATATCGCCTGCGGACAAGCCTGTGGAGCTTCGAACCGCACGCTAGCCCTGCCCCCGTCCGACCTATAAGGTCTGTGACCTTATGGCCCTGTCACCCCAATGGCTCGACGAACTGCGCGCGCGGATTACCCTGTCCGCGGTGATCGGTCGTACCACGCGGCTGACCAAGGCCGGGCACGAGTTCAAGGCTTGTTGCCCGTTCCATAACGAGAAGACACCGAGCTTCTACGTCAACGACGCCAAGGGCTTCTACCACTGCTTTGGCTGCGAGGCGCATGGCGACGTGATCCGCTGGATGACCGACCAGCGCGGGCTGCCCTTCATGGATGCGGTCAAGGAACTGGCGGCTGAAGCCGGGATGGAAGTCCCCCGCCCTGATCCCCGTGAAGCCGAGCGGGCAGAGCGGCGCGCAAGCCTGCACGATGTTACCACCGCCGCGCAGGAGTGGTTCGAGCACAATCTGCGCGGTGCAGAGGGCGCCCATGCCCGCGCCTATTTGGGTCGCCGGGGGTTTTCCGAGGCGATCGTTCGGGAATTCGGCTTCGGCTTCGCACCCGAAGACCGGCAAGCGCTGAAACGCGCCCTCGCCCGCTTCGAGGAACCAATGCTGGTCGAATCCGGCATGCGGATCGCGGTTGAGGAGAAAGAGCCATACGACCGGTTCCGCGGGCGGCTGATGCTGCCGATCCACGATGCGCGCGGCCGCGTGATCGCTTTCGGTGGCCGCATCCTCGACGCTGATGTCAGCCCCAACGCACCGAAATACCTCAACAGCCCCGACACCCCGCTGTTCGACAAGGGGCGCACGCTCTACAATCTCCACCGCGCCGCGCCCGCAGCACGCCAGAGCGGACGGATGATTGTCGTCGAAGGCTATATGGATGCAATCGCCCTCGCCAATGCGGGCATTCGCGAAGCAGTTGCACCACTGGGCACCGCGCTGACGGAAAATCAGATCGAAATGCTCTGGCGCCAGGTCGAGCGACCGATTCTGTGTTTCGATGGCGATAACGCCGGCCAACGTGCCGCAATGCGGGCCATCCAGCGCGCACTGCCCTTGCTGCGACCCGGGCATTCGCTTGCGATCGTCAGACTGCCAGCAGGCCTCGACCCGGACGACCTCCTGCGCGAGCAAGGCGTCGCTGCGCTGGAGCGACTGCTGGGGGAGCCGGTCAGCCTGCTCGACATGCTGTGGGAGTTCGAGAAAGCGGCCGGACCACTCAACTCGCCCGAGGACAAGGCCGGGCTCAAGGCGCGGCTGATGGATCATGTCGAGGCGATCCAGCACCCCGATATCCGCGCGCTCTACAAGCGCGAACTGTCCGATCGTTTCTCGGCCTTCGCCTTCCCACCGCGCCCGCAGCGCGAATTCACCCCTCGTCGCGAGTGGAAGAAGGATGGTTGGAAACAACAGGCTCCTACGCTCGACCCACGCGCTGCAGACCGCTTGCGCCGCGCCATGTCCGGCGGAGCCCGCGACTCCCTTGGGCGAGCGGTGCTGGCCGGCCTGATGCGCTTCCCCGACCAGATCGCACGGCACGAACACGCCCTTTCGGACTTTGCCCGGCGTGACCAAAATGTCGGCCCTGCGATCGATTCGTTGCTGGAAGCAGCCGAGGCGCTTGATTTGCGCACACAATCGCCCATATCGCAGCTTCAAGGCCTGCCTGCCCCACCCGAGAAAGCTCATTTCGCCTTCCTTGATGAAGGCATCGACCCGGGTGATGCGCGCGAGGATTTGGCCGAGGCTGTGTCGCTGCTGGTCGAAAGGCCCGCGCTCGAATCCGCTTTGGCGGAGGCGACTGCGCGCTTCGAACGCGACCCGGAAGGTTCCATCGCCGAACAGGGCAGATTGCGCGAGCGCTTGCTGGCCCTTAACGAGCGATTGAAGCAGTTCGGGCGGCGCAAGGCTGCAGCGACTGGCGATTCGGATTCATGACCGCGGTGGGTGTCGGGCCCGGGTGCGGCGCAAGATTGGGTTGACTTAATTTATGGCCACCAAGTCGAAGTCCGGCGACAAGGACGACGCACCGCTGATCGATCTCAACGAGGCCTCGATCAAGAAGCTCATCAGCAAGGCAAAGAAGAAGGGCTACGTCACATATGACGAGCTCAACGACGCCTTGCCGCAGGGCGAGATGAGTTCCGACCAGATCGAAGACATCCAGTCGGCGCTGTCGGACATGGGCGTGCAGATCGTCGAGACCGATGAAGATGCCGAAGCTGCCGAAGAAGCCGATGGCGAAGTCGGTGAAATCGCCGCTGATGACAGCGACGACGATGACGACGACGATGATGATGACGGCAAGCCGGTAAAGAAGGCGGCCACCACCACCCGCAAACTCGCTGCGGGCGAGCGGACGGATGACCCTGTGCGCATGTACCTGCGCGAAATGGGTGCGGTC
>NZ_JAYPTL010000105.1:0-6036 GCF_038133525.1 Erythrobacter sp. | reverse complement strand
TAGCGATTTCGCGTTCAGATGGGCCGGCCGTAAATCTGTTCCGAACCCGCTTCCACCTGGCCTGCAAGCGCGCGGGTATCGGCAGACCTCGGTTCGAGCTTGATTGCACTCAATTCAGGCCACCCAATATCGGCGGCCAGTTGCAGTTGCTCTAGCGCAGGATCAGTGAACGTGTGCAGGTTGGCTGCCTGCATGGGTGGCCCACACGCTCAGCTTCCCGTTACGACCGATTAGAACCGTCTGGTAGGTGGGTGTCGCGCGGCCTGGCGTTTCCATGCCTGGAGATCCGGCGACCATTCCTGGCACACTAAGTCCCACCGCATCGGGCTTCTCTTTCAAAAGGCGACGGATGTCTTCGGCAGGGACGTGACCCTCAATGACGTAGCCCGCAATCTTTGCAGTATGGCACGAACGTAACCTATCGGGCACGCCGGCAGCCGTTGCGATGGGGGCGGTATCCTGAACATCGCGAACCTTGAGGGTGAAGCCCGCCGCCTCCATTCGAGCGACCCATTCGGTGCAACATCCGCACCACGGCGTCTTAGCCACATCCAGGGTCGCAGCGGCAGCAACCTGTGCGCAGGCGATCAGAGCTAGCGGCGCGAGAATGAAACTGAAATTCCTGATTTTCATCATAAGCTCCTTGGCGGCGACTCCGTCAAACCGAGATACGGGCTAAAACCCCTCGCCACCCTCACCCGGCTTGAAGCGGATCAGCCGACTGTCGACCAAGGCTGCGGTGCGGTTGACCACGGCAAGCTGGTAGCCGGGGTCCTTGATCATCTCGAAAAAGGCGGCGCTGTTCGGGTATTGCGCGACGAAGCCGTCGTTCCAGCGCATGCTGTCGGGACCGGTGACCATCGTCTGGAAGGCACCCCGCCACACGATCGTGCCACCCACCCGGCGAAAGATCGGTCCGCTCGTCTTGCCGTATTCCTGATAGGCGCGACGACCGCTCCACCCCTTGCCCGCATGCTCATGCCCCTTGGGATATTCGGCCTCGTCGCGATAGAGCAACAGGTTGAGCATGTGGATCGGCTCGTCGCGCGGTAAATCCTTGAACGTGTTGAAGTTGGCGGGGCTTGGATCGATGAAGGTATCGCTCACGAATCTCTCCTCTAGAGGTCGAGCACACGGTATTCGCCCGGGGCGAGTCCGTCCACGCCCCATTGGCCGATCCGCCAGCGGACGAGCCGCAAGGTCGGCAATCCGACTGCCGCGGTCATCCGCCGTACCTGGCGATTGCGCCCCTCGCTTATCTCGAGCGCAATCCAGCTGTCGGGCACGTTCTTGCGGAACCGCACCGGGGGATCGCGCTCCCATAGCACCGGCGGATCGATGCGCTTGGCCCGCGCGGGCCTGGTCATCCCATCATTGAGCTTCACACCTCGGGCCAGTTTCTCGAGCGCTTCGTCGCTAGCCTCACCCTCGACCTGCACTAGGTAGGTCTTGGGGAGCTTGTATCGCGGATCGGCGATGCGTGCCTGCAATCGCCCATCGTCGGTAAGGAGCAGAAGGCCTTCGCTATCCTTGTCCAGCCGCCCGGCGGGATAGACGTCGGGCACATCGACAAGGTGCGCCAGCGTATCCTCGACGCCCTCCTTCCCGCCGGTAAATTGCGACAGCACACCATAAGGCTTGTTCAGCAAGACGAGCTTGCTCACGCGACAAGTTCACGCTGCATATAGACGGTGTCGAGAATGCGCCCGAACTTGCGCCCGACCTTCTTCATGCGCCCCGCATGCTCGAAACCGCAACGCGCGTGGAGCGCGACGGAGGCTGGTTCGCCGCCGCCAATCACCGCGATCATCTGCTCGAATCCACTCGCTCGCGCTGCGTCGATGAGAGCTTCGAGCAGACGCCTCCCAAGGCCGGCACCGCGCAAGTCGGGGTCGATATAAATGCTGTTCTCGCATGTATGCGCATAGGCCGCACGGTCGCGAAACTGACTGGCGTAGGCATAGCCAGCCAGCACGCCGTCGACCTCGATCGCCAGAAACGGCCAACCCCGCGCAAGGATATGCGCGATCTTCTTCTCCCAGAACGCCGCATCGGGCGCCTCGGTATCGAAGCTCGCCGTGCCGTGGGCAACATGGAAGGCATAGATTGCCTGCACCGCCGCAGCGTCCGCGGGGACGGCCGGGCGGATTGCAATGTCAGCCAAGCGTATAGTCCGCAAAGCGGTCGCGCAGGTCCTTCTTGCTGATCTTGCCGGTGGCGGTGTGCGGGATATCGTCGACGAACTCGACTGCGTCGGGCAGCCACCACTTGGCGACCTTGTCCGCGAGATAGTCGGTGATCTCCGCGCCAGTGCAATCCACGCCAGCCTTCTTGACCACGAACAACACCGGACGTTCATCCCATTTGGGGTGCGGCATGCCGATGCAGGCGGCCTCGGCCACGGCAGGGTGGCCGACAGCTGCATTCTCAAGCTCGACCGAGCTGATCCATTCGCCGCCCGACTTGATGACATCCTTGGTTCGATCGGTCAGTTGCAGGGTCCCATCGGGATGGATCACTCCGACGTCGCCGGTATCGAACCAGCCATCGGGCGTGGTCGCGTCCTGCTCTGCCTTGAAATAACGCTTGAGCACCCATGGCCCGCGGATCTGCAAGGCTCCCGATGTCTCGCCATCGCGCGGCATTTCCTTGGTCGGATCGTCGAGCGAGACGATGCGTAGTTCGACGCCGTAGATCGGACGCCCCTGCTTCATCGTCTTGGCAACCTTCTCGTCGAAACTGAGGCTGTCCCAATCGGCGGTAGGACCACCCACGGTGCCGATCGGTGACGTCTCGGTCATGCCCCAGGCGTGCTGAACCCGCGTGCCGTTCTTCATCAGCCGTTCGATCATGAACTTCGGCGCAGCCGAGCCGCCAATGGTCGCAGCCTTCAGCGGCGGCAGATCGATGCCCTGGGCATCGCAATACTGGAAGTGCGCCAGCCAGACGGTCGGAACGCCGGCGCTGTCGGTCACGCCTTCGCGCATCATCAATTCGTGCAGCACCGCTGGGTCATTGACCGCGCTGAAGACAAACTTAATGCCTGCCATGCCGCCCGAATAGGGCAGGCCCCAGCTGGCAGCGTGGAACATCGGGACCACCGGCAGCATCACGCTCGACGGAGTGAAATTGAAGGCTGTCGTCTGCAGACCAGCCATCGCGTGCAACATCGTCGAGCGATGCTCATACTGGACACCCTTTGGATTGCCGGTGGTGCCACTGGTGTAGCAGATCATGCACGGGTCGCGCTCGTCGCCCCCAACCCATTCGAAATCGCCATCCTGCGCACCAATCCAGTCCTCGAAGGCCGGCGAATGCTCACTCGAATCGTAGCAGATGTAGTGTTCCACCGTGCTCCAGCGGTCCCGCATGCGATCGACGATCGGTTGGAACGCCGCGTCGTATATCAGCGCTTTGTCCTCGGCATGGTTGACGATGTATTCGAGCTGGTCATCAAACAGGCGCGGGTTCACCGTGTGCAGCACCCCACCCATGCCCGCTACACCATACCAGCTGACGAGGTGGCGCGAATGGTTCATCGCCAGGCTCGCAACCTTGTCACCCTTCTTCAGGCCGAGGGCGAGCAGCGCCTGCGCCATCTTCTTCGCATCGCGGCGAATACCGGCCCAGTTGGTACGCGTTTCGCTACCATCGGCCCAGCGGGTCACGATCTCGCGATCCCCGGCCTCGCGTGCCGCGTGATCGACCACGTGGGTGATCCGCATGGTCCAGTCCTGCATCGCTCCGAGCGCCATCATCTCTCCTCTCGATCCCCTCCCCACCATTGCGAAGAGACGCGGGCGCCTGTCAATCCATCATCGCACGGTGCCGCATCCGCAGCTTCGGGACCAGGATTGCTTCGCCTGCGGCTCGCAATGATTGACGATCAGGCGACGAGTCTGAGATGACTCCCTGCTCGCCGCGCTGTCAGCTGCACCTTGGCAAGACCGAGGACACTTGCCAAGCGTTCGGCAAGGTTTCCGTCGACGTTGAATGTGCGACCAAGGATCATCAAAGGCGGGGTTTCGGCCCCGGTCAGCATGGTCGCCTGAACCTCGTCGCATCCCTCGCCCGTCGCGGTCAGTTCGATCGCGAGCTGCGCCAGGGCGTCGGTGTCGCTAATCTCGAGCGACAACAGCATGGGCGTCGATCCACGCACCTCCGACAGCGGCACCGCACCGCGAATGGTGATACGCGGCGGTTCATCTGGGCTGGGGCTGTCGAGTTCGACCACCAGCTTTACGCAGGCCTGGTCCTCTGCCCATTTCAGGAACGACTCGACCAACCCCTCCTCGAAACAGGCCGACGAAAACTGGCCCGAGCTATCGGAGAAGTCGACCCGGACGAAGGGCTTGCCACGCTGCGTTGTGCGCTTGGTCGCCTTTTCGACCATGGCGGCCATCACCGCGCTGGTTCGCCCACCCGTGGGCGCACCACCCGTCATGAGCGAGGCATAGCTGCGCGCCCCCTGAGCCGAGGCCACCGTGCGCCAAGCCTCGACCGGATGCTCAGCAAAGTAAAAACCAAAGTTCTCCTTCTCGCGCGCCATCTGGTCGGCCCGGCTCCACGGCTCGACCTCCTTTAGCCGCAATGTATCTTCCTGTTCCTCGTCACTCCCGCCAAACAAAGCCGCCTGACCGCTTGACCGCTCGCGCTCGGCAGCATCGGCCACTGCCAGCAACATATCTGCATTGGCGAATATCTTGGCGCGATTGGCCTCGAACTCGTCGAGCGCACCAGCACTGGCCAGTGCCTCCAACTGCCGTGAGTTCATCGACCCCTTGGGCAGGCGTTCGAACAGGTCCTGCAAGCTCGCGAACCGGCCCGATGCCTCGCGTTCGCTCACAATCGCTTCCATCGCGCGCTCGCCGACGTTGCGAATACCCGCCAGGGCATAGCGTACTGCATAGCCTTCGTCGGTCTGCTCGACAGTGAATTCGGCTTCGGAGTGATTAATCGAGGGCGGCAGTACCTTCACGCCGCCCGGCTTGCCGGGATAGCGACGCGCATCGTCAACGAACACCGCCAGCTTTTCCGATTGGTGCATGTCGAAGCACATCGACGCCGCGTAGAATTCCTCGGGGTAATGCGCCTTGAGCCAGGCCGTCTGGTAGGCGAGCAGCGCGTAGGCGGCGGCGTGCGACTTGTTGAAACCATAGCCGGCGAACTTGTCGATCAAGTCGAACAGCTCGCTCGCCTGCTTCGGTTCGATACCTGACTCGGTCTTGCAGCCCTCGATGAAGCGGGCGCGCTGGGCATCCATTTCCGCCTGGTTCTTCTTACCCATGGCACGGCGCAACAGGTCAGCATCGCCGAGCGAATAGCCGGCAAGGATCTGCGCGGCCTGCATCACTTGTTCCTGGTAAACGAAAATGCCGTAGGTCTCGGCCAGAATACCCTCGAGCTTGGGGTGCGGGTACTCGATCGGCACCTCACCCCCCTTGCGCTTGCCGAACAGCGGAATGTTGTCCATCGGACCCGGGCGATAGAGCGAGACGAGCGCGATGATGTCGCCGAAGTTGGTCGGCTTCACCGCGGTCAGCGTGCGCCGCATGCCTTCCGATTCCAGCTGGAACACGCCTACCGTGTTACCGCTCTTCATGAGCTCGTAGACTCTGGGATCATCGAGCGCGAGCTGGCTGAGTTCAATCGCCACGCCGCGCCTGGCGAGCAGGTCCACAGCCTTCTTCAGCACTGAAAGCGTCTTCAGCCCGAGGAAGTCGAATTTCACCAGGCCGGAGCTCTCGACATTCTTCATGTCGTACTGCGTTACCGGCATGTCCGAGCGCGGATCGCGATAGAGCGGGACCAGTTGCGCCAGCGGGCGGTCGCCAATGACCACGCCCGCCGCGTGGGTCGAGCTATTGCGCGGGAACCCTTCGAGCTGCATCGCCAGGTCGACCAGGCGCCTCACCTGATTGTCATTGTCGTATTCACGCTTGAAGTCCGCCGCCCCATTCAATGCGCGCGGCAGCGTCCACGGATCGGTCGGATGGTTGGGCACCATCTTGCAGAGACGATCGACGTGGCCGTAGC
>NZ_JAYPTL010000104.1:0-6285 GCF_038133525.1 Erythrobacter sp. | reverse complement strand
TCAACTCGCTGTCGACCTTCGCCCGCGTCAACAAGTACGGCTTCATCGAGACGCCTTACCGCAAGGTGGTCGACAACAAGGTCACCGACGAGGTCGTCTACCTTTCGGCCATGGAAGAGCAGAAGCACACCGTCGCGCAGGCTTCGGCCGAGCTCAACGAAGATGGCTCGTTCGTCGAGGAACTGGTTTCGGCCCGTCACGACGGCGACAACCTGATGGCTCCGCGCGAACACATCACGCTGATGGACGTTTCGCCCAAGCAGCTCGTCTCGGTGGCAGCTTCGCTCATTCCGTTCCTGGAAAACGACGACGCCAACCGCGCACTGATGGGCTCGAACATGCAGCGCCAGGCTGTGCCGCTGGTCAAGGCCGAGGCACCCTTCGTCGGCACCGGCATGGAAGAAACCGTGGCGCGTGACAGCGGCGCGGCGATCGCGGCCACCCGCGGCGGTATCGTCGACCAGGTCGACGCGACCCGTATCGTGATCCGCGCCATCGGCGATGTCGAACCCGGCCAGTCGGGCGTCGACATCTACCGCCTCCAGAAGTTCGAGCGTTCGAACCAGTCGACCTGCATCAACCAGCGTCCGCTGGTGAAGGTGGGCGAAGTGGTCGAAGCCGGCGACATCATCGCCGACGGTCCTTCGACCGAGCTCGGCGAACTGGCGCTGGGCCGCAACAGCCTCGTCGCGTTCATGCCGTGGAACGGCTACAACTACGAAGACTCGATCCTGATCTCCGAACGCATCGTGAAGGACGACGTGTTTACGTCGATCCACATAGAGGAATTCGAGGTCATGGCCCGCGACACCAAGCTGGGTCCGGAAGACATCACCCGCGACATTCCCAACGTCGGCGAGGAAGCGCTGCGCAACCTCGACGAGGCGGGTATCGTCTACATCGGCGCAGAAGTGCATCCGGGTGACATCCTGGTCGGCAAGATCACGCCCAAGGGCGAAAGCCCGATGACGCCGGAAGAAAAGCTCCTCCGCGCCATCTTTGGCGAAAAGGCCAGCGACGTGCGCGACACCTCGCTCCGCCTGCCGCCGGGCGTGGCCGGGACCATCGTCGACGTGCGCGTCTTCAACCGCCACGGCATTGAAATCGACGACCGTACCCGCGCGATCCAGAACGAGGAAATCGAACGCCTCCGCAAGGACGCCAACGACGAACGTGCGATCCTCAACCGTGCGACCTACAATCGCCTGCGCGACATGCTTACCGGCCAGACCGCTTCGGCGGCGCCGAAGGGCATCAAGAAGGGTTCCGAGATCACCGAAGCGGTGCTCGATGAAGTCGATCGCCACGAGTGGTTCAAGTTCGCAGTGGCGGACGATGGCCGCCAAGCGCAGCTCGAAGCGGTCAAGTCGCAGTACGACGAAGCCGTGAAGGTCATCGAAGAGAGGTTCGAAGACCGCAAGGAGAAGCTCGAACGCGGTGACGAACTCGCCCCGGGCGTGCTCAAGATGGTCAAGGTCTTCGTTGCGGTGAAGCGCAAGCTGCAGCCGGGCGACAAGATGGCCGGCCGTCACGGGAACAAGGGTGTCATTTCGCGCATCCTGCCGGTCGAGGACATGCCGTTCCTCGAAGACGGTACCCCGGTCGACCTCGTGCTCAACCCGCTGGGCGTGCCGTCGCGCATGAACGTGGGTCAGATCTTCGAAACGCATCTCGGCATGGCGGCCCGCAATCTGGGCCACCAGATCGCCGGTGCGCTGGAAGATTGGCGCGCGGCCAATCCGAATGCGGCTGAAGACTATGCGGGCGCCAAGCCGCCCGAAGCGGTCGTGGAACGGCTCAAGGACGTCTACGGCGAACAGTACCATGACGAGATCGACTCGCGCTCGACCGCGGACATCGTCGAACTCGCCACCAACCTGCGTACGGGCGTTCCCATGGGTACTCCGGTGTTCGATGGTGCGCGCGAAGGCGACGTGACTATCCAGCTGGAAAAGGCTGGGCTCGACAGCTCGGGCCAGTCGGTCCTCTACGATGGCCGCACCGGCGAGGCGTTCGACCGCAAGGTCACCGTGGGCATCATCTACATGCTCAAGCTGCACCACCTGGTCGACGACAAGATCCACGCGCGTTCGATCGGTCCCTACTCGCTCGTCACTCAGCAGCCGCTGGGCGGTAAGGCGCAGTTCGGTGGCCAGCGCTTCGGCGAAATGGAGGTCTGGGCGCTCCAGGCCTACGGCGCCGCCTACACGCTGCAGGAAATCCTGACCGTGAAGTCGGACGACGTGATCGGGCGTACCAAGGTCTACGAAGCGATCGTCAAGGGCGACGATACCTTCGAGGCGGGCATTCCGGAGAGCTTCAACGTGCTCGTCAAGGAAATGCGCAGCCTGGGCCTCAACGTCGAGCTCAAGTCGCACGGCGAAGAGGACGAGGGCGGCGACGGCCTCGCGATCGCGGCGGAATAACGGGGCGCGCCTAGCGCGCCCCTCAACCGCCCCAAGAGAATTCACCCGTTTAGGGAATTAAGTCATGAACGAACTGACCAAATTCACCAACCAGTTGGCCAAGCCGGAGACCTTCGACGAGATCCAGATCGGCATCGCGTCGCCCGAGCGTATTCGCAGCTGGTCCTTCGGCGAGATCAAGAAGCCGGAAACGATCAACTACCGCACGTTCAAGCCCGAACGCGACGGCCTGTTCTGCGCGCGCATCTTCGGCCCGGTGAAGGACTACGAGTGCCTGTGCGGCAAGTACAAGCGCATGAAGTACAAGGGCGTCGTCTGCGAAAAGTGCGGCGTCGAAGTCACCGTGACCAAGGTCCGCCGCGAGCGCATGGGCCACATCGAGCTGGCCGCACCGGTCGCGCACATCTGGTTCCTCAAGTCGCTGCCTTCGCGCATCGGCCTGCTGCTCGACATGCAGCTCAAGCAGCTCGAGCGTGTGCTCTATTTCGAAAGCTACATCGTCACCGAGCCCGGCCTGACCCCGCTCGAGAAGTTCCAGCTGCTGACTGAAGACGAGCTGCTCGAAGCGCAGGATGAGTATGGCGAAGACGCCTTCTCGGCCTCGATCGGCGCCGAAGCGGTCAAGGTCATGCTGATGGACCTCGACCTCGAGCAGGAAAAGGAAGACCTGCTTGAAGAGCTCGCGACCACCAAGTCCGCGCTCAAGCCGAAGAAGATCATCAAGCGCCTCAAGGTCGTCGAGAGCTTCATCGAATCGGGCAACCGCCCCGAATGGATGATCCTCGAAGTGATCCCGGTCATTCCGCCCGAACTGCGCCCGCTGGTGCCGCTCGACGGTGGCCGCTTCGCGACGTCGGACCTCAACGACCTCTACCGTCGCGTGATCAACCGTAACAACCGCCTCAAGCGCCTGATGGAGCTGCGCGCGCCGGACATCATCGTCCGCAACGAAAAGCGCATGCTGCAGGAAGCTGTTGACGCGCTGTTCGACAACGGCCGCCGCGGCCGCGTGATCACCGGCGCCAACAAGCGTCCGCTCAAGTCGCTCAGCGACATGCTGAAGGGCAAGCAGGGCCGTTTCCGCCAGAACCTGCTCGGCAAGCGCGTCGACTATTCGGGCCGTTCGGTCATCGTGACCGGTCCGGAACTCAAGCTGCACCAGTGCGGCCTGCCGAAGAAGATGGCGCTCGAACTGTTCAAGCCGTTCATCTACGCCCGCCTCGACGCCAAGGGTCTTTCGATGACCCTCAAGCAGGCGAAGAAGTGGGTCGAAAAGGAACGCAAGGAAGTCTGGGACATCCTGGATGAAGTCATCCGCGAACACCCCGTCCTGCTGAACCGCGCACCGACGCTCCACCGTCTCGGCATCCAGGCCTTCGAGCCGGTGCTGATCGAAGGCAAGGCGATCCAGCTCCACCCGCTGGTCTGCGCCGCGTTCAACGCCGACTTCGACGGTGACCAGATGGCCGTGCACGTCCCGCTGAGCCTCGAGGCGCAGCTGGAAGCACGCGTGCTGATGATGTCGACCAACAACATCCTCTCGCCTGCCAACGGCAAGCCGATCATCGTGCCTTCGCAGGACATGGTGCTGGGCCTCTACTACTTGTCGATGGAACGCCAGGAGAAGACCCCGGAGTTCACCGAGAACGAAAAGGGTGAGAAGGTCGAGAAGCTGCAGATGTTCTCGGACATGGCAGAGGTGCACCAGGCGCTCGAGATCAAGGCAGTTACGCTGCACACCAAGATCATCGCGCGCGTGCCCCAGGCCGACGAGAG
The DNA here is from genome assembly GCF_038133525.1 of Erythrobacter sp. GTDB lineage: Bacteria > Pseudomonadota > Alphaproteobacteria > Sphingomonadales > Sphingomonadaceae > Qipengyuania. Next base: position 2,083 of record NZ_JAYPTL010000104.1, on the reverse strand, counting down.
CGGCAAGGTAAGCATGGTCCGCTTCGAGACCACGCCGGGCCGCATGCTGATCGGCGAATGCCTGCCGAAGAACCACAAGGTTCCCTTCGACATCGTGAACCGCCTGCTGACCAAGAAGGACATCGCCGACGTCATCGACGAGGTCTATCGCCACACTGGCCAGAAGGACACCGTGCTGTTCGCCGATGCCATCATGGCGCTGGGCTTCCGCCACGCGTTCCGTGCCGGCATCTCCTTCGGCAAGGATGACATGATCATCCCCGAAGAGAAGATCGAACTGGTCGAGGCGACCAAGGCGCTGGTTGCCGACTATGAGCAGCAGTACCAGGACGGCCTCATCACCCAGCAAGAAAAGTACAACAAGGTGATCGACGCCTGGAGCCGTTGCGGCGACCAGGTGGCCGATGCCATGATGGACAAGATCCGCGCCAAGCCGATCGGCGACGACGGCAAGGAAGCCCAGATCAACTCGATCTACATGATGAGCCACTCCGGTGCGCGTGGTAGCCCGGCGCAGATGAAGCAGCTTGCCGGCATGCGCGGCCTGATGGCCAAGCCGTCGGGTGAGATCATCGAGAACCCGATCATCTCGAACTTCAAGGAAGGCCTGAACGTCCTCGAGTACTTCAACTCGACCCACGGCGCCCGTAAGGGTCTCGCGGATACGGCGCTAAAGACCGCTAACTCGGGTTACCTGACCCGCCGCCTGGTCGACGTGTCGCAGGACTGCGTCATTATCGAGGAAGACTGCGGCACCGAGAACGCGCTGGAAATGCGCGCGATCGTGCAGGGCGGTTCGGTGATTGCTTCAATCGGCGAACGCATCCTTGGCCGCACGACGGCGGAAGACATCGTCAACGTCGCTACCGGCGAAGTGATCGTGCCTGCCGGCACGCTGATCGACGAACCGATGGTCAAGGCGATCGAGGAAGCCGAGGTGCAGGTCGCCAAGATCCGCTCGCCGCTGGTCTGCGAAGCCGCCCAGGGCGTCTGCGCAACCTGCTACGGTCGTGACCTTGCCCGCGGTACCCCGGTGAACATCGGTGAAGCCGTTGGTGTCATCGCGGCCCAGTCGATCGGTGAACCGGGCACGCAGCTGACCATGCGTACCTTCCACATCGGCGGTGCGGCGCAGCTCAACGAAACCAGCCACCTCGAGGCGATCTCGGACGGTAAGGTCGTCTATCGCGACATGCCGACCATCGTCGACAAGAAGGGTCGTATCCTCTCGCTCGCCCGCAACGGCGAACTGGCGGTGATCGATGCCGAAGGTCGCGAGCGCGAGATCCACAAGGTGCCTTACGGTACCGTGCTGATGCACAAGGACGGCGAGAAGGTGAAGGAAGGCGAACGCCTGGCAGAATGGGACCCGTTCTCGCTGCCGATCATCACCGAAACCTCGGGCGTCGTGAAGTATCAGGACCTAATCGACGGCACGACGATGGAAGAACGCGTCGACGATGCCACCGGCATCGCCCAGCGCGTCGTTACCGAGCTGCGTGCGTCGGGCCGCAAGCGCAAGGAAGACCTGCGTCCGCGCCTGACTCTGTTCAACGAGGCAGGGGACGAAAGCGAGGCCGCGCGCTACATGCTGGCGCCGGGCACCACCATGTCGGTCGAGGACGGCCAGCAAGTCGAAGCGGGTGACATTCTTGCCCGTGCGTCGCGCGAAGCGGCGAAGACCCGCGACATCACCGGCGGTCTGCCGCGTGTCGCCGAGCTGTTCGAAGCCCGCCTGCCCAAGGACAATGCGATCATCGCCAAGATTTCGGGCAAGATCGAGTTCGTCCGCGAGTACAAGGCCAAGCGCAAGATCGCGATCGTGCCGGAAGAAGGTGATGCAGTCGAATACCTGATCCCCAAGACCAAGGTGATCGACGTGCAAGAAGGCGACTTCGTGAAGAAGGGTGATACCCTGATTTCGGGCTCGCCCAACCCGCACGACATCCTCGAAGTCCTGGGCGTCGAGGCGCTTGCCGAGTATCTCGTGAACGAGATCCAGGAAGTCTATCGACTGCAGGGCGTGAAGATCAACGACAAGCACATCGAGGTGATCGTTCGCCAGATGCTGCAGAAGGTCGAG
>NZ_JAYPTL010000103.1:0-6323 GCF_038133525.1 Erythrobacter sp. | reverse complement strand
ATATAGACCCAGGCAAACTGCATTGTATCGGCGCGAAAGCGGCTTATCGATCCGGGGGCGACGGGTGATGTCCTGCGCCATCGAACTGACGATCGAGCGCTCTGTTGTTCTTTGTCCCCGAACGATGATCTCGCGACCGTCTTCGCCGGTGTCCTGAGCGGCTGCGGGTAAGGTGAGGCATGAGCCACAAAGCAGGGCCAATGATAGCAGGCGAATGCTGCGCATAGTTACGTCGAACCTAAGAAGTTGATGAAATCAGTTCTGTTCTTAGGGTCGATGCTTTGGAGTGGTACGCTACAATCGACCAACGGTTGTTCCGTTCCGTTCGACTATCAATGTCGCGTTATTCCCCAATCTCCAGCTTGGTCAGTGTCGGGTCTTCGCCGATCAACACAGTGCCTCCCGCTTCGACTGTTTCTGCTGGCGGCACAGTCGGGTTCGAGGGGTAGGTTTCGCCATCGAACCTGAGCAGTGCAGTTCCCGATGGTGCGCCGCCCCCGGCAAACGCAACCGTCAGATCCTGCCAACCGTTTGAGCTCGTATCCATCACCGTGATCGGGGTGCGCGATACACTGATCTCGCCGACCTTGTGCCACATTGGTCCTGCTTGCGTCAGCACCAGCGTATTGCATCCGCCAGTACCGCAGAAATAAGGGGCGACGAGATGGACGATCGCTTCGTCCGCGCCATCGCCGTCGAGATCCTTCCATGCCAGCGCATACTGCATTGGTCCGGCATCGGGATATTCTTGCAGAAGGAAATGGCGGATGTCTTCTTCGGCGTTCGCGGGTGCGGGCGAAGTGCCCTCAAGTCTCGGCTCGCCTGCTTCATCCTGCTCTGCAGAAGAGCCGCTGCAGGCTGCGAGAGCGATCGATGCAAAAATGATGAGGCGGTTCATGGGCTTGCTCCGGCTCGGTTGTTTCGCGCCGAAGATGCATCAGTGGCGGTGCGGTTACAAGCGCGTGACTTTCCACCGTCGCGATGTGGTCCCTCGCTTGCCTACGCCGCTTTCAGGCCTAGACTCCGACTCGCACGCAAGAAAGGAGCCCATGGCCCGCAAACCTGCCCGGGAGGCGCATCCCGCCTTCGCACCACCGCCCAGCCCGCAGCGCGAAATCCGCCGCGCACAGCTGGACATAAGCTTCGACAACCAGAGCCTGCTTGGCGCGCTCTTCGGCCAGTTCGATGCAAATCTGGTGCAGGTTGAGAACCGGCTGGGGGTATTCATTTCGGCGCGTGGCAACCAGCTCCATATCGAGGGCCCCGAAGACAGCGTGGCCCGCGCGCGTGAAGTGCTGAAGGCAATGTACGATCGGCTGGCCATGGGCCAGGATCTCGACGCGGGCACGATTGAATCGGTCATCGCCATGTCGAACGAGCCGACGCTGGAAGGGATCATCACGGGCAATCTCGACAGCCCGCCGATCATGATCCGGACAAGGCGCAAGACGATCGTTCCGCGTAGCGCGACGCAGGTCGAATATATGCGCAGCCTGGTGCGTGACGACATCATCTTCGCGCTCGGCCCGGCAGGCACCGGCAAGACCTATCTCGCGGTGGCGCAGGCAGTTGCACAGCTGATCACCGGCAGTGTCCAGCGCCTGATCCTGTCTCGGCCGGCGGTCGAGGCGGGTGAGAAGCTGGGCTTCCTGCCCGGCGACATGAAGGACAAGGTCGATCCCTACCTGCGCCCGCTTTACGATGCGCTCTACGATTGCATGCCGCCTGAACAGGTCGAGCGACGACTGGCGAGCGGTGAGATCGAGATCGCCCCTATCGCCTTCATGCGGGGGCGCACGCTGGCCGATGCCTTCGTCATCCTCGACGAGGCGCAGAACACCACGCGCGAGCAGATGAAGATGTTCCTCACCCGCTTCGGCCAGAACAGCCGTATGGTGGTGTGTGGCGACCCGAAGCAGGTCGATATCCCCGGTGGTGACCGCATGAGCGGCCTCGCCGACGCGGTAGACAAACTGGAGGGGATCGAAGGCTTCGGCACGATCCGCTTCACCGCAGCCGACGTTGTCCGCCACCCGATCGTGGGCCGCATCGTCGAAGCCTATGAGGGACCAGCTTCCTGACGTGGAACTCGATATCGAGATCGATGGCTGGCCGGGCGGCTCCGAATGGGCCGAACTGGCAGAACGGGTTGCCGTGGCTGCTTCGGAGATCGAGGCAGCGCTCACAAATCCGCGCCTGAGTGCATCACTGCTGTTCACTTCCGATGCCGAGGTTCACGAATTGAACCGTGAATGGCGGGACAAGGACAAACCGACCAACGTGCTGTCATTTCCGATGTTGGAGCGGGATGAATTGCTCGATATGGCAGCCGACGGGCCCCCGGAGATGCTCGGCGATCTCGCTCTTGCGTTTGAGACGTGCGCGCGCGAAGCCGCGGAAAAAGGCGTGTCGCTGGCCGACCATGCTGCGCACCTGATCGTCCACGGCCTGCTTCACCTGGCAGGTCATGATCATGTCGATAGCGACGAGCAGGCCGAGGTAATGGAAGCGCTCGAAATCGAGGCGCTTGCAAAACTGGGTATCGCCGACCCATATGGGGACCGCAACTGACTGGAGCGCTTTGTTAGGGCCATGCCCGATTCGCCATTACCCGCGGGAGACGCGGACAGTAGAAGCGGGCTTTGGCTCGCAATCCGGAAATTCTTCGACCCCGACCACGGCGAGCGCTCGTTGCGTGCGCAGCTGGAAGAGGCGATCGACGAGCACGAAGGCGAAAACGGGGCCGACACACCAGAACATAGTGGAGGCGGCGACCTGTCTCAGGTCGAGCGCCAGATGCTCCGCAACCTGCTGCATTTCTCTGAGCATGACGCTGACGACGTTGCGGTTCCGCGTGGCGAGATCGTGGCGATCAGGGCCGATGCCAGTTGGGACGAACTGGTCGAAACCTTCGCCGAACATGGGCACTCGCGCATGCCGGTCTATCGCGACCAGCTCGACGATGTGATCGGAATGATCCATCTCAAGGATATCTTCCCCTTCCTGGCGCGGAGAGAGGATCCGCCGGCCGACTGGACGGTGCTGATGCGACAGCCACTCTATGTGCCGCAGACGCGCAATGCGCTCGATGTGCTGGCGGACATGCGCCAGCAGCGCGTCCACCTCGCGATCGTGGTCGACGAATTCTCGGGAACCGACGGCCTGATCACGATCGAAGACCTGGTCGAGGAAATTGTTGGCGAGATCGAGGACGAGCACGACGATGCGCCCGAAGAGTGGATCGTGCCGATCGGCGAGGGAATGTGGGATTGCGATGCCCGCGCGGAACTCGACGACGTGGCCGAGAAGGTTGCACCCGAACTGGCCGAGGTCGCGGAATCGGTCGACACCTTGGGCGGTCTAACCTTTGTCCTGGCCGAACAGGTGCCGCAGGTTGGCGCGGTGGTTGAGCACCCCAGCGGCTGGCGTATCGAGGTGACGGATGGTGATGACACGCATGTGACAAGGCTGCGCCTGCATGCACCATCGGCTGGGGGCAACAGCGACTGATCATAGTTGCAGGAATCCGCACATTGACCCTCGACAGGGGCGGTTTGCGTCCATAGCGTGCAACGAACATGGCGACCCGACGACTCCCCCCTTTGCGGGCGCTTGAAGCGTTCGTGCGTACCGTTCGACTAGGCTCGGCCCGCGCGGCTGCTGACGAACTTGGCCTCAGTCCATCCGCGCTTTCGCGGCGGATCGGAAATCTGGAGGAGTTCGTCGGCAAGAAGCTGTTCACGCGCGCGCGGCAGTCGATGCAACTCACCGATGACGGGCATGCTTTCTACGAAGCGGTCAATCCGCATCTGGAATCCCTGGCCCGGGCGGTGGAGAGCCAGTCCGAGAATCTCTCCTTGCTGCGCCTGCATCTTGGCGTCCTGCCGCTGTTCGGCACCCAGCGCCTGTTCCCGCGGCTCGGCGAGCTGCGAGCGCGGCACCCGTTGCTGCACATCGATATCGATACCGGCCCGCATCTTGAGGATCGCGTTGGTGATGTCCTGGATGCGGCTATTATCCTGTCGCGCGGGCCCGAACGTGGCCTGCACGCTGTGCGGCTGGACTATAACAAGGTGCATGCGATCTGCAGCAAGGAGCTGCGTGAAAAGCTGGGTGACGCACCCAGTCAGGATTTGCTGACCAAGCAGACATTCATGATCCACAACGAACTGCCCGAGAGCTTTTCCGCCTGGAAGGCCGAGATTGGCATGCCTGACCTTGAACCGGCGGCGATCGATCACTTCGATTCCGGCCAGATCATGCTCGAGGCCGCAGCGCAGGGGCTCGGCATCGCGATCATGCATGATGATCACATGCGGCGCGCGCATGACTCGCGGCTGGCACAGGTCTTCGATGTCGAAGTCGAAAGCCCCTATAGCTATTGGTTCGTGTGCAAGCCGACGGCGCTGGAAGAGCGTCCGGTCCGTTTGTTTCACGACTGGCTGGTGGGTGCTGGCCTCTAGTCGGCCGATGGCCTGGGCGGTTCGTAACGGACCGCCGCGACGATATGCTCGAAATGACGCAGCGGCTTGCCCAGGGCTTCCACCAGGGCGGCCTCAATTTCTTCGCGCGCCTTCGTCGCGATTGCCTTGCGACCACGGTGTTCGACCGGGCTGAAAGGTTCGAGGAAGGTAATTTTCAAGAGAAAGCTGCCCCTGCGCGCGAAGACCCGCTTGGCGTTGTTGATCCCGCTTTCTTCGCCGATCCAGCCAACGAACTCGGCGATTTCACCATAATCCAGCAGGACCGGCTGGACGAGCACGCCCGGTGGCGGTGGCTCGAGCACTGACAGCATCGAGGATTTGAAGGGTAGCAGGGACTGGCCGTCGGTGGTCGTGCCTTCCGGAAAGACCGTTACCGACCAGTTGTCTGCCAGGGCTTCCTTGAGTGCGTTGATCTGTTCGGCCACGCCCAGGCGGTTTTCGCGCTTGACGAAGACGGTGCGGTTGAGTCGACACAGCCATCCGATGATCGGTACTTCCGACAATTCCTGCTTGGCGACAAAGGCGGTGCCGCTGGCGCCGGCCAGCGCCAGGATGTCGATCCACGAGACATGGTTGGAAATGAAGAAGACGTCTCGCCGCAGTGGCGTGCCGATGCGCTTTACCCGTGCGCCGACGATCCATGCCGTCCCGCGCAGAAACCACATCGGGAAGGGCGAGCCATAGGCGAAGACCCGATAGAGATAGTGAAGCGGAACGCATACCGCGAGCAACAGAACGATGGCGAAGACGCGCAGGCAGAAGCGCACCCAACCGGCTGGGGAAAGCCGGGTTGGTTCCCCCCGGGCGGCCGCCAGCCGCTGTTCGGAATAGCGCGCCAGGCGCTTCTCAGCCTTCGCGGTCGAGGCGGACGCCATAGAGCTCGAGCCGGTGATCGACGAGGCGATAGCCGAGCTTTTCGGCAATCTGCTTCTGCAATGCTTCGACTTCGGGATCGACAAATTCGATCACCTTGCCGGTTTCGACATCGATCAGGTGATCGTGGTGTGCCTCCGGCGCGGCTTCGTAACGCGCCCTGCCATCGCCAAAATCGTGGCGATCGAGAATGCCCGCTTCTTCGAATAGTCGGACCGTTCGATAAACCGTTGCGATCGAAATCCCCGGGTCGATCTTGTTCGCCCGTTCATGCAGCATTTCGACATCGGGATGGTCTTCGCTTTCCGATAGCACGCGGGCGATAACCCGGCGCTGTTCGGTGATCCTCAGGCCCTTGTCGGCGCATAGCTGCTCGAGATCGATCTTCTGGTGCAAGAGAGCTTCCCAAATGAAAACGCCCCGTACCCATATCGGGCCGGGGCGTCTTGCTCAAGGCGAACCGAAGGGCCCTATGCGGCCTTCTTCTTGCGGCCGCGCTTTTGTCCCGGCTTGCGACCAAGGCCGATCTTCACGGCAAGGTCACGACGGGTGGCGGCGTAATCGGGTGCGACCATGGGATAGTCGGCGGCAAGATTCCAGCGGGCGCGGTACTCTTCAGGAGTCATTCCGTGCTCGGTCGAGAGATGCCGTTTCAGCATCTTCATTTTCTTGCCGCAGTCGAGGCAGACCACGTGGTCCTTCTTGACTGATGCCCTTACGGAAACGGCAGGCTCGAGAGCTTCCGCCGCGGCCGTAGCGACACCGCTAAGACCTGCCAGCGCACCATACACAGTCGAAATCAACGTCGGGACTTCATCCACGGCAACATTGTTATTGCTAACGTGGGCAGCGACGATGTCCGATGTCAGCGTAATCAGCGTCTCGGTCATGTCGGTTTCCAAATTCTCCATTCGCGGGGTCTCCCTTTTAGGCGCGTATACTGCAGGTGCGACCCTGATTGCCTGC
>NZ_JAYPTL010000102.1:0-6517 GCF_038133525.1 Erythrobacter sp. | reverse complement strand
CGCCTTCGGGCCTGATCACCCCGATCATCCGCGATGCGGGCCGCAAGGGCCTCGCACAGATCAGCACCGAGATGAAGGAGCTTGCGGGCAAGGCCAAGGACGGCAAGTTACAGCCGCATGAATTCCAGGGCGGCACCGCCTCGCTCTCCAACCTCGGCATGTTCGGCACCAAGCAGTTCGACGCAGTGATCAACCCGCCGCAGGCGATGATCCTCGCAGTCGGTGCGGGCGAGCAGCGCCCCTGGGTGATCGACGGCGCACTTGGCATCGCCACAGTGATGAGCGCCACCGGCAGTTTCGACCACCGCGCCATCGACGGAGCGGACGGTGCAGCGCTGATGCAGGCGTTCCAGCAGCTGGTCGAGAACCCAATGGGGCTGGTGGTTTAATTGGCCAGCCTGCCGAATCTCGGTCTTTGGGGCGATGGTGATGAAATCTGGGCTATCGAAGCAGCTTTTGAAGCCATCGAGATGGAAGTTCCAGTCGAAGACGCATCGCAATGGCTGACTGTCGGCGACGTTTGGCAATCTGCAATCTTGCGCCGTGATGAATTGGCTCGGTATGATTCAGCTTGGGATGATTTTCGAAAGGCCATTTCCAGCGAAACCATGGTCGAATGGAAACTGGTTGGTCAGCAGACCAAGCTGATTGACGGCAAAGGGCACACTATTCTGACCCGGCTATTCAATAGCGTCTTGAGAAAGATCAAAGCGGATGCCTGACCGCTCCCCCCTCATCCGCGTCACGGCCATGCCGACCGACCTCAACCCCTATGGCGGGGTGTTCGGTGGGTGGCTGATGAGCCAGATGGCGCTGGGCGCAGGTTCCCTCGCGAGCCGGGTGGGGAAGGGCAAGGCAGTGGTCGTCTCGGCCACCGATTTCGCCTTCCCCGGTGCGATGCAGGTAGGGGACGAGCTCTCGGTCTATTGCGAGGTCGCCATCACCGGCAACACGTCGCTCACCATTGCAGCCGAAGCGGTTGGCCGCGAGCGCAACGGCGAGACCGAAACCAAGGTGGCGCAGGGCACCTTCAAATTCGTGCTGCTGGACGAAAATAACCGCCCGCGTGCGGTGTCGGGGCAATGGGTGTGAGCGCTGTCCTACAATCCGCTTGCGACGGTATGCACGTCGATATGGCCCGCACTTCGATCCGCGCAGCAATTTCCATTTCCATCCAATCTCGCGGCCGGAGGATTTTAACTCCAGGACCGTGTTCCATGTGTTCCATCCAGACGGACTGATCGAAGGCTGAATCCAAAATGGCTCCTACATACGACGTCATCGTTCTCGGTTCCGGACCCGGCGGCTATGTCGCGGCGATCCGCTGTGCGCAGCTGGGCCTCAAGACCGCCATCGTCGAACGCGAACTGCTGGGCGGCATCTGCCTCAACTGGGGCTGCATCCCGACCAAGGCGCTGCTGCGCTCGGCCGAGATCCTGCACTATGCCCAGCACGCGAGCGACTATGGTCTCAAGATCGCCGGCAAGATCGAGGCGGACCTTGAAGCGGTGGTAAAGCGCAGCCGTGGCGTGGCCAAGCAGCTCAACCAGGGCGTCACGCACCTGATGAAGAAGAACAAAATCACGGTGCATATGGGCGAAGGCATGCTGACCGGCCCGACTTCCTTGACCGTGCAAGGCGAGAAGGGCGAAGAGAAGCTCACCGCCAAGCACGTGATCGTCGCCACTGGCGCTCGCGCGCGCGACCTGCCGTTCGCCAAGGCCGACGGCAAGCGCGTGTGGACCTATCGCCATGCGATGACCCCGCCCGAGATGCCGAAGAAGCTGCTGGTGATCGGCAGCGGCGCGATCGGGATCGAGTTCGCCAGTTTCTACAACGACATGGGTTGTGAAGTGACGGTGGTCGAGATGCTCGATCGCGTGGTGCCGGTGGAAGACAAGGACGTCTCCGCCTTCCTCGAAAAAAGCCTGACCAAGCAGGGCATGACGATCATGACCGGTGCCGGGGTGGAGGACCTCAAGGTCTCCACGAGTGGTGCGAAGGCGAAGATCAAGGCCAAGGACGGCAAGGTTTCCGAGACCGAGTTCAGCCACTGCATCGTCGCCATCGGCATCGTTCCGAACACCGAGAATATCGGGCTCGAGAAGCTGGTCGATCTCGACCGTGGCTTCATCCAGATCGATCCCTATGGCCGCACCAAGTCGAAGGGGTTGTGGGCGATCGGCGATTGCACGCCCGGACCGTGGCTGGCGCACAAGGCGAGCCATGAAGGTGTCACCACCGCCGAAGCCATCGCCAGGGAATTGGGCAACAAGGACGTCCACCCGCATCCGCTGGACCGCAACAACATCCCCGGTTGCACCTACTGCCACCCGCAGATCGCGAGCGTCGGCATGACCGAGGCCAAGGCGAAGGAAGCGGGCTACGAGGTCAAGGCCGGAACCTTCCCCTTCATCGGCAATGGCAAGGCCATCGCGCTGGGTGAGGCCGAAGGCTTCGTGAAGACCGTGTTCGATGCGAAGACCGGCGAGCTGCTGGGCGCGCATATGGTCGGTGCCGAAGTGACCGAGATGATCCAGGGCTTTGTCGTCGGCAAGACGCTGGAGACGACCGAGGCGGAACTGATGAACACCGTCTTCCCGCATCCGACGATAAGCGAGAGCATGCATGAGAGCGTGCTTGCCGCATACGGGCGCGCGCTGCATATCTGATCCGCGCGCATAACAGGGGGAGGGCGCAGTGACCGATTTCTTGATCCTCGCCTTCCTGATCCTGGTCGCGGGTCTGGTTTCGGTACCGCTGGCGACACGCTTCGGCCTGGGCTCGGTGCTGGGCTATTTGCTCGCCGGAATGGCGATCGCCCCACTGCTGGGCGCGCTCAAGGTCGATGTCGATGCACTGCAGGTCTTCGCCGAATTCGGCGTGGTGATGATGCTGTTCATCGTCGGGCTCGAGCTAGAGCCGAAAAAACTCTGGGCCATGCGCGGTACACTGATCGGGACCGGCGGTGGGCAAGTCCTGCTGACTGTGATGGCCATCACCGGCATATCGCTGCTCAATGGCAATGACTGGCAGACCGCCCTGGCCATCGGCATGGTGTTGGCGCTGTCATCGACCGCGATCATCGTTCAGTCGCTCAACGAGAAAGGATTGCTGAGAAGCACCGGCGGTGAGGCAGCCTTTTCGGTCCTGTTATTCCAGGACGTAGCAGTGATCCCGATCCTGGCCATCTTGCCTCTGCTCGCCCTGCCTGAGCTGGTATCCGCAGTGCCCGCTGGTGAGGTCGCAGAGGCCGCACACGGATCCTCCCTGGACCTCACAGCGCATCTCGCCGCATGGCAGGCGGCGCTGGTCCGCGTCGGCGCGGTGGCGGCCGTGGCCTTTATCGGCAACTATCTGACGCGCCCGATCTTCCGTTATATCGCCGCCGCCAACCTGCGCGAGTTGTTCACCGCGGCCGGCCTGGTGTTCGTGATCGGCATCGCGCTGCTGATGTCACTGGTGGGTCTCTCACCCGCGCTTGGCACCTTCATCGCCGGGGTGGTGCTGGCCAACAGCGAATATCGCCACGAGCTCGAAAGCGACATCGATCCGTTTAAGGGCCTGCTGCTCGGCCTGTTCTTCATCACCGTGGGTGCAGGGATCGATTTCGTCCTGGCATTCGACCGTTGGCGTGAAGTCGTATTCTGGGCCGCGCTGACAATTGCTGTAAAGATCGCCGTACTCTTGCTGGTCGGTCGACTGTCTGGGCTCCGCCGCGAGTCCCTGTGGCTATTCGCACTGGCCCTGCCGCAGGCAGGCGAATTCGCCTTCGTCTTGATCTCCTTCGCGCTCGGCAATGCCATTTTTTCGCAGGATCTGGCCGATCTTTTGCTGCTGATCGTAGCGCTGACCATGCTGGTCACGCCGTTGCTGTTCATCCTCTACGACAAGGTCATTGCGCACGCCTATTGCGGGGATGCTGATGAGCGCGAGCCTGACACCATCGAGGAGGAGAACCCGATCATTATCGCGGGGCGCGGTCGGGTCGGCGGGATTATCGATCGCATGCTCAATGCCGCGGGACACCAGGCGACCGTGATCGATTACGACAGCGAACATATCGAGCAGTTGAAGAAGTTCGGAGTGAAGAGCTTCTTTGGCGATGCGACGCGGCCCGACCTGCTCGCAAGCGCTGGAATCGACCGGGCCAAGATGCTGATCGTAGCGCTCGACGAGCGTGAGCAGATCGACAAGCTGGTACGCTACGCCTGCGGCAACTTCCCCAATCTTCACGTGATCGCGCGCGCCAAGGATCGTGACCATGTCTACCACCTGTGGGCGATGGGTTGCCGCGATATCGTGCGCGAGACATACGATAGCGCCCTGCGCATGGGCCGCTCGGCCTATGAAGCGCTTGGCATCGACCATCAGACCGCCATCGCCCTTTCCGACACCTGGGAAGAAATGGACCGTACGTCGATGCGTGAGGTGGCTGACCTCTATCGCCTCGACATTCCATCGTGGGAGAACGAGCCCTTGCTTGCGAAGATTCGTGAATTGCGCGCCGAATGGGATCCAAAGCTGCGTCAGTCGATGGACGATATCATAGCTCGAGGGAGCTGACCCGATGGCAAAGGGCACGCATCAATACATCCCAGACGCGCGCAACGATAACGTGATCATCGATATCAATGGCGAACATTTCCCTCGCGCCGACGCAAAGATCAGCGTGTTCGACAGTGGGTTCATGCTCGGCGACGGAGTGTGGGAGGGGATCCGCCTGCATCACGGGCGGTTGGCCTTTCTCGACCGGCATCTGGACCGCCTCTATCGGGGCGCGAAAGCGATCCTCATGGATATCGGCATTGCGCGCGAAGAGCTTGAACGCCGCCTTTATGCTGTACTGGATGCCAACGAAATGGTCGGCGATGGCGTGCATATCCGCTTGATGGTGACGCGTGGTATCCGGTCGACCCCGTACCAGGACCCCAGAGTGGTGATCTCGCCTGCCACTATCGTCATCATCCCCGAATGGAAGGAACCGGCGCCGGAAACGGCCACGCGGATGCTTTCACTGGCAACGGTGCATGTCCGGCGCGGCTATCCCGACGTCCAGGATCCGATGCTCAATTCGCATTCCAAGCTCAACTGCATTACCGCCTGCATCCAGGCTGCGCAGGCTGGCGCGGACGAGGGTCTCATGCTCGATCCCCACGGCTTCGTCGCAACCTGCAACTCGACCCATTTCTTCATCGTCAAGGACGGCGAAGTGTGGACCTCCAGCGGCGATTACTGCCTCGATGGGATCACCCGCGGGGTGGTGATCGAGATCGCCCGAGGGGCTGGCATTACGGTTCGTGAACGCAATTTCTCGCTGACCCATGTCTATGGTGCGGATGAGGCCTTCACCACAGGAACATTTGCCGGTGTGGCACCGGTCGGTGCAGTCGACGGGCGAGTGCTGGGTAGCGAACGTGGCCCGATGGTCGAACGATTGCAGCAACTCTATCTTGCGCGCCTCGCACAGGATGTCGGGGAGAGGTCGCGTCCATGACGATCCACATTGCGATGTGGTCGGGCCCTCGTAATCTTTCGACCGCGATGATGCGCAGTTTCTCCAGCAGGGCGGACACCTTCGTCAGCGATGAACCGTTTTACGGAGCCTATCTCAAGGAAACACGGGACCCGCAGCCGATGGCCGAGGATGTTATCGCGGCCATGGACTGCGACTGGCAGCGGGTGGCCAGATCCTTGCGCGGATTACCGCCTGACGGGCGCCCGGTCTGGTATCAAAAGCACATGACGCACCACATGGAAGGCCCGGTCAGCATCTCGGATTTTCCCGAGATGCGCCACGCCTTCCTGATCCGGGACCCGCGCAGAGTCGCGGCAAGCTACGCCAATAAACGGACCGAGATCAGGCCAGAGCACCTGGGCACCGCCAGGCAACGCGACTACTTTCAGCGCGTGGCCGATAGATTGGGCAGGGCCCCTCCCGTCGTCGACAGCGCAGATATCCTTGCCAAGCCTGCGAGGATTCTCAACTCACTGTGCGAGGCATTGGGTCTCGCATGGGATCCCGCCATGCTGGGATGGGAGAAAGGGCCGCATCCTCAGGACGGAATCTGGCAAAGTCATTGGTACGATGCAGTCAACGCGTCGACGGGCTTCGGCGAAGCTCCTGGTCCGCTACCCCATCTGGAGGGTATCTACCGCGACGTGGCCGACGCCTGCATGGCCGATTACGAGTTCCTCAGGCGGCAGGCGATCACGGGGTAGTGCTGGCGGACAGGGTGGACTTAATAAGTCTCAACCTAATGATTTGAAATCATTTTTTGATTACCAAAGCGCCAAAATCGTTCCCACAATTTTGACCACATTTCCAAATTTCCGTCGTTTTCCGACCTTCAATGCCTGCTCTAAACTGCCCTCATTTGTCCAGTAATTTCCGCAGCCCTTCGTCCCTGACTTGGTTAAGGCTTAGGTTCGCACACACGCCTCCGAACTGCGCGCATGGCTCTGCCATGCGCACCTGCCTTCCGGCGAGGATGGGAGGGGGAGGGCAAACCGCAAA
>NZ_JAYPTL010000101.1:0-6654 GCF_038133525.1 Erythrobacter sp. | reverse complement strand
GCTGGCCGGCAATGACCTGGCGACCTTCCCCGACTTCCCGGCGGAAATCCGCGCACCGCAGGGTACGCTGTTCGGTGTCTCGGCCTTCCAGATCAATTTCGGCAGCCGCGAGATCAATACCGCGGGCGACGCGCCCGATGTGCTGGTGGCAATGAACCCGGCCGCGCTGAAGGTGAACCTCGCCTCGCTCAAGCCGGGCGGGCTGATCATCGCCGACACCGGCGAATTCACCAAGCGCAACCTCGACAAGGCCAAGTATGACAGCAACCCGCTGGAGGACGGCAGCCTTGCCAAGTGGGAAGTGCTGGCCTTCGATATCAGCGCGTTGACGGTCGAAGCGGTCAAGCCCTTCGGACTGGGCAACAAGGACGCCCTGCGCTGCAAGAACATGTGGACACTGGGCCTAGCCCTGTGGATGTTCGATCGCGATCGTAAGCCGCTGCATGATTGGCTGCGCGGCAAGTTCCGCAACGCTCCGAATATCGCCGACGCCAACGTCGCCGCGCTCGATGCGGGTCACGCCTATGGCGAGACCGCGGAGCTGGCCGGACCTCTGCACCAACTCCATGTCGATCCGGTGCCGAGCGCACCGGGTCTCTATCGCACGATCACCGGCGCCGAAGCGGTCTCCCTGGGCCTCGTGGCGGGGGCTCAGCTGGCCGAACTGCCGATGTTCTTCGGCGGCTATCCGATCACCCCGGCTTCGGCGATCCTGCATCACCTTGCCCGGCTCAAGGAATTCGGCGTCACCACCTTCCAGGCGGAAGACGAGATTGCCGCGATCTGCGCCGCGATCGGCGCGAGCTATGCTGGCAGTCTGGGCGTGACCAGCTCGTCGGGTCCGGGCATCGCGCTCAAGGGCGAAGCCATGGGCCTGGCGATCATGACCGAGCTGCCGCTCGTCATCGTCAACAGCCAGCGCGGTGGCCCTTCCACCGGCCTGCCGACCAAGACCGAGCAGAGCGACCTTTACCAGGCGGTCTATGGCCGCAATGGCGATGCGCCGATGCCGGTCATCGCCTGCCGCAGCCCGTCCGATGCCTTCGAAGTGGCGATCGAGGCTTGCCGTATTGCGGTGGAATACATGACCCCGGTGATGCTGCTGACCGACGGCTACATCGCCAATGCCGCCGAACCGTGGAAGGTCCCCGATCCGGCAAGCTATGCCCCGTTCCCGGCGAAGTTCCTCGAACAGAAGAACGGCCCCGACGACACCTTGCTGCCCTACAAGCGCGACAACAAGGGTGCGCGTCCGTGGATCAGGCCCGGCACGCCCGGCCTGATGCATCGCATCGGCGGGATCGAGAAGCACGAGCTGACCGGTAACATCGACTATTCGCCCGACAACCACCAGCGCATGACCGACCTGCGCAAGGCCAAGATCGACGAGATCAAGGTGCCCGACCAGGACGTTTGCCTCGGCAATACATCGGGCAAGCTGGCAGTGGTGGGTTGGGGATCGACCTATGGTCCGATCCACCGCGCGGTCGATAATGCGCGCCGCAAAGGGCTCGATGTCAGCCATATCCACGTGCGCCACATCTGGCCGCTGCCCGCCAACCTCGGCGATTTGCTGCGCAGCTTCGACAAGGTGCTGGTGCCCGAAATGAACACCGGCCAGTTCAAGACCGTGCTGCGCGACCAGTATCTGGTCGATGCCCAGCCGCTGACCAAGACCAGCGGCCAACCGTTCACGATTGCCGAACTTGAAGCTGCGATTGAAGGAGCGCTGGAATGAACGCCCCCGTGAAGATCGAAACCACGCTCAAGGACTGGGAAACCGACCAGGAAGTGCGCTGGTGCCCGGGTTGCGGTGACTACGCGATCCTCAAGGCGGTGCAGCGCACGCTGCCGCAGATCGGCGCCAATCCTGCCAATACGGTTTTTATCAGCGGTATCGGCTGCTCCAGCCGTTTCCCCTACTACATGGAAACCTACGGCTTCCACACGATCCATGGCCGCGCCCCGGCATTCGCGACGGGTGCGAAGCTGGCCAATCCCGATCTCGACATCTGGCTGGTCACGGGCGACGGTGACGGTCTGTCGATCGGCGGCAACCACCTGATGCACGTGCTTCGGCGCAACGTGAACATGCAGATCATGCTGTTCAACAACGAGATTTACGGCCTGACCAAGGGGCAATATTCGCCCACCAGCCGTGAAGGGACCAAGAGCCCGTCGACCCCGCTGGGAAGCTACGACCATCCGGCCCGTCCGGCCGCCTTCGCGCTGGGCGCGGGGGCACGCTTCGTCGGGCGCGGCTTCGATGTCAGCAAGAACCTGCCCGATGTGCTCAAGGCGGCGCATGCCCACCAGGGTGCGGCTTTTGTCGAGATCTTCCAGAACTGCATCGTCTACAACAAGGACGTGTTCAACGATTTCGCCGCGCCCAAGGGTGCGGAGGATCGCCAGCTGTGGCTGGAGAACGGCAAGCCCATGCTGTTCGCGGGCGACACCAAGGGGATCACGCTCAACCGCGAGAAACTGTGCCTTGAGGTCGTCGACGTGACTGACGGCGATTGGGAGGCGGCAGGTGTGATCGTGCACGACGTCACCAACCGTTCGATCGCGCACATGCTGGTCGAAATGCCGTTCGGCCCGTTTCCGATGGCGCTGGGCGTGCTCTATGACGATCCGCGCCCGACCTTCGAGGCCGCGGCGATTGCGGAAAAGGCGAAGGCGAGCGAAGGCAAGGATACCAATCTCGCCAAGCTGCTCGGCAAGGGCCAGACCTGGACCGTCGACGACAAGGAAGGGCATCCCGCCTGACGCCGCTTTCCTACAGGGTTGAGGAATGACTAGGGGCAGTTTATGCCCCCGGTGATTTCATTGAATGCCGCTGTTTTCAGGCGCTTTTCCGGCTGCGCTGGCGTTATCGTCAGGACAGTGTTCCATGTGTTCCATCCTGTAGGATCGGGGACTGCAAGGAGCGTGGTGAGTGGATAACCTCACCCACTCTTTGGTCGGCGCGCTGATCGGGCAGGCGGGGCTCAAGAAGAAGACCGGGCTGGCCATGCCCGCGCTGATCATCGGGGCGAACCTGCCCGATGTCGATGCGGCCTGCCTGTTCTGGCTCGATGGGGTTGAACATCTCGGCTTTCGACGTGGTATCACCCACGGGCCGCCGGCCCTGGTGCTGTTGCCATTGCTCCTCGCTGGCCTGCTGTGGGGCTTCGACCGCTGGCAGGCGAAACGCGGCACACGGCCAGAGGGGCGATTGCCGGTCAGCTTCAAATGGCTCTACCTGCTGAGCTTTATCGGGTGCCTGACACATCCCGCGCTCGACTGGCTCAACGTCTATGGCATCCGCCTGCTCGAACCGTTCTCGAGCCGCTGGTTCTATGGCGATACGCTGTTCATCATCGACGCCTGGCTCTGGGCGCTGATGGGCTTTGCGACATGGTTCTCGCTGCGACGTGAGGCGCGGGGCGGGGAGTGGATGCGGCCTGCGCGGATCGCGATTGCGGTGGGGTTGGGTTATATTGGGGTGAATGGCGCTTGGTCCGAAACCCGAAGTCTGAAGTTGTACCATAGCCTTCCAGTCCTTGAGTGCGCTGAAGATGCACCTGTGTGCGATTGGACCGTCATTGCTTCACCGGTCCCCCTGATCCCTTGGCAAAGAGAATTGATAGTTGGCACGCCGCCCATCTGGAGGGGGATTCCACCGAGTGAGCCGCCCTTGGTAAAGGCACTGCGGCCCATCTCCGCTCACACTTGCGAGTGGCCGGAACCCAGGGAACTAGAAACCGGCGGACCGCAGGCCCAAGCCTTCCTCTTCTGGTCCCGTGCTCCCTTCGCGGAGCGTGCTCCCGATGGTTCGGTCCTGCTGCGCGATGCGCGGTTCTACGATCCGCTGGCGCGTGATCGCTTCACCGTTGCGCTGCCCGATGTGAAATGCGTGGAACTCGCGCCACAGTAACATCGTTTGTTCGGGCAAGGGGGCTGCATGCAAAAACCATCGATCGTCTGGCTGCGGCGCGATCTGCGCATGGCGGACAATCCGGCGCTTTATCACGCGGCCAAGGCGGGGCCGGTCGTAGCGGTCTATGTGCTCGACGACGATTGCGCCAAGGGTCACGCCTATGGCGGTGCCTCGCGTTGGTGGCTGCATCATTCGCTCGACAGCCTTTCGCGCAGCTTCGGGACTCGCAACGCACGGATTATCCTGCGGCGCGGCGATGCGGTCGAGGAGCTGCGCAAGCTGGCCGAAGAAACCGGCGCCACAGTGATCCACGCCAATCGCCACTATGAACCCTGGTGGCGCAAGGCACAGGGTGAACTGGCGAAACATGTCGACCTGCAGCTTCACGACGCAAATTACCTGTTGCCGCCGGGGACAGTCACTTCGGGATCGGGCGGACCTTACAAGATATACACGCCCTTTGCGCGTGCCACGCTCGAGCAGTTCCCACCGCGCGACGCCCTGCCAGAGCCGCAAACCTTGTCATCGCCGGGTCAGTGGCCAGAGGGCGATGCTTTGGAGGATTGGGACCTGCTCCCGAATCGTCCCGATTGGGCGGGGGGGCTGCGCGAATTCTGGAGCGTGGGTGAGGCGACCGCGCACGAGCGGCTGGAATGGTGGATCGATCGCGTCCATGCCTATGGCGAATCGCGAAACCTGCCTTCGGTCGACAAGACCAGCCAGCTGTCGCCGCACCTGCATTTCGGCGAAATTTCTCCCGTACAGATTTGGCATGCCCTGAAGGATCGTCGCTCAAACGGCTGGAAAACCTATGAAAAGGAACTGATCTGGCGCGATTACGCGGCCAATGCCATCTGCCAGTTCCCGCGGTACGGCCTCGAGAGCCACCGCCCCGAATTTGCCCGTCTGGAATGGCGCGACCCGGACAGCGATCCTGCCGCAGCGCGCGATCTGGAGGCCTGGCAACAGGGCCGCACCGGCTATCCGATCGTCGACGCGGGAATGCGCCAGCTTTGGCGCACGGGCTGGATGCACAATCGTGTGCGGATGATCGCGGCAAGTTTCCTGATCAAGCACCTGTTGATCGACTGGCGCCATGGCGAGCGTTGGTTCTGGGATACGCTGGTCGATGCCGACTATGCCAGCAACGCGACCAATTGGCAGTGGGTCGCGGGCAGCGGAGTCGACTCGAACATGTTCGTGCGGATCATGGCGCCGCTGACGCAGAGCGAGAAGTTCGACGCCGGCGGCTATATCCGCGAATATGTGCCCGAACTGGCTCAGCTGGACGAGCCTTACATCCATGATCCGCCTGGCCACCTGCGCGGGGCCTACCCCGACAAGATAGTCGGGCACCGCGAAGGTCGCGAACGCGCATTGGAAGCGTATAAAGCTGCCAAGACCTAACTTGTCAGCGAGCCTGTCAGCTACGATATCGGCCAATGATGGATATGCAGACGACCAAGCCGCGTGGCCGCGAACTTTTGCAGGGGGCTCAACGCTTTGCCCGCAAGCCCGGCCTGTTCGCCCGGCTGGTCGCGCCTGGTTTCGGCAAGATCCTCGACCGGATCGACCGGGCACTGGTTAGCGGTACGATCCACGGGACGCTGCCCGACGGCACCCCTTGCGTGTTGGGCAATCGTGCCCCCGGTTTCGAGTGCACGGTGGAACTGCGCAGCTGGGCCGCGCTGTTGCGGCTCGCCAGCAACGGGTCGGTCGGCTGGTACCAGGCATGGGAAGCGGGCGAATGGTGGAGCCCCGATCCCGTACCGCTCTTCGCGCTGTTCGTGCAGCATGCCGAGCGACTGGGCGATACTGCGCGCGCCAAGGGCCCGTTCCGCCACGCGCTGCGCCTGGCGCATCTGTTCAACCGCAACACGCATTCGGGGGCGCAAAGGAACATCGCCGCGCACTACGACCTCGGCAACGACTTCTATGTGCCTTGGCTCGACCCGACGATGAGCTACTCTTCCGCGCTGGATGTGCGCGAGGATGGCCTTGAGGCGGCACAGCGGCGCAAGTGGGACGCGCTGGCGTCACGCATCGGCAATGCCGCCACGGTGCTCGAAATCGGGTGCGGATGGGGCGGGCTGGCCGGCAATCTTGCGTCGCGAGGCAGTGACGTCACGGCTATCAGCCTCTCCGACGAGCAGCTGACCTGGGCTCGGGAACGGCAGTCGGATGCGATCGACTTCCTCAAGCAGGACTATCGCGACACCTACGGCCGGTTCGACGCTATCGTCAGCGTGGAGATGGTCGAGGCGCTGGGGCGTGAATATTGGTCCACCTTCATGGATTGCATAGCGCGCAATCTGAAGCCGGGCGGACGCGCGGCGATCCAGTACATCTCGATGCGCGATGACCTGTTCGATGCCTATGCGAAGAGCGCTGATTTCATCCAGGCCTATATCTTCCCGGGCGGCTTGCTGATCCGCACCAGCGAGTTTCGCCGCCTGGCCGAAGAGCGTGGCCTCGCTTGGCAGGACCAGCGGGATTTCGGAGTCGATTACGCCGAGACTTTGAAAGTTTGGCGGGAAAGCTTCGACAGTGCCATCGAACAGGGCAGGCTTCCCAAGGGGTTCGACGCGCATTTCTGCGACTTGTGGCGCTATTACCTGATGTATTGCGAAGGTGGCTTCCGCGGTGGCGGTATTGATGTCCACCAGGTGACCTTGGTCAAGACGCCAGCAAGCTAGAACGAGTGGTGGCGGTGGCCCCAAGAGGCGCACCGC
>NZ_JAYPTL010000100.1:0-6965 GCF_038133525.1 Erythrobacter sp. | reverse complement strand
AATTTCGACGCAAATCTTTACCCTAAGTGGGTCAATTTTGGATGCAAGTCAACACATTTTTTATCGACTGATATAAAATAACGGGAGTCCGCTGCGATCCCCGCCGCGACTGCCTTGCTCGAAGGGAGATCCAAGTGGCCGTTATTGATCTTGATCGACAACTGCAAGAATTGCGAAAGGAGTTCGCCCGCACCGCTCCAGCCGGCCGGGTCGCGCTCTATGAGTCCAGGATCGAGGAACTGCGATCGACCTTTGCGAGGCACGCTGCGCTGAAGGAGGGAGACAGGGCCCCCGACTTTTCGTTGCCGGACGCCCAAGGCGGCACGGTGTCGCTGTCCGCTGCTCTCAAGCAAGGTCCTGTGGTGGTGACCTTCTATCGAGGTGGCTGGTGTCCGTACTGCAACCTCCAACTGCGGTCCTACCAGGCCTTGCTGCCCGAGTTGGCATCCTTTGGCGCAAGCATGCTGGCCATCTCACCTCAGCTTCCGGACGCATCACTGTCAACCGCGGAGCGCGAGGCGTTGACGTTTAACGTCCTGAGCGATCTGGGCAATGACGTGGCTCGCCAATTCGGGCTGGTCTATCCATTGCCGCAGGAACTGCGCGATGCCTTGAGTTCCAGCAACAAGGCGCTGCCGAGCATAAATGGGGACGCCAGTTGGGAGCTGCCCGTTCCCGCCACCTATGTGATCACGCCGAACCAGAGGATCTCGCTGGCTTTCATCGAGGTCGATTACCGGCAGCGATTGGCCCCGCAGCGACTTCTTGCGGCGCTGCAAGAGCAGGCGGTTACGTGACGCAGGCCGTCGACTTGGTGCAAGAAGCGGTAGTCGGACCGGCTGCCGCGTCGTGGCCTCAGAGATCATCCCGGAACGTCTTGCGCGGATTCTGCTGGGCCGGGCTCAGCGTCACGATCTTTGCGGGCTGGTTCGTCGTGACGCGCTTCAGTGTCACGCGCGAACTTCGCCTGTGGGATGTGACCGCGCTGCGGTTCGGCATCGGTGCCGTCATTCTTCTTCCAGTGCTGTTGCGGGGAAAGAGACGCCTATCAGCCAAGGAATGGCGTGAGGGGCTGGTCTATGCCTGCCTTTGGGGGTTGCCCTTCGTCCTGGCGGTCGCGCTCGGCCTGCAGCTCACGTCGGCCGGCCGCGCGGCAGCGATAGCGCCGACCCTGATGCCGGTATTCGCCGGCGCCTTCGCGTGGATTTTCCTGAAAGAGAAACAGGGCCGCGCGCGCTGGTGTGGCTACCTCGCCATCATCATCGGACTGGTGTTCATGGTTGCAGGCGGTGTTTCCGCTCACGGTGGCATGAACCCGATGGGCCTCATCGCCCTGATGACTGCCGCTGCCATGTGGGCCGTCTACACGCTGCTTTTTCGGCGCAGCGCCCTGACACCTGTGCAGGCCGCAGCCCTGATCTGCTTCTGGTCGGCCATCCTCTTCCTGCCGATCTATATTTTTGGCGGGCTCAGTCGCCTCGCCATGGCCTCACCCAGCGAGATCGGCTTGCAGGCCGTCTATCAGGGCGTCCTGATGAGCGGCGTTGCGATCGTTTCCTTCAATCGCTCTGTCGCGCTTCTGGGCCCATCTGCGGCCACAGCCATCATCGCCCTGATTCCGGTCGTTGCTTCGCTGGCCGCCATTCCCGTACTTGGAGAGCTGCCGTCTGGTGGAGAGTGCGTTGCACTTGCCGTCGTTGTTGGCGGCGTGCTCTTGGCAGCACGTCCTGCCCGTAAAGCAGCGAAGCCATCGATTTCCGCAACCACGAGGCATACACCATGATCCGGTTCTACTTTCATCCGACCCCCAACCCCGCAAAGATCGCGCTCTTTCTGGAGGAGACCGGTCTGGCCTACGAAGCCTTGCCGGTCGACACAAGCAAGGGCGAGCAGCATGCGCCCGCCTTTCGTGCGATCAATCCGAACGGCAAGGTACCGGCCATCGTCGATACCGAGGGGCCGGGCGGCAACGAAGTCAGGGTCTTCGACTCGACCGCCATCCTGATCTATCTGGCGGAAAAGACCGGCCAGCTTCTGGGCACGTCCGAGGATCGGCCGGAGTTGCTGTCCTGGCTGCTCTTCATCGCCTCGGGATTGGGGCCGTTCTCCGGGCAGGCGGTGCACTTCCAGTTCGCCGCGCCCGAGGGCTTGGACTACGCGGCCAATCGTTACCGCCGCGAGGCGGAGCGGCACTATCAGGTTCTCAACGATCACCTGTCCGGACGCGAGTTCATCGTCGGCAGCGGTTTCACGATCGCCGACATCTCCGCCTGGGGCTGGCTCGATCGCGCTTCCCGCGTGCGCAAGGGCGCCGAGGATCCTCTGGGGCCCTTTCCCGAACTGAAGCGGTGGTTCGCAGGCGTGGATGCGCGTCCGGCGGTCGCTCGCGCCCGGGCGCTCGCCAAGAGCCATGCGTTCAAGGCGATCAACGACGAGGAGACCAAGCGTGCGCTCTTCCCGTCGAACTATCCCCCTGCATCGGCGCAAGGAGTTTGAAATGGAACTGAAGAACAAGCGGGTCCTCGTCACGGGCGGATCGAGCGGGATCGGCCTCGCGCTGGCCCATGCGCTGATCGCGCGAGGCGCCAGGGTGGTCATCACCGGAAGGCGCAGAAGCGTCCTGGACGATGCACTGCGCAGCCTTGACTCGGCGACGGGCGTCTGCGCTGACGTGGGAAGTCCCGAGGGACGCGCGGCCACGCTGGACCAGGCGATACAGACGCTGGGCGGACTCGACATCCTCGTCAACAACGCCGGCGGCGTGCGGGCTGGCCGGCTGGAGAACACCACGGAAGCCGATATCGAGCAGATGGTGATCGTCGACTTGCTCGCGCCAGTCTTGTTGACCCGCGCGGCGCTCCCCGCTCTGCGGGCCAGCGGAGATGCCATGGTGGTGAATGTCGCCTCCGGCATTGCCCTGGTCGGCGCACCCTTCTATGCAACGTATGCCGCGGTGAAAGCAGGTCTGGCTCGCTTTGGCGAGGCGCTCAGGCGCGAGCTCAAGGGCGAAGGCATTCATGTGTTGACGGCCTATCCTGGAGGCACGGACACGCCGATGATGAAGTCGAATCGCGCTGGTCCCGAACTGGGGTTTTCGCGCGAGCCTGCTTCTGCGGTGGCCGATGCCATCGTCGCCGGGATCGAGGCGAACGCTTTCGAGGTCATCCGGGGCGGGGAGGCGAGAGCCCAGATGATTGCGCTCAACCGTAACGATCCGGTAGCGGTCGATGCGAGATTCCTGACGCTCAAGAGCGCGCTGGAAGAGGCGGTCAAGGACCACAGCGCATTGTGACGACGCGGCATCAAGCACCGCATCCACTCACGAAGCCAACCACGAACCGATCCAGGAACGATCATGGCGCGCCCCAGAGAGTTTGACGAAGCAGTGGCCCTCGATGCCGCGATTCAATGCTTCTGGTCGAGGGGCTACGAAGCCACCTCGGTGCGGGACCTGGCCGACGCGATGGGTATCGCCGGCCCCAGTCTGTACAACACGTTTGGCGACAAACGCACGCTGTACCGGCAGGCGCTCGAACACTATGTCGAGCGAGGCTTTTGCGATCGGGTCCGGCGCTTCGAGTCCCAGTTGGCACCTCGTGCGGCCATCGGTGCGTTCTTCGATGAGATCATCGAATTGTCGCTGGCCGACGACCAGCGCAAGGGATGCCTGATCGTGAACTCGGCACTGGAGCTGGCACCTCACGACGCGGAGTTTCAGGCTGCACTGGCCGCTGTCTTGCGCGACATGGAGGCCTTCTTCTACCGTTGCGTCAAGGCCGGCCAAGATGCCGGCGCGATCAACATCACGTTGCCGGCCGATGATCTCGCCCGGATGCTGCTCGGCTTGCTAATGGGGCTGCGCGTCCTCGCGCGATCGCGGCCAGAACCGGAATTGCTGCGTGGGCTTGTCCGGCCCGCATTGGCGCTGCTCGATGGCGCCGGCACATCTCAACGACGGAGTCGCAAATGATCGACCTCTACTATTGGCCCACGCCCAATGGCCACAAGGTCACGATGTTTCTGGAGGAGGCTGGCCTCGAATACCGCATTCATCCTGTCGACATCAGTGCGGGCGACCAGTTCAAGCCTGAGTTCCTCGCGTTCTCGCCGAACAACCGGATGCCTGCGATCATCGACATGCAGCCGGTCGACGGCGGGGAGCCCGTGACCGTCTTTGAATCGGGCGCCATCCTGGTCTATCTTGCGGAGAAAACGGGTCGCTTCATGCCGACCGACCTGCGTGAGCGCAAGGCGGTGCTGGAATGGCTCTTCTGGCAGGTCGGTGGACTCGGCCCCATGGCCGGTCAGAACC
Source organism: Erythrobacter sp. (assembly GCF_038133525.1). Taxonomy (GTDB): domain Bacteria; phylum Pseudomonadota; class Alphaproteobacteria; order Sphingomonadales; family Sphingomonadaceae; genus Qipengyuania. Next base: position 2,653 of record NZ_JAYPTL010000100.1, on the reverse strand, counting down.
ATCACTTTGGCATCTATGCGCCCGAGAAGATCCCCTATGCCATCACGCGCTACGTCAACGAGACCAATCGCCTGTACGGTGTGCTCGACCGACGCCTGGCCGTGCAGGAATATCTCGCAGGTGAAACCTATTCGATCGCGGACATGGCGACCTACCCCTGGGTGGTGCCGTGGAAGCGCCAGCAGCAGGAACTCGACGAGTTCCCCAGTCTGCGGCGGTGGTTTGATGCGATTCGCAATCGTCCCGCGACGATCAGGGCCTATGCGCGCGGCGAGCCTTTCGCATCGCGTCCTGCGGTGACGGAGGAGGGCAAGAAGCTTCTGTTCGGTCAAACTGCCGCAGGCCCGCAGGCGCGCTGATACGTTTATGGTGCACACACCAGCGATTACTCAAAGTCAAAGCAATCACGCGACGTGGGCGTGCGCCAGCTGCTGCAGGGAGCTCGGGAATTCGTGGAGATCTTTCGAGGCGCGGGCATGATATCGCTATGACCATCGAACCGTGGGCGGACGCCCAGCTATCTGAAGATATTCCTCGGCTTGCTCAGGGCGGTGAGAGCGAGACTGTGGAATTCAAGCGAGAGCTGCCAAAGCAGGTGCGGGATCTTGCCAAGGAAATCGCGGCTTTCGCTTCCAGCAGCGGGGGCCGACTCCTTCTTGGAGTGGCAGACGACGGCTCGATTCCAGGAGTCGAAAATGCACATGACCCAGCGGTTCGAGATGATCTCGGCAGAAGGATCGTGGGCGTTTGCCAGATCATCGATCCCCCCGTCCGCCCGCAGATCGGCTGGACATCGGCAAATGGGCTCGGCGTTCTCGTCATCACTGTCGAGAAGGGTTCAGAGCCTCTGTACTACGTGGATTCGCGCGCGTACATCCGGCACGGCACGGTCTACCGACCGGCGACGGCCTCAGAGGTTCGCGCTGCCTTGACAGCTTCCATGCCCGGGGAGGCCGCAGAAGGACCCAAGAATCATCCGGAGCTGTCTGCGCTGGCCGACGTGCTCGCCAACGTGCGACGCTGGAGCGATACGGACTCCGAGATGCGAAGCCTGAAACCCTGGATTGAAGATTGGTCGGCAGATGCGGAGGTCTATGCGTCAAAGCTGCGCGACCTGTCCGTCTCCGACTGGGCCATTGAGAGCCACGTCAATGAACGGTTGGAAGCCACAGCTGAGAAGCTCGATGAAGTCGCACAGTTCCGGCACTACCTCGGCGAAGGGGAAAACTTCAACGACGTGTGCAACTCCGCAGGCTTCGCTGCTGCGGAGTTGATGCGCGATCTGGTCGATCCTATCGAGGTCAGCGATGAGACACAGCGAAAAGTCCTGGAGGCGATTGCCAAACTTGCCCGCAAGTTGACCCAAATGTGGGACCGTGCCAACAAAGAGATCTTCGATGGGCGTGTCGAGAAAGCCCAGCAGGAAACCTATGGCATCGGCCAGCAAATCGCCACTTGGACCTATTTCAGGCTGTCTGTTGTGCCGGAAAGCACGCTGGCCGATCTGCGCCGAATCGGTCTTAGCCTGCTCCAACTGGTGTCCATGAGGGTCTACATGGATGGCGGCGCTTCACTACAGCGCATCGTCGATGATGCTCAGACTCTTGTGAAAGAGCTGAATGCGAACGTCGAGAGTTTCCTGCAGTTCGATCGCTGAGTACTGTGTGCGCCGCCGTTTGCCCTTGGGCGGCTGCGGGCCACGGCTGCCAGAGGCGTGCTCGCTCCAGCGGTACGGTGACCGTGCGCGCACTCAGCGTCTATGCGCTGGCGCGCGCCTCAGGTCGCCGGGAAGCACAATCCCCAGGCTCCCATGCAACTCCTGACATGGATGCGGTCCGTAGCTACCCGGAACCCGAATACCCTCTAAACCCGCGTCAGATATGGGTTTGCGTCCGTCCGATGCAAATCGAAAGTCCTTGACAGCGGACATTTTTTAGGATGTCGCGCTCCTCGGTCAGACGCTTGATCTCGGCCTTCAGTCGCCGGACCTCCGCCGAGTCCTTCGCCGTCGGCAGCAGTGCCGCCTCCGCGCCGTCGGCATTGGCAGCGCTCTTCGCCTTGCGCAGCCACTCGTACAGGCTGTGGGTGGAGACCCCGAGCCGCTGGGCCACATCGGCCACCCGGAAGCCACGTTCGGTTACCTGCTTGACCGCTTCGGCCTTGAACTCATCCGTGTACTGCCTGTTGCTCATAAACACCTCTGTCGTTGCCATGAATTATGGCTCCTAGGTGTCTACGAAAGGCTGGCCGGTCCAGACCTCCGTTTTGTACAAGCCGTTGATAGTTTCAGCCAGGGCGTTGTCATAGGAGTCGCCGGTGCTGCCCACCGAAGGCATCAGGCCAGCTTCCTCCAAGCGCTCTGTGTAGCGAATGGACACGTACTGACTCCCCCTGTCGGAGTGATGAATCAGCTTTTCATCGCTTGAAGGATGCCGTGCGTAGAGAGCTTGCTCCAATGCATCCACAACAAAGTCAGTGCGCATGTGGCTGCTGACTCGCCAACCCACAATCCGGCGGGCATAGACATCAATCACAAAGGCCGCAAACATCTGACCTTGCCATGTCGATACATAGGTAAAGTCTGCAACCCAAAGCTGGTTGGGGTCTCCTCGTTTTCAGTGCAATAAGTGACGGTACGCAAAGCTAGCACTGG
>NZ_JAYPTL010000099.1:0-6994 GCF_038133525.1 Erythrobacter sp. | reverse complement strand
TCGAGCGCTGAAGGCAGTTCGCCGGAAAAGTCCTCGAAGAATTGCGCGAGGTCCGATTGCAGCCACGCAATCGCGTGATCGCCGCCGCTGACGAGGAACAGGAGCAGGTGTGCGTGCGGCGCGACGCCGCTCGCGGCAAGAATGCGCAAGGCTTCGCCGAGGCTGGCCGAGCGTTCGCCCGCAAGAACACGGCGCAGGGCATCCTTATGGATCTGCGCGTCGCGAGCGATGTCGCAGCGGGCACGGCCGCTGGCTTCGACGGCGGCCAAAAGCAGCCGGGCGAGGTCGGCGCGAACCTGTTGTTCGGCAAAGAGCGCCATGTTGGTCATCGACGAATCCTTATCTCCAGAGTGATCGACTCTCCGGCTAACCGCGAAGGAAGCCTGTAGGAAAACAAAAAGAACATTTAGAGAACATAGAGGAAGGAACGATCAGCTTCCTCCGACGATTCGCGCGAATTTCGGTCGCCTGCGCGCATATCGCGGCTCTCTTCGCTCAGATGCCGGCACAGTCAGCGCTGTTGCGCGATCAGCCTGCGCGAATCCCGTGCATCGCACCTCCCGATGTCGCTTTTTGCTTGGTCGAAAGCCCCAAAATCCAATTCCCGATTTCCTACAGCCCGGCTCCGGGGAGAGGAAAGAACATACAGCGAACGCATCGCTGGCTGATGTTCAATCCTCGGAGTTTCCATCCATGACCACCAAGACTGCCCTTCCGGTCCAGCAGCGCTCGCCCAACGGGGCTCGCGGCCGCGACTACATTCTTCCCGCCTGCGTGGCGCTGGCCTGCGCCGGTGCCGCCTTTGCCGGGGCCGATACCACCTTCGATCCCGCGTTGACCAAGTTCACCGACTTCCTCGAAGGTTCGGGCGGCAAGATCATCACTGTGCTCAGCCTTGCGGGCGGCCTGATCGGTCTCGCCTCCGGGCGTTTCTCGCTCGGCCAGGTCGCGGTGCCGGTCGGCGTCGGCATCGGTGTCGGCACCGGCGTTCCGATCGTCACCTCGGTCGTGACCGCGGTCATCTGATCAGCGGATCCGGTCACGACAGGAGGGCGGCATGGCCGACAGGTACCTCGTTCCACGGCGGCTCGACGACCCGGAGCTCATCGGCTTCTGGACCATCGACGAGTTTGCAGGGATCCTTATTCCCTTCGCCTGGGGCATTCTCTCGCAGCATATCTTCATCGGTATCGGCCTGGCCGCCGGGGCCTGGCTTGCCTTGCGGAAGGCAAAGGCACGCGGCGCCGGTTCGGCACTGGTGCATGCTGCGTACTGGTACCTACCCGGGAGCTTTCTCGGGTTGAAGGCCACGCCGCCCTCCCACTGCCGCCTGTTGGCGGGCTGAGGGAGGCGAACCATGCGAGCAGAATTCGCGCACGAACAGGCGCAGACCTACCTGCGGCAACGCAACCGCTTTGCCGTGCTGGCAGGTGTCCTGGGCCTGACCACGCTGGTCAGCCTCGGCGCCGCGGTCACCCGCGACGAGCAGGTTGTGTTGGTGCCGATCACCTCAGAGCGGATCACCGTCTCGAGCGGCGGGATCGACGCGCCCTATCTCGAACTTGTCACCCGCGACACGGCACTGATGCTCCTCAACCGGGCGCCCGAAAGCCTCGATTACTGGATGACGAACATCCTGAAGCTCGCCGATCCCGCCGCGCACGGCCGCCTCAAGGCCGAGCTCGTCCAAATCGTCGAGGAACAGCGCGGCTCGGACATCAGCCAGGCCTTCGTGATCGCGGAAATGCACGTCGACCCCAAGGCCCTGACCTCGACCGTCACCGGCACGCTCAAGACCTTTGTCGGCACGCAGGTGATCGCGAGCCAGCGCCGCTCCTTCCGTTTCCGCTGGTCGAAGCGTGGCCTCAGCCTTGCGCTCGCCGGCTTTGAGCAACTTCCCACCGACAAGGAGGAACCCGGCCAATGAGCCTTCTCCCATCTCCCCTCGCTGCTGCGCTTGCCGGAACCGGCCTTGCCTGTTTCGCGATCGGCGCGACAAGGCGCCCCGATCCCGGGCTCAAGCTGACCGGCCTCGCCGTGCTTGCCTTCGCGCTCGCGCCGGTCCCGGCGTATGCCGACCAATTCGTCGAAGCGGCCGACAACGCGACCATCGACTGCGAGCTCGCTCGCGGCGAACTCACCCGGATCGCGCTTATCGATGACGGCTTTGCCAATGTCTCGAAGATCGCGAGCGGTTTTCCCTACAATGATTTCCAGGTGACGCACGAGCCAGTGCGCGGAGACATCTATATCTCCGTGCCCCCGCAATTTGCCGCTGCCCGGGTCAGCTTCTTTGCGACCAGCAAGGCGGGCTACGTCTACAAGTTCGCCTGCCGTCTCGGCGGCGAGGAAGCGACCCAGCTCTTCATCACCAATCCCGCGCTCGCTAAAGCCGCGGCCACCGAATGGGAGACCGAGACCGGTCCCGAGGACGCCGCGATCCGCCTGATCGAGGCGATGGCGAGCGATGCCGTCCTGCCCGGATTCACTGCCCGCGCCGAACTGTCGGCTCCGCGCCGTACCGGCGGGATCGAGGTCCAGCTGGTCGCCGAATACCAGGGCGATGAACTTACCGGACAGCGCTTCCTCGTGCGCAACCTCGGCCAGGAAAGCCTTGCGCTTGGCTCCGAGCGCGAAGGTGCCGCAGGCGCGCTCGCTTTTGCCTATGGCCGCGATGCACTCGCTCCCGGTGAAGCGACCAGTGCCTTCCTAGTCTTTGCCAAGGGAGGACTCGACTGATGGCCGAGGCACCACAGAAGGACGCCGGAAAGAGGCCTCTGCCGGGCTCGCCGGAAGCGCGAGAAAGCGGACGGCGCAACCTCAATTCGCAGATCGCACAGCGCCAGAAGATGCTGCTCGCCGGGATCGGGGCCATCGCGCTCATCGGCGGCGGCATGTTCATTTTCGGCGGCGACGGCGACGAGGCTGGCACCGATGCCAATGGTGCGGCGACAATCGACACCGGCGGCCTCGTCAATCGTAACCTCTCGCAGCGCGAGTTCGTCGCGAGCTACGGTAACCGGCTCGATGCACAGGGCCGCGCGATCAAGGATCTCCAGCAGGCCCAGCTGCCGCGCCCCGAGATCGAACAGGAGCTCGAAGCCCTGCGCAGCGAGAACGCGCAGATGCGCTCCGACGGCCAGGCGGCGATCGACGCGATCTCGGCCGAGAATGCCAATCTGCGATCACAGCTGAGCGAAGCTGCGAAGGCACCTGCCGCCGCGCCGCCACTGCCACCGCCACCTGCCTATGGACCCGGCGTCGGCACCGGCGGAGCTGTCCAGCCACCGCAAGGAGCGCCGGAAACGCAAGGCGGACAGCTCAGCCTGATGAGCTTCAGCGCGGAGACGGGCAAGGACGGCAAGCCGCGTGCGGCAGAGACTGCGCCAGCCTTGTTGCTCGAAGCGAGCCGCGATTACCTTCCGCCCAACAGCTACGCACCGGCAACGGTCATCGTGGGTGTCGATGCCTCGACCGGCGTTGCCAGCCAGAGCGATCCGCTTCCCGTGGTGCTCCGGATCACCGGTCCGGCCCGCTCGGTGATGCGCGGCAACAAACTGCTCACCACCGATATCACCGGCTGCCTCGTCAATGGCGCGGCGCGCGGCGATCTCTCGGCGGAGAAGGTCTACGTCAAGCTGGTGCGCATGACCTGCGCGCAACCCGGTGGGCGCTTCGCGGTGAGCGAGGTCAAGGGGTTCATCTCCTTCGCCGGAAAGTCGGGCGTGCGCGGCCGCGTGGTCAGCCGCGAAGGCAGCCTTGTCAGCCAGGCGCTGCTGGCCGGGATCGTTGGCGGCTTCGGGCGCGGATTTTCCGCCAACGCCAACGGCATCTTCACCGGCCAGGTCGGCGCCAACGGTCAGCGCGAGGCGCTGTCGCCGACCGACATCCTCGCCGGTGGCTTTGGCCAGGGTGCCGGCGAAGCCGCCGACACCGTCAGCCGATACCTCATCGAACGCGCCGAACAATACCAACCCGTCGTCGAGATGCCGACCGGCATCGAGGTCGAGATCGTCTTTCTCGACGGCGTCCACGTCAGGAGCCCCTCCAAATGAACTACAATGACTCGCCGCCAAGCCTGAAGGCGCGCGCCGCCCACCTTGCCCTTGCCCTCTCGAGCGCCGCCGCCGTGCTGACGCTCGGCGTCTCTGCCGTCACTGCGATGCCTGCGAGCGCCGCGGGCATGGCGAGCGATGTCGCGCAGGCGCTGAAACTGCGGCTGCCCAAGACCCCGATCGATGCGATCAGCTGCGACACGCTCGGGCCCTGGTGCGAAGTCGTCTCGGGTGACACGCTGTTCTACATCGACGAGACCGCCCGCTACCTGTTCGTAGGCCGTCTCTACGACATGGAAGAACGGCGCGACGTCACTGCCGCCCGCCTGCTCGAACTCAATCCCGATCTGCTCGCGGCCGGTGCGGCGCGCGTAGCCAGTGACGCGCCGGCGGGACGCGACGAAACGCCTGTCCAGGCGGCCGCCAACCATGTCGACCTCTCGTCGCTTCCGGCTGCCGGCGCGATCCACTGGGGCAACCTCAAGGGCGAACGCCTGGTCGTCTTCTCGGATTTCCAGTGCGGGTATTGCCAGCGCCTGACCGCCGAACTCGCCAAGGCCAAGGTTCATGTCGAAGAGCGACCGATCTCGATCTTCGGCGCGGCAAGCCGCAAGATTTCCGAGGCGGTGCTGTGCGCTAAGGATCCGGCAAAGGCACTCCATGCGGCCTATTCCGGCCAGGCTCTGGCGACTGATAAGACCTGCAAGGAGGCCAAGGCACTCGATGCCAACGAAGCCTTCGCGAAGGCCAACGGGTTTGCCGGAACTCCGGTCATCGTGCGCGCCCGCGATGGGGCGGTGCTTCATGGCTACCGCGATGCCGCGGCGATCCGCCGCTTCGTCGCCGAAGGCAAGGGAGTGGCGCAATGAGCCGGCTTCCAATCCTTCGCGCCATGGTGCTCGCTGCGCCGCTCCTCCTGGCCAGTGGCTGCGCCAGCCTCGGCGGCAACGTCAAAGGCAGCTTTGCCTGCCGGGCTCCGGAAGGGACCTGCGCGCCGACTTCCGCGATCGATGCCGGGGCGACCGGCATTGAAAAGGCTGACACGGTTGACGCGCATCGGACGGTGACCCCGACCGGCGAAGCGGTTCGTCGCCTGCTGGTCGTGCTGACAGGCTACCGTGACGCGGCGGGCCGCGACCATGAGGCGCGCGTCGTTCACCTGACGCTGCCCGAACAGGCAGGGACAGGCTGGCGCACGCCGCAGGGCCGCCGCGAAGTCCTGCGCTCGCTGGCATCGACTATTGCCGCGACGCGCGAGAGCAACCCCGCAACCGATTTCCAACCGCCAAAAACCCAAGAGGCAGACACATTGCCGGAACAGCTGTTCATCCCCTCGCAGCCCGTTCCGGCGATGCCCGGCGCTGACGCGCCGGAACCCGGGGGACCTGGCTCGTTTTCCCCTCCCCGCGAGCCGGTCCCCCACCCTGACATGACCGAAGGAGAGAGCCAGTGACGCTATCCCTTGCTGCCGCGCGCGACGCACTCTCGCGGGGCCTGTTTGCCGACACGGCTCGGCCCGAAAAGCCGCGGGCGCATTTCGGGCTCGATATGCTCTCGGACTGGCTGCCCTACCGGGTCTATGACGAGGGGGCGAAGCTCTACCGCAACGCCCGCTCCAAAGGCTTCGTGCTCGAAGTCACCCCGCTGATCGGGGCCGACGAACGGACCGGCGAGATCCTCGGTCAGTTCTTCTCCGAAGGCCTGCCGCAGGGCGCCTGCCTCCAGGTCCTGAACTTCGCATCTCCGCGGATCGGCAGCGTGGTCGGCCCCTGGTTCGCTCCGCGCTACGAGCAGGGCGGGATCTACGAGGCCATCGCCAGAGCGCGCACCAGGCGCCTTTACGATCTCGTCTGGAGCTCGGGCTCGGCGCATGCGCCGTTCCATGCTCGCAACGTCCGGCTGATCGTCTCGCTCGGCGTGCCGGTGCCCGGAAGCGTGACCGACGCGGAACTTTCGGAATGCCGCGAAGGGCTGATGGGCATGCTCCACTCGCTCGGACTGCACGCGCAGGAGCTGCGTCCGGGCGGCCTCTTGGCGCTGATCGACGAGCTCACCTCGCCGACTACCGCGCACGAGACCGATATCCATGCGTGGAACCCGCACGATACGCTTCAGTCCCAAGCGATCCGCCGCGACATCGAGCTCGAGGTCGGCGACGATCGCCTGATCCTCAGGACCGAGCGCTTTCGCGAGACGGGCCGCGACGAGGAGGGCAATCCTGAAGTCGGCGAATGCTATCCCGACCATTTCGATGTGCGGCACTATGCCGTGCGCTCTACCCCTGAGCGCTGGGCACCTTGGGAATGCGCGCGGCTCATCGGCGACATGTTCACCGACAAGCTGCGTTTCCCCTGTCCGACGGCAACCATGCTGTGCCTGGTCTACCCCGACCAGGAAGCTGCTTCGGCGCGCGCGGGCTTCAAGTTCATGCGCACGACCAGTCTCAGCCAGACCAAGAGCGCGCGTTTCTTGCCCAAGCTTGCCGAACAGTCGGCCGAGTGGCGCCACGTCCAGGCCGAACTCCAGGCTGGCAAGAAGCTCGTGAAGCTGTTCTACGGGCTCACCAGCATCTCGCCGCTCGGCCAGGGCGACGCGCATGAACGCATCATCAAGGCGATCTACAAGGCGGCGGGCTGGGACCTTGCCGACGAGCGCTTCCTCCAGCTCCAAGGCCTCGTCGCTGCCTTTCCCCTGTGCCTCGCCGATGGCCTCGCCGACGACATGGCGCGGTTGAAGCGTCTCAAGACCATGCTCTCGACGACAGCGGCACATATCGCGCCGATGCAGGGCGAATATCTCGGCGGCGTAATCCCGCACCTCCTGCTCGTTGGCCGCCGCGGCCAGCCCTTCTGGTGGTCGCCATTCGAGAACGGTGCCGGCAACCACAATATCGCGATCTGCGGCAAGTCGGGTTCGGGCAAGTCGGTGCTGCTGCAGGA
>NZ_JAYPTL010000098.1:0-7019 GCF_038133525.1 Erythrobacter sp. | reverse complement strand
TCATACATATCGCCGCCGTCCGCCTCTGGACCAATCAGTTTGTCAACAGGGCCTAAGACACGCCCTCGCACGATTAGGGTTCGTTGTCGGGATTTTCCGCCCGGTTTTTCGGTAAACGCGCTAAACCCAAGAGATTCATAAAATGCATTTGCATCAGTTAGATCACTTGCCACAGTGGCTGTGATGGAGAGATAACCAATTTCTTCGCAGGCTTTGATGACTTCAGTGATAAGTTGGTGTCCTAACCCTCGCCGACGCCAATTTGGCGCAACATAGGTCTGACGTACTTTGGCCGTCGGTAGGGCACCCGCAAAGATCGAATAACCTGCGAACTCTCCATACGTTGAATCCACGGCCACGATAATTTGCCGTTGATAGGCGAAGTCATCATAGGTGGGTCTCGGCAGAAAGCCGAACGCATTCCTCTCAGCATTAGACGCTTCGACTACTCGCTCAATGAGTGGTGCTACATCTTCTCTTGCTCTCAAGAACTTGAACACAGTATTCCCCCGATTTGGGGTAGCTTACATCAACTGAATCAATTCACAATTCTCGGTTTTTACGTTTAGCGATTTCTGCGTGAACTCCCGGCATAGAGAATTTTTGAGGATGATATCTCAATCCCCCGGTCGCGCCTCAGTTCGCTTGGCTATGCTCGCTGCTTAGGCGAGCGCCGGAGTTGGTGTCCGATGAACGGCTGCGGTTTTCACTTTGCTTCAGTCCTTCCCGCTCGCTGGTCGCGAGCGGAGTTTAGTCCTCCACACCCGGCTCCCGCTCGCGATACATCGGGTGTTCCGGGTCGTTCCGCGCGTTGTAGCTGCTGGCTGCGTCCTCGTCGCGCAGGCGGCAGTATTCCTCCCAGGCGGCGTGGGTGCGGGGGCTTTGGTTCCATTCTATCCGCTGGCGGAACTCCTCGACCTTGCGGTCGATGCTCGCGCGGATCTCGGCGGGGGAAACGCGGCGCCGCTCCGCCTCCCACTCGGCGCGCCATTGCTTCTTCAGCCGCTCGACCTCCATCTTGCCGATGGCGTCCATGCCCTTTGCCCGCCCCTCGGCAAAGCGCGCGGGGGCGCGGTTGCGCAGCATGAACATCAGCAGCCGGTCATTGTGCACGCGGCGCGTGCCGACGAGCTTGCCATAGGAATAGACCGGCACCTCCACCCCGTTGAGCGCGCGGTCCATCGCCGTGTCCTCGATCCGCTTCACGCCGAGGTCGAGCGCGGCCTCCCACGCGGCGGCGAACTCCTCCGCCCCCGGCTGGCGGCGCAGGTGATAGGCGCCATGCGTGCTGCGCCCGACAATCTGGCACGCGGCGGTAACGCTGCCCGTATCGGCCAGCGCCTCGATAAAGGCGAGCTGGGTTTCCGCCTTCCACCCATTGCTGCGGTCCTTCTGCCGCGGGACCGGGGCGAAGGCGGGCAGGGTGGTGTGGGGTGAGGGAGGGGAGTCCCTGGTTTCCGCACCCGCCTGCGCGGGCGCGAATTCCTCGCTCATGCGATCTTCGATCGGTTGTTTCTTGTCGTCCATTCGCGAGGATGGAGCACAATTCAAACGAGTAGGAAAATCGCGAGGGTCTTCCGGGCCGGTGGAGGCCCGGCAAGGGCAAGCGCCCGCCCGCAGCGGGTGCAGCTCGCTGCACGTCTAGCGAGGACGCACGCGCGGAGGCGCGGGCGGAAAACAACAAACCTAGCGCGGAGTGGGAAACGGCAATAGGCTCTGCGCCCAGGGGAGGGTGGCATATGTTCCAGCGGCTCAAGGCTTTGCGCGATGCGCCCGCATTGGCGGCGGGGCTGGCGGCGCTGGCGCTGGTGGTGCTGTTGCAGCTGGCCGATCTCGGCGCGCTCGAACGGGTGCGGCTGGCGGTGTTCGACGCCTACCAGCAGGCCGCGCCGCGCGATCCCGCCGGGGCCGATGCGGCGCGCGTGGCGGTGGTCGATATCGACGAGGCCTCGATCGCGAAGCTCGGCCAGTGGCCCTGGCCGCGCACCGAACTGGCCGAGCTGACCGACCGGCTGGCGCAGGCGGGGGCGGCGGCGATCGCTTTCGATATCGTGCTGTCGGAACCGGACAGGACTTCGCCCGAGGAGGTTGCGGCGCTGCATCGCCGACTGGGAACCGAGCTGGCGCTGGGCGAGGGCTTTGCGCGCCTGCCGGGGCATGACGCGCTGCTCGCACGCAGCTTTGCCGGGGCGCCGGTGGTGACCGCCTATTTCCTCGACCGCGGCAGGCATGGCGGGGCGATCGAGCCCAAGGCGGGCTTTACCCTGCATGGCACCATGCCGACCCGCGCGGTGCGCCGCTATGACGGGGCGATCCAGCCGCTGCCGGTGCTGGAGGCGGCGGCGCAGGGCAATGGCTTCGTCAGCATCGAGCCCGACGCCGACGGGATCGTGCGCCGCGCGCCGCTGGTGGCGATCCATCGCGGGGTGCTGGTGCCCTCGCTGGGGCTCGAGGCGGTGCGCGTGGCGCGCGGCGACGGCTCGCCTGACTGACCACGAGCGACGGCAGCGGCGAGACGCTGGAGGCGCCCGGCGCGGCGGTATCGCTGCGGATCGGGGCGGATGTGATCCCGGTCAACGACGCGGGCGAGATGTGGGTGCACTTCGCCCGCCACACCGCGCATGCGACGCTGCCCGCCTGGCGGATCATCGAGGGCGATATGCCCGATGCCGAGCTGGCCCGAGCGGTGGCGGGGCGGATCGTCTTCATCGGCGGCAGCGCGGCGGGGCTGCAGGACCTCGTCGCCACCCCGCTGGCCGAGCGCACCGCGGGGGTCAACGTCCACGCCGCGGCGGCGGGGCAGATCCTCGCTGGTGATTTCCTCGAGCGGCCCGACTGGGCCTATGGTCTCGAACTTGCGCTGGTGCTGCTGCTCGGCATAGCGCTGGCGCTGCTGCTGCCGCGGCTGGGCGCGGCGCTGGGCGCGCTGGCGGCGGTCGGCGGGGTGGGGCTGGTGATTGGGCTGAGCTGGCTCGCTTTCACCCGCGCCGATTACCTGCTCGACCCGACCTATCCGGTGCTGGCGCTGCTGGTGGTCTATGCGGTGCAGACCGTGGCGGTGTTCTATCGCGAGGAACGCCAGCGCGCCTATATCCACGCCGCCTTCGACCGCTATCTCTCGCCCGAGATGGTGCGCCGCATCGCCGAGGATCCGCACAGCCTGGAGCTGGGCGGCGAGGAGCGCGAGATGAGCGTGCTGATGTGCGACATCCGCGGCTTCTCGCGCCTGTCGGAACGCTATGCCCCGCATGAGGTGATCGCCTTCCTGATCGACTTCCTCACCCCGATGAGCCGCATCCTGCTCGATCACCAGGCGACGCTGGACAAATATATCGGCGACGCGATTCTCGCCTTCTGGAACGCCCCGCTCGACGATCCCGAGCATCCGCGGCACGCCGCCCGCGCCGCGCTGGCCATGCTCGCCGAGCTGGAGGAACTCAACCGCACCATGCCCACGCGCAAGGGCGTGGTCTGGCCGGGCGAGGTCAAGATCGGCATCGGCCTCAACGCCGGGCTGTGCTGCGTCGGCAATATGGGTTCGCGCCAGCGGCTGTCATACACGCTGATCGGCGATACGGTGAACATGGCCTCGCGGCTCGAGGGGCTGACCAAGCAGTACGGCGTACCCATTGTCGTGGGCAGCACGCTGGCGGCGCAATTGCGCGGTTTCGCGCTGATCGAGATCGACCGCGTGCGGGTGGTCGGCCGCGATGCCCCGGACACGATCTTTGCGCTGCTGGGGGACGAGGGCATGGCGCAGGACCCGCAGTTCGCTGCCCTGGCCAGTGCGCAGGATCATATGCTGGCAGAGCTCCGCACACAGCACTGGGATGCAGCCGCGGCGGCACTGGCGCAGGTCGATTACGCGCGCTTCGGCGTCGCCGCGCTGGGCACCCACTACGCCGAATGGATCGCCGAACTCAGGGCCTCACCGCCCGGGCCTGGCTGGGACGGGGTCTATCAGGCAACCTCGAAATAGTCGCTAGCCGTTGGGGCTGCGCGGCGGAACGTCGGATGTCGGATTGCTGCTCGGGCTATCCTGCACGCGCCCGCTAGGTGAAGCCTCATCCTTGTTCCCGCTGAGGATCGAGCCGACCGCGATTGCCCCGGCAATCGGCAGCAGTGCCTTGAGCAGTCCGCCGCCCTTCGCTGCGCGCGCCACCTCCGGTGCGAGTTCGTCCTGCAGCTTGGCGAGGCCGGGGTCCGAGATGAAGAACGGCCCGATCGGCGGCGCACCATTGCGCGGGATGTAGGCAGCCAGACCGGGCTGGTCGAGCACCACCGTCTTGCCCGCGGCGGTCACTTCGGCGAGGCCAACGGTCAGCCCGCCCTCGGTCGCGGCGCCGGGGCCGCGCAGCACCACCAGCGTGGCTTCGTCCTTGTCGCTGTCAACCTTGCCGACGGCTTCTTCCGCCTCCGCAATGGCTTCGGCATTCTCGCCGACCAGCATGTCTAACGCGGTGCCGCGAATGCCGATCCGGCCTGATGGGGACTGGATTTCCGCGCTGTTCTCTCCACCCTGGCGACCCGAGAGGAAGCGCAACGCACCCTTGATCATGGTCATGAAGACCGATCGACCCTTCTCCGGGTCATAGACATAGCGATCGATCCGTACGCGCGAGCTGGCACCGATGCCGAAGGTCGAACGATCGAGCAGCAGGATCTGCAGCTGCGATTTCTTCGCCGTATCGACCAGATCCCCCCAGGCGAGGCGCTGTTTGCGGGTGATCTTTTGCGGCTTGGTGATCTGCGGATTGCTCATCCGCACATCGCCCACGACGGTTGCGGCATTGCCCACTTCGACGCGCTCCTGCGCCGCCAAAGGTGCAAGGGGGAGCGAGGTAAGGGTGAGGGCGCTGGCGATCAGGACGCTGGTGAAGGTGCGGTTACCCGTCATGGCTCAGCCCTCGCCTGCGCCGGCGCTTCGCAGAGTTCGCGCGCTTCCTTCAGCAGTTTCTTGCCGAATTCCTTGTTCTTGAGCTTGCCGATCTCAACCAGGCCCCCTTGGCGGTCGTCGACCTTGCACAGGTAGAGCGCGTGCAGCAGCCGCCCATCGCGCGATTTTGGGTTTTCGGCGAGCATGCGCTCCAGCGTGCCGATGGCTTCCAGCAGGGCGCCGCTTTCGGCCAGTGCCCGCGCATCGTCCAGCGCCGCCTGCTCATCCACGGAACGATCGGAAATCGCATCGAGTTCGTCGAGCGATTCCGCAAAAAGCGGTGCCAACGGAACGCTCACGAACGCGAAGCTCGCGATGATCGCGGCGCTTATCTGCCTTTTAGCCATAGACCCTCCTCAACCCACGGGGAAATTGCCACAGAAGCGGGGGTGGGGGCAAGGCCGGTGCTGGCCAGGCGAACAGACCGTATTCGAGCAGGTTTGAAATTATTTCCTAGTAAAAGCACCATTTATTCAAGAATTCATGCCAATTCACCGGCGGCTTTATTCCGCCGAAGGGTCTTCTTTGGTGCAAAGCGAGAGGAAAACCGAATATGACGGCACAACAGGCACCCGCTTCTCCCACACTTCCGCAGAACGATACGCCGCAGGTCCAGGCCCAGCGCAAGGCACAACTGGCCAGCGCGCAGACCACCTATAGCTGGACTTCGGACGTGCAGACCCTGCCGGGCATTCCCGTGGTCAAGGGCTTGCCTTCGGAAGAGGAGCCCAACCTCGAATGGGGCCTGAAGCTGGTGGGGATCCTGCTCAAACTGGTCGTGAACGTGCTTGCAGTGCAGAAGCAGGTCCACGCCCAGCAAGGCGATGCGATTGCCCAGGAAGCGATCGATGCGGGCGAGAAGCTGGCAGCCGCTGTTGCCGCCGACGTCGCGGCGATCCAGGCGAAATTCGATGCGCATACGGGGAATTGCCCCAAGGGCGGCCTGATCGAGCATCTGGCGGAGGAGTTCGTCGAGGACAGGTTGGTCGAAGCGCTCAAGGGCCATGTCGCCACGCTGAAGGGGTTGCTCAACACCCAGGGCAAAGTGAACGCTGCACTCGCTGCTGCTTCGCCACCGCAGATCGCGGATTATCGCGCCCTGTTCGACACGATTTCCTGCCCGGGAGTGTCATGGCAGCTGCTCGACGACCTCGAATTCGCACGGCTTCGCATCGCAGGTCCGAACTGCATGCTGATCGAGACCGTCACAGCGATTCCAAGCGGCTGTCCTTTGACGGATACGCAATATGCGTCCCTCGTAGCGAATGACACGCTTTCCGAGGCCCTGGCTGCAGGTCGGATATTCCAGTGCGACTACAAGGACCTTTCAGTCATCGCGCCCGAAGCGGGTGGCGGCAAATACCTCTATATGCCTATCGCGCTGTTCGCCTTGCCGCCCGGTTCGCAAGAGCTGGTTCCGATCGCGATCCGTTGCGATCCGAGCGATGCGAGTTGCCCGGTCGTCATGCCGTCGCTTGTCGTCGAAGAACAGTGGGGTTGGCAGATGGCCAAGTTCATCGTGCAGGTGGCGGACGGCAATTATCACGAACTCGTGGCGCATCTTGCGCGGACGCATCTGGTGACCGAAGCGATTGCGGTCGCCACGCATCGCCAGCTGGCGAACCTGCACCCGGTGTGGGCACTGCTGTTGCCGCATTTCGAAGGCACGATGTTCATCAACAATGCAGCCGCAACCAGCCTGATCACCGCTGGCGGTCCGATCGACGAGATCTTCGCAGGGACCATTACCAGCAGCCAGGCGCAGGCAGCGGCGGCACGCCTCTCGTTCAACTTTACCGACAAGATGCTGCCCAACGATCTTGCTGCGCGAGGGTTCGGTCCATCATCGCCGCTGACCAACTATCCCTATGCCGTGGACGGGATGCAGGTTTGGGCGGCAATCGGCAATTGGGTCTTCAACTATCTCTCGCTCTATTACGATGGCGATGCGGCAGTGCAGGGCGACTATGAACTGGCCGCCTGGGCAGAGGAGATTTCCGGCATCGGCAAGGTCACCGGCTTCCCCAAACCGCAGACGTTCCTGGAGCTCGCCGAAGTCTGCACCATGATCATCTTCACGGCC
>NZ_JAYPTL010000097.1:0-7154 GCF_038133525.1 Erythrobacter sp. | reverse complement strand
TTGCGGAACATCGCGTTGCGGTGGCCGGTCTTGCGCTGCAGCTTGCGGCCGGAAAGTTTGTGACGCATTTCTCTACTTCCTTCTCTTGCCGAGACATCCGGGCGGGAAACCGGTTCCCACTTTCCCTGATGGGCTCGGGCGTTCGTAAAGGGCCCGTTCTAGGTAGCCCGGTACGGGCCGGAATTGCGGGTCCGGCCCATGCCCGTTGCGAGGTCTTAGCCGAGCAGCTCCTGTTCGAGCTTCTTGGCCATTTCCTCGATGTTCTCAGGCGGCCAGCCCGGGATGTCCATGCCGAGGCGCAGGCCCATCGAGCTCAGGACTTCCTTGATCTCGTTGAGCGACTTGCGGCCGAAGTTCGGCGTACGGAGCATCTCGGCCTCGGTCTTCTGGACCAGGTCGCCGATGTAGATGATGTTGTCGTTCTTGAGGCAGTTGGCCGAACGCACCGACAGCTCGAGCTCGTCGACCTTCTTGAGCAGGTAACGGTTGAGCTGGTTGGTGTCGCTTTCCTGCGGCTCGGCGGCGACGCCAATCATGGCGCTCGACGGCTGCGGGATGCCATCCTCGAAGTGGACGAACAGCGTCAGCTGGTCCTGGAGGATGCGCGCGGCATAGGCCACGGCGTCTTCCGGGGTGACGGTGCCATCGGTTTCGACGTTCAGCGAAAGCTTGTCGTAGTCGAGTTCCTGGCCAACGCGGGCGTTCTCGACCTTGTAGCTGACCTGGCGGACCGGCGAATAGAGCGAGTCGACCGGGATCAGGCCGATCGGTGCATCGACCGGACGGTTCATGACTGCCGGGCGATAGCCCTTACCGGTATCGGCGGTGAGCTCCATGTTGAGCGTCGCGCCTTCGTCGAGGTGGCAGATCACGAGATCCTTGTTCATCACCTCAATGTCGCCGGTTACGGCGATGTCGCCGGCCTTCACTTCGGCCGGACCCGTGGCGGACAGCTGCAGGCGCTTTAGGCCCTCGCCTTCCATCTTGAGCGCGATCTGCTTCACGTTCAGGACGATGTCGGTCACGTCCTCGCGCACACCGGCGAGCGAGGAGAATTCGTGCAGCACACCTTCGATCTTGATCGAGGTGATCGCCGCGCCCTGAAGCGAGCTGAGCAGCACGCGACGCAGCGCGTTACCGAGCGTCAGGCCGAAGCCACGCTCGAGCGGTTCGGCAACAAATGTCGCCTTGCGGCTCTTGTCGCCGCCGTCCTTGATTTCAAGGCCGTTGGGTTTCTTGAGTTCCTGCCAGTTCTTGATGTTGACGGACATGAATATCCCCTGGTTCGGATGCGGGCAGGACCGGAGCTCTCTCTCAAGAGCGCCCGGTCCGTGGAGAGTGTCGGTGGCCCGCTAGCGAGCCACCAGGCAGGTACGGATCAGACGCGACGACGCTTGGACGGGCGGACCCCATTGTGCGGGATCGGCGTCACGTCGCGGATCGAAGTAATGGTGAAGCCCACAGCCGCAAGACCGCGCAGAGCGCTCTCGCGGCCCGAGCCCGGACCCTTCACCTCGACCTCAAGGGTGCGCACGCCGTGTTCCGCAGCCTTGCGGCCTGCGTCGTCGGCGGCAACCTGCGCGGCATAGGGAGTCGACTTGCGGCTGCCCTTGAAGCCCATCATGCCAGCGCTGGACCAGCTGATAGCATTGCCCTGCGCGTCGGTGATGGTGATCATGGTGTTGTTGAAGCTGGCATTGATGTGCGCGACGCCGGAAGAAATGTTCTTCTTGTCGCGGCGCCGAATACGGCCGGGTTCGCGTGCCATGGTATGTATTCCTCTATTCTCTCAAGAAGGGAAAAGCGCTGGGAGACCCAGGCTTACTTCTTCTTGCCGGCGATCGGCTTGGCCTTACCCTTGCGGGTACGGGCGTTGGTGTGGGTACGCTGGCCGCGAACGGGCAGGCCGGCACGATGACGAAGGCCGCGGAAGGACTTGAGGTCCATCAGGCGCTTGATGTTCATCGCGGTGTTGCGACGAAGGTCACCTTCAACCGTGTAATCAGCATCGATGGTCTCACGAATGCGCAGAACTTCCTCATCCGAAAGGTCCTGCACGCGACGCGCGTGATCGATACCGAGCTTGTTCGCGATCTCAACGGCCGTGGTGCGGCCGATACCGTGAATGTAGGTGAGCGCGATGATAACGCGCTTGTTGGTGGGGATATTGACCCCGGCAATACGAGCCACTTACTTCTCCATGCTCCACAGGGAACTGCCGGAACGGGCCGACACCCCTATCTCATCGCTCAATTCACCGACCGCTTGCACACGCGGATAACGCAAAAAGCCCGGATGGCGCGCTCAAAGGCTGTCGCCTGCCGGACTCACCGCAAGTGTCGAATGAACCGCGCGCTTAGGCGGATTCGCCCGAGGCGTCAACCGCCTTGCACGCGCAAGGCAACGGAGCCACAAATTTGGGCGATCCGTCACCTTGTCAAAGCGTCCTACACCAGCAAGCTCGGCAGGTCAAAACCTCTCACATGACGCCAAAGGCGAGCATGGCGTCGGCGACCTTCTTGAAGCCCGCAATGTTGGCGCCGCGAACGTAATCGACGTAGCCACCCTCGCTCGTGCCATACTCCACGCACTTCTCGTGAATGCCTTCCATCAGTTCGGTCAGCATCTGGCCAAGCCGTTCGTGGTTCCAGCTGATACGCTCTGAATTCTGGCTCATCTCGAGGCCCGAAACGGCAACGCCACCGGCATTGGCCGCCTTGCCCGGGGCGTAGAGCGTATGCGCATCATGGAACACTTTCACGCCGTCCAAAGTGGTCGGCATGTTGGCACCTTCGCTCACAGCGATCACGCCATTGGCAACCAGCGCCTTGGCTTCCTCTTCATTGAGTTCATTCTGGGTGGCGCAAGGCAGTGCCAGTTCGCAGGGCACATCCCACGGACGCTTGTCGGCGTGGAAACTCGATCCGGTGAAATGGTCGGCATATTCGCTGATCCGGCCACGCTTCACATTCTTGAGATGCTTGATCCAGTCGATCTTCTCCTGGCTCAGGCCCTCCGGATCGTGGATGAACCCTCCGCTGTCGGACAGGGTCAGTACCTTGGCGCCAAGCTGGGTAAGCTTCTCCGCCGCGTGCGTCGCCACATTGCCGGAACCGGAGACGACCGCAGTCTTGCCCGCAACATCATTGCCGACGTGCTTCAGCATGTTCTGCATGAAATAGACCGCGCCATAGCCGGTCGCTTCGGGCCGCATCTTCGAACCACCATATTCGGTGCCCTTACCCGTCAGCACGCCTTCCCAGCGATTGGTGATGCGCTTGTACTGGCCAAACATATAGCCAATCTCGCGCGCGCCGACGCCAATGTCACCTGCAGGCACATCGGTATCCGGCCCGATGTGGCGATAAAGCTCGGTCATGAAGGCCTGGCAGAAGCGCATGACTTCGGCATCGGTCTTGCCCTTGGGATTGAAGTTCGCCCCGCCCTTGCCACCACCCATCGGTAAGCCGGTGAGCGAGTTCTTGAAGGTCTGTTCGAAGGCGAGGAACTTGAGCGTTCCTTCGGTCACACTGGGGTGGAAGCGAATGCCGCCCTTGTAAGGTCCGATGGCGTTGTTGCATTGCACGCGCCAACCGCGCTGAACGCGAACGTTGTGATTGTCGTCTTCCCAGCAAACCCGGAAGGAAACGATCCGATCTGGCTCCGCAATCCGGCGCAGGATCTGAGCGGCGTGGTATTCTTCCTTGTCCTCGATGAAACTGAAGATGTCCTGCGCCACTTCCTGGACCGCCTGGACGAATTCGGGCTGCCCCGGGTTTCGGCGCTTCACGCCCTCCATGAATGTCGGAAAATCGACGTGCCGGTCATAGATCGAAGCCATAGGTCACACCTCTGCTGCTGCCCCTGCTGGGGCTTGATAGATTCTCGTGCGACCAGTGCACCCGTTACCCGGGCGATCTCATTGCCAGTTATTCTCTCTCCAACGCGTCGATCTGCGTTTCGAGACTGGGTTCTTCTTCCGGCTGAACAGCATCCTCTGCAGGCGCCTCCGGCTCGTCAAGCCCGCCAAGATGGTCGCGAAGGCGCTTCAACTGCTGGCTGATGACACCATCGACAGCTTCAGCCAGTTCGGAAGGCTTGTAGCGCATGGAGCCGCCGACGTTGTATTCCCACAGAACCCGGGTGCCACCATCAATCTCCTTGAGGGTCATCGTCAGCACACCGTCTGCCGGCTCGCTTTGCAGAGGCCCAAGCCCCCCACGCAGCCGCAAGACCTTGAGCGGATAAGCTTGCACCACCACCGCGTGGGACACGCTGCCGTCAAGCGAGAAACCGTCCTTGCCGTCCTGTCCCGGTATGCGTTCGCAGAAGCAACCGCCCGCCTGCGGGGTCAGTGTCATGTTCGACGCATCGCCCGACCAGGTGTGTTCGTCGCTCCACCAGTCGCCGGGCTTGGTCAGGGCCAGCCAGGTTTCCCTTGGGTTGGCCGCCACACTCACTGCATCGCGCACCACGAACCCGTCGTCGCGCGTCTCAACCACTTCCGCCGCCACGGGCATGGCAGCAGAAACAGCTAGCGCGGCGATGGCCCAACGAAACATCCTCAACTCCTCTTCGAGTGAGGTCTTAGGCCAAGCGGAAGAACTTGGAAAGGCGGTGCGAAATCAGCGCGAAAGGATCGCGTCGATCGCGTCAGCAACGTCCCCGATCGGCGCCATTCCATCCACTCGACTGACGATCCCGCGCGCTTCATATCCGGGGAGGATCGGTGCCGTCTTGGCTCGATATTCCTGCATCCGGGTGCGGACGGTTTCTTCGTTGTCATCGGGACGACGCTTGAACTCGGTCGAGCCGCACTTGTCGCAAACACCATCTACCTTGGGCAGCTTATAGGTGTCGTGATAGCCTTCACCGCAATTGGCGCAGGTAAAGCGTCCGGTGATGCGTTCCACCAGTGCATCTTCGTCCACGCCCAGCTCAATCACGTGATCGAGGCTGCGACCATGCTTGGCCAGGATCGTATCGAGGCTATCCGCCTGCGCCGCAGTGCGCGGATATCCATCGAAGATGGCGCCGGTTTCGGGGCCCATCGCCGCGAGTTCGGCATCGATCAGCTCGGAAACGATCTCGTCGGAGACCAGTTCGCCGCGATCCATCACCGCCTTGGCCTTCAGGCCGACCGGTGTCCCGGCCTTGACCGCCGCGCGCAACATGTCGCCGGTCGAAAGTTGACGCATGCCATAGCGCTCGACGAGCCGATGCGCCTGGGTGCCCTTGCCTGCGCCCGGAGGGCCCAGAAGGATGATGTCCATGAGAGTCGTGTCCCCCTTCGCCTGCGCAGAATGCCCTAACGCAGACGGCCCTTCAACTTGGCCTTCTTGATGAGATCACCATACTGGTGCGCCAGCAGGTGCGACTGAATCTGGCTGATCGTATCAACAGTGACGTTGACCACGATCAGCAGGCTGGTTCCGCCCAAGAACAGCGGCACGCCAGTCTGCGCAATACCCCATTCGGGAATGACGCAGACGATCGTCAGGTACATCGCCCCGATCACGGTGATGCGGGTCAGGACGAAGTCGAGATATTCCTCGGTCCGCTTGCCTGGCCGGATCCCGGGAATGAAGCCACCGTTCCGCTTGAGATTTTCAGCCGTCTCTTCCGGATTAAACACAATCGCAGTGTAGAAGAAGCTGAAGAAGATGATGCCCGCAGCATAGAGCGCCATGTAGATCGGCTGCCCATGCTGGAGGTATTGCAGGATCGTCTGCAGGATTGAGCCGAAGGTCGTGTCGGTGCTCACCGAATTGCCTGCGAACTGGGTGATCGTGAGCGGCAACAGCAACAGCGAGCTGGCGAAGATCGGCGGGATAACACCGGCGGTGTTGAGCTTGAGCGGCAGGTGCGAACGGTCGGCCTGCATCATCCCCCGCTGCGTGGCCCGCTTGGGATACTGGATCAGCAGGCGGCGCTGGGCGCGCTCCATGAAGCAGATGAACAAGATCACCGCGATTCCGCCAACAAGGAAGCCGATGATCGTACCGGTCGCAATGGAGCCTTCCGAATAACCCTTGCCCATATTGGTAACGAAGGTCGGGAACTGCGCGACGATGCCGGCCATGATGATCAGCGAGACGCCATTGCCGATGCCGCGACTGGTGATCTGTTCACCCAGCCACATCAGGAACATCGTGCCGCCAACAAGGCTGATCACAGCGACGATGCGGAACATGATGCCCGGATCGACGACCGCCTGGAGGCCGCTCTGTGCACCGAAGCTCTCAAGCCCCGCCGCAAGGAACCAGCCCTGAATGGCGCAGAGGAAAACTGTGCCGTAACGCGTGTACTGATTGAGCTTCTGCCGACCCGCGCCGCCTTCCTTCTTCAGCGCTGCCAGGCTCGGATGCAGGGCAGCGGCAAGCTGAACGACGATCGACGAGGTAATATAGGGCATGACGCCGAGCGCGATGAGACTCATGCGCTCAAGGCTGCCACCCGAGAAAGTGTTGAATAGATCGAGGATCCCGCCGCGAGTCTGATCGTAAAGGCTGCTCAGAATCAGCGGGTTTACGCCCGGCAGAGGTACGAAGCTGAGGAAGCGGAAAACAACCAGAGCGCCGATGGTGAACCATATCCGGTTCTTCAGCTCGGTGGCTTTCGAGAAATTGGCGAGACTGAGGTTGCTCGCGATATTATCGGCGCGTGATGCCATTGGTCGTGTTCGATCCTAGCTGGTCGCCGGCCCGTCCCGGCGTCGACCGGACAGATAGGGAGCGGGGAGCGGAATGTCGAACCCCGCCCCCCGATTTTCCCGATTACTTGGCCTTCTTGGCCTTGTTGGCTTCGGCGCGCGCAGCCTTCTTCTCGTGCTCGGGCTGGCCTTTCTCGATGATTTCCACCGAGCCACCAGCCTTTTCGACCGCTGCAACCGCGCCCTTCGAGGCGCCGGCAACCTTGAAGGTAACCTTGGCGGTCAGTTCGCCCTTGCCGAGCAGGCGGACACCGTCCTTGCCACCGCGTGCCAGGCCAGCTGCCTGCAGCGCTTCGTGATCAACGGTCTTCTTCACGTCGAGCTTCTTCGCGTCGATGAACTTCTGGACCATGCCCAGGTTCACTTCGGCGTAGTCCTTGGCGAAGGGGTTGTTGAAGCCGCGCTTCGGCAGGCGCATGTGAAGCGGCATCTGGCCGCCTTC
>NZ_JAYPTL010000096.1:7261-7478 GCF_038133525.1 Erythrobacter sp. | reverse complement strand
CCTAAGACTGTGAGCTCCGGCGCAGTCACGCTCGACCGTTACGTCACCAAAGCTCACGCTGGCTTGAGCTATAACTCGACGCTGCGGACGCTTCGTGTCGATGCCGGCAGCGCGATGGGGACTAGCCAAGGCAAGATCAAGCGTATCAACGAGCTGACCGTGCGACTGTATCGATCGGTCGGCCTCAAGGTCGGCAGAGACGCAAACAACCTGGACG
>NZ_JAYPTL010000096.1:6260-7251 GCF_038133525.1 Erythrobacter sp. | reverse complement strand
GAAAGCGAAGATCGAGGCGGCAATGGCGAATCCCGCGCTCTACACCGGCGACAAGGAGATCGAGCTCAACGGCAACTACGACACCGATGGGCAGATCACGATCCGCCAGGACCAGCCGTTGCCGATGACCGTCCTCGCGGTCTACGCGACGCTGAGCACCTTCGATCAGTGAGGATTGTTCCGTTTGAGGTAGCTCACGCTGAAGCGCTGCTATCGGGCGAGCTCAACGACAATAGGAACCGACCGTCTGCGCCTTACGGTGAGTTTGTCCCAGGCCTTGTGCAAAAAAATATGGCTTTCACCGGAATCGACAATGGGCACCTTGTTGGTGCCGCGGGGATTTTTCCGCTTTGGGAGGGCGTCGGCGAAGCCTGGCTTCTCGGCGCCGATCGCATGAAAAGACACCCGCTCTCGGCGGGCAGGATGGTGCGTCGTCGCTTACACGAAATAGCTAACGCGCACGGCATGTGGCGCGTACAGGCGGCGATGCGCAGCGACTGGCCGGAGCTGGCACGCTGGGCGAAGTTTCTCGGGATGAAACACGAAGGCACGATGCGCCGCTACGGCGTAGACGGCCAGGATTATGAAAGGTGGGCTTGGGTCGATGGGAGTTGAAGTTGCGCTACTAGCAGCCGGCACGGCTATCGCCGCGGTAGGTTCTTTTTCTGCTGCAAGCGGGATGAAAGCCGCAGGTCGCGCTGCGGAAAAAGCTGGCGAGTACAATAAAAAAATCAACGATCGCAGCGCTAAGGTTGCAGAGCAAAATGCTGATCTAAGAGAGCGGGTTGGGGAGCGCGAAGAGCTTCGTTTCCGAAAGAAGTTTGGCAGTCTCCAGGCTAAAGCAGGCACTGCGTACCGGAAGTCTGGAGTTATCGCCAGCAGCGGGACGCCGCTTGCAGTCCTAATGGAAAACGCGAACGAAGCCGAGACAGACATTCAGACTGGTCGATTACAAGTCGCTACTGAGGCGGGTCAGTTGAGAGAGCGCGCG
>NZ_JAYPTL010000096.1:0-6250 GCF_038133525.1 Erythrobacter sp. | reverse complement strand
GGGCAGATTGCGCTTCTCGAAGCTAAACAGCGGAAGATGGCTTACGACATCCAAGCGAAAAGCGCGATGTTCGACGGCTTTTCTACGATTGCTTTCGGCGGCGCCAAGATAGCGCAGATTGCCTGATGAAAGTTCCGACATACGAGATACAGCGCGCCCTCCCAAAAGAAGGCGCGGGGCAAGCACTTAACATCCAAATCAGCTCGGCTGCGATGGAGGCGCCCGCTCGCGCTTTTGCGGAGCAAGGCAAGAAAATGGCCGAGTTCGGTCAAAAGCTGGCGGACTGGGGATTCAAGAAAGCCCAGGTCAGCGCAGAAAACGCAGCGGCGAAAGCAGCGAGCGATTTTGAACTGAAGCTCGCTGAAATCGAAACTAAAGCGCTTTCTGACCCAGACATGGCCGCGGGCGAAAAATACTTCCGTTCGGAAATCAAAAATAGGTACGCGCAGTATCGGTCGACTTTGCCGAACTCCCTATCCAAAGGGGCTTTTGACAAAGCCGCGGGCAGGCTGCAGACCAGAAGCGTTCTGTCATTTATGAAGCAGAACAACGCGCGGGTGCTGGAAGCGCGGAAGTCAACACTGGATGCTGACACACAGTTTCACACAAAGACCGCGTCTGACATTACGCTCTCCCCGACAATGCGCGTGGAAGCTGCCGCGGCGGCGCGCCTTGGGATAGCTGATGCTGTCGGAGATCTCGGGTCCGAAGACGCGCAGGCGCGGGAAGAGAAGCTCTTTGAAAATCTCACCCAGAACACCCTCTCTGCGTATATGAGCAAGCCGGGGGCGGATGTTCTCGGAATTGTTTCTTCGTTCCGCGAGGGGCGGCTTGCCGACCCGATCGTCCAAGGCGCGTCCGCCAATTTGAGTGATACGCAGCGAGCTAAGATCGCTGACGACGCCTTGAAGCAGGCAAACCGTATTATCAAGCTGCGTAAGGATCAGCGTGAAGCGGCTTCTGCCGCTGCGAATGCAGACAACGACCGCAAGTACAGCTTCATCGTAAATGTGAACAAAGACGATCCGGCGATGATGGCTGTGGCCCGTAGCCTGCACGACACGCTGAAAGTCGCCGGCTACTACGAAACACCTGATAAGCGAAACGCGATCGATAAGCTGCTCAACGCGGACGCCGGCGGTTCAGCGTTCGCTGAAAAGTCAGCGGCCACCGACGAGGTCGAGGCTTCGCTTGACAACAAGGAAGCCTTGGATGAGCTCACCTGGTACGAGCTAGAGCAGAACAAGACGAAAGTCACGGCTACCTGGTACTCCAGCATGGTCAAGCGCCTGCAAACTGAACGCAACGAGGGCGAAGCAGATGGCATCGACGTATTCCGCGATGCGTTTAAGTACGCGGAGGCCAGCGACGCTGAAATGCTAAAGAGCCCGTCGCGCCAGGCGTTCTTCAGAGCTCGCCGGCAGCTACGCGATTGGATCCGCGACAACCCCAAGGCGTCTAAGCGCGACATTGTCAAAGAAGCGCAAAGCATGGTCAGGGCGGTGGAAGGCGAGTTTAAAACGAAGATGAAGACGTTTCGTCAGGGCGAGCTGCGGTCGGCTTACTCAAAACTCCCGGCTTCTCTTAAAGCGATCATACCGGCTCCGACTGCAGGCAACATTGCAGATGTAAGGAGGGCCGTGGCGTCGGTTATGGCGAAAGGCCACAGAGATCTTATGCTCAATGCTTTCAATGAGTCACTTCTTAAAGAAGTCCAAATGGAGCTGCTCGATTAATGAGCGAGATTGATCAAAACTTGGCGGACTACGAGAACGCCGCCCAGATCGCGCAGACTGATTTCTCGCACCTGACCGAAGCCGACTTTGACTTGGTCGAGTACGACGACGAGGGCGCGGCCTACGGCATGGTTCAAGGCGTGCCGGTAGCAATTAATCAGCAGTCGACTGATCAGTACATTACGGGCTCGATCAAAAAGCCTGACGCTGGGCCGCAAGGAAGCATCAGCCGCGATGTAGGCCGGGGATTGACGCGCGGCGCGATCGGCGCCGGCGAAGCGATGAACCAGGCGCTGCCGTTGCTTGGCAAGCCGGTCGACTGGCTCAACGACGGCTTGCGGTACATTGGTGTGCCTGTTTCGGACAGCCCGGTTGGCGGCAGCGAGAGCATCCGCGGCGCTGTGCAAAGCCTGGTCGACTTTGGTCGGAACCTTGTCCCAGACAGCGTTAACCAAGCGACCGCCGAATACATTAGCGAGCAGCCACAAAATCCGCTTGTGCAGACTATTGTCGAGGAGATCGGAAAGTTCGGGCTGCAAGCCGTGACGCCGGCCATGTACCTGCGGGCGTTCAGCGCGATGACGCCGTTCGCGCGTGGTATCGCCTGGGGGGGCATTGCTGATTTTATCAACGCGAAGCCTGATCAAAACGACCCGACGATTGTTGCCACGCTCGTGGACGGGTTGTCGTCGATGGGCGGCGAAGAGCGCAGCGCTGTCAGCGAAGCGGTAGTTACGGCTCTTACTAAAAATCAAGATGACCCGGAAATCATCAACCGAGCTCGCGAAGCTCTGGACGGGATGGTGCTGGGCGGTGCGATCGAAAAGGCCGTACCGTTTATCGTGCGCGCTGCGAAAGTGGTAGCCTACGGCTCTGCCGGCGCTGCGGTTTCGATGCAGCCTGACGAGGCCCAGGGCGGCCCGCTGACGGCTATCCTGCGCGCGTTTAGCCGCGCCGAAAACGAAGCGCTCAAAAAGGTGGCGGGATCTCCGCAGCAGCTCCGCGATATCAAAAATCGCGCGGCAGAGATTAAAGCTCAATACCCAGCCAATGAGGGGTGGGCGCCAATCGAGGTCACGAACGCAAAGATCAAAGATAGCGGCAAGATTGAGATCAATTGGCGCCAGCCAGCTTATGGGTTCGAGAAACCGCCTGCCGGTGTAACACCAGAGCAGCACCTTTCTAATATGTCCGAGACGATGGTGCGCGACGTCGGAGACGTTGTTCAGCGTGCTGCTTCCGGTGACGCTGCCGCTCAAGAAATTGTTCGCCAGGCGCGCTGGTATCGCGACATGCGTTCTCGGCTACGCACCGAGTTCGGCGGCCTGGGCGATGTCTTCGCCGACCTGTTAGGCGCGACGTCGGCGCAGACAGGCGTTGAGCAGAACTGGCGCAACAGCATCGAGATCCTGCGGCGTTATAGCCGCGGCGAGTACGACAAAGAAATCCAGCTCTATACCGATCGCATGGCGAGCGGTGAACGCATGGATCCGAAGACGCTCCAACAGCTCGACAAGGCAGGAGAGTTTGAGCTTATCCGTTCAGCCGCCGGCGCGTTGTTCAACACAAACAGCCCCGCTGCGACAGCCGCTTTGCTGGACATGTTCCGCCAGGTAAAGCAGGGAGCGGCGCCTAAAACCATTAACTTTACAGGTAACCTGATTGGTTACAGCAGCGATGCAACAATCGACGTTTGGGCGGCGCGCTATCTTCGCGAGGCTGCTGGTTTGCCGCGCATCCCCCCGCCTGCTGAAAAAGCGGTCGGTGGAAAACACGCAGTTGGATCGACGTTTGAAGAGCCGAAGATCACTGGCGAGTTTGCATTCGGGCAAAAGGTGTTCGCTAACGCTGCGGAGCAGATCAACAACTCCGGCCTAATTAAAGGTTACGACGAAAGCCTGGGTGACCTCGGTCCCGACGATTTGCAGGCGCTTGTCTGGTTTATCGAAAAAGAAAAGTGGACCAAAGCCGGTTGGACAAGCAAAGCCGGAGAGGGCGGTTCACTTGATTATGAGGCGAGCCTCGCCGGGGCAGCGGACCCAGAGGCGGTGCTCGAGGCGCGGCGCGCCGCTACTGCGACTTTTAAACCGCCGAACAAACGCAAGACAGAGACAGACGCGGAGTACGAAGCGCGATTGTCTGAAGCTCGTGCGACGTTCGATGCTGACGTCGCTGCGGCGCAGGCTCAATTGCAAGATATGGCCGCTCCGCTCGATCGCACACTACTAGGCGTTTCGCGAGAACGGCCTGGCGCGGTGCCGACAAATGTGCAGCAGGCCGAGCTTGCGGGCGAACTGATGTCGCCCGTCAAGAACGACCGCAGCGTAATCGGCTACCAGGCTAACAACACCTATGGTGAGTTCATGGGTCAGCTCGAGCGCGCGCTGAATGCCGAGTTCGTCACCAGGTCTGATTTCGACCCGACCGCTCTGACGCGGCAGCTCGTCGAGAGCGGCAAGAAGTACGACCAGGACGCGGTGTTCATTTCAAAGGTGCTGCGTGCGCCGACCGAGCAGAGCCGCCCTGGCGTCGAGATCTACTTCAACCGGCGCGAAGGCGTCGACATGGCGCAGAAGATCACCGCCATGCTGCGCGAGAAGGGTGTAGACGGTTTCACGTTTGTCACCGACGCCCGTCAAATGGACCGCGTTGATGTCCAGGCCGCGGGAGACGCCGCGACTGCCGGCCTCACCGGCATCCGGTTCCAGTACATACCGGAGTTCGACAGCGCCTATGACGCGGCGCGTCACGCGGAGATTGTCGCGGAGAAGGAAAACCTTTTCGAGCGGATACTAGACGACATTTACTCAGTGCCGGGTATTGCTCAAGCAGACGTCGTACACTATGATACGAAGGTCTTCCGTCGCGCCACTGGGACCGACTGGATGACTGGTGGAGAAAGCTATGACGACTTCCTTAGAACGTCTTCTAGAGGCAGCAATCGCCCGCAAGGCACCGGAGCGGCGAATAGCAGACCTACGCCGCCAGATAGCAGCCCGTGACAGCGGGCAGAGCGCGCAGGAGCTCTACATCACCGGCTCGGTAGCGAAGCCGAAGAAGGAGACGCAGGCGGCCTAAAGCCTGCACCATAGCGATCGACCAAGGCGCCTCCGGGCGCCTTTTTTATTAGGAAAACGCATGGCGATATCTGACCAGGCGGCTGATGCTTCACGCCGCGGCGGGCCTCTTTTGCCCGACGAAGGAGTACAAGTAGCCGGCAAGGGCCAGGTCATTCTTGACGTCTTAAAAGCGTTGGGAAGGACACCGCGTAGCGCAAGCGAGGCGGTGCCCGCGTCTGCCGAAGAACGCATGTTGCCGAAGCGCGAGCTCGGCGCCCCGGATCCTTACCAACAGCGTCAGGAACAGCTCGCGCCGCAGATGCTGTCGCCCGAAGGGCAGCGGCGTTTCCAGGACGCCGGCATGAACGCGGGCGAAGCTATCAATCCGCCGCCCGCAATCGATGCGCTCGACGCGCTTGATCAGGCCGCTCCCGACGCCGCCGTTGTCGACGAAGCCCGCAAGAACCTTTTGTACGCCGATCCCCAGACGATGGAAGTGCGCGCGGGGGCGACCGACAAAAACGCAGCAGACTATTACGACGCTGCTGGCGCTATTAAGGGGACCGGGCCAGAACAGGTTGACGATTTTGTCCGCGCTGGTGCGGACGGCATCGATTTCAATTTTGAACGGCTGCAGACCGGCGACGACGTCAAGGCGATGATCAACCAGGTCAGCGAGATCTACGCTGACCCGATCGAGGCGGCCAAGCGCGGCGTCATCACGCGCAAAGAGACGCTGGAAGAGGCCGAGACGCTGCTCGCCAACGAGATGGGGTTCACACGCGAGCTCCTCAAGCGCCGCCCTGGCGAGCTGCTCAACGCGGAGCAGGCGACCGCAGCTCGTATCCTGCTGACGCGATCGGCAGAAAGGTTGACGGCCCTCGCCCGCGCGATCCGCGACGGCGACGACACGACCAAGACGCTAGTCGAGTTCCGCCGCCAGATGTCGATTCACGCCGGCATCCAGATGCAGGTCAAGGGCATGCAGACCGAAATCGCTCGCGCCCTGGGTGCCTTCAACATTCCGGCCAGCGCACGCACTGCCGAACAGCAGGCGCAAGCCGCGGCGGCGATCCTCGCCGACACTGGCGGTCGTGGCGAAGCGAAGAAGCTCGCGCTGGGCTTGCTCAGGGCGCAGGAAAACGGTGGCAACGCCGGTGTACATAAATTCTCGCTGGGCGGGTGGGCGAGTAAAGCCAACGGCGTTTTCCAGGAGGTGTACGTTAACGGCTTGCTGAGCTGGACGTACACGCATGTCAAAAACGCGCTCGCCACGCCAATGTTCATGGCCTACCAAACGGTCGAGGAAGTCCTCGCCGGTCTGGTGGGCGGCGTCGAGCGCGGCGTCGGCAGGATGTTTGGCGCGGGCGCTGACGGCGTCGGGCGCATGGGCCTCGGCAGCACAGCCGAGGGCGTTTATGTCGGCCAGGCACTAGCTCGGGTTTACGGCAACAG
>NZ_JAYPTL010000095.1:0-7653 GCF_038133525.1 Erythrobacter sp. | reverse complement strand
AACCCCTTCTCGATGGTCGACGATGCCCGCGCACACGAAGACGAGGACTACCGCCTCGACTGCTTCGCCATGATCAAGGCAATCATTGGCCAGATGGCGCGTCCCGGCACCGCGCCGAGCGATACCGAGCGCGGGCTCATCGATCGGGCCGTGACCGCGACCTGGGAGGCACTCGGCAGCGGCGCATCGGTCGACGATGTCGCGCATGCGCTCCATGGATCGGAAAGCGAGGCGGGCCGCGATCTCGCCACCGCGATCGCGCCCTTCTGCCGCGGCGGCAGCTACGGCGGGTTCTTTGCAGGCAAGGCGAGCTTCGCGCTCGACGATGATTTTACCGTCTTCGAGATGAGCGATCTCGCAAGCCGCGAGGAACTGCGCAGCGTCGTCCTTTCGGCGATCATGTTCATGACCAGCCAGGCGATGACCCGCTCGTCGCGAGCAACCAAGAAGCTGCTGCTGATCGACGAGGCCTGGGCCATGCTCAAGGGCGGGTCGATGGGCGAGTTCGTCGAGACCTATGCCCGCACGGCGCGCAAATATGGCGGCGCGCTCGCCACCGCGACCCAGTCCCTCAATGATTATTACAAGTCCGACGGCGCGCGCGCCGCGCTCGAGAATAGCGACTGGATGCTGGTACTTCAGCAGAAGGCCGAGACGATCGCCGATTTCAGGGCGAACGCGCGGCTCGACATGGACGACCGCACCGAGACGCTGATCCGCAGCCTCAAGCGTTCGGGGACCGAGTACAGCGAGGTCTTCATCAAAGGCCCCGAGACCGAGGCGGTCGGTCGGCTCGTGCTCGATCCCTTCTCGGCGACGATCTACTCCTCCGATCCCGACACCTATGCGGCGATCCAGGACTGCGAGCGGCGCGGGCACAGCCTCGCCGATGCCATCCGGATCGTGGCGGGAGGCGGACAATGATGGTCTCGCATCTCGTCGACCGGACCCCTCCGGCCAATCTCCGCAGCCTGCTGCCGTTCCTGCAAGGGAGCTGTTTCGTCCTCATCGAGACCGCGCGCTTTGCCGCGACTTCACTGCTGATCGTGCTGGGATTGCCGCTCGCGCTGTTCCTGTTCGTTGCGGGCTGGGACCTTGGCGGCCTCTTCACCCAGCTCGCCAATCTGTCGGACCGATATCTCGAAGCCGACGGCCTGCGCCGCAGCCTGTTCAGCCAGGACCTCAAGGGCTGCTTCCTCGCCCTCGCTGGCGCTGTGACGCTGTTTCGCATGCCCCGCTTCCTGAGGCGGCTTGCGGCCGATCTCGACAACCATCCGGCCCGGGAGGCTAAACGTGACTGAGACGCGCAGACTACCATCCTTCAATCGCCCGCTGTTGCTGAGAATTCTCGGCGTGCTCGCGCTCGTGGTCGCATTACTCTGGGCAGCCTGGGTCAGCCGCGAACTGTCCGAGCCGCGCCAGCAGATCGTCACCGTCCGGCTTGCCGAGACCATCGCCGCATTCGTCGATGCCGAAGCGCGCGCAGAGCAGGATCCCGAAGCCAGCCAGGCGCGCGTGCTCGCCTTCCTTCAGGCGTCCGAGCGCGCTGTTGCGGAAATGGGGGCCGATGGCCGCGTGGTGCTGGTCGGCGAAGCAGTGCTCGCGGGCGATGCCCCCGATGCTACCGATGAACTGCGCGTGCGGATCGCTCGCCAGCTTGGGCAGGGAGGCGGCCAGTGACGCGCTTTGCCTCTCGTTTTGTCCGCACGCTCAAACGACCGCTCGTCCTGACCGGTCTGGTGCTGCTGCCACTTGGATGGGGCGCGGTCGACGCCTTCGCGAAAGACCATGCCTTCCTCATCAATGCCAGCCCGAGCCTGCCCAACTGGGCCTTCTGGCTCGACAAGCATGCGCGGATCGAGCGCGGCAGCCTGATCTTCTTCGAGCCGCCGGCGAGCAGACTCGTCGAAGCGCATTTCGGAGAAGGCGCGCAGCTCTTCGGCAAGCGGGTGTTGGGCGTGCCGGGCGATGTCGTGAGCCACCGTGGCCACGAGGTCTTCATCAACGGCCGCAAGATCGCCGCGCGGCTCGATGAGACCCGTCTCGGCATTGCGCTTCACAAGGGCCCCGAAGGCCCGATCCCCGACGGCTGCTTCTACACCGGGACCAGCCATCAGCGCGGCCTCGACAGCCGCTACGCCGAGATCGGCTTCGTCTGCCGCGGCCAGATCCTGGGCAGCGGGAGGGCGATCCTGTGAGCAAGCTCATCCTCCCTGCGGCCCTACTTGCAGTCCTGCTCTGCCCTGCCGAGGTGCTGGCGCGCGACTATGGCCAGCGCGGCACGGTGTTTCCCGTGATCGAGCGCGACCTCCTCGAGCAGATTCATTCGCGCCTGACGCAGATGGAACGTTCGGGGGAGACCGCGCGGCTCAATGAAGACCTGAAGCGCCGCACGATCGCGCGCGTGAACCGGCCCGACCCCGTCGCCGGAATCGTCCGGGCCAGCGAAGCCCGTCGCTGGCAATTTGATCCGACGATCACGCTCGCTGCCGATATCCGCGGGGCAAAAGGCGAGCTGATCCATGCCGCTGGCACGAGGGTCAATCCGCTCGACAGCGTGCAGCTACGCGCCGAACTTCTCTTCCTCGACGGCGACGATCCCGACCAGCTCGCCTGGGCGCTCAAGCAGGCCGCCAATGCCAAGCTGATCCTGGTGAAGGGTGCGCCGCTCGAGCTGATGAAGGCCCGCCAGCGCCGCTTCTATTTCGACCAGGGCGGCAAGCTCACGGAGAGGTTCGGGATCAGATCGGTGCCCGCACGCGTGCGCCAGCAGGGCCGCCTGCTCGAGATCAGCGAAATCGCGCTGCCACCGAAAAGGAGGACGGCCCAATGACGCACTTAAGAAAGCTGGCGCTCATGCTGGCCGCCATTCTTGGTCTCGCCACTGCAACGCCCGCGATGGCCGATGCCGGTCCGGGACGCTGCACCGGAAGCTTTGTCAACCCGATCACCGACATCTGCTGGTCGTGCCTGTTCCCGATCTCGATCGGCGGGCTGGACATCTGGCCCTCGAGCCGGCCCGATCCCGATAACCCCGACCTGCCGGTGTGCCTGTGCGGTCTGAGGCCCGGAATTGCGATGGGCTTCTGGGAGCCCGTGCGGCTTGCCGATGTCAGCATGAAGCCGTGGTGCTTCGTGAACCTCGGCGGCATGAAGCTCGATCCCGGCTTCGATATCGGCTTCCGCTCGATCTCGGGTCCATCAGCAGTGGGCGGCGCGAGCCAGTATTATTCGAGCTGGCACGTCCACTGGTATGCCTATCCGCTGATCTACTGGATGGAGATCGTCGCCGATTTTCTGTGCCTGGAATCGGGCTCGATCGACATCCTCTACATCTCCGAGATCGATCCGCTGTGGCAGGATTCCGAGCTCACCGCGATCATCAACCCCGAGGCCGTGCTCTTCGCCAACCCGCTGGCGCTCGCTGCCTGTGCGGCCGACTGCGTCGCCTCGACCGCGAAGCTGCCGATCGACGAGATGTTCTGGTGCGCGGGCTGCCAGGGGTCGATGTACCCGATGAACGGCAATGTCTCGGCCAGCATAGGCCACGTCCAGGCCTCGCGCCTCGTGCTTTCGCGCTTTGCCTACAAGCTCCACCGCGAACTCGTCTCGTGGGGGACGATGGGGTCCAAGGGCCTGTGCGGCAAATATTTGATGCCGGTGATGCGCAAGCAACAATACCGCTTCCAGGCCACCAACCCCAACCCGGCGACTTCGGGCCGTTACGCCTGCCCGCCCATCGGCGCCTCCACCACCTTTCAATCGGCCGGACAGGTCATTCCCGCCATCGGCGAAGACATGGGATACCTCGTCTGGCGCAAGCGGAACTGCTGCGCGCTATGAACAAGCACCTCCTCCTTTTGCCCGTCGGCCTTGCCGTCACTCTCGGTGGCCTCGCTCTCGCCCAGAGCGCGCCCGAAGGCATCGACCTTGAAGCGATCCGCGAGCGTGCGGCCGAACACGCCGACGATGCGCAGGCGCTCAGCACCAATGTCCGCCAACGCGCCGAGGCGCTGACCGAGGACGCACAGGCTATCCAGGCGCAAGCGCAGGCCAATCGCGCAGCCTATGCGGACAGCATCAAGGCAACCGAGACCGACGCCGTCCTCGACTTCGACGCCATGATCGCAGGGCAAGCCGCCGCAGAGAAGGCATCGCTCGGGGGAACCCCGCGCTTCATTGCCTTTGCCAGCCTGTCGATGCCGCCCGAAGCGCTGAAAGCACTGGTCCACGACATGACCAGGGCGGGAGGCGTCACCGTGCTGCGCGGCTTCCCGCAAGGTAACAGCGAGGCATTCAAGAAGCGGCTCGCCGCCATCTGGAGCACCCGAGACGCGGCCGGTTCGCTCGGCATCGATCCAAGGCTGTTCCGCGCCTTCAACATCGAAGCTGCACCGAGCTTCATTATGCTGAGCACCGAGTTCAGTCCCTGCGACGGGTTCGATTGCACCAGCGAGGTGCCGCCGCACGACCGCATCGCCGGCAACATTAGCGTGGGCGAAGTCCTCGAAACCTTCGCCGGAGGCGACGGCCCAGGCGCGGCGCTTGCCCGGCTCCACCTCGCCCGCCTCGAAGGAGACCGGCCATGATGCGGATGATTGCCGCTGCGCTCGCGCTAATCCTCGCTGTGCCGGGCGCGAGCACCGCACAGACCACCGAGGCAGCCAAAACCGATGGCAAGCAGACAGCAAGGGACCTGCTCGAAACCGCGCGCGACGCGGCTTCGGCGCCGGTCGATGCGAACCGCCTGCCCAATTACGATCCGCAGGCGACGCGCGGCTTACAAAATCTTGCGCAGAGCCCCGAGCAGATCGAGGCACGCGCACGCGCCGCTGCAACGACGAACCCGGCGCTGCGCACGATCCGCGACAGCATGACTACCCGCGTCGAGTTCGACGCGCAGGATATCTCGGACATGCTGGCGCGCAGCCGGATAATCAGCGAGGCTCCGCTCGATTACACCAGCGGTATGGCGGTCGGGGGTGCGCAGGGTTCCTGCGTACCGCTTCCGCCCGGTGCGGGATCGGCAGGAACGTACTTCGCGACCTGCAATACGGGCACCCGGATCGACCAGAGCGCCGGCCAGTGTGCGGTTCCGCTCGTCGCACGCGTCACCCGGCGGCCGCAGTACCACTATCTTTGCAGCAGGTTCGGCGACTTCAACAGTTCGGGCGAGCCAGTCTGCGAAGGCTTCGCCGGCGCGAGCTGCCGTGCGACCGGCCAGCGCGAGGGCCGCTGCCTGCAATGGTTCGACAACGGGCACACGCGGTTCTGCTCGGAACCGGCCGAACCGCTGACCGAGATGACCTGCGACGCTCCGGTGTCGGGCCGGACGCCCTATGCAGTCACAAGCACAACGGAAGTAGCTGCCGCCCCCGATGAGAGCCAGTGTGCCGGCTTCGCTGACAACGGCGAGTGCACGCTCGACGCCGAGATCTGCATCGACAGCGATCCGCAGACGCGCATAGTGGACGGCGTCGCGGTCACCCGGCCCTGCTGGGCCTGGCAGCGCAGCTACCGCTGCGTCACCCGAAGCGCCGCCAGCGACTGCTCTGCGCTCGAGGACCAGGGAAGCTGCCGCTTCGTTCGCGAGGAGTGTCTGAGCGGCGACGAAGCATGCGAGACCTGGGAGCGCGTCTACGAATGCCCGCTTCCGGCCGGTGAAACGGGTGGCACCCAATATGTCTGCGACGGCGACGTCTATTGCATCGACGGCAGCTGCGAGACGATCGAGCGCAATGCGAACGACGAGTTCAAGGATGCTGTCACCGCGCTCCATGCGATGGACGAGGCCCGCGGCCAGTTCGATCCCGAGACGCTGACGCTGTTCCGCGGCACGCGCAACACCTGCTCCTCCAAGGTCTTCGGGGTGCTCAACTGCTGCAAGGGCAAGGGCTTCCCGCTCATCCCCGGGATCAGCCTGCTGGTCGCACTCGGCTGCAGCCGCGAGGAAGTGCTGCTCCACGAACGCGATGCGCAGGGACTGTGCGCTTATGTCGGGACCTATTGTTCGGACAAGTTCCTCGGCGTCTGCCTGACCAAGAAGAAGGTCTACTGCTGCTTCGAGAGCAAGCTCTCGCGGATCCTGCAGGAACAGGGCCGCCGCCAGCTGCCCAAGCCCTGGGACAAGCCCAAGGAAGAACAGTGCGAGGGGTTCACTCTTGACGAGTTCGCCCGGCTCGACCTCAGCCAGATGGATTTCAGCGAGGTCTATGCCGAGTTCACCGAGGCTGCACGGCTCCCTGACGAGCTCGAGACCAGCATCCTCATCCAGCAGAAAATCGAAGACTATTACGCAAGGAGTGGCCAATGACGCGCCGCCAATCACTGCTGATGCTGGCGCTCCCAGTATTGGCCATGTGTCTCGCTGCACTGCTTCCCGTTCGGGCAGTTGCGCAGGAAGCGCGCCAGGCAGAGCCAGCTGCCTCGGCAGACAGCCTCTACTGCGAGCAGCGCAGGCTCGGCTACTGGTTCTATTGCGTAAAGCCGGTACCGGCAGAGGAGCCGCAGATGGCGCAGCCACCGGCCCAGGTAACCGCCACGCAGGAGCTGGACGCGGTCACGGGAGAACTGCGCGAACTCAAGGCGCGCGCGATCCTCTATCCGACACCGGAAAACGTCACCGCCTATATCCGCTTCCAGCGTGCCCAGCTCGACCGGGCTTCGCTGTTCTCCGATGTCTGGCAGCGCGCGATCTGGCAGGATCCCGAGCTCGACTACACTCTCGAACGACCGGTCGGTGCGCTCGCCAAGAAGCAATGGCAGGACGCGCGCTCTGCCGATCGCGACGCGGTGATGGCCAGGCTCTCAGAACGCTATGGACTGTTCTACTTCTTCGCCCAGACCTGCGGCGCGTGCGAAGTGATGAGCCCGATCGTGCGCTCGGTGGCGGACCGCTGGCATATCACTGTCCGGGCGATCTCGACCGATGGCGGACCGTCCCGGCACTTCCCCGACTACAACGTCGAAAGCGGTCAGCGGCCGCGCATGGGGCTCGAACCCGGCATCACCCCGGCGCTCGTGCTTTGGGACAGCGTGGCCAGGCGCCCGATCCCGATCGGATACGGCGTGCTCTCGGCCGACGAGCTGCAGGACCGCATCTACCTCCTCACCTCGAAGGAAGCCGGACATGATTACTAGCATCCGCAATGCGGCGCTCACCATAGCTGCCGCCAGCATGGTCGCGTCCCCCGTCGCCGCAAACGTCGGCGACAGCATGGACCGCTTCATGGACGACATGGGCGCTGCGGCCAATGTCACCGGGCCGAGCGCGTTCGAAGGACAGTCGGCGGGCTATTACAGCCTCGGCAATGTCTGGACGCGCTTCCCGCAGAAGACGACCAGCATCGCCAACCTCCAGCTGCCGCGTGCCCGCGCAGGTTGCGGCGGCATCGATATCTTCGCCGGGTCCTTCTCCTTCATCAACGCGAGCGAGATGGTCGCGCTGTTGAAGGCCGTCGCGAACAATGCGGTGGGGTTCGCCTTCAGCCTCGCGATCGATACCGTCTGCCCCGAGTGCTCAAAGATCATGCAGGAGTTCAGCCAGAAGGCGCAGCTCATGAACAATCTCTCGATCAACTCCTGCGAGATGGCGCAGGGGCTGGTCGGCGGCGTCTGGCCCAAGGGCGATCTCGCCGACAAGGCGATCTGCGA
>NZ_JAYPTL010000094.1:0-7745 GCF_038133525.1 Erythrobacter sp. | reverse complement strand
GTGCCAGACGGGTCCGTACATCGTCTTCTTCAACTGGGACGAATCGGCCATTACGCCGGAAGCTGCGACCATTCTGGACAATGCGGTTTCGGCCTACGCCAACTGCGGCACGGCTTCGGTCATGCTCGCCGGTCACACCGACCGTTCGGGTACCCCGAAGTACAACATGGGCCTCGCCGAGCGTCGTAACGCCTCGGTTCGCGGTTACCTCACCTCGCGCGGTATTCCGGATGGCCGGATCACCAGCGAAGCGTTCGGTGAATCGCAGCCGCGCGTCCCGACCGCGGACGGCGTCCGTGAACTCCAGAACCGTCGTGTGGAACTCACCTACGGTCCGGGTTCGGGCATGTAAGTTTCGCGAAATTCGCGATACAGGACGAGGGGCCGGAGCAATCCGGCCCCTTTTTCGTTGGGTGAACGAGACCAGTCCAATCGCGGAGACCGACCATGCGCGCCCACCTTTCCCTGCTTCCTTCCATTGCCCTACTCGCCAGCGCATGCGCCACGGTTGGTGCCCTGCCTGACAGGAGAGTAGGCGAGGCCGCACTCCGCACATCCGACGGCCTGCCCGCGGGCAATGTCCAACTGGTCCAGACCGGCGCCCAATTGTCGCTGGCCGTGGCCGTGGTGGGCTTGCCGGCTGGCGAACACGGTTTCCACCTGCACACGGCGGGCAGTTGCACGGCACCCGATTTCACCAGCGCGGGCGGTCACCTGAACCCCGCAGGCAAACACCACGGCTCGCTTGCCGCGGGCGGCAAGCACCTGGGCGACCTGCCCAACCTTGTGGTCGCCACAAACCGCACCGGCTCGCTGGTGGTCGACCTGGAAGGCGACGCTGCATTGCTGCTTCCGCTGATCTTCGATGCGGACGGCACCGCCGTCGTGGTCCACGCGGGCCCCGATGATTACCGCAGCGATCCCTCGGGAAATGCAGGCAGTCGGATCGCCTGCGGTATCCTGCAACAGGCCAGCTAGGCAGGCGAATCGTCAGCCAGCGGCCCGTGCGCGCTCTTCGATCGTAGCTTCGGCTTCGGGGAGCGCGCGATAGGCCCAAATCAGCAGGGCAAGCGAGATCGGCGCAACCGCGATTAGCGAGAGCACCCCGATCCGCATGCTCCCGGTCAGGTCGGAGATCTGGCCGACCATATAGGGCCCCACCGCCAGGCCGACGAGCGTCGTTGCGAGGAAGAACGATGCGGTTGCCGTGCCACGCATGCGCGGAAGCACCAGGTCCTGCGTAGTGGCCGCCGCTGCACCGAGTGCCGCGGCCGCGAACAGGCCGGCAAGGAAGTTCATCACGTAGAAGACGGTGCCGCTGTCAGTGGTGAAGCCGACCCAGATCGGAACGATCGGCGCCAATATCCCGAACATGATCATGAGGATGCGGCCCGACGGATTGCGCTGCCGTAGCGCGTCCGAAAGCCTGCCGCCCATGATCACACCAAGGAACCCCGAAACCGCCCCATTGGCACCCAGAACGAAGGCGAGTTCTTCCTTGGGCAACTTCAGTACGATTTCGGCGTAGGGCGGAGCCCAGAAAGCCAGTGCATAGGCACCAAGCGAAACGAGGCCGTAACCGAGCGCCGTGCAAATGAAGGCCGGGGTTCCCCAGATCAGTCGGAACGTCGCCGGGTCATGCTGCTTGAGCGTCGCCGCCCAGGAGAAAACTGCGTAATAGCCAAAGGCCATCGCCGACCATTGCGGAGTGTTGCCGGTAATCCCGATCATCACGATCGCGGCCGCCACCATTGCAGCGGCAAAGGCGATATTGGCCACCAGCGCCTTCGCCCCGCGCCGCGCGGCGTGCACCAGGGTGAAGGGGGGCAGCAGCATCGACAGGTCGACAAAGAAGTCGCGCAGCGGGTGGCGGTCAGACTGGCCCTCTTGCGGCGCGCGTTCGGGCTCGCGCAGGGTGGCCACCCACAGGGCCATGAGGATGCCTGGAATGCCGACAGCCAGGAAGGCTGCCTGCCAGCCGACGAGCCCGCCGATACCACCGCCGGGATAGGCCGCGTCCCAGACCTGGGAGATCTTGGCACCGATCAGCAGCGACACGCCGCCGCCAAGATAGAGGCCCGAGGAATAGATCGCGAGTGCGGTCGCCCGCTTCTTGGCCGGGAAATAGTCCGAGATGAGCGAATAGGCGGTGGGACTGGCCGTCGCCTCACCCACGCCGACGCCCATGCGAGCCAGAGACAAGGTCAGATAGTTCCGCGCTAGGCCCGAGGCGGCGGTCATCGCCGACCACAGGGCAAGCCCGATCGTCAGTAACCGGACCCGGTTCCAGCGATCGGCCAACCTGCCGAGCGGCACCCCGAACAGGGCATAGAACACCGCAAATGCCGCACCGCCCAGAAACCCAAGCTGGCCGTCGGTCAGACCCAGGTCCCGCTTGATGTCGACCGCGAGGATCGAAAGGATTTGCCGGTCGATGAAGTTGAGGATGTAGACGACGACAAGTGTGAAAAGGACGTACCAGCTATAGGCTGGAATCTTGTCCTCCACCGCTGCTGCCGGAAGGTCTGCCTGCACGGCGGCGTCGGTCGTCTCGGTCAAATTCCTACTCCGTTAGCGAAGGCATTCCTTCTGCGTACCGTGTCGTATCGATAAGCCCCGCTTCGTCAAACCCCTTTCGCCGCAAACGACAGGAATCGCACGCCCCGCAGGCAGTTCCGTCAGGGAGAGGGTCGTAGCAGGACCAACTCCACGCCGGGTCGAGCCCGAGCCGATGGCACTCGCGGGCAATGTCCGCCTTGGTCATGTGCTGCAGCGGTGCGTGGATCGTGAAGGGTTTCCCCTCGACCCCCTGCTTGGTGCCCAGGCGCGCGGTTTCCGCGAAGCTCGCAATGAATTCGGGCCGACAATCGGGGTAACCCGAATAATCGAGCGCGTTGACCCCGATGAAGATATCACGCGAGCCCGAGCTTTCGGCAAAGGCCGTCGTCAGCGCGAGAAAGACGAGATTGCGGGCCGGAACATAGGTAACTGGAATGTCGCTGCCGACGCCCGCCTTGGGAACGTCAATGTCGTCGGTCAGCGCCGAACCACCGAACCGGCGCAGGTCGAGCGGCAGCAGGACATGGCGTTCCACGCCTAGTCGTTCGGCGATCGCCTGCGCCGATTCGAGTTCGCGGCGGTGCCGCTGGCCATAGTCGATGCTGAGCGCGTGGAGCGCGTGCCCGCGCTCGCGCGCGATCGCCGCGGTGACCATCGAATCGAGCCCGCCCGAAAGCAGTACGACCGCCGGGCCGAGCTGCGCCTTGTCGTCATGTGTCATGCCTTGCCGCTAGGACGGAACGCCCGAGGCGGCAACCGTCAGCTGCAGGTGCCGGACCGGCGGCCTTCGGCAGAGAATTGGAAGGGCTTGCCGTCGGCGATCCCCTGGCTGTCGATCTGTACCAGCACGCCGCTTTCCTTGCGGACATTGGTGCGGCCATAGCCGTTACCGCGACAGGTGTACTGCACGGTCACCTCATTCGCGCCATCTTCGACCACGAAGCGGTTGCACCCTGCATCGGTGTGGCGCAGCTGGAGGAACTCCCGTCCCGTCTTCACGCACACCTTGCGCATGGCAGTACCATCGCGATAGCGAACCTCCCAACCGCCCTTGTCGAGCGTATCGAGCATCGCCAGCGAGGTTTGGGCGAGCACAGGCACAGCCAGCGCCGCAAGCGGCGCAGCAAGTACCAGAAGCATTCCCTTGCGGCTCATTTCTTCAAAAACCTTTCGCGTACCAACAGCTTCGGTCGCCTCCATGATTCGCTGATATTAGAGCAAATCTGCGATTAACCGTTGTATAACGTCGACACACCGTTAGGCGGCGATCATGAATTGCTTCGAGCAAAAGGCGCAGTCGACGACAATCTGACCGTCTTCGTTGCGCATATCGACCCGATCTTCTTCAGGAAAGCGGGCGATGACCTGCTGGTAATGCTCGATCGTGCACCGGCACCCACGCTCAATGCCAGAGCCCGGCTGGACACGAACTTCCTCTTCTTCATGGAACAGGCGCCAGGCGATCGCCTCCAGCGAGAGGTCATGGTCGAGCAGTTCGTCGTGCCGAAGCGAACCCGCCAGCACGGCGACATGCCCCCATTCGGGATGGTCGAGCCGGGCATGCAGGCGCTCGCGTCCTTCCTCGCCATCGGGCAGGTGCTGGACCAGCAGACCCGCTGCGACGCAAGCACCGCCGTCCGAGCGCACCGCACAGCGGATCAGCGTCGGTACCTGCTCCGACTGGAAGAAGTAGTTCTCGCAGGCTTCGGACAGGCTGCCCCCCTCGAGCGGGACAATACCCTGATAGCGTCCCTTACCCTCCGCC
Source organism: Erythrobacter sp. (assembly GCF_038133525.1). Taxonomy (GTDB): domain Bacteria; phylum Pseudomonadota; class Alphaproteobacteria; order Sphingomonadales; family Sphingomonadaceae; genus Qipengyuania. The sequence goes on along the minus strand of NZ_JAYPTL010000094.1, from coordinate 3,421 downwards.
ATGTCGAAGGTGATCGCCAGGTACCCCTTGCCGAACAGCGCGAAGAGCGAGGGGTTGGCACCCAGCTCGGCCAGCGCATCGGCATCGAAATCGACGTAGCCGCGCAGGTCGCCGTCCTTGTAGTCGCACACGAGCAGCTTGACTGCGCCCGCTTCGGTCTGCGCCTGCATTGTGACCTGCGATCCCCCGTCCTTGAGCAGGCCACCCATCAGTGACGCCAGCACGAGTGCTTCGGCCAGCAGGTGGGTGATCGGCGCAGGGTAATCATGCGCCGACAGGATCGCATCGAGCGTCTGGTCGAGGCGCACCAACCGCCCGCGTGCATTGCGCGACGGAATGGCGAAACCCAGCAGGCGCTCGGAATAGGTTTCCGCGGAATTGTGCTCAGAATCAGTCATCGCCGCCATATGGGGCAGGCTGAGCTTGATTGTTAGGGGTGTTTCAGAGCTTGCCGAAACACCACAACAGCACTGATTTCTGCGCGTGAATGCGATTTTCGGCTTCGTCGAACACGACCGACTGCTCGCTCTCGAACACCTCTTCGCTGACCTCGTCGCCGATATGGGCGGGCAGGCAGTGGAGGAAGCGCGCATCGGGATTGGCTCGCGCCATCAGCTTCGCATCGACGCGGAATGGCTCCATCGCGGCGAGCTTGTTGTGCACATGCTCCTGCCCCATCGACACCCAGGTATCGGTGACGACGATATCGGCGCCCGCAGCCGCTTCTGCAGCATCCTGGGTCAAGGTGACCCGCGCCCCGCCCGCTCGCGCCATGGCGACGAATTCCGGATCGGGTTCATAGCCCTGCGGCGTGCCGACGCGAACGTTGAACTTGAAGATCCCGGCCGCCTCGAGGATCGAGTGCAGCACATTGTTGCCATCGCCCAGCCACGCCAGCTCGAGACCTGGGAGCGCCTTGCCCTGTTCGACCATGGTCAGCAGATCGGCGACGATCTGGCAGGGATGCGACCGATCGGTCAGCCCGTTGATCACGGGCACATGGGCGTAATGCGCCAGTTCCTTGGCCTTGGCATGGTCGTCGGTGCGGATCATGATCGCATCGACCATGCGGCTCAGCACGCGCGCCGTATCGGCGATGCTTTCGCCCCGGCCAAGCTGGCTGGTTCCCGAATCGAGGATCAGCGAGCTGCCCCCAAGCTGGCGCATGGCGATGTCGAAGCTCACCCGCGTACGGGTCGAATTCTTCTCGAAGATCATCGCCAGCACGTGACCGGCCAGCGGAGCGTCGGGATCGACTGACCCCTTGGGCCAGCCGGCGCGCGCCGCCTTGCGGTCCTGCGCATCGGCGAGCATGGCGGCGATCGCATCCCCGCCCGCGTCCGACAGGTCGAGGAAATTCCTCACCGCCGGGGCCAGGTCGAGCGCGTCACCGCCGCTCATCGTCAGGCCCCCGGATCGAAGCTCGCCGCGCCGGCGGAAAGCTTTTCGAAGAATTCGTCGAACTCGGCGTCACCCGCCACCAGCGGCGGCAGCACGCGCAGCGTGTTGTCGCCGGCCGCCACGGCGAGCAACTGGTGGTTGTCGCGCAGGTGGACGTAGAACGGGCGGCTCTCGACCTTCATCTTGAGACCGAGCATCAGCCCCTTGCCGCGAACCAGTTCGAACAGTTCGGGATAATTGCCGATGAACTGTTCCAGCCGGGTGCGCAGGCGCTCGCCCTTCTCGGTCACTTCGGCAAGGAATTCGTCGTTGGCGACGGCATCCATCACTGCCATGCCTGCGGCCATTGCCAGCGGGTTGCCGCCATAGGTCGAGCCATGCGTGCCGAGGCCCATGCCGCGCGCAGCCTTTTCGGTCGCGAGGCAGGCGCCCAGCGGGAAGCCGCCGCCGATACCCTTGGCGGTGGCCATGATGTCTGGCTCGATTCCATAGTGTTCGTAGGCGTAGAGCTTGCCGGTGCGGGCAACGCCACACTGGACCTCGTCGAACACCAGCATCAGGTCGTTCTCGTCCGCCAACTGGCGCAGGCCGCGAATGAACTCTTCCGAACCCGGGCGGATGCCGCCTTCACCCTGGATCGGTTCGACCAGGAAGCCTGCGGTGTTCGGGCCCATCAGTGCCTTGGCGCTGTCGAGGTTATCGAACTCCGCATATTTGAACCCGGCGAGCAGCGGCATGAAGCCCTTGTGCATCTTCTCCTGGTTCGAGGCGCTGATGGTCGCCATCGTGCGGCCGTGGAAGGCGTTGGTGAAAGTGATCAGCTCGAACTTGTCGTCATTGCCGACATGCTGGTGATAGGCGCGCGCGGTCTTGATCGCGCATTCGACCGCCTCGGCACCCGAATTGGTGAAGAACACCGTGTCGGCAAAGGTCTTGTCGACCAGCCGCTGCGCCAGCGCCTCGCCCTGGGGGCTGCCATAGAGGTTCGAGACGTGCATCAGCGTCTCGGCCTGCTTCTGGATCGCGCCGATCAGGCCCTTGTGGCTGTGGCCAAGCAGGTTGACCGCGATGCCGCTGGCGAAGTCGAGGTAACGGGTGCCGTCCTCGTCGATCAGGTGGCAATGCTCTCCCTTGACCGGGCGCACCCCGCAGCGGGGATATACGGGCATCAGCGGTGTAATCGACATGGTTCCTCCGAGGGGATTCGCGAAAAGGCATTTAGGGTCAAAGACAAATGGCGGTCCCCAAGGAACCGCCATCTGCGTGTTTGCCAGCGATCTATTGCTTTGCGCGGTCCGGGTCAAACCGGATCGCGGTCCGCAGCCTCACTCCGATGCGGGAACGAGGTTGACCGCCGAGTATTTTCCTCGTCGGTCGACTTCGAGATCGAACTCGTAGCGTTCGCCTTCGTTGAGACCGGCAAGGCCCGAGCGTTCGACAGCGCTGATGTGGACGAAAGCGTCCGGCTGGCCATCGTCGCGGGTCAGGAAGCCGAAGCCCTTCATCGAATTGAAGAACTTGACGGTGCCCGTCGCCTTCTCGCCGGTCAGCTCGCGGCGGGGTGCCGCTTCACGCTCGCCGCCACCGCTGCTGCGTTGCTGCACAGCAATGACTTCGCCAACGATCTGCAGATCCTGCGCCGAAACCTTTCCGCCGCGATCGACGAGGTTGAATTCAAGCTCCTGCCCTTCGGCAAGGCCTTCGAGGCCGGCCCGCTCTACAGCGCTGATGTGGACGAACACGTCCTCACCACCGCCATCCTGCTGGATGAAGCCGAAACCCTTCTGCCCATTGAAGAACTTCACCGTACCCTTGCCGGTGCCGACGACCTGTGCGGGCATGCGGTTGAAACCGCCGCCACCGCCACCGCCGCCACCGCCGCGAGGGCCGCCGCCGAAGCCGCCACCGCCGCCACGGTTGCCGCCGCCGAAACGGTCGCCACCGCCGCCGAAGCGATCACCGCCCCCGCGGTCATCACGAAATGAATTGTGCGGAGCAAAGTCCGCGGGCGGTCCACCGA
>NZ_JAYPTL010000093.1:0-8069 GCF_038133525.1 Erythrobacter sp. | reverse complement strand
CTTCGACAGTTCTTCAACAAGCTTGGCGATATCGGCCATGATGTTTCACTCCAAATATAGGGCCGGGGTGCCCGACGGGGTCGCCCCGATGAATATGTGTTCGTACGTCGAACCTGCTCTTACGCGGCTTCCTTGGCGCCATAGGCACCGAAAACGCGTGCGAGCATCGAGGTGGGTTCCTTGATCGTGCGGACGACCTTGGTCGCCGGCGCGTTGAGGAGGCCCACGATCGTGCCACGAAGTTCGTCGAGGCTGGGCATCGAGGCGAGCGCCTTGACCCCTGCTTCGTCGAGCTTCTGCGCGCCCATCGATCCGCCGACGATTTCGATCTTGTCGGTGGTCTTGGCGAACTCCACCACGGCCTTGGCCGCAGCAACCGGATCCTCGGAATAACCAAGGGCGGTCGGACCGGTCAGGTACTCGTCGAGACCTGCGTAGTCGGTGTCCTTCAGGGCGAGCTTGGCGAGACGGTTCTTCGCAACCTTGTAGGACGCACCGGCATCGCGCATCTTCGAACGCAGTTCGGTCGACTGAGCGACCGAGAGCCCCAGGTTGCGGGTGATGACCACCACGCCGGACTGGGCGAAGATCTCGCTGAGCTGGGCGACCGAATCGGCTTTCTGCGAACGATCCATGCCATACTCCTTCACATGTGATCGCGCCGGGATGGCTCCCGATGCGACCGGCTACGTTTGTCCGTGCCGAAAACCGACACGGGCGAGTCCGTCGATCAGGGAAGGAGTTGCGCCTTCCAAATGCTTGGAGAACGGCGCGAAACGACAATGCCTTGCGGGCACCGCGTGAAATCTCTGTCCCCGTCTAGGCTGGAAATTAAGAAGGCTGGATTGCCTTCACCAACTGTCTCGGACGGATGATCGGCTCGCGCATGCGCTTGCCGGTCGGGGAGCGCCTCTAGAGCAACTGACTAGCAAGTCAAGCTGTCAGGATCTATTGGACCGCCCAAGCAAAGAGGCCTGCCCCTTGCGGGACAGGCCTCTCGCGTATCTTACCGAGCCGCGCCTCAGGCGCGCTCGACCGGAAGATTACTCAGCAGCCGGAGCAGCTTCTTCAGCCGGAGCGGCTTCTTCAGCCATGGCGTCGGCCGGAGCGGCTTCTTCAGCCATCGCGTCGGCGGGAGCAGCTTCTTCGGTCATGGTTTCGGTCGCGGCGGTTTCTTCGGCCGGAGCAGCTTCTTCAGCCTTCTCACCGCAAGCGGCGAGGGTCAGCGCGAAGGGGAGAGCGGCGACGAGAGCGATCTTCTTCATGGGTATAAATCCTTGTTCGCCTGGATTGGCGAGGCCCTAAAATAGCCACATTTTCGCCCGGGTGAAGACACATTCTGCATTTTGCGCAAATTTTCGCCTTAATTCGGTTCAAGCCGCCAGCGCTGCAGGGTCTGTAGGCCGGTCCGGTAACAGGCTGATGCTCTTGCGCTGTCCGGCGTGACGGGCGGCAATAGCCCCGCTTCCGGCCATTGTCAGCGCGAGCAGGCCCACCAGCACCGAATCGAGGATCATTGCTACCCAGTCGAGCGGAGCGGGCAGCCACAGGATGGCGGCATAACCGAAGCCATAGTGCAGTGCCATCAAGGGAACGATGCCCGCGACGGTGAGCGCGATCGTGTACCAGAACGAACCGTGCATGATGCCTATCGAACGGATCGGTCCGACACGGACGTTGCCGAGCGCCCAAGCGACTCCCCAGGCGGTCAGGTATATCCCAATGACCTGAAATGGGATGCCCACGACTGCGGATGCGATCTGTGCCGTCTGACCCTCCAGTCCGGCAAGCTCGCCCAGCGAGCGGCCGAACATCGACCAGGCGGTTAGCGCTACGTTCAAAGCGAAGATGGTGAACCACAGGCCGACTGCTGGCCATTCGCATCGCGTCGCCTTCGCGGTGTCGTGATCGAACATGATGTAGCGGGTGAACCAATAGCCTGGCAGAAGTACCGCTACAGTTTTGAGGAAGCCAAGTTGCAAGCGCAGGGGATCTTGGCCCGCGACACTGGAGCTTGCCCGGTCGATGTACATACCCGCGTCCAGTTCGACCACGTGCTGCGCGAATTCGACCAGCATCGGAATTGCGAAGAACAGTGGGCAGGCCAGCATGAAGGCCCAGGATGAGCGATAGATTTCGGCAATGTCGGATTTGAGCACAGTCATTCTCCCTTGTAGCCGAGCAGGTCGCCTGGCTGACATTCGAGTTCGCGGCAGATCGCGGCAAGGGTGGAAAAGCGGATCGCCTTCGCCTTGCCTGTCTTGAGGATCGAGACGTTGGCCAGGGTCAGGCCGATGCGATCGGCGAGTTCGGTCATGGTCATGCCCCGTCGTCGGAGCAATTCGTCGAGGCGAACAACGATCGATGCGTCATCTTCGGCAGGCATCAGACCGTCCCTTCAAGATCGTCGCGCATCTGTGCGCCTTCACGCAGCAGCCGGGCCAGGACGAAGAGTAGAGGGACCGCAAACCAGCCAGTCAGCGAAAGCGACCAGCCAAAGTAGAGACCACTCGCTGTGCTTGCCCAGACCGACAGCTGACCGAAGATGAGATCCACGACATTGATCGCAAGCAAAGCCCAGGCGATGACCGACAGGCGGTCGGCGTTAGCTTCGCTAAAAGCGGCCCCAGTCTGGGTGTCCCGGATCATCGCGATCACCCGCGTCAGAATCAGATGGGTCGCAATGCAAACGGGGAGCGACATGGCGCAGACCCACTTGAACCAGGTGATAGCAACGTCACTCGCCTTCTCGGACGCGATCACCTGCATCACGAATTCGCGAGGCGTCCCAGGACTGATAACCATTACCGCCAGCAGAAAGGCAAGAATCGCGGCCGCAGTCCAGTTCAACCAATTGGTGATGCGTAGGGTTCTCACAAGGAGCGGAAGCATCTCGAATCTCCGTTTATTGATTATCGATATGATGCATTCAACTTTTATCGTCAATCAATAATATTGAAAATCGATAAAGAAGCTTCTCGTGCACGCGCGCCGGTAGGGCACTGGATGACAGCGGTGCATCTAAGATCGCGGCGCTTGAAGTGCCCCAGCATGCCACCGTGATCGGTGTGCACGATGCTGCATGACCGGTTTGGTGCGCCAATAGAATTTGGCTATAGCTTTCGGGGGAACACGGGGGGCAGGGGCAACATGACACGACAACTCTTCGTTCGGCTGGCGGTGTTTTATGCCATCGTCACCGGAGCAGTTTATGCTGCGGTCGCAGCCTATCCGCCTTTGGCGGACTTCCTGCCAATCGGCGGTGCGCAAACCCTCCTGACCGCTCCGCCGACCAATCCACTCGATGGTGTCAGCATCGAGGCCCGTCGCGTGGGCAATCTCGGCAGTTCGGTGGCGTGGCTGTTCATCGCGGTCGCTGGAGCCCTGATGACGACGCTACCTGTCACCTGGACCTACATGGCAAGCCGCAGCCGCAAGGAATACGACCAGGCGCTGGTCGAAACGATGATTGTCCTGCCCATCGCGGTCACTTCGATCGTGGTGATGGTGCACGACTCTCTGGCCTTGGCGTTCTCGCTGGCCGGGATCGTTGGCGGAGTGCGTTTCCGCAACACGCTCAAAAGTTCGGGCGACGCTATCTACATCCTGCTGGCGATCGGTATCGGACTGGCGGCCGGGATTGGCGCACTCGAGATCGCATTGGTGATGACGGTGATGTTCAACTTCACCTTCGCCTTCCTCTGGCTTGCCGACTACGGGGCCCTTCAGGGCACCCACCGCTATCTGCGGTCCGCTGAATCTGGCGATATGGAAGGCGAGATGAGCCGGAGCGATCAGTCAGGCGAGGGAGCCTAGAGGCAGGCCCCGACGAGCTTCTTCGCTACCTTGTCGCTGTCAGCGATGTCGCCGAAAAATCCATCGAGATATCGCCGCATCGTTTGGACGCTGCGCTCGTCCAGTCCGGGAATGCGGGTGAGTTCGGCTTCGATAGCAGGGCGCGCATCGCGAAACCGCGCGAGTTCTTCCGGCAGCGCGCCATTAAAAGCGCAATAGCCGCGATAGACGCGATACTTGACGTTGGGGATGCGCAAGATTTCGCTTGGCACGGCATAGGGCGCGTCGACCAGCCCGGCGTTGTCAAAATCATAGGGAACCGGAGTTAGTTCGGCGACCGCATCTTTCGCGTTCCCGAACAGGCGCGAATTGTGGCAGCAGACCGAAGGGTCAGGCCCTGCATCCATGGCCCAATCGGTATTGCCAATCATGTACTGGAACAGGGCGTAGCGGGCCCCGTCCTCTCGGTTCAGGGCAGATACGCGCACATTGCCGGTGTCGACCTCCTTCATCCCGACACGTTTCGCCGCGTCGTCCCCATCTTCGATGAAAAAGCCCATCCGGGTGGCAATGTCCTTGCCGCCGTCGCGGTATGTGACCCGCGCGAGCCTGACTCGAAAGCTTTCCGGTGTGATCGCATTGTATAGCCGATAGGTGGCATATTCCCGCAGGACGATCTGTTCGAAGCGGGAGTTGTCGTTGCAATGGGTTACCAGCTTGATCCTTTTTTGACCGTGAAACAGCGAGTCCTTGCCTGGTTTTTCGGGGAACCCGATCCGCAAGGGTGGGAAACTGCACCTGTCCTTTCGGCGTCGGGAGACACCCCTCGCGGCAATCTCGATCGCGTGGCTTTCTCCTGCGGATGTCAGTGTGGCTGGGTGGATTTCGGTCGATTTTTCCGCACGACCCACAACCTCGCGAACCGGACCGTCGATTATGACTTCGAGGACGGTATCGTCGCTGAACAAGGGCGTTGCCTTGTCCGGCGCTTCCTGCGCGTTGACCGGCCATGCGAGAAGCGCGATCAAAGCCGCAAGGATCGAGGCTGCTCTCATGGTTGCTTTCCTGTCTTGGGTGTGTCGGGAAGGGCGCGGCGTGACCATTGGCCGTCCAAGCCCCGCTCGTGAGCCCAGGTCTCATCCCCGGCAATCTCGAGAAAGCTGGCCGGACCGCCATAGGCTTTCGAAATGCCGGTATCGATGCGGATGAGCTGTCCGTCCCGTTCGACGGCGATCCCCGCCAGCGAGGGTGTGTGTCCGACAACGAGGCGTGAAACGCCCATCCCGGCCAGGGCCGCGGACAGTTCGCCCGGCGGAGCAGGGCGTTCGCCCTGATCGGGTGCGCCGATCACGTTGCCCCGGTACCAAATCGGCCCCAATTGGTCGTCGAGGACAGAGCGATCGACCTCCGCGCCCTCGGCCAGTGCGGCAGCATAACGGGCATTGATCGCAGCGATGGTCTCTGCGCTCGCTTCGCTGCTTATCCCGCCATGCGCGAAAAGAATGTCACCGACCTTGAACAGGGCAGGCCGGTCAGACGTCCAGGCACCAAGTTCGCCGCCAGGCGACCAGGCGCTGCGATGTTCGATCAGGCCAAGCGGAGTTCGCGCCATCCAGGCAGCACGAACCGCTTCGGGAGTAACCTCGGGATCGGTGGCGCGTGCCTGCTCGACCAGCGATCGTGCCATCGCCTGCCACACCATCTTTCTCGTTCGCTCCGAATTGTGGGTGACGAAGACCGCGTATTCGCCGGGATCGACATAGCGAAGATCGCCGATGACATTCATTGCCTCGTGGTTGCCCAGCAGCACGACGACCTTCCCGCCTGCCTTGGCGGCTTCCTTTTCCAGCGCCTGCAGGTGACGGATGATCTTCAGTGAGTCCGGCCCCCGATCGACGATGTCGCCAAGCTGGACAAGCATCGACCGCCCCCCGGTCCAATGTTTGCCGTCGGTGCTGACGCCCGATTCTTGGGCGATTTCGAGCCAGGCGCCATAGTCGCCATGCAGGTCGCCCACCGCAACGATGCGCTGAGCATCGCTGTCTGCCGCCGCTGGTACGCTGACAAGGAGAAGTGCGGCCAGCAATCGGCACAAGATGGCCAGAAATCCTCGCATCGCCCCCCCGTGGTTTGCCGAAGCTGGATAGCACAGTATCGTTTCCTTGCCGTATGGTCGACGCCGTCGTTTGACAGGGGGCGGGAGTCTTCCTAAATGGCCCTCGACCGCACGCTTCGAGCGAGTCTGATTCATGCGCGGGGATCGGACACAGGATGGAAGCGGCGTTTCCATAATCGCGACGCTTGAATAGCTGCAGCAGCCACCGGAACCGGTGCGCCATCCGCTGCGGCCTTTTCGCGTCTCGGCGATGGATCTCACGCGCATGAGATATGAATTATCGGCCCTATCCGCGTCGGGCTGGTGCACACGAGAAGAGGTATACACCCCTTATGGCTACCAAGGCGAAGGCTCCGAAGAAAACCCGGGGCACGAAGGCATCGGGCACGGCAAAGCGCCGCATCCGCAAGATCTTCGGCGACATCCACGAAGTCGTCGAGATGCCGAACCTGATCGAGGTCCAGCGCGAAAGCTACGAACAGTTCCTGCGTTCGGACAAGGCGACCGGATATGTTTCCGGCCTCGAGAAGACCCTGCGCTCGGTGTTCCCGATCCGCGACTTCGCCGGTACTGCCGAACTCGACTTCGTGCACTACGAACTCGAGCCGCCCAAGTACGACATCGTCGAATGCCGCCAGCGTGGCATCACCTATGCCGCGCCGATGAAGGTCACGCTGCGCTTGATCGTCTTCGAAGTCGACCAGGAAACCGAAACCCGTTCCGTGCTCGATATCAAGGAGCAGGACGTCTACATGGGCGACATGCCGCTCATGACCGAGAACGGCACCTTCATCATCAACGGCACCGAGCGCGTGATCGTGTCGCAGATGCACCGTTCGCCGGGTGTGCTGTTCGACCATGACCGCGGAAAGACCCACAGCTCGGGCAAGCTCCTCTTCGCTGCCCGCATCATTCCCTACCGTGGTTCGTGGCTCGATTTCGAATTCGACGCCAAGGACATCGTCAACGTGCGTATCGACCGCAAGCGCAAGCTGCCGGTCACCGCTCTGCTCTATGCCCTGGGTCTCGACGCCGAGGACATCCTCAACCACTTCTACAGCACCGTCACGTGGAAGCGTGCCAAGGACGGATGGGAAATCCCCTTCGTTGCCGAACAGTGGCGCGGGCAGAAGCCGGCTTTCGCGCTGGTCGACGCCAAGACCGGCGAGGAAGTGTTCCCCGCCGGCCAGAAGATCAGCCCTCGCGCCGCCAACAAGGCTGCCAAGGACGGTCTCGCCACCTTGTTGCTGCCGACCGAGGAAATCTTCGGTCGCTACGCCAGCCACGACATGATCGACGAGAAGACCGGCCGCATCTATATCGAAGCGGGTGACGAAGTCGCTGCCGAGAACCTCGAAGCGCTGGACAAGGCCGGCATCGACGCGCTCGAACTGCTCGACATCGACCACATCAACACCGGTCCGTGGATCCGCAACACGCTCAAGGTCGATAAGGCCGAGAACCGCGATGAGGGCCTCGAGGCGATCTACAAGGTCATGCGCCCGGGCGAACCGCCGACCAAGGAAACCGCGGAAGCCCTATTCGAAGGCCTGTTCTTCGACGCCGAGCGCTATGACCTGTCGGCCGTCGGCCGCGTCAAGCTCAACATGCGTCTCGAACTCGACGCCGAGGACACCGTCACCACCCTGCGCAAGGAAGACATCCTGGCAGTGGTTAAGGAACTGGTGAACCTCAAGGACGGCAAGGGCGAAGTCGACGACATCGACAACCTCGGTAACCGCCGCGTCCGCTCGGTCGGTGAGCTCCTGGAAAACCAGTACCGCGTCGGCCTGCTGCGCATGGAACGTGCGGTGAAGGAGCGCATGAGCTCGGTCGACGTGTCGACCGTGATGCCGAACGACCTGATCAACGCCAAGCCCGCCGTGGCCGCGGTGCGCGAGTTCTTCGGTTCCTCGCAGCTCTCGCAGTTCATGGACCAGACCAACCCGCTGTCGGAAGTCACCCACAAGCGCCGCGTTTCGGCGCTTGGCCCGGGCGGTCTTACCCGCGAGCGTGCAGGCTTCGAAGTCCGCGACGTTCACCCGACGCACTATGGCCGTATCTGCCCGATCGAGACGCCGGAAGGCCCGAACATCGGTCTGATCAACTCGCTGTCGACCTTCGCCCGCGTCAACAAGTACGGCTTCATCGAGACGCC
>NZ_JAYPTL010000092.1:0-8111 GCF_038133525.1 Erythrobacter sp. | reverse complement strand
CGGACCTCGCGCAATTCTTCGAGGACTTTTCCGGCGAACTGCCTTCAGCGCTCGAGCGTGTCTTGGGCAACCAGGTTCACGATGTGAAGCCGCGCTGGGCCAAGGGGACCGCGCACCGCGTCGCCCGCTTGCTCTCCGACCACATCGACGAGCTCGAACGCAAGGATGCGCTGCTTGGCGATGTCTTTGCCGGTGCCGAGGGAGGCCATCGTGGGTGAAGAGATAGACAAAGGAGCGACCGAAACCCGGCGGGTGACGCGGCTCATTCGCCTGCCCGAAGTTCAGCATCGCGTCGGGCTTGGCCGTTCGACAATCTATCGCTGGATGGCCGAGGGCAAGTTTCCGAAGCCCGTGCAGCTGGGTGGATATGCGGTCGCATGGGCAGAAGACGAAGTGGAGGCCTGGATTTCGGACCGCCTGAAGTGACCGCTTATTGGTCTGGAGCTGACTGGTTGGAGGCGGACGTGCCATCGACAGGGGCAGTCAAAGGCATCCTTTGCGCGGTCGCCGGATCGAAGCAGTCGGCCCGATACCCTCGAGTATTGGGAGCGCTCGTCGCTGCAAGAACCGAGCTGATTTCGGAAGCCACCGGCGCCTATTAAGGAACATACAATATTGAGTAGGTCGAGCCGATCATGACAAAGTGCATCGAACAAGATTTCCCGTGTCAAAATCAAGAGTACGATGCGTTCGATCAAATAGCGCTCTTAGAACTAAGCCAGCCAATTTCTGCCCATGAGTTGGTGAACGAGAGCGCATTTTGTGCGGAACTGCCGGTCGACGACGAACTTCGTATTGGGAACATAACGTACAAGCTCTATCTTAAATTCCTCCGTGGTCAGACAGGCCTCTATCACCTGTGGGTAGACTATGACGCCTGCGACGACCATGGCAATTACACGATGTTATGCGTGTATGTCGGGAAAGGGTTTGCTGAGCTTCGCGTTGATAGCCACGTCAAAAAAATGGCCGAAGAATGCCCAGCTATACGTGACATTCACCAGCATGGAGAATCGTCTCTCTAAGTACTACGAGCAATTGTTTCTCGATGTGTACGATTTCGAATTAAACAACATTGAGAATTCTGGCGCAGAACATCTGTTTGCGGTTTGGGATGAGGAACGCCATCACTTGGAAACGCACTTGAATGAGGTTTCCAATCTGAGCAAAATTCAAAGTTTCGACGACTGGTAAGAAGTCGTAATCCGACCGGCCTCAGGTCGAACGAACTCCAGTCTACAGCCCACGCCGTTACCGGTCTGGACGTCTGGTGTTTTGGCGCAGAGCGGCGGCTATATTACACCCCAAAAGCGACCGCCGAGCACGAATATGGCCGCATGATTCTTCAAGAGATCGCACACCTGCGTGGAGCAATGAGAGCTTCCGGATCAGATCGGCTTAATGCCTTCGAATTGGACATCGGCAGCGTGTCCCCGCCAGATGGGCCTTTCAACGTTTTCCGCCAACGCAAAGCCAAAAGATGCGAAATTCCCCAAGTGACTGAGAGCTTCGCATTGCTTAGCGATGGCCTCTACGTTGCTCGGGATCTGAGCCACCTTTTCTGGATATCGCGCTGCTCGTACGATTACCCACTCGGGTCCATTGTCTCCGACAAATCAGATGTTCGGATCGACGTTGGGATTTGAGTGAGTGGACATGATCTCGAAACCCTTCCTTTGGAGCCATTGCTTGACAACTTGAACTGCAAAATCAAGTAGTTCCCAGTCGGTAACCTCAATGAGTTCATCTGAGGCCAGGGAAAACGGATCGACCGATTGCGCGTTTCTAAGGTCGATCAAGCCCCAACCGCCCAACTGCGGTTTCCAGCCTGTCAGCGTCCTTCCCATCGGCCAGAGGTGACCTTCCCCCCGAAAAGTGGTCCGTTTTGAGAGTTAGGATTTCGGCTATTTACGGCTTGAAAGGGGCTGATGAATGGCACGGAAGAGATACACGCCGGAACAGATTATCGGGATACTGCGTGAGGCCGAAGTTCGGCTCTCGCACGGAGAGAAGATCGGGGAGATCAGCCGATCGCTGGGGATTTCGGAGCAGAGTTACTATCGCTGGCGACGCGAGTACGGTGGGCTGAAGGTCAGCCAGGCTCGGCGATTGAAGGATCTCAAGAAGGAGAACCAGCGGCTCAGGAAGGCGGTGTCTGATCTTACGCTCGATGCGCTGATCCTGAAGGAGGTTGTCGAGGGAAAGTACTGAGCCCTTCACGGCGTCGGCTGGCCATCGACCATGTGCAGGAGGCATTGGATATCTGCCAGCGCCGTGCCTGCCGGGTCGTTGCCCAGCACCGCTCGACCCAGCGCAAGCTGCCCGCACCACCAGCCGACGAGAAGCCGCTGACAGCTGCAATCATCCGGCTGGCCCAGCAATATGGTCGCTACGGCTATCGCCGGATCACGGCGCTGCTGCGCAATGAAAGTTGGTTGGTGAACGCCAAGCGGGTCGAGCGGATCTGGCGCCGTGAAGGGCTCAAGGTTCCGCAGAGACAGCCAAAGCGCGGGCGTCTGTGGTTCAACGATGGATCATGCGTGAGGCTGCGTCCGCAATATAGTGGCCATGTGTGGAGCTACGACTTCGTCATGGATCGCACCCATGACGGCAAGGCCTTCCGCATGCTTACCGTGATCGACGAGTACAGCCGCCAGTGCCTGGCGATCCATGTCCAGCGCAAGCTCAAGAGCGATGATGTCCTGGCCGTGCTGACCGAGCTGTTCCAACGCCATGGTCCGCCTGATCACATCCGTAGCGATAATGGCGCTGAGTTCACTTCTCATGCCGTGCGCGACTGGCTCTGGCGGATTGGTGTGAAGACTCTCTACATCGAACCCGGATCACCATGGGAGAATGGCTACAACGAATCCTTCAACGGCAAGCTCAGGGATGAGCTTCTCAACGGGGAGATCTTCTACACTCTGAAGGAGGCAATCATCCTGATCGAGCGCTGGCGTATCCACTACAACACCGTCCGGCCACACTCTTCGCTGGGCTACCAGCCGCCGGCCCCACAAACGATCTTGCCTCGTCCTGCCATGCTGCCTTACGCTGCGCTCCAGGCCGCCCAGCAGGGCGACCCCAACCGCCGGAACTCTAACTTAACCGGTGGACCACCCTGATGGGGCAGGTCAGCAGCATGGTGGCGGCAGGCACCGCTTCGGCAGGTTTCTGTTCGGTCATTTCCACTCTTCTCCCTTGATGTAGCCAATATCGGTGCCGGGCGGCCGTGGTCTAAGCGTTCATTGTGTGTGGTCTTATCAGTTCCATCTAGGAATGAGTGCTATTCCCGCGAAAGCCAGAACAATTCCTGCCAGTAACAACGATTGGTCGGCCAGCAATGCGGCAGAGATGATCAACGCTGCCACCACCGGACCCTTGACGGGGGTGCTGCGGTCCTCTTCCCGCGTCAGATGGTTCAGACTGGCTGGGTCGATGGATACCTGAATCGTACCTGATCGAGCGACCGAGGCAACGTTATCGATTAGCTCGGGCAGCGATGCCGAGAAATCAAGCAGGCCACTGCGGACCTTGGCCAAATGATCCCGCGCGGCTCCGATCGAAAATCGCTCGGCAAACAATTGCATCACGATCGGCTTCGTTTCTTCGGCGATATTGTAGTCCGGCGCCAAAGAGCGAACGAAGCCCTCTGCGGTCAGCAGGGTGCGCAGCAAAATAGCGAGGTCGGGCGGCAATACGAGGCGATAATCGCGCAACAATCCGAAAACCCGATCGAAAATTGCCGCGAATTCTATCCCGGCAAGAGCTGTGCCGCTAAATTCCGCGATCAGCTCATCCAGGTCCATCACCAATTGCGCGCGATCCACGAGTGGATTGCCTGCCCAGTCGAGCAGCAGATCGGCCACCTTGTCTATCTGTCCGTTCGCGATAGCGAAAATCAGTCGGACGATTTCCTGACGCCGCGCGCCGCTGAGAAAGCCGACCGAGCCGAAATCGATGAAGCCTACCTGGTTCCCTTCCATCCAGAAGACGTTGCCGGGATGCGGGTCGCCATGAAACTCTCCATTGAGAAGGATCATCCGTAGCACTGCATCGGCATAGCGCTTCGCGAACTGGGCATTCCCTGCCGGATCAGTTGCCGGGTGCCGCGACGCGGGCTTTCCGCCCAGGGCTTCCTGCACATTGATCGTCAAGCCTGTGAGTTCCCAGTGGATCGCGGGCGTCTTCACCCCAAGCATCTCCAGATAACCGCCAATCCTTTCACAGGCACGTGCTTCTGCCGCCAGGTCCATCTCCCGCGCTAAATTCTTGGCGAATGTCTGAAGGAATTCCACGGGTCGATAGCGAGCAATGTCGCTTGACCGACGCTCGGCGAGGCCCGCGAGCCGTGTCAACAGCCTCATGTCCGCCTCGATCCTGGACGCCATGCCGGGTCGGCGGATTTTCACGATAGTCTCGCTTCCGTCCAGCAGGGTTGCGACATAAGTCTGCGCGATAGAGGCTGAGGCGATCGGGTTTCTCTCGAAAGCGGCGAATTCACGTTCCCAGTCGCTGCCCCAAGCCGATACAATCACCGGTTCGATCTTATCGAACGGCAGCGGTTCCACCTGGTCGTGGAGAGTGCCGAACGCGGAAATCCAGGGTTGTGTAAACAGATCGCTTCTGGTCGCCAGGAGCTGGCCAAGCTTTATTCCGACAGGGCCGACATCGCGCAACAGCGCCACCACCGATGCAGGACGCAAGTCCTCGGTATCTGGCTCATTCTCCGAAACCGGCATAAAGCCAAGCAAGCTTCCGAGATTTTTCAGACCGTGCCGGGCGAAAATCTGACCGAGTTCTGCTAGCCGCGTCAGTTCACCGACACTGTTTTCCAGATCATGCTTCATCGGCTTTCTTCGCAAGTGTCAGCCTGCTTTTGATTCTCCGCAACTTTTCGAAGCATCGTACGCAGGAGGTCGATTTGAGGCGCAGACATTCCCTTCCAGAGAATTTCGTGGAGTCGATCAGCCGCTTCGCGCAGTTCCGGCCAGATGGTTCTTACTTGCTCGGTGAGGTGGAGGTTCCAAACCCTTCGATCGTGCGCCGCCCGCTCTCGCTCGATCAAACCTTTTTCAACCAAAACTGCGACAGCCTGTCCTATCGTCGCCGATTCAAGCTCGAGCAGGCGAGAAATCTCGGTCTGTGTTAGCGTAGGTTCTCGCAACAAGGACGCGATGATCCGCCATTGTGTTTGATTGAGGTCGAGCCCCACGATCAGAGCGTCGAAGGTCCGCCGAGCGGTCCTGTTCACCTCTTCTAGCAAATAAAGGATGTCATCCTTTTCGTTGGGGGCGTAATCACGTATCTCATCTTTCGGCATATGCTTATCCATAGCGCTATCTTGGAAGGCTCGCGCATGCCTGGCGTGTTCAAGCTCAGCGTCAACCATATTCGCTAGCAGTGCCGCCATGCAAACACTCGCTGATTTCACGCTACAGCAGAAACTGAATCCGATGGTCGCTCAAGCTGATAAGGAACCGAACGGCGCTGGGTGAGTGCGGGGGCTCCGGCCACCTCGCCTGCCACGACTGCCGGGATGTTATGATCGCATGCGCTCGGCGTCCCTCATCTGAGCATCAGACCCCCTGAAGGGCAAACGCGGGCGTGAACGCGGGGCATGGGCTCGATTTCGAGTGATTATGGCTCGCTGCCCAGATTGTCATGCATCCTAGCCAGCGATCCGCGTAAGCGCTCCAGTTCCCCAAAACGGATCCCCCCGAGCAAGCGAGCATACATTGCATCAGCTTCTACTCGCATCTTGGGAAGTAGCTCGATTGCGGCAGGGCGTAAATGAACCCGCCAAACGCGCCTGTCGTTCTTCGCGCCTGCGTCTTTCCACCAGCTCAAGTTCTTCCAGGCGATCAATAGTCTGGCCGATGCTAGCGCGCTCTAGCTTCAGTTCCCGAGCCAGCTCTGTCTGGGTCATGCCTGGGCTCCGAAAGATAAGCCAATATACTCCATTGCGTCCGCGTGAGCCCGAATTGTTCAACCGAAGAATCGGCGGTCCTGCGCAAACGCCGGGTCACTTCCTCCATAAGAAAGAACAGCCGATCGGTATCGGTGAGGGAACTTGCCCCCCTTTGTATCCGCGTCATAGCCCGTCATGGCAGCCATCTAGGGCAACCTACCATAGCGGATCAGGAAATAAAGCCGTTTACTGTAAATCGATTTACAATATGAGGTTGCGGTATGCAGTCGCAAACTTTCCATATCGGGGGAAATGGTGGCATCTCCATAGCAGCCGAAGCGACCGGAAATGCCGATGCTTTACCGGTCTTGCTCGCGCATGGAGGCGGCCAGACCCGTCACGCATGGAAACGTGTCACAGCCGATCTCGCCAATGCGGGATTTCGTCCGATCGCAATTGATATGCGCGGTCATGGCGACAGCGAATGGTCTGCCGAGGGCGCTTACGAAACGCGCGACTTCGCTTCAGATCTCGTTGCGATCGCTTCAAAAATGGACCGCAAGCCAGCGCTCGTCGGGGCCTCCCTTGGCGGGTTGGCCGGACTGATCGCCGAAGGACACCTTGCGCCGGGCCGCTTCGCGTCGCTCACTCTCGTCGACATCGCGCCGCGTATGGAGACGGGGGGCGTTATGCGCGTAGTCGGCTTTATGGAGGAGCACGTGGAGACCGGTTTCTCTTCACCGGACGAAGCGGCAGAGGTCATCGCGCGCTACATGCCACATCGCCGCAAGCGCGGAGCCGGCAAGGGCTTACGGCGCTATCTGCGAGAGAAGGAAGACGGCCGCTACTACTGGCATTGGGATCCGGCCTTTATCCGCAACATCACACTAGCCAAGCGAAGCGATCCGGCTCATCAGGAACGCCAGTTTGATGCGCTGAACGATGCAGCCAGCAGGCTTTCGCTGCCATTGCATATTATTCGCGGCGGATCGAGCGATCTGGTTTCCGAAGACGCGGTCGCGCAATTGCTCGAACTTGTTCCACACGCTGAATACACCGACATCGCAGAGGCAACACATATGGTGGTTGGCGATGCCAACGATGCCTTTTCGGCAGCGATACTCGATTTTCTCAAGCGTAATCACAGTCCGCAGGGAGCCGTTACATGACCGATAATCTGACAAGGATCGATCCTAAGCGCCTCGAAGAGATCCTGCAGATTGCCCCGTTTCACCGGTGGCTTGGCCTCACTTTACGGTCATGCTCGAACGAGCAGCTTGAACTGGAGATGCCTTGGCGCGACGAGATCGTGTCAAACCCGGCAATCGGTTCAGCGCATGGCGGCGTGCTCGCCTCTCTGATCGATTTAACCGGGCTCTACACCTTATTGTCGCAAGGTACAGGGGCCAAGGCGACCGCCGATCTGAGGGTCGACTACCACCGCCCGGCAACCTCGGGACCACTCGTAGCATCGGGCAAAATAATCAAGATCGGTAAAAATATCTCGGTCGCTGAAACACGTGTATACGGTCCTACTGGCAACCTTTTGGCTAGCGGCCGCGGTGCCTACGTATGCTAACAGCGTTATCCTAATGGAACTAACTGCAGGGCGAAAATTAGCAGGTCTGTTCCTCGAAGACCTGCAAAATAGTCCCACGACTTTCAGAGCGAATTGCGTCGCGATAGCCGCCTTCCAATGAGTGACGTGACCCCCTGATCTTCCCCCCAGCCGGGATTAGAGCCGAGCTGCGTTGATGCGTATGAGCGCGGTTGAAGCAATGGGCTGCGCAGCGGAGCCCGTAGGGCGTGGCGAAGCAGGCCATTGCTTATCTAGTTCGGCGGCGAACGCCGCCGGTGTCGCGTAGCCAAGGGATGAGGGCGGTCTCTCTCGGTTGTAGTCTTCCACCTGACCTGCCCCATCAGGGTGGTCCACCGGTTAAGTTAGAGTTCCGGCGGTTGGGGTCGCCCTGCTGGGCGGCCTGGAGCGCAGCGTAAGGCAGCATGGCAGGACGAGGCAAGATTGTTTGTGGGGCCGGCGGCTGGTAGCCCAGCGAAGAGGGATTCATGCAGCGAACACCGCTGCCGGCCTCTCCCTATCACATCATCGACGATATTGAGCACACGGAACTTTTGTTCGGACGCCACCTAGGCCCTGTTGACAAACTGGATTCACAATCGCTGCGAGATGTGATTCAAGATA
>NZ_JAYPTL010000091.1:0-8133 GCF_038133525.1 Erythrobacter sp. | reverse complement strand
CGCGCGCCTTAAGCTTACCGAAGGTGATGATCTGCGCGACGTGGTCGTGCCCGTATTTCTGCTGAACATAGCGGATCACCTCGCCGCGCCGCGTTTCGCAGAAATCGATATCGAAGTCAGGCATCGACACGCGTTCGGGATTGAGGAAGCGTTCGAACAGCAGGCCCAGCTTGATCGGATCGAGATCGGTGATCGTCAGCGCCCAAGCGACCAGCGAGCCGGCACCCGATCCGCGCCCCGGACCCACGGGAATATCGTGATCCTTGGCCCACTTGATGAAGTCGGCAACGATCAGAAAGTAGCCAGGAAAGCCCATCTGGTTGATGATCCCGACCTCGAAATCGAGGCGGTCGAGATAGACCTTCCGTTCCTCTTCCGAGAGTTCGCCATAGAGCGCGAGCCGCGCCTCCAGACCCTTGCGCGCGTCCTCCTCCAGCATGCGTGCCTCACCCTTGAGATCGCCAGCAAGGCTAGGCAGGATCGGCTTGCGGTAGGGGGGCATGTATGCGCAGCGCTGCGCCACGACCGACGTGTTCTGAACCGCTTCGGGAAGGTCCGCGAAGCCTTCCTCCATCATGTGAAAGGTCTTCACGTAGCTTTCGGGATTGGAGCGGACGCGATCCTCGGCGTCAACGTGGGTCGAACCGGCGATGCACAGCATGGCGTCATGCGCCTTGTGCATATGCGGTTCGGCGTAATTGGCCGGGTTGGTCGCGACCAGCGGCAATTCGCGCGCGTAGGCGAGGTCGACAAGCGCAGCTTCTGCCCGCTCCTCCACCGGATCACCGCGCCGAGCGAGCTCGACATAGTGGCGGTTCGGGAACAGTGCCTGAAGCCGGTCCGCGAGTGCTTCGGCGTGCGCCTGTTGGCCTTCGGCCAGCAGGCGGGTCAGCGCTCCATCAGCGGCGCCCGTGAGTGCGATCAGGCCGTTGGTATGCCCGTCGAGGTCTTCCAGTCGCACATGCGGCTCAAACTCGAGCGGCCGATCGAGGTGTGCCTTCGAAACGAGGTGACAGAGATTGTCATACCCCGCTTCATCCTGCGCATAGAGCGGCAGGTAGTCGACCTGCTTGCCTTCCGCTTCGCGCGCGACGCCCAGCAGCGCACCGATAATCGGCTGAATGCCTTCCGCCTTGCAGGCCCCGGCAAACATGACCGCGCCATAAAGGCCGTTGCGGTCGCAGATCGCCATGGCGGGAAAGCCCCGCTCCTTCGCCAGCTTGGCCATTGCCTTGGGATCGATCGCCCCTTCGAGCATCGAATAGGCCGACAATACGCGCAGCGGGACGAAGGGCTTGAACGACATCGTCCCAGATTAGGAAATTCCGCCGGATTCGGAAGGGCAGCAGGGACCTCATTTCTCCACAAGCGGTGGAGAAATGTTAGTTACTGCCCCTCGCGGATTTTCCTGCGGGTGTCGCGGATCGTCGAAACGGCTCCATAGACGATCAGAGCGCCCAGGAAGATCCACACCCAGACCGGGATATTGCGCCCGGCCACTGCCAGATAGAGGTAGGCCGAAACAAAGCAGAAACCGGCGCACATGGTAGGGACCACGGTCGAGCGCCCTGCCCGCGCGCGTTTCACCAGCCACCCGATCGAAGTGAAGAAGAAAGGGATAGCCCCGACGTAGATTGCCCCGAAGATATAAGGATTCACGCCATAGTCGGCGCCGAGCGAGAGGAACCACTGGTTTAGGTCGGCAAGCATGGGCTGGCTTTCGAACGGATCGACGCGTGGGTTACAGAAGCTTCTCGATATCCTTCGCGATCGTCTTCGGTGCGTCGGCCGGCCCATAGCGCTTCACGACATTGCCTTCACGGTCGATCAGGAACTTGGTGAAGTTCCATTTGATCGCCCTGGAGCCCATCAATCCCGGCTTTTCGCCCTTCATCCAGTCGAACAGCGGGCTCGCCTCGGGGCCGTTGACGTCGATCTTGGCCATCAAGGGGAAAGTCAGGCCGAAATTGACCTTGCAGAAGCTCTCGATCTCATCCGCATCGCCAGGTTCCTGGCTACCGAACTGGTTGCATGGGAAGGCAAGAACCTCGAAATCCTTGTCCTTGTAGTCCTGGAACAGTTTCTCCAGTCCATCATACTGCGGAGTGAAGCCGCACTTGCTGGCGGTATTGACCACCAGGAGCACCTTGCCGAGCTTCTCCTTGAGATCGAGCGCGTCGCCCTTGTTCGTGGCGACTGTGAAATCGGCGATGGTGGTCATCTGGGGGCTATTCCTTGCGGCGATAGGTGAAATCGAAGCTGGTTACCCAGCTCAGGCCGTGATCGGCTGAAAACTCACCATGCTGCCGAACCGCGCCGCCGTCCAGCGGCGAATAGGTCATTCTTGTCCAGCCATCCTCACCATTGGGCCCGGAACCGGGCCACCACCCAGTGAGAACCATTGCGTTCCCGGCGGGCCCACCGTCGAAAAACACGGGGCCAGGCCCGCCACCAATCCAGGTCTGGTGCCACCGTCCGGTTTTGGGATCGAAGGCCGATAGGCTTCCCCCGCCTCCGCCCCTGAGCGGCACCCAGTTCTCGCGGATGGCACAGCCTGCATAGAGTTTCTCGATCAAGCTATTGGCGATCGGTGCCTCGCGACCCGGGGCGTAGACCTTCCATTCGCCGACCCAGAAGTCGAAGGCAGCGAATTCAGGACCCTCGCAAGGTGCCGGCGGCGGTGCTGGCTGCACCGTTGTCGAGCTACTCGCCTGGGCAATCAGCAAGGCAATCATGTTCGCAATCATGGCAATCCTCCCCGACTGACGGGTTGAGCCATGACGAATACGCTTGGAACCCCAACTCGATGGAAGAATGAACCCGATCTACGAAACGGGAAAATCGTCGCGCGTGGAGAGCGCCTCGATCTCGGCAGCGTGAAACCTACGGTCGCCGAGCTTCTCGATGTAGTATCGGCGGCGATCTACCGGCGGCATCAGCATGACCAGCATGATCAGTTCTGCGAAGCCGCCATTTCGCAGACCCTTGGCCCCATCGAGCAAGCCACCGCCATTGCCTTCACCGTAGAGGGTCGCCCGCGCATCCCACTGGATTCCTCCGCGATCGCAACCTTCTGCGCGGAACGTGCTGGGATGGTCGGTCATACGAGTCCTCCTTCGCTGATCCAGCGTAGTCGAACACGTCAGGCTCCGCTACCCTAGCAGGCCTTCGTGCAGCCGCACCACGCGATCCATCCTTTGCGCCAGGCGTTCATTGTGCGTCGCAATCAGGGCCGCGCTACCCTCGCCTCGCACCAACGACAGGAACTGCTCGAGCACCTTGTCGCTTGTCGCCTCGTCGAGATTCCCGGTGGGTTCATCGGCCAGCACAAGCTTTGGCCGGTTCGCCAATCCGCGTGCCACCGCAACCCGCTGTTGCTCCCCGCCGGAAAGCTGGCTCGGGCGGTGATCAAGTCGCTCGGCGAGGCCCAGGGCGGTAAGAAGTTGTCGGGCGCGTTCTTCGCACTCCGCGCGCGGTTTTCCGGCTACGAGCTGAGGCAACACCACATTCTCGACCGCGTCGAAATCGGGCAGCAAATGATGGAACTGATAGACAAAGCCCAAATGGTCGCGGCGCATGGTCGTTCGCATCCGAGAATTGGATTTCTCTGCCGACTGCCCGGCGATCACGATTTCACCGCCAAAGCCCCCTTCGAGCAAACCCACCGCCTGCAACAAGGTCGATTTGCCTGAGCCTGACGGTCCAAGCAATGCAACGATCTCGCCAGGGCGGATCGCCAGATCGACCCCGCGCAGCACGTCGATCCGCACCCCGCCCTGTTCGAAACTGCGGGTTAGCCCGCGCAATTCGACAACGAAATCACTCATAACGCAGCACCTGTACCGGATCGGTGCTTGCCGCCTTCCACGCGGGATAGAGCGTGGCGAGGAAGCTGAGCACCAGTGCCAGCAAGACAATCAATGCGACTTCGATCGGGTCAGTTTTGGCCGGCAGCGTTGTCAGGAAGCGCATCTGCGGGTCCCACAGCTCGACCCCTGTCACGCGGCCGATAAGTTCGACGATCCCCTGGCGGAAGTAGAGCACAAGGAAACCAAGCACCAAACCGGCCACCGTGCCAATCGCGCCGACCGTGAAGCCGGTGGTGACAAAGATCTTCATCAGGCTTTGCCGCGTCGCGCCCATGGTCCGCATGATCGCAATGTCGCGAGTCTTCGCGCGAACCAGCATGACAAGGCTAGAAAGAATATTGAAAGCCGCGACCAAGACCATGAAACTCAATGCAAATGCCATTGCAACGCGTTCCACCTGAAGGGCTTCGAACAAGGTGGCATTGATCGTCTTCCAATCGGCAACCACGGCACGGCCCTTCACCGCGCGTTGCACTGGCTCCAGGATCGCACCGACTTCGTCCGGATCGTCGACCTTCACCTCGATCATCTGGACCGCGTCACCAAGCAGCAGCAGCGTCTGCGCGTCCTGCATTGGCATGACGACATAGGTGCTATCGTAATCGTAGATACCGATCTCGAATATCGCCGCCACCTCATACCCGATCTGACGCGGGACGGTGCCAAACGGGGTCGAGCGCCCCTGGGGGTTGATGATGGTGATCGTATCGCCGACGCGAGCGCCGATGTTTTCGGCCAGGCGGACACCCAGAGCCACCCTGCCATCACCCGTCCGAACCTGTGCCAGGTCGCCGCTGACAACCTTGCTCTGATATCCTTTGAGGTCCTGCGGGGTATTTCCCCGAACCAAGATCGCTTCGACGCGTCCATTGAAGGTCACCAGCAATGGCTGTTCGATCAAGGGGCTGGCCTGCGTGACCCCAGGTGTGGCGCGCACTTCTTCAAGCATCGCCTCCCAGTTTTCGAGCCGGCCGCCATAGGCCTGCACGATCGCATGGCCATTGAGTCCGACAATCTTGTCGAACAGCTCCGCGCGGAAGCCGTTCATCACGCTCATCACGATCACCAGCATGGCGACGGAAAGCATGACCACCCCGATGGAGATGCCTGCGACCAGTGTGATGAAAGCCTCGCCCCGGCCCGGAAGCAGGTAGCGCTTGGCGATCGTTCGTTCGAAAGGAGATAGGATCAAGGCAGGCCTTGCTATTCGCTGCGGATGCCTGCGGCGTTTAAGCAGGCTAACCTTTCCGTGCAATGAAATCGTTCCCCGCGGGGACCACTGGTCGCACTACCCTTGTAATCGGGCCGTAACATCGCCATTGGGGCCCGCATCCGGAACAGTCGCGCGGACAGGCCCTTGATGAACCTTACCCACCCGTTCCTTGACGAGGATGGCGACAAGCTGCGCGAAGAGTGCGGCATATTCGGCGCGATCAACGCGACCGATGCTGCCGCCGCGACCGCGCTTGGCCTGCACGCCTTGCAGCATCGCGGGCAGGAAGCCGCCGGCATCACCAGCTTCGACGGTTCCGAATTCTTCACCCGCCGCGGCCTCGGCCATGTTGCGGAGAACTTCTCGAGCCAGGAAGCTATCGCCGAACTGCCCGGCATGATGGCTGCGGGTCACGTGCGCTATTCCACGACGGGCGGCGCGGGCCTGCGCAATGTCCAGCCGCTCTATGCCGACCTGGCCAGCGGTGGCTTCGCCGTCGCGCATAACGGGAATATCTCGAACGCAGGCGTGCTGCGCGCTGACCTGGTAAGGCGGGGTGCGATCTTCCAGTCGACCAGCGATACCGAGGTAATCATCCACCTCGTCGCAACCAGCCGCTATCCCACAACGATGGACCGGCTGATCGACGCGCTGCGCCTGCTCGAAGGCGCCTATGCGCTGATAGTGATGACGCCGGAGGGCATGATTGCCTGCCGCGATCCACTGGGTATCCGCCCGCTGCAGATGGGCCGGATCGGCGATGCCACGGTATTCGCCTCGGAAACCGTGGCGCTCGACGTGGTCGGGGCGGAGTTCGTCCGCCAGGTCGAACCGGGCGAAATCATCAAGGTCGATTTCGCGGGGAATGTCGATTCGCTTCACCCATTCGGCAATCATCGCCCGCGCCCCTGCATCTTCGAGCACGTCTATTTCAGCCGACCCGACTCGGTTTTCGACGGGCGCAGCATCTACGAAGCGCGAAAGGCGATCGGTGCAGAACTCGCACGCGAGAAGCCGGTGGAGGCCGATCTGGTCGTACCTGTGCCGGACAGCGGTGTGCCGGCCGCCATCGGCTATGCGCAGGAATCGGGCATCCCGTTCGAACTTGGCATCATCCGTTCGCACTATGTCGGGCGCACCTTCATTCAGCCGAGCGATGGTGCCCGCCATGCTGGGGTCAAGCGCAAGCACAACGCCAATCGCGCACTGGTCGAGGGAAAGCGAATCGTCCTGATCGACGATTCGATCGTCCGCGGCACCACGTCGATGCAGATCGTCGAGATGATGCGCGACGCCGGGGCCACCGAAGTGCACTTCCGCGTCGCCAGCCCGCCGACCGCGCATAGCTGCTTCTACGGCGTCGATACGCCCGAACGCAGCAAGCTGCTGGCCGCGCGGATGGAACTGGAGCCCATGCGCCAGTTCATCAAGGCCGACAGCCTCGCCTTCGTCTCGATCGACGGGCTTTATCGCGCGGTTGGCGAGAAGCCTCGCAACGCCGCCTGTCCGCAGTTCTGCGATGCATGTTTCACCGGCGAATATCCGACCGCTCTGACCGATCAGGCCCATCGCGAGGAACAGCTCCAGCAGCTCATCCTGCCGGTAGAGGCTGCCGAGTAATGACCAAACCGCTCGAAGGAAGGCTGGCGCTGGTTACCGGCGCAAGCAAGGGGATCGGTGCGACCACGGCACAGGCGCTGGCCGCTGCGGGGGCCCACGTGGTCCTTACAGCCCGCGATGTGCGTGGGCTCGAAACGATCGAGGACAGCATTCACGCTGTTGGCGGAAGCTCCACGATTGCTCCCGTCGACCTGGCGGAAAGTGACGGCATTGCCCGGCTGGCTTCGGCGATTGGCGGACGGTGGGACAAGCTCGACGCACTGGTGATGTCGGCTGCCTATCTACCGGCCCTTACCCCAGTAACACAGATCGACGGCAAGCAATTCTCGCAAGCAATCACCGTCAATGTACTGGCGACGCAAGCACTGCTCGCCAATTTCGATCCCCTGCTCAAGCGCGCCGATGCCGGTCGCGTAATCGGGTTGACCAGCAGTGTTGGCGCCGCTCCGCGAGCCTATTGGGCGGCCTATGGCGCGACCAAGGCAGCCTTCGACAATTTGCTGGAATGCTACGCTGCGGAGATCGAGAAGATCTCGCGCGTCAGGGTCGCACTGATCGATCCGGGCGCGACTCGCACCGGCATGCGCGCAAAGGCTTACCCGGGTGAGGACCCGTTGACGGTCAAAGCGCCCGAAACGGTCGCAAATCGCCTCGTCGAACTGCTTGTTAACGATTTCGAGGGCTTCCATCGAGAGCGCGTGGAAGGATGAGTTAACCAATTCGGGTTACGCATTCGTAACCCAATTCCGTGAGATTCCGGATCAAGATCACCCGCGCGTGCGGGACATAGAATAACCGGAAATTCGATACGGAAGGGCCACCATGAGCTACCAGACCCAGGATCGCTACATGCTCGCTGCGCAGGAAGATCGCTGCGCGCCGCGGACCAAGCTGACCATTCCAGGGTCGCTCCGCGCTTCGGGTGGTCGGGCGTTCCAGACGGTGGTTCACGACCTTTCGATTTCCGGTTTCTCGGCGGCGGCGATCAACCGCATGCACGAAGGCCAGATGTGCTGGCTTTCCCTACCCGGGCTCGAATCGCTCCAAGCGCAGGTCGTGTGGTGGGAAAACTGCATGGTCGGCTGTGCGTTCAGCGAACTGCTGAGCCCCATCGTGCACGACAACATCCTCGCCCGCTATTCGGGCGCGGGCAATTACCGCCCTTACTGAAATTCGTCCCCGGTTCGGGACAGGCGACGGCACCAACGCCATGGCGGCGGCCGGAAAGGCCTGGCCTGAACCTCGCCTGGAAAGTCGTCGTCGGGGGGGGGGCGCCACGTGGGGCCCACCCCCCCCCAGGGTGTGGCTGGGGGGGGGCTTGGGCCCCGGCCCCGGGTGGGCAGCACAACCGCCCCCCCGGGCGCCACCCGCCGCCCGGGGGTTCTGCGCCAACAAGGGCTTCTTGAGGCAGCCCAACAATTCGACAAAAGG
>NZ_JAYPTL010000090.1:0-8157 GCF_038133525.1 Erythrobacter sp. | reverse complement strand
TACATGGCAACGCGCATGCTTATCGATGCGCGCCACCAGGAAGAAACCCGGGTGGCGGTGCTCAAGGGCAACCGGATTGAAGAATTCGATTTCGAATCTGCCGATCACAGGCAGATCAAAGGTAACATCTATCTCGCCAAGGTAACCCGCGTCGAACCGTCGCTGCAGGCGGCATTCGTCGACTTCGGCGGCAATCGCCACGGCTTCCTCGCCTTCAGCGAAATCCACCCCGACTATTACCAGATCCCCAAGGAGGATCGCGAAGCATTGCTCGCCGCCGAGGCCGAAGTCGCCGAAGAAGAGGCGCGCCTACGCGAAGAGGAAGAAGACCGCGGCGAAATGCCCGGCGACGAATACGACGCCGACGACGAAAGCGCCGAACAGTTGGCCGAAGACCTCGCCGAAGACGGGCTTGAAGAGGTCGACACGTCAGACAAGGACGAAGTCGCGACGATCGAGGACGGCCACGTTGAAAATGGCTTCTCTGACGAAGACGAAGGCGAAGGCGGCGATGAAGAGGCCGAGTCGGACACCGATGGCGAAGGCCGCAATCGGGGTCGAAAGGGTCGCGGGCGGCGCCAGGGCAAGGGTGGCCGCAGCCGCGCCAAGGAAGTCGACGAAGCGCGCGCAAAGCGCATGGCGCTGCGTCGCCGCTACAAGATCCAGGACGTCATCCAGCGCCGCCAGGTACTGCTGGTGCAGGTCGTCAAGGAAGAGCGCGGCAACAAGGGTGCTGCGCTGACCACCTACCTCAGCCTTGCCGGTCGCTACACGGTGCTCATGCCGAACAGCAGCCACGGCGGCGGCATTTCGCGCAAGATTTCCAGTGCGCAGGACCGCAAGCGACTGAAACAGATCGTGTCCGATCTCACATTGCCCAAATCGATGGGCCTGATCGTCCGCACCGCCGGTCTCCAGCGCACCAAGCCCGAGATCAAGCGCGACTTCGACTATCTCGCACGCCTGTGGGACGAGATTCGCGAGAGGACTCTGGCCTCCGCCGCACCGGCCCTGATCCATTCGGACAGCGACCTGATCAAACGCGCCATCCGCGACATCTACAACAAGGAAATCGAGGAAGTCATCGTCGAGGGCGAGGCCGGATACAAGTCGGCCAAGGAATTCATGAAGCTGCTGATGCCCAGCCACGCGCGCCGGGTTAAGCAGTATGCCGATCCCGTCCCGCTGTTTCAGCGCTATGGCGCGGAAGATCAGCTCAAGGCGATGTACGATCCTGTCGTCCAGCTGAAGAGCGGTGGCTACCTGGTGATCAACCCGACCGAGGCACTGGTCTCGATCGACATCAACTCGGGCCGCTCCACCAAGGAGCACAATATCGAGCAGACCGCGCTCTCGACCAATCTCGAGGCGGCGCGCGAGATCGCTCGTCAGCTGCGCCTGCGTGACATGGCCGGGCTCGTCGTGATCGACTTCATCGACCAGGAGCACCACTCGAACACCCGCAAGGTCGAAAAGGCGATGAAGGAAGCGCTCAAGCACGATCGTGCGCGCATCCAGGTCGGCCGAATTTCCAGCTTCGGCCTGATGGAGATGAGCCGCCAGCGCCTGCGCACCGGCGTGCTCGAAGCCACCACACGCGATTGTCCGCACTGCGATGGCACCGGACTGGTTCGCACCGCCTCATCGGCTGGCCTTTCTGCGCTGCGCCTGATTGAAGAGGAAGCAGCGCGCGGTCGCGGAACGATCATCACCCTTGCGGCGAGCACCGAAGCGGCGGTTTACCTGCTCAACGAGAAGCGCGCCGATCTCATGGAGATCGAAGAGCGTTACGGCGTCCAGGTCGTCGTTCGCCCTGAGGGTGAGGACGAAGGCGCCAAGATGCATGTCGCGAGCTCCGGCCCGCGTCCCACCATCGTGCCGAAGTTCGAGACCATCGTCGAGGATGACGAGGAAGATTTCGAAGCCGATATCGATGCCGATGAAGACGAAGATATCGATGCCGAGTCCGACGGTGACGATCGCCCCAAGAAGAAGCGCCGCCGCCGGCGCGGTGGCCGCGGCCGCAACAAGCGCCGGGATGAAGACGATGGTGAGAGCGATGCCGAAGATGGTGACGTTTCCGATGAGGAAGACGGCACCGACGAAATTGCTTCGGATGGCGAGGAAGAGGGCGAGGATCGCCCGAAGAAGCGTCGCCGTCGCGGCGGCCGTCGTCGCGGAGGCCGCGGACGCGGCAATCGCACCGACGAGGCAGGCGAAGGCGAAGCCGAGGAACTGGCCGAGATCTCCGAGCAGGTAGCCGAAGACATGGCGGTGATTGCCGGACCGGAAGATTCTCCTCAGGCTGCAGAGGCAGTCGCAAAAGAAGACGCACCCAAGCCAAAGGCCAAGCGCGCCCGCAAGAAGAAGGTCGAAGAGACTCCTGTCGAAGCGGAAGCACCGGCCGAAGCAGAAGCGGAAGCTCCCGTAGCCGAAGAACCGGCGCCGAAGCCCAAGCGTACGCGGAAGAAGAAAGTCGCGGAGGAAGCACTGGTCGAGGCACCTGTCGACGCAGCGCCGGAGCCGGAAGCACCCAAGCCCAAACGCACCCGCAAGAAGAAGGTCGAAGCCGAAGTAGAAGCTGCAGCAGAGCCCGAAGCCTCTGTCCCGGCAGCGCAGGAAGCGGCAAGTGCAGAAGGTGACGACAAGCCCCGCCGCGGGTGGTGGCAGCGTACTTTCGGCGAGTAATTCAAACCGAATGCCCCGCTCGCCATGGGATGCGCAATGCGCATTGCCGTGGCGGCGGGGCCTTCAGTTTCCTTTGAAGCTTGGGCGCGGGACGAGGCTGCCCTAACTTGTCAGGCGCCTTCCCTGCGAGCCACACCCCATTCCATCCACCCCATCACACGTGGGGTCTTGGGTAGGTAGGCTTGCCCCAATGGCTCGACGGAAAACCCAGCACCCCGCAGCGCCGAACCGATTGGACGAGTCAGATGACACCCGCCCGCGAGCGGTTTCCACATGGGTTCAATCCGCTGCTGCCAACGCGCCACCCCGGGATCTGGGGCCTTGCCGTGCTCGAGAAACAGGAGTTTCCCGCCCGGCTTCAATATGCGGCGCAATTCTGACAGGACCTGCCCAGGATCATCTACCGAACACAGCGTATAGGTGCAGACGACCGTATCGAAACTACCATCGTTGAAGGGGATCGCCTCGCCCACGCCCTGGCGCAGGTCGACCTGCCATCCCTTGCGTGAGGCCTGCGCACGGGCACCGTCGAGCAGTATTTCATGCGGATCGATGCCACTGAAGCTCGTGACACGTCCCGTGTCGTAGAATTGCTGGTTCAGTCCGCCGCCACAACCGAGCTCGAAGACGTTTCCTTCTGCGAGCGGCACAAGCTGGCTGCGCCGCTTCTCGATCCCTGGTTGGCCACAAGCCAGCGTGATCAGACGCGGCATGACATGCGCATCGTACCAGTTCTTCAGGCCCATTCCGTCCCTCTCCAGACCTCTCGTATGCAGGCTATCGCGTTCCGTCTTTGCGGCAAGAAGAATTTCTCCCCTCACAAAGCACTGGCGATGCAGCGGCGCGCGCATTAAGGCCGCCACAACCACAGCTAACGGGCCCCCAGAATGACCTCTCAGATCGCACCCCTTCGTATCCCCCAGGAAGCCAAGGACCGCATCCGTCTCCTGTTCATGGCCAAGCACGCCCTGTTCGGCGGCGGCATGCACCCGGAAGACGGCAATCACGCGATTTACCACCATGAGGTCCGCAGCACGCTGGAAGGGCTCGACCTGAACCTGACGCTGGCGAACAATTACGAAATCCTGTTCACCAAGCCTGACGTCGATTTCGTCTTCCCGCTGCTGAACCGCGGCGGTTTCGTGAACAGCGAAATGCTGATCCCGATCCTGTGCAACAAGCATGGCATCCCCTACCTTGGCGCAATGCCGTTCCTGCGCGGGTTGGGTGACGACAAGTCGGTTTCCAAGCTGGTCTGCCAGCATGCCGGCGTCCCGACCGCTCCCTGGTTCTGCTATCGCCGCGGTGCGCCGGTACGCGAAGAGAGCCTGCCGCCGAGCCCGAAGGGCCGCTGGGTGATCAAGCCCAACGCATCATCCGCCAGCTGGGGCATTTCCGACGCGCACGATTGGACCGGCGTGGCCAATGCGGTGTGGGACATCCATACGCAGGGTCACGATGCCATCGTCGAGCCATATCTCAACGGCTACGACGTGCAGTGCGCCTTCATCACCATCAAGGACGAGCCGATTGCGCTGCCGATGCTGTGGTACGAACGTGAAGATACCCAGCGCCTTTGGACCTATTACGAAAAGCGCGACCTGGTCGAAAACAAGGAAAAGGCCGCACTGAAGCGCTTCGACGATCCGGAGCTGGCCCCCAAGATCGAAGCCTTCGCAAAGCGCGTGGCGCAGGAGTTCGTGCCGTTCGATTACGGCCGGATCGAATTCCGGCTCGACCTCGACACCGGCGAGATCAACTTCATCGAGATCAACCTCAACTGCAATTTGTGGTCCGAAAAGGTCATGGCCAAGGCTGCCGGACACGCCGGCTTTAGCCACGCCGACCTGATCGAGACCCTGCTGGCCGAGAGTTGGCACCGCAACGGCTTGATTGCTGCAACCGCCTGACCCGGGTCAGGCGGGCAGGATCTTGCCGCTATAGTCGAAGACCGCTCCACTATCTGCCGGACGCAAGGCCTGTAGGACTGAGAGAAGCTGGTGCGCTGCTTGATCCGGGCGCATCAGTTGGCCCTCACGCAGGTGCCCCTGGAATGGTAGCGAAAGCTGGGTGTCGACCGTCCCCGGATGCAGGCCAGCCACTATTGCCTGCGGATTTGTACGCGCCATCTCGACCGACAGGTTTCGCAACAGCATATTCAAGCCTGCCTTGCTGGCGCGGTAAGAATGCCAGCCACCCAAGCGATTGTCGCCGATCGACCCGACCCTAGCGGAAAGCGCGGCAAAAACTGCGCGTTGATGTCTAGGAAACAGCGGCAGCATGTGCTTGGCGATAAGCGCGGGACCTACGGTATTGAGCCGGATAACTTCCAGCATCGCCTCGCCATCGACATGCCGATAGCTCTTTTCGGGCCCTGTTCCATCGTTCAGTGTCAAAACTCCCGTGGCCACGATGACCAAATCAGGTGGGCTCTCACGCATTCTGTCGGCCACACTGGCGATGCTAGCTTCATCCTTCAGGTCAAAGCGAAACGCATGCGAACCCGCAACAAGCGGCAATCCCGCCCGGCTACCCGCCCACACCTCGATTCCCCGATCTAACAGCGCTTCGACCAGCGCCATGCCAATTCCACCGCTGGCGCCAAAAACTGCGGCGCGCCGAAACCCTTTCCCTACTTCGTCCATGACGCTTAGACTGCCCAAAGGGCCTTCCGGTTCCCCAGCAATCATGCGGATTCTCGCGGATTTTCGATCATGGTACCATTTTCATCTAAACCCTGTTCCATGTGTTCCATCGCGTAGGATTTGCCCCTCCCCACCCTTGCATGGCGCGTCACACCCGCTAATGGGTTTCGCATAGCAACAGGATCGATAGCGTAATGGCGACCTTCACCCTTCCCGCGAATTCGAAGATCACCGGCAAGAGCCGCGACCACAAGGCCGCTGGCGGAACGCGCATCCGCAAATTCAAGATCTATCGCTACGATCCGGACAGCGGAGAAAACCCGCGTTACGATACTTTCGAGCTCGACCTGGACGATTGCGGCCCGATGGTTCTCGATGCACTGTTCAAGATCAAGAACGAGATCG
Source organism: Erythrobacter sp. (assembly GCF_038133525.1). Lineage (GTDB taxonomy): Bacteria > Pseudomonadota > Alphaproteobacteria > Sphingomonadales > Sphingomonadaceae > Qipengyuania. Next base: position 2,419 of record NZ_JAYPTL010000090.1, on the reverse strand, counting down.
ATCCGACGCTGACCTTCCGCCGTAGCTGCCGCGAGGGGATTTGCGGTTCCTGCTCGATGAACATGAACGGCAAGAACGGCCTCGCCTGCACCACCGCGATCGAAGACCTCAAAGGCGAAGTCCGCATCACCCCCCTGCCCAGCATGGACGTAATCAAGGACCTGGTACCTGATTTCACACACTTTTACGCACAGTATGCGAGCATCCGCCCGTGGCTGCAGACCGTATCGACCACGCCAAGCGGCAAGGAACGCCTGCAGTCGCCGGAACAGCGTGAGAAGCTCGACGGTCTCTATGAGTGCATCCTGTGCGCCTGCTGCTCAACCTCGTGCCCCAGCTATTGGTGGAACAGTGACAAGTTCCTCGGTCCGGCGATCCTGCTGCAGGCCTATCGCTGGCTGGCCGACAGCCGCGACGAGATGACGGGTGAGCGGCTCGACGCGCTGGAAGATCCCTTCCGCCTTTATCGCTGCCACACCATCATGAATTGCGCGAACGTTTGCCCCAAGGGCCTGAGCCCGGCCAAAGCGATCGCCGAAACCAAGAAGATGATGGCCGAACGCGCCATCTGATCGCAGGCTCCAGTGGCATTTCGCGAAGACGTGTTCGACCACGAGGCGGACCCGGAGAATCCGGGCTGGCGGCATTGGAATCTCAAGGACCAGTCGCTGTTCAACGGCGCTGTGATGGGCAAGCTCATCACTCGCGTCGATGATGACGGGAAGTCGCGGCTGCGGATGTTTCCCGAGCGGCGGCATGAGAACCTGCAGGGCATCATCCACGGCGCCGTCACACTGTCTCTGATCGATATCTCGCTTTTCACGACGATGCACACGATCGGCACGGGTAACGCCGGCCCTTCGGTCACGCTGGAATTGTCGACGCAGTTCGTCGGCGCGGGAATGATGGATCGCCCGCTCGACGCAGTTTGCGAGATCGTGCGCGAGACCGGCAGCATGGTCTTCGTACGCGGCAAGGTTGAGCAGGAGGATCACCTCGTCGCCAGCTTCTCAGGTATCGTGAAGAAGATGAAACGCCGCATTGCGTCATGAGCGGGATGCTCGCCCGCTATGAGCGGCTGGTTGCTGCGGGCGAACTGCAGGCTGATCCGGATCAGCGCCGCGCCGCCGAACGACTCGACCGGCTGCAAAAGGACCTCGAGGCGGAAACCTCGGGCGGATTGCTTGCCCAGCTCTTCGGTGGTCGCAAGACCCGGCCGCAGGGCGTTTACATGTGGGGCGGTGTAGGCCGCGGGAAATCCATGCTCATGGACCTCTTTGTGGAGACACTGGGTATCGCGGAAAAGCGCCGTGTCCACTTCCACGAATTCATGCTTGAGGTCGATCGCCTCATCCGCGACGAGCGCAAGAAGGAAGCCGGTGATCCGATCAAGCCGGTTGCCGCACGAATGGCGCGGGAAATCGATTGCCTGGCCTTCGATGAAATGGTCGTCACCAATACCGCCGATGCCGCGATCATGAGCCGGCTGTTCACCGCGCTGATCCGCGATGAGCGGGTGACGGTGGTGACCACCAGCAACCGCCCGCCGCAGGACCTCTACAAGGACGGACTCAACCGTTCCCTATTCCTACCGTTCATCGATCTGATTGAGGCCGAGCTTGACGTCGTTTCTCTGAACGGCCCCACCGACTACCGCCTTGATCGCCTCGGCAATATCGCGACCTGGCACGCCCCCATGGGTGACGAGGCCACCGCACAGGTACGCGAAGCCTTCTTCCGCTTGACCGACTACAAGCCCGAAGACGCAGCCAATGTGCCGAGCGGCGAAATCGACCTGGGCGGCGGACGTATCCTGACGGTCCCCAAGAGTTTCAAGGGCGTCGCGGTCTTCAGCTTTAAGAAGCTATGCAGCGACAATCGCGGGGCCGCCGACTATCTGGCCATTGCGCACGCCTATCACTCTGTCATCGTCGTCGGCGTGCCCAAGATGGGGCCGGAAAACCGTAATGAGGCGATCCGTTTCACCAAGCTGATCGATGCACTCTACGAAAACAACGTGAAGCTGTTCGTGACCGCAGCAGCCGAGCCGCAAGATCTCTACACGGCCGGCGACGGTGCTTTCGAGTTCGAGCGCACGGTAAGTCGCCTAAAGGAAATGCAAAGCGCCGACTACATGGCGCGGGGACATGGGCTGGAGGGTTAGCCGCTGGGCCTCAGGTGGCGGAGCGACCGTTCCAGCATCAGCAGCTGCCACAGGGTCCGCGCGTTATCCGAGCGACCTGCGATATGGTTCTCGGCAAGGCGGGAAAGCGCCTTTCGATCGAACCAGCCACTGCCTGTCAACAACTCGCTCGATGCCACCGCCCTAGCCTCGCTTGCCAACGGCCCGCGAAACCATTGCGCGATCGGGGTCACGAATCCCTGCTTGGGCCGATAGAGAATGTCCTGCGGCAAATAG
>NZ_JAYPTL010000089.1:5031-8300 GCF_038133525.1 Erythrobacter sp. | reverse complement strand
GCTCGAGCTCGGGGCGGAAATGGCGGATCAGGCCCTGGATCGGCCAGGCCGCGGCATCGCCCAGTGCGCAGATGGTATGGCCTTCGACCTGCTTGGTCACCTGCTGCAGCATGTCGATCTCTTCGATCGCGGCATCGCCGGTGCGCAGGCGCTCCATCATGCGCCACATCCAGCCCGTGCCTTCGCGGCAGGGGGTGCACTGGCCGCAGCTCTCGTGCTTGTAGAAATAGCTGAGCCGCGAAATCGCGCGGACGATGTCGGTGGACTTGTCCATCACGATAACCGCCGCGGTGCCGAGACCCGAGCCGACTTCGCGCAGACCGTCGAAGTCCATCGGCGCGTCCCAGATCTGCTCGGCCGGAACCAGTGGAACCGAAGATCCGCCGGGGATTACCGCGAGAAGATTGTCTTTGCCGCCGATGATACCGCCGCAGTGTTTCTCGATCAGCTCGCTGAAAGGAATGCTCATCGCTTCCTCGACCACGCAGGGCTTGTTCACATGCCCGCTGATCTGGAAGAGCTTGGTGCCCTTGTTGTTTTCGCGCCCGAAGCTGGAAAACCACGTTGCGCCGCGACGCAAGATCGTTGGCACGACCGCGATGCTTTCGACATTGTTGACCGTAGTCGGGCAGCCATAGAGGCCGGCACCCGCCGGGAACGGTGGCTTGAGACGAGGTTGCCCCTTCTTGCCTTCGAGGCTCTCGATCATCGCGGTTTCTTCACCGCAAATGTATGCGCCCGCACCGCGGTGCACGAAGACATCGAAGTCATAGCCCGATTTCGCCGCGTTCTTGCCCAGCAGCTTGGCGGCATAGGCTTCGTCGATCGCCTTCTGCAGCGTCTCTGCCTCGCGGATATATTCGCCGCGGATGTAGATGTAGGCCGCCCGCGCACGCATGGCGAAACCGGCGATCAGCGCGCCTTCGATCAACTTATGCGGATCGTGACGAATGATCTCGCGATCCTTGCACGAACCAGGTTCGGACTCGTCGGCATTGATAACCAGGAAGCTGGGACGACCGTCCCGGCTTTCCTTGGGCATGAACGACCATTTGAGGCCGGTTGGGAAGCCAGCGCCGCCGCGGCCGCGAAGACCCGAGGCCTTGACCTCTTCAATGATGGCATCCTGCCCACGCGCGATCAGCGACTTTGTATCATCCCAGTCACCACGCGTCTGCGCCGCCTTCAGGCCCCAGTCCTGATAGCCGTAAAGGTTGGTGAAGATACGGTCCTTATCCGCGAGCATCAGAGTGCCCCCCCCTGCGAGAGGAAATAGAATGCGCCGACCAGCACCACGGCCATCAGCCCGAACTTGATGATGCCCGTCAGCACCTTCCAGGCGACGAAGCAGACGACCAGTGCCACAAGAACAGTGACGATGCTCATCACCATTCCTTACGATAGTCGTGGTTGGCGTCGACCATGGCGGTCAGCGTGGTCGGGCCTCCGACGGGTTCGACCGTGTGACGGCCGGGTTCCTGCGTGCCAGTCTTGGGCTGTTCACCCTTGGCCAGGACATCGAGGATTGCGTCGAGCCGTTCCGGCGTCAGATCCTCGTAATTGTCGTCGTTGATCTGGACCATCGGCGCACTTGAGCAGTTACCCATGCATTCGACCTCGGTGAGGGTCCACAGTCCATCGTCCGAAACGTGACCCTTCTTCATCCCGCGCTTCTTGCAGGTTTCGAACAAGCCGTCCGACCCGCGCAGCATGCACGGCGTCGTGCCGCAGACCTGTACGTGATACCTGCCAACCGGCTTCATGTTGTACATGAAATAGAAGGTCGCGACTTCGAGCACGCGGATCACCGGCATGTCGAGATAATCGGCGACATACTCGATCACCGGCAGCGGCAGCCAGCCCTGCGTATTGGTTTCCTCGCCGACCTGCCGCTGGGCATAGTCGAGCAATGCCATCACTGCCGAACGCTGACGTCCTTCGGGATAGCGCGCGATCGTGGCGTCAGCCTTGGCGCGCCATGCGTCGCTGAATTCGAAACCACCCCAGCGGTCGCGCAGTTCGGGGGTATCGGGAGCGGGGGAACGGTCGGCCATTAGCGGTCACACTCCCCGAACACGACGTCGATGGCGCCAAGAATGGCGGTGGCATCAGGCAGCATGTGGCCTTTCGACATGAAATCCATGGCTTGCAAGTGGCTGAAGGCGGTCGGGCGGATCTTGCAGCGATAGGGTTTGTTGGACCCGTCGCTGACGAGGTAGACACCGAATTCACCCTTAGGACTTTCGGTGGCGACATAGACTTCGCCGGCCGGCACGTGGAAGCCCTCTGTGTAGAGCTTGAAGTGATGGATCAGCGCCTCCATCGACTGCTTCATCTCGCCGCGCTTGGGGGGCGAAACCTTGCGGTCGTCGGAGCAGATCGGCCCTTCGGGCATCTGCGCGAGACACTGCTTGATGATCTTCGCGCTCTCGTAGACTTCCTTCACGCGAACCATGAAGCGGTCGTAGCAATCCGAATTGGTGCCGACGGGGATGTCGAACTCCATCCGGTCGTAGACGTCGTAGGGCTGGCTCTTGCGCAGGTCCCACGGGATGCCCGCCGCGCGGATCATCGGGCCACTGAAGCCCCAGGCCAGCGCATCTTCCTTGCTCACCAGAGCGATGTCGACGTTGCGCTGCTTGAAGATGCGATTGTCGAGCACCAGGCTCATCGCATCACCGAACAGTTCGGGCAGGCGCGTGTCGACCCAATTGCCGATGTCAACAAGCAGCTTTTCCGGAACGTCCTGGTGGACGCCGCCGGGGCGGAACCAGGCGCTGTGCATGCGTGCACCTGAAGCCCGCTCGAAGAAATTCATGCAGTCTTCGCGCAGCTCGAACACCCACAGATTTGGGGTCATGGCGCCCACGTCCATCACATGCGCGCCGATGTTGAGCATGTGGTTGCAGATGCGGGTCAGCTCGGCAAACAGTACGCGCAGGTACTGCGCACGCTCGGGCACTTCGAGATTGAGCAGCTTCTCGATCGCGAGGACATAGCTGTGCTCCATGCACAGCGGGCTGCAGTAATCGAGCCGGTCAAAATACGGCAGGGCCTGCAAATAGGTCTTGTTCTCGATCAGCTTTTCGGTCCCGCGGTGAAGCAGGCCGACATGCGGATCGATCCGTTCGATGATCTCGCCGTCGAGCTCCATCACCATGCGCAGCACACCATGCGCCGCCGGGTGCTGGGGCCCGAAGTTGATCGTATAGTTGGTGATGACCTCGTCGCCGGTGGTGGGCGAGGCTTCAAGCTGCATGCTCATGCGC
>NZ_JAYPTL010000089.1:0-5021 GCF_038133525.1 Erythrobacter sp. | reverse complement strand
CCGCCGCATCGCTGACGGTGACGTTTGCCGGGCGGCGCTGGGCGTCGCCTTCGGCTGGGCGCACGGTGACTTTGAAGCCTTCGCCTGCGAAGGTCGTACCGCGCTTCACGGCCTCAAGCCCGCCAATGGCGGCATCGGTCATCACAAGCACATTGCCGATGCGAACCACTGCTTTGCCGGGAAGCGCCTTGTCGTTCATCGCCGCGGCAATCAGCATTTCCTGTTCGCCAACCATCAGCGTGCAGCCGCCATCGCGCGGCCCCAGATTGACCCCGCCAACATCGCCCAGCTGCTGCAAGGCAGTCAGATCGACATTGGCCGGCGGTGCAGGCTGTGCAGTATTCGGTGCATCCGGATCAGGTTGTGAAGGATCGAGCTGCTGCGAACCGTCCTGTCCGATCCGAGCCGCGAAATCGTCCGCGCTTTCCTGCTGCTCAGCTGACTGTGAGCAGGCCGCGAGCGCGACAAGGGCGAGAGGGAGAAGGCGGCGCATCATTCGGCATCCTTCTTCTTCGTCGCGGCCTTGCGCTTGGCTGGAGCCTTCGCCGCCGCAGGTTTCTTCGCAGCGGCCTTCTTCGCCGCGGGCTTCTTTGCAGGGGCCTTCTTCTTGGCCGGAGCCGCGGCCTTGGCCGGCTCCGCAGGCTTCGGAGCTGCTGCGGGGGGCGGCGTTTCGGCTTTCTCATCCCCCGGAAGTACGTAGTCCGCCCCTTCCCACGGCGACATGAAATCGAACTGCCGCAGGTCCTGCGCCAGTTGAACCGGCTCATAGACGACGCGCTTTAGCTCTTCCGAGTAACGCAGTTCCTGGTAGCCAGTCAGCGGGAAGTCTTTGCGGAAGGGATGCCCTTCAAACCCGTAATCAGTCAGGATGCGGCGAAGGTCGGTGTTTCCGGCGAACAGCACGCCGTACATGTCGAACACTTCGCGCTCAAGCCAACCAGCATTGGGCCAGAGCGTCGTCGCAGTCGGCACCGGCGTATCTTCGCTGGCCCGACATTTGACGATGACGCGGTTGTTGGTTGTCACCGAAAGCAGCATGTAGATGACTTCGAACCGCTCGGCCCGGGCTGGATAGTCCGCACCGGCGATTTCCATCAGCTGCTGGTATTCGTGTTCGTCCCGCAGGATGCGCAGCGCATCCTCGACGCTGTCGCGCTTCACATGGAGCAACAGTTCACCATGGGCCTCGGTCGCTTCGACGAGATGATCGCCTAGCGCCTTTGCCAGCGTGTCCTTGAGCCCCTCGATCTGCGTGAAACGGGGCGCGGAATGTAGCGTTGCCATAGCCTCGCCCCTACCTCTGGATCGTGCCCGTGCGGCGGATCTTCCGCTGCAGTTGCATCACGCCGTAGAGCAACGCCTCGGCTGTCGGCGGGCATCCGGGCACATAGATGTCGACCGGCACGATACGGTCGCAACCGCGCACGACGCTGTAGCTATAGTGGTAATAGCCGCCGCCGTTGGCACAGCTCCCCATCGAGATGACGTACTTGGGGTCCGACATCTGGTCGTAAACCTTGCGCAGCGCCGGGGCCATCTTGTTGCACAGTGTACCCGCAACGATCATCACGTCCGACTGACGCGGCGAAGCGCGGGGGGCAGCACCAAAACGTTCCATGTCATAGCGCGGCATGTTGACGTGGATCATTTCGACCGCGCAGCAGGCGAGGCCGAAAGTCATCCACCACAGCGAGCCGGTACGCGCCCAGTTGAACAGGTCCTCGGTGCTGGTGACGAGGAAACCCTTGTCGTTCACCTCGGTCTGCAGGGCGTGGAAATAATCGGCGTCCGGCTGGCGAACGTCACCCGGCTGTGCCGCCGGCGGCATGATGATGCTCTGCTGAGCCATCGGGTTACTCCCACTCCAGCGCGCCGACCTTCCACGCATAGGCGAGGCCGACGGCGAGTTCGAACAGGAACACCATCATGGTGGTCCACCCAGCCCAACCGGTAAGGTCGAGACTGACCGCCCAGGGAAACAGGAAAGCAGCTTCAAGATCGAAGATGATAAAGAGGATCGCGATAAGGTAGAAACGCACGTCGAACTGACTGCGCGGATCTTCGAAGGCGGGGAAGCCGCATTCATACTCGCTGAGCTTCTCTGCATCGGGGTTGTGAGTCCCGGTCAGCCGCGCCACGCCCATCGGCAGGAACACGAACAGCGCCGAAAGGCCCACCGCGATGAACAGGAAGATCAGGATCGGAAGATATTGCTCGAGGTCGACCACGTAGGAATCCATCTGGGCTCGAAATTCGGCCTGCCTCTAGGCGGACGGGCTCGCGGGCGCAAGGGGTCGGGCCGTGCAAATTTGGCGACAACCCTTGCGCGCTTTTCGCCACATACGGGAGGTACTCGACAGCCCGCGGGCCAGCACTGGCTTGCGCTACCCTTCACCCTGCGTATTGATCCCAGACTTGCACAGTCTGGCATCCATTCCCGCTCGCTCACTCGCTGCCTGACGAGTTCAAAGCGTTGGTACGCCCTATTTCATCATGCCTTTGACCGCTTTTTCGGTCGCGGCTCCATAGGGCGGCTTGAACCCGCCGAGCTTGGCTATGTCGATCTTGGGCTGGGTGTAGACGCTACGCGCATGGCTGAATTCCCGGAAGCCTTCCACCCCGTGATAGCTACCCATACCCGAGGCACCCACCCCGCCGAACGGCAGATCGTCCATCGACACGTGGAAGATCACGTCGTTCACGGTAACACCGCCGCTGATCGTCTTGGTCAGCACCTTCTCGCGCTCATCGGCACTCTCACCGAAGTAATAGAGGCCGAGCGGACGATCGTGCTCATTCACGTAGTCAATCGCATCGTCGATACGGCTATAGGTCTTCACCGGGAGAACCGGCCCGAAGATTTCTTCCTTCATCGCCAACATGTCGTCGGTGACGTTCTTGAGAATCGTCAACGGCATCTTGCGCGCATTGGTGTTCGAGAAATCCTCATTGCCGGGATTGACCTCGATCACCTCGGCGCCCTTGTCCCTCGCATCCTGCACCAGGCTCTTGAGACGGTCGAAGTGGCGGTCGGAGACGACGCTGGCGTAATCCTCGTTCTCGAGCAGTGTCGGGTACATATTGGCCGTGCCCTGCCACACGCCATGGATTGCTTCGTCCTGCTTGCTTTCAGGGACGTATAGGTAGTCGGGCGCGAGGCAGATCTGCCCAGCGTTCATCATCTTGCCCAGCGCAACACGCTCGCCTGCCTTCGCGAAATCCGCGCTCTCACCCATGAACACCGGGCTCTTCCCACCCAGCTCGAGGGTAACCGGCACAAGGTTCTTCGAGGCGGCCTCCATCACTCGCCGTCCAGTCGCTGTCGACCCGGTGAAGATGAGGTGATCGAACGGCAACTCCGAGAAGGCCGCAGCCACTTCAGGGCCCCCAGTGAACACAGCGCATTCATCTGGAGTGAAGTACTCCGCGATCAGTTCCTTGGTCAGCAGGCTGGTTTTCTCGGTAAACTCCGAAGGCTTGATCATCGCACGGTTGCCCGCTGCGAAGACCTGCATAAGCGGTCCGAAACTGAGGTTTACCGGGAAATTCCAGGGGCTGAGGATGCCGACGACTCCCTTGGGTTCGTAGCGAAGTTCTGCCTTCGCGCCGAGCAGGCCCAACGGAAACTGGACATGACGCCTTTCCGGCCGCGCCCATTTTTCCATGTTTTTGAGGCAGTACTTCCCGAAGTTCACTGTGCCGCCGATATCGGTAATCATCGATTGATGCGGACTACGGCTGCCGAAGTCGGCACTCATGACCTTGCACAGATCTTCTCCGTGCTTCTTCAGAAGTTTGATGGCGCGTTCGATACGATCACGGCGCAAAGCCATCGGTTCCGGCCGCATCTGATGGTGCGCGGCGCGCTGTTTGCGTAGCACCGTTTCCATTTCCGCCTTGCGATCATCCGCCATCGTATTCTCCCCTCGTCCATGTTGCGCTGCAGCGACGCAGGCCCTATCTCGCCTGCACGATATTCCAGAAGCCAAGGACCTGCACAAGATGACCCAGTTCAGCGCCGCCGATCCCGTCGTGATCCTTTCCTATGCCCGTACGCCGATGGGCGGCATGCAGGGTGCCCTCTCCGAAGTTTCCGCAACCGATCTGGGCGCCACTGCAGTCAAGGCAGCTGTGGAACGTTCTGGCGTTGCGCCTGAGAAGTTCGACCGGACCTATATGGGCTGCGTCCTGCCCGCGGGCCTCGGTCAGGCTCCCGCACGCCAGGCCTCGATCAAGGCCGGCCTGCCAAAATCGGTACAGGCGACAACGGTGAACAAGGTTTGCGGCAGCGGCATGCAGACGGTCATCATGGGCGCCGAAGCCCTTGCCAGCGGGACGGTCGACTATGTCGTCGCCGGCGGCATGGAGAGCATGACCAACGCACCCTACCTGCTCAAGAAGCATCGCTCGGGCGCCCGCATCGGGCATGACACGACTTACGATCACATGTTCCTCGATGGACTCGAAGATGCCTATGACGTCGGCCGCGCGATGGGCACCTTCGCCCAAGATACTGCCAACGAATACCAGCTTACTCGCGAAGACATGGACGGTTACTCAATCGAGTCGTTGCGTCGTGCCAACGCCGCGATCGAGAACGGTGCGTTTGAAGGCGAAGTGGTTAGTGTGACCTTCGCTACCCGTGCGGGTGAAGTCACCATCGATACCGATGAACAGCCCGGCAAGGGCAAGCCGGAGAAGATTCCTACCCTGCGCCCTGCCTTCGCCAAGGACGGCACCATTACCGCAGCAACTTCCTCATCGATTTCCGATGGCGCTGCCGCGGTCGTGCTGACTCGCGAGAGCCTTGCGAATGCCAATGGTCAGACCCCGGTTGCCAAGATTGTCGCCATCGCGGCCCATGCTCAGGAGCCCAAGGACTTCACCGTGGCCCCGGTCGGTGCGATCAGCAAGCTGCTCGAAAAGGCTGGCTGGTCGACCGACGACGTCGACCTTTGGGAAGTGAACGAGGCCTTCGCCTGCGTCGCGATGTTCGCCATGCGCGACATCGGCATCCCGCA
>NZ_JAYPTL010000088.1:0-8446 GCF_038133525.1 Erythrobacter sp. | reverse complement strand
ACGGCCTCGCTCAGCTGGACCCCGCCGATCGGCAATTCGGGTCTGTCGGGCCTGTTCTTCATTAACGCACGCTCGACCGGGGACTACAACACCGGTTCCGACCTGCTCTACGGCAAGGAACAGGATAGCTACGTGGTCGTGAACGGCCGCGTCGGCGTGACCGGACCCGACGGCAAGTGGGCCCTCGAGCTCTGGGCAAACAACTTGTTCGACAAGGACTACACGCAGGTGGCGTTCAACACGCCGTTCGTTGCTCCGCAGCAGACTTACTCTGCGTTCCTTGCAGAGCCGCGGACCTATGGTATCACGGTACGCGCCGCTTTCTAAAGGCACGCGAATACCGACAACAGGGGCCCGGCGTCGCAAGATGCCGGGCCCTATTCGTTTCGCAATGGAGGGAAGAATCACATGTCCACTTTCGACCTAACTGGGAAAGTCGCCATCGTCACAGGATCGAGCCGCGGCATCGGCCGCGCCATCGCCGAAGGACTGGCCGCGCAAGGTGCGCGGGTGGTCATCTCCAGCCGCAAGCAGGAGGCCTGTGAAGAAGTCGCTGCGTCGATCAACGCCAAGCATGGTGAAGGCACGGCAATCGCGATTGCCGCGAGCATATCCGAGAAGGCGCAGTTGGAGGACCTATTCGCTCAGGCCAAGGCCTCGCTCGGACCGATCGACGTTCTGGTCTGCAATGCGGCGAGCAACCCCTACTACGGATCGATGGACGGCATTGCAGACGAACAGTTCCGCAAGATCCTCGACAATAACGTCATATCGAACCACTGGCTGATCCAACTGGCTCTCCCCGATATGCGGGCCAAGGGCGACGGCGCCATCGTCATCATCAGCTCAATCGGTGGCCTGCGCGCTTCGACGACTATCGGGGCCTATTGCATCTCGAAGGCCGCCGACTTCCAGCTGGTGCGCAATTATGCGGCGGAGAACGGCCAACACGGCATCCGCGTCAACGGAATCGCGCCAGGCCTGGTGAAGACCGATTTCGCCAAGGCCCTGTGGGATAATCCGCAAGCACTTGCCGCGACCGAAAAGGCACTGGCCATGCGCCGCATTGGCGAGCCGGAAGATATCGCGGGCGCAGCCGTCTATCTCGCCTCTCCCGCAGCGCGCTGGACCACGGGCCAGACCATCGTCGTCGACGGAGGGGCAACGATCTAGGACCAGTCACTCCCGCCTAGCGCCTGCCATAACAAGATGCGGGCGCGGCGGGCGCGGCCCAGAGCCGCGGCCGCTCGCTCACCGCTGGCGTCGGCTGCGCGACGCGCCTCGAGTACGGTGAGGAAATCGGCAAGGCCCGCTTCGTAGCGGGTATTCGCCAGACGTGCCGCGCGCTGGAGGCTGTTGGCCTCATCTGCCGCGGCCTGTGCCTCGCTATCGGCGGCAGCAACCAGGCCATAGCCTGCTTCCGCGTCGCCCAGCGCTGTGTAGACCGCGCCACGATAGCTCTCAAACGCAGCCTTCTTTTCGGCTGCCGCGCCGTCGATTTCTGACTGGATCCGCCCGAAGTCGAGCAAGGGCGCAGCAATCGTTCCTGCGAGTGAGCCGACGACTGACTCGCTGTCAAACAGATCGCCGATCCCGAACGCAAGCAGACCAAGCGCACCGGAAAGATCGAACACCGGAAACCGCTTGCGCGCTGTCGCCGCCAGTTCGGCATCTGCGGCCGCTAGCGTTGCGGCGGCTGCCAGCACGTCTGGTCGATTGGCCAGAAGGGTGGACGGAAGTGTAGGTGGGGCTGCAGGCAAATCGAGCGCCCCATCGTTTTTCGCCAATGCGGCCTGAACTTGCGCTGTCGGTTGAGCAGTCAGAGCCACCAGCCTGCCGACCAGCCGGGCCCGTTCGCTCGCCAGTGCAGACAGGCGGCTGCGCGAGGTCGCAGCCGAGCTCTCCGCCCGGACACGATCGAAACCCGGCGCGATACCCGCCCGTTCACGAACGCCTGCCAGTCGAGCAAGATCCTCCGCGGCTACGAGATCGCTGCGGATTTCCTTCTCGCGGGCTTCGAGCGTGCGCCAGTCGATAACGCTCGCCGCGATTTCCGAGAGAAGAGCAATGCGCACACCGCGCGCCGAGGCATCTGCAGCATCCACCCGTGCGAGGGCGGCGCGCTGCTGCGCCTTCAGGCGGCCGAAGATATCCAGGTCCCAGCGCGCAGTGAGGTTTGCCGCATAGGATACTCGCTCGGTATCGAAGGATATTCCGGGGGGAAGGCTGGAGGAGAACTGGTTGGGATTTGTCCGCGTACTCGTGACGGATGTATTGGCTCCCACCGACGGCAGTCGTTCTGCCTCCGCCCGACCCGCACCGGCGCGTGCCTGCTCAATACGAGCGATCGCTTCTGCCAAGGTGGGGGAATATGCCAGGGCCTGCTGCGCGAGCGCGTCGAAACCCGCATCCTCCCAAGGCAACAGCGAGCCAAGTTCAGCCGCTTCGGACCTGTCCGGTGCATAGAAGAAAGTCGGCGGCAAAGTTGGCGCAGGCGTGGCAATTTCCGGCGGTGGTCCGGCAACGCACGCCGCCAGTGTCAGTACGCTGGCCGCAGTAAGGAGCCCGCGCAGCGTCACTTCTGCGCATCCTTTGCGGCGATATAGGCGTCAACCTGCTGGCCGACACGAAACAGCCCATCGGTCTCGGGCAGTTCGTAAATCACCTGCAGCACACGCACGTCGACGCGTTCGGCAGCGCTGTTGGTGAGCGAGCGCTTAGGCACCACCAGCGGTTCTGCGCGGACAAATTTCGCCTGCACCTGACGCTCCGCGGCACCGCGCGGGCTCACCGTCGCGGGGGCGCCGATCGCGAGCCGGGGTGCCTGTTCTTCGTCGATATCGATGCGGACATGGAGCGGTTGCGTCTGGCCCATTTCGATGAAGGGTAGGCTACCCCCGCCGCCCATGGTGCTGACATATTCGCCCTTGCGAATGTTGACCGCCAGGATTTCACCGGCGATCGGCGCCCGCACGGTGAGGCGCGCGATCTCGGTCCGGGCGGAGCCTGCGCGTGCCTCGGCCGCTTGCAGGCGAGCCTGCGCAAGCCGCAAGCGCTCGCTCGCACCACTCGCTTCACCCTCTGCGCGGATCACCTCCGCGCGGCTCACCGCTGCGGGATCATCGACGTTGCGGTAGAGCGCCAGCTGACGCGAAGCAGTGGCCTGGGCGGTCTGCGCCTCGGCGATAGCGGCGCGCGCCTCTGCAATGGCAGCCTGTGCTTCGCGCAATTGCGCACGAACCGCGCGATCATCGACGGTGAAGAGTACCTGCCCCTCCGCCACCCGATCGCCCGGCTGAACCATCAGGCCGGTAACAAGGCCGGACAGGGCCGATCCAATCTGAATCACCTCGCTCGATGGTTCGACCACGCCCGATCCCGCAACGCGTGCGGCTGCAGCCAGCGCGGCGGGGGCCCGCGGAGGCTCGCGTTCGGGTTCGGCAAGCTGGCGATCCGGCAGTCCGGTGGTGATGATGTACACCGCCACGAGCAGCCCGATCACCGCGATGACCGGCAGTATCTGCCTTGAGAAGCTGAGATTTTTCCAGTCGAACGCCATGTCAGTGTCCTTCAGGCATATGCTTGCCGTCGTGCGTAACGCGGCCATCCTCGAGCACGAGGATACGGTCGGCGAAGTCGAAGATGCGATTGTCGTGGGTGACGATGATGCAGGCGCGGTCTGGCGCCACGGCAACATCGCGCAAGAGGTCCATGACCCGGCGGCCCGACGCGGCATCGAGCGCTGCGGTCGGCTCGTCGCAGACCACCAGGCGCGGTTCGTGCACAAGTGCGCGCGCGATCGCCACGCGTTGCTGCTGACCGCCCGAAAGCTGGTTCGGCAGTTTATCGGCCTGGTCGGCGATATTGAGCTTGGCGAGCATGGCGACGGCACGTTCGCGCGCCTCGTGCCGATCCATCCCCTGTGCGATCAGCGGCACCGCTGCATTGCTGGCCGCATCGATCGAGGGAATGAGATTGTACTGCTGGAAGATGAAGCCGATGTTCCGCAGGCGGAATTCGACCAGGGCGGTATCATCCAGCGCATAGATGTCGGTTCCGAACACTTTCACTTCACCCAGCGTCGGCCACAGTATCCCGCACATGATCGAGATCAGGGTCGTCTTTCCCGACCCACTTTCTCCGACCAGGTAGGTCAGTTCACCTTGACGGACATCCAGGTCGATCCCGTGCAATACGGTCAGCACCTGCTGGCCCGCCTTGAAATCGCGCGTGACCCCGCGTGTGCAGATTGCCGCTTCGGGCCTGCAGCCGCCGATTGCGCTGGTATCCATGATCGTACCCATCAGCGGAACACCGAAGCGGGTTCGGTCTTGAGCACGTTGCGCAAGGCCAGCCAACCGGTCGCCCCGAGAATGATGATCTCTGCGAGCAGGCTGACCAGCGGTATCTGCCAGGGGACGTAGAAGCCCTTGAAGAAAGGATTGTCGAGGAAGGCACCGACAAACAGCACCGTACCAAGCACACCCAGACCGTAGCCGATCAGGCCGACCAGTGCGGCCTGAGTCACGACCATGCGGCGGATCTTGGCATTGGTGACGCCGATCGCCTTCAGGGCGCCAAACTGCTTGATGTTGTCGCGGATGAACAGGCTGAAGGTCAGCCCGACGATGGCCACGCCCACGATAAAGCCGAGCACCACCGTAATTCCGAAATTGAAGGGGATTCCGGTGTTCTCGATTATGAAGTCGATGCCGTCCTGGGCGAATTCGTCGCGGGTGCGGGCTCGCAATCCCGTCTGATCTTCGATCCGCTCTGCCAGGGCCTTGGGATCGATGCCGTCCTGCGCTCCGACCAGAACGAAGCTCATCCGGTTGCGCGTGCCCGGGACATATCGCAGCGCCTGGCTGTATTTGGTGTAAAGGGTGACCTGGCTGGTAAAGGTGGGAATGGCATCCGCGATACCTCGGATCACTGCCCGCTGATCGTTGAGTTCCAGCCTCTCGCCAATCGGGCTGCGACCATCCTCGAACAGGCGAACCACGCCCGTATCGTCGATGATCACACTGTCGGGCTGCGAGAGCACATCGATACTCCCTTCGGCCATGCGCTTGGGCAGGCCGATCAAGGTGGCATCGTCCACCCCGATGATCGCCACGCCCTCAAGGTCGCCGTCGCCCGAACGAACCGAAGCTGCCGCGCGCAAGTGTGGCACTGCCCATTCCACGCCGGGGACGCTGCGTACCTTGTCGAGCGCGGTTGCCGGCATCGGGTAATTGACGTCGGTCGTGCGGCTGACCTTGTCCATCACCCAGACATCGGCGTTGGCGACATTGTAGGTTCCGCTCGCCCCGCGTTCGATCAGGTTGACGAAAATCGTCAGCTGCTGGGTGATCAGCAGGGTCGAGAAAGCAATGCCGAAGACCAGCCCGTAGAACTTCTGGGCATCGCCCGTCAGCATGCGGATGGCGATCCATAACATGGGTTCGCTTGCCTTCCTCGCGTGATTCGTTCATTAATGAACGATGACGTTCAACTGAACGGGACCGTTCACTTTGTCAAGCGAGGTAAAGAAATTGGGTCGGCCGGCAGATACGGCCAAGCGCGAGGCGATTGTCGCCGCCGCGCGCGATGCCTTTTTCGAGAGAGGCTTCGCGGCGACTTCTATCGAACAGATCGCAGCCGACGCCGGCGTATCGAAAGTTACTGTTTACAATCACTTCGGCGACAAGCGCGCTCTGTTCGCAGCTGCCGTCGAGGAGCAGTGTGAGATCATGCGTCAGAATTTCGACATAGCGCATATTGCCCGTGGTACGCTGCGCGAACGGCTTACGATGATCGGCGAAGCGATGGTTTCGTTCCTGTCGCGCGAAGAAATGATCCAGTTCGATCGGCGCATTGCAGCGGAGACCGAGCACGATCCCGAAATCGGCCTGGCCTTCCTCACTGCCGGCCCGCATCGCATGAAACGCGCCTTCACGGCATTCATAACCGCGATGCACCATGCCGGGGAATTGCAGGTCGAAGACCCGGCGCTGGCGGCCGAGCAGTTCGCCAGCATGTGCAAGGGCATGGGCGATCTTGATCGAAGGTACGGCCAGCCGACCGATCCCGAACAGGACCGAGCGCGGATAGCCGCGGCAGTGGAGGTATTCTGCCGAGCCTACGCCACTGCGGTCAATTGCTAGCCGCGCTGTTCCTGTAGGAGGCCCCGCGCGATCACCTGTGCCTGGATTTCAGCGGCACCCTCGAAGATGTTGAGGATACGCGCGTCGCAGAGCACCCTGCTCACCTCATACTCGAGCGCGTAGCCGTTGCCGCCGTGGATCTGAACGGCATTGTCCGCATTGCTCCAGGCGACGCGGGCAGCAAGCAGCTTGGCCATTCCCGCCTCAATGTCGCAACGCTCGCCCTTGTCCTTGTGGCGCGCCGCCGAATAGGTGAGCTCGCGGGCCATCACGAGCTCAGCGAGCATCAATGCCAGCTTGTCCGAGACGCGCGGGAAAGCGAGCAGTGGTTTGGCGAATTGCTTGCGATCGAGCGCATATTGCAGCCCCAGATCGAAGGCATTCCATCCCACGCCGATGGCACGGGCTGCGGTCTGAATTCGGGCACCCTCGAAGGTGCGCATGAGTTGCTTGAAACCCTGACCCTCTTCACCGCCCAGCAATCCGTCTGCAGCCACACGGAAGCCGTCAAAGCCGAGCGTGTACTCCTTCATTCCGCGATAGCCGAGCACCTCAATCTCGCCGCCCGAGATGCCATGGTCGGGGAAAGGCTCTTCCTCCGTCCCGCGGGTCTTCTCGGCGATCAGCATCGACAAGCCACCATAGCCAGGGGTGTCGGGATCTGTGCGGACCATCATGGTCATCAGGTCCGCGCGCGCAGCATGGGTAATCCAGTTCTTGGCACCGCGGACTTCCCAATCCCCTTCCGCGTTGCGCGATGCCCGCGTGCGGACCGATGCAAGGTCCGATCCGGTGTCGGGTTCGGTGAACACGGCGGTCGGCAGGATCGATCCGTCGGCAATCCGCGGCAACCAGCGTGCCTTCTGCTCGGCGGTTCCGTTGGCACCGATCAGTTCGCCCGCGATCTCGGACCGCGTACCCAGCGAACCCGCACAAATCCATCCGCGGGAAAGTTCCTCTGAAACCAGGCACATGGCGAGCTTGCCCATGCCAAGGCCGCCGAACTCCTCGGCAATGCAGACGCCAAAGACGCCAAGGCTGGCCATCTCCTCGATGACCTCAATGGGAATAAGTTGGTCTTCCAGGTGCCAGCGATGGGCATGCGGAGCAATCCGTTCTGCCGAGAAGGCTCGGAACTGGTTGCGGACGAGATCGAGCGTTTCGTCATCGAGCGCTTCGTCAGGGCGGACGCCTTCGGCTGCGAATTCAGAAAGACGCTGACGATTGGTGGCATTGCTCCCGGCCTTCAGGAATTGCCCAACAGCGGGGTCCGAGGCCAGTGCCGCGGCCGCTTTGGAGAGCCCGATTTCGTGCGGGCGGAAGATCTCGCTCTGGCTCATGCTGAGCCCGCCGATCAATTGACCGAGGTATTCGCCGAAACCCACCTCAAGGATCAGCGCTTCCATCTCGCCGAAGCGGCCAGCATGGGTGGCCCGGCGCGCCCAATCGAGCGTCGCCTCGAGTGCCGCCACCGTGGTTGCCGCCCAAGCCAAAGCGTGAACCTTGCGTTGCTCGCGCTCCAGGATTTGGGCGTTCAGCCGTCCATCCTTGCTGACCAGTTCACTTACCGCATCACGGAACTGGTCCAGGTAACCCCGTGCCGCGGCGCAAGCAGCTTCGCAGCCGGTCAGTAAATCCCCGTTATCAATCATTGGCTTGTACTATCCCCGCGCGTCCAGTTCCCGGACGCTCCCCCAGTCTTTTCCTCAACCTGGATCTCCCCGATCACCATGGTCCGATCGATCGCCTTGAGCATATCGAACAGCGTCAGGCAGGCAGTCGATACCGCAGTCAAGGCTTCCATCTCGACACCAGTTGGTCCGGTCGTCACCGTCTCAGCCGAGACGCGGAAGCCGGGAAGCGACGCATCTGGCGTAATCGTCACGCCGACCTTGGCCAGAGGCAGGGGGTGACATAGGGGGATGAGGCTCGATGTCTGCTTGGCGCCCATCACGCCAGCCAGCTCCGCGGTCGATATGACCGCGCCTTTCGGTGCACGCCCTTCCAGAACCGCCTCGAGAGTCGCCGCGGCGCAGCTCAGCGTCCCGCTGGCCGCGGCGCGGCGCTTGGTGTCAGGTTTATGCGGGAAATCGACCATACGGGCGCGGCCGTCGTGGTCGAGGGGCGTGAGCTTTCTCATGCGCCCTCTGTGCCGCGCTAATCCGGCCACGCCAAGCCTTCGCGAGCGCCCCAAACGACAAAAGCCCGCTGTTCCACGAGGGAACGGCGGGCTTTTGGTCAAATACGGTGGTTGCGGGGGTTGGATTTGAACCAACGACCTTCAGGTTATGAGCCTGACG
>NZ_JAYPTL010000087.1:0-8484 GCF_038133525.1 Erythrobacter sp. | reverse complement strand
ACCCTGCAAGGCCCCTCCTTCTCGCTCACCGGTCTTGGAAATGAAGTTGATGATGCCGCCTGGCGAATTCGAGGCGAAGGTCGAGGCCGAGCCGCCGCGAATGGCTTCGACCCGCGCGACATTGCGGTCCGCCCGGAGAAAATTGTCCGCGTTGCCAAAGATGATGTCGCCGAATTCGAGGATCGGGAGGCCGTCCTCCTGAAGCTGGATATACCGCGCGCCGCCGGTCGAAACCGGTATGCCGCGAACCGCGATATTGGCGTTGCCTTCGCCGCCCGAGGCTTCGGAACGGATCCCGGGGATCTGGCGGATGAGGTCGGCGGAAGAGCTCGGGTTCAGGTCCGCGATCGAATCGGCACCGATCGAGCTCACCGAGACCGAGCTTTCCAGCCGGTTCTGGCCACGGGCGACGCCGGTAACGATGATCACATCGTCGCCGGGCGCTGGCTCGCCCTGGGCGACAGACACCTCTTCCTGCGCGAAAGCCGGGGTTGAAAGGGCATTCAGCGCAACGCCGAAAGCCAAAGCGTGACGAAACCTCATGGCCGGAACTCTCCTCGATATCTCGCACCATCCTGTGCGATTCGCAGTGAGGCATAGATCGATTGCAAACGATTGCAACA
Organism: Erythrobacter sp.; assembly: GCF_038133525.1. Classification (GTDB taxonomy): domain Bacteria; phylum Pseudomonadota; class Alphaproteobacteria; order Sphingomonadales; family Sphingomonadaceae; genus Qipengyuania. The sequence continues at coordinate 7,861 of NZ_JAYPTL010000087.1, read as the reverse complement.
GCAAAGTTGCAAACGATTGCAATGCTGCGCAATCTATGTCACGAAAATGCCGCAACGCCGACACGATAACGGCGACAGAGAGGATTCCGTCCATGCAAGCTGCCGCAAAACCACGGCTTTCGCTTCTGCGAATCATCGAGATGAACATCGGTTTCTTCGGACTGCAGTTCAGTTTCGGACTGCAGCAGGCCAATATGGGGCCGATCTACGGTTTCCTCGGTGCCGACGAGGCGACGATGCCGCTGCTGTGGCTGGCGGGCCCGATGACCGGCCTGCTGGTCCAGCCGATCGTCGGCGCCATGAGCGACCGCACCAACTCGCGCTTCGGCCGGCGCACCCCCTACTTCCTCATCGGTGCAATCATCTGCACGATCGGACTGTTCCTGATGCCCTATTCTTCGTCGCTATGGATGGCCGCATCGCTGCTCTGGATTCTCGATGCGGGCAACAACATCACCATGGAGCCATATCGCGCCTATGTCGCCGATCGCCTCCAGGCAGACCAGCGCTCGACAGGCTTCCTCACACAGAGCGCCTTCACGGGTCTCGCCCAAACCCTGTCCTACATGGCGCCAACCCTGCTTACCGCATTCGTCGCGCGCGACGTGCTCGATCACAACGGCATCCCGGCAATCGTCCGCATCGCATTCGTCATCGGCGCGATCCTCTCGATCTCGACCATCATATGGTCGGTCTGGCGGGTCCCGGAACTGGCGCTGTCAGACGACGAGAAGGCCAACCTCGAGCAAAAGCCAATGACCGTCGGGGCGACACTGGCCGAAATCGTAGACGCGATCCGCGAGATGCCCAGGCCGATGCGGCAGCTTGCCCTCGCCATGCTGTGCCAATGGTATGCGATGTTCGCCTATTGGCAGTACATCGCATTCGCTGTCGGGCGGGCGCTCTACCATACTTCCGACCCTTCGAGTACCGCATTTCGCGAAGCAACCCTGACGACCCAGCAGGCCGGGGCGTTCTACAATTTCATCGCCTTCATCGGCGCGCTGGCCTTGATTCCGGTGGTCGCGCGGCTCGGCGCGCGACTGGTCCATGCGGCATGCCTGGCGGCATCGGGCCTCGCCATGCTGCTCTTGCCCGGGATCGAGACTCCTCTTGCCCTGTTTGTGCTCATGCTCGGAATTGGTATCGGATGGGCCGGAATGATGGGCAATACATATGTGATGCTCGCCGACTCCATCCCCGCCGAACGCAATGGCATCTATATGGGTATCTTCAACATGTTCATCGTCATTCCCATGCTTGTCCAGACGCTGACCATGCCGCTCATCTACAATTCGCTCCTAGGCGGCGATCCGCGCAACGTCATAATGCTCGGGGGCGCGCTGATGGTGGTCGGGGCCATTGCCACACTGTTCGTCGATGCGGGACACCGCGTTCCTCGCGAACAACGGGCCCTGGCGCATTAGGCGCGTCCATGGGTAAATCCGACCTCCCTTCCGCAACCGATGCCCCGGACCGGGTCCGCACGATAACGGATCTTGCCAGGATCGCCGGCGTCTCTCCCGGCACGGTCTCGCGAGCGCTTTCCGGCAATAGTCTGGTCAACGCGAGGACGCGCGAGAAGATCGAGGCGATCGCGCGCGAGCATGGCTTTCGCCCGAACCAGATGGCCAGCAAGCTGCGCAGGCAAAAGACCGGCGTCATCGGTGTTGCCATCCCGCTGGGACACGATGTGAGGCAACAGATCTCCGATACCTTTTTCATGACGCTGCTGGGATATCTCGCGGACGAGCTGACCGAGAAGGGCTACGATCTCATGCTCCGGCGTGTAATTCCCGCACAGGACGAGGACTGGCTCGACCGGTTCATCGGATCGGGCATGATCGACGGCGTGATCGTCATTGGGCAATCCGACCAGTTCGAGCGGATCGAGAATGTGGCCGACGGCTACCTCCCCATGGTGGTCTGGGGCAATCACCAGGAAGGCCAGCGGCACTGCGTGGTAGGCACCGACAATCGCCTGGGCGGGAAGCTTGCCGCCGAGCGGCTCATCGCTGCCGGGGCAGGCAGCCTGGCCTTCCTCGGCGACACCCAGCCGGTCGAGTTCGCAGCCCGGTTTGCCGGCGCGAGAGAGGTTGCCGAACGGATGGGCGTTCCCATTCAGGCGCTGCCGACGCATCTATCGGTCGATCGCATGACCCTCGAAGTTGCCGAACATCTGGAGGCGATCCTGGGCGAGTGCGACGGCATCTTCGCTGCCACCGACACTATGGCGGTCGCCTGCCTCAAGGAGCTTCGCGAGCGCTCTATCCCCGTACCGGCATCGATGCGGATCGTCGGCTTCGACGACCTGCCGATCTCGAGCCATACCGTACCGCCGCTGACGACCGTAAGGCAGGATATTGCCGCCGGCGCGAAAGGGATCGTCGACCTGTTGTTGCGTCGCCTCGAGGGCGACGATACCGAGAGCCTGGTCCTTCCGCCCCACCTCATCGCCCGCGCAACCGCCTGAGCCCTTGTCGATCGGGCGGGCCTACCCGTCGCACGAACTGGATTGCCGCATGCGATGCCCGGTCGCGGGATCCCGTCATCGTCTCTCGCGCCTGACACTTGTCCCAACCTCACCTGCCAGACGATGGAATGCTCCGCCAAATATTTGAGTGCCTTAGGTGGTTTTCCCAGTGCCGGGTACACATTTCATGAACCACCGATCGTCAATACACTGGAACAAGTATCAAAGAAAATATCTCTGGTTAACCAGTAACAATACATCTTCCGATCTTAACTTGGTTTTATCGCAGGTAAACAGGGACAGGAATGGGATGCTGGGATTAGGAAAATTCGAACATGAACTGATCAGGCAGACTCCGCTGTCCCTGCTGGCGCTCACCCGCCACACCATCGAGCCGCATGAGGAAGAATGGTTCGCGCGCTGTCGGGCCGATTACCTGCGGTCGTTCCCCACGACGCTACTCGAACTGGTTCGCTCGGCCCTGCTGCTCGCTCTGGTCGGACCGCTGACCGGGATCGCCTATAGCCTGTTCGTAACGATCGGCTGCGGCGCGTTTCTGCTTGCCCAGATATCCCTGCGGCGGACCGAGGCAAGGCCCGGCGCGGACCAGGCTGCTGCACTTGAGACCCGCCGCCGGGTCTTTGCGCTGCGTGTGGGCTGGTGGCTTTGCGCGCTTGCCGGAGGCCTGGCCCTGGCGCCTGCGCCCAACGTCGCCGCGATCGCGGCGCTGGGCATCGTCATGATGGTTATCGATGGCCTGCGAGCCATGTCGCTGCCTTACCTCGCACTGGCCGCCAGCTTTAGCGGCGGGATCGTGACGGCCGGCGGGCTACTGCTCCGCGGTGGACAGGATGCCACACCCTACCTGCTCATGATCCTCGTCATTGCCGCCTTCCTGCACTGGTCGATATTCAACCTCTATTACCTCTTTGCCACCCGGCGTATCCGCACGAGGCGCCTCGCAGAAGCGAAGGAGACGGTTCAACTGCTCCTGAACCAGTATGACGACGATGGCAGCGACTGGCTCTACGAACTCGACGCCGAAGGCAGGATATTGAATCCCTCGGCGCGCTTCAGCGCCGCATGCGGATTGGCGGCAGAGGAGCTTGCAGGCATTACGCTCGCCATGTTGTTCCATGAAGGGAACCATCGTCGCACTCTGGCGAACCAGCTCGAACAGATAGAGCCGTTCCGCAACCTCGTCGTTCCGCTCACGGTCGATAATGCCGAACGATGGTGGTCGATCAGCGGTCGCCCGGTCGAGCACAGGCGGGGCCAGCAAGCCTGCTGGCGCGGCTTCATCTCCGACATCACCCAAGCGAAGGCCGCCGAAGCCCGGATTGCCTTCATGGCCCATTACGACCAGCTCACGGGCCTACCCAATCGCACCTTGTTCAACGCGACGCTCGAGCGCGAGATGGCGCGTTCGCCCGAGCCGGGACGGACCGGTCTGCTGTTCGTCGATCTCGACCACTTCAAGGAGATCAACGACGGCTACGGCCATGAGACCGGCGATGCGGTGCTTGGCGAAGTCGGACGCCGGCTCGAACTGGCCATCAGGCCGGGCGACATGGTGGCCAGGCTCGGCGGCGACGAGTTCGCTATCCTGCTGGCCGACCTGCCCTCTTGCGGAGTAGGTCTCGAGATCGCGGATCAAATCTTGCGGGCCATGCGCGAACCGGTCCTGCTCGAGGGCCACCTGCTTCCCCTGGGTGCGAGCATCGGCGCCGCCTTCGCGCCGCGCGACGGACTGACCGGGGAAGAGCTGCTGCGCTCGGCCGACCTTGCCATGTACAATGCCAAGCTCCGGGGCCGCGACGGTATCTCGATCTTCGACAATTCCATGCTCGACGAGTTGCAGAACCGCCGCGACCTAGCGCTCGGCCTGCGCAATGCGGTGGAACAAGGCGAGATGGAGCTGCATTACCAGCCGTTGGTCGAGATCTCCACCGGCGCCACGGTCGGCTATGAGGCGCTCCTGCGCTGGCACCATCCCGAGCGAGGGCTCGTATCGCCGACCGAATTCATCCCTATCGCCGAAGAAACCGGGCTCATCGTTCCCATCGGCGAGTGGATCATCCGCACGGCCTTGCACGATGCGGCCCAATGGCCAGAGCACCAGACCGTCGCTGTCAACGTATCGCCCGTGCAGCTGCGCGACGACCGCCTCATTCGCCTCATTGCCAATGCGCTCGCGACAAGCGGTGTCGCGGCCCAGCGCCTCGAACTGGAAATCACCGAGAGTCTGCTGATCCAGAATACCGACGAAGTGCTAGCCCTCCTGCATGACCTGCGCAGACTCGGCGTGCGGATCAGCCTCGACGATTTCGGGACGGGATATTCATCGCTGACCTACCTGCATTACTTTCCCTTCGACAAGATCAAGATCGACCAGAGCTTCGTCGAGGGCCTTGCCGACCGCGAAGATTGCCAGGCCATCATCCAGTCGGTGATTGCCCTGGCCGACGATCTCCACATGGTCACGACCGCGGAAGGGGTGGAGACCAAGAGGCAGCTCACCGCGCTGCGCGACCTGGGCTGCATCCAGGTCCAGGGCTTCTACTTCAGCCAGGCGCTGCCGGCACGCGAACTCGGCAACTCCCCGGCGGCGGCGCTTGCAGGAACGGAGGTCGAGGAAGGCAAGGTCCTGCGCATCGCACGGCGGGGTTCCGGCGTGAAGCCCGTCCAATACCGCAGGTCGCCACAAGCCCGAGGCCAGCGGGTCAAGGGCGCCTGACCCTGGCAGGCGAGCCGGAATCCGCCCCTTCGCGGTAGCGCGGCGGGCAACGGCACCGAAGCGCCGCCTCCAGCTTCGGTCGCTACCGTTCAGGCAGCGACGGGTTCGACCGGCGGCGCATCATCGCGCGCCCCGCCTTCCTGCTGCGCGCCCTCGACCTGCCACGCGGCGCGCCGCGCCGCGCCAACGGTCGCGACCCCGCCACGCTCGCTATAGGCGGCAGGCGGGAAGGCCATCCAGCGCGGCACCCAGCGCTCGACCTTCGGCCTCCCGCCTTCGCCGGAAAGATGGTCGCCGATCAGGCGCTTGAGGGTCGCGCCCGTCTCCTTGGCATGCGCAGCCGCGAGCGCGGCGCCGCCGAGTTCGCCAAGGATCGCCACCAGCACTTCCTTGTCGCGCAGCAGGCCGAAGAAGGCCTCGTCGGCCTGCCAGTGATCAGTCATGGCGATGCCCAGCTGCATGCCGAGCTGCTCGACGACCTCGCTGCCGATCGCCAGCGTCTCGGCCATGGCAAGCGCCATCGCCTGCATGACCTCGCTGTCCTCCAGCTGCAGCAGGCGATGCAGGACCGGGAGGAGGTCCGGGCCGTGGCCATGGCGGCACAGCGCCTCGCCTTCGAGCCCGAGCATGTCGAGAATGGCGCGGCGCCGTTCGGCAATGGCCTGCGCGGCAGGGCTCGCGGCAAGGCTTTGCGCGGTCGCCGCATCGCGACTGGCGGTGTCGGCGGGGCGCACCTGCCACAGCGGCGAACCGGCGATGGCATGCGCGACCATGACGCGCAGCGCCAGCGCGGGCTCGTTCGCGAGCCGCGCGCCCACCGCCGCATGGCGATGGAGGTCGACATAGGCTGTCTGCGCAGCGGTCATTTCTGGACGCTTGGTGGCGGCTTCGCCCTCGTTCGCCGCCCGCTGCGCCGCGCGCGCCTCGCGGCGCGAGAGATAGCCTTCGTGGACCGCGACTTCGCCATTGGCGCGCAGCTGGATATAGACCTTGCCGCCCTTGCGCCGCGCGGCATGCTCATACTCCCATCGCGCGAAATGCTCGGTGGCCGGAACCACCACCACGCCCGACCAACCGGCAGCGAGATAGGCCGCCTTGCGCTGCTCGACCTCGGCCATCTGCGCCTCCCAGAAGACCTTGCTGTCGGCGAAATAGCCGTGTTCGCCGAACAGGTCGGCGACGATCTCGCCGGGATAGGAATCGAGGTCGAACAGCGCGACCTCGGTCGAGATCGAGCTGCCGCCGAACAGCCAGCCCTTGAGCTGCCCGCCGCGCGGCGCGCGCGCCTCGGCATCGTCGAACAGCTCGAGCCAGGCCTTCTGCCGAGCCTTGCTGGCAAGCGTGAGGTGACGCAGCGTGGCGACATCGATGTCGCCCGCGCGATACGCCTCGCGGATGCGCGGCAGGAGATTGCCGAGCGCGAGGATGCGTTTGACCTGCAGCGGGGTGAGCGCGAAGCTCGCGGCGATATCCTCGACCCCGCGCCCTTTCTTCACCAGCCGGGTGAAGCTCTCCCATTGGGTGACTTCGTCGGGAGCCTCCCGCAGGAGGTTCTCGATCATCGAGATCTCCAGCGCTTCGGCATCGTCGCATTGGCCGATCACGATGCAGGGCAGGCTGCGCTGCTCGTCGCATTCCTTGGCGGCAGCGAGGCTCGCGACATAGCGGCGCCTGCCCGCGAGTATCTCGTAGCGGTCGGTCTCGTCGCGCGCGGGAAGCGCGCGCACGAACAGCGGCGAGAGCACGCCGCGCGCCCTGATCGAGGGCAGGATGTCCTCGACGTCGGGCTGCGCGCGCCCGCGCCGCATGTTGACGGGCGAGACCGAGAGCTGGTCGAGCGGGATTTGGTCGATATGCATGACGGGTACTCCTGTTCCTGGTTGATTGCTCGGGGGTGGCCCCGCCTCCCGGGCTTGGGGCAGCCGGGAGGCGGGACCGGGTGCCGCATCGGGAGGGGGAAGTCCGATGCGGGCTTGGTCCGCCGCTGGAGGGGCTACGGCGGAAAAGTCCTGCGAGGTCGCTGCGCCTGCCGCATCGCGCCGCTCAAAACAGGTCCAGCTGGTTGCGCGCATGGCTATCGAACAGCCCGTGGTCGGCGGGCCGCTGCCGCCTGCGCGGCAGCAAGGGCGCATTGGCAAGCACGGCGAGCCGGTCGCCCTGCGTCAGCGGCGCGACCCCGGGAACCAGCGTCTGGCACCCGGCCAGCGTATCCTCTGCCTCGAAGTCGCGACCCCGCAGCGGCCTATCCGCCTCGCCTGCGCCACCGCTTCCCGAATGATCTCGCCCCATGCACGCCTCCAACCCTGCCCTTCCCGCACACCGGCCCCGGAAGGGGCGGGGTGGGCGGCGACAGCGACTAGCAGGGCGCGGGGCGGACAGTCGCACCCGCATGATCGCCGTGGCCAGGCAGTGAAGGGGTCGGTCAGGGCTGCAATACAATGGAAGACCCGGCACCGCAGGGCCGGGTTGCGACTGGCCGAAACGTGCCCAGACGGGAGCGCCGCCCACCCCGCCACTTCCGCGGCCTCCCGACGACGCCGGCGCGCCTGCGCGCCGTCCGCGACACCCTGGCAATTGCGCCGGTCGGGCCGAGCGACCCGCGCAATCGCCAGGCAGGAGATGCGTTCCCCGATTGCGGCCGTGGCCATGAT
>NZ_JAYPTL010000086.1:0-8523 GCF_038133525.1 Erythrobacter sp. | reverse complement strand
GCTCAGAGCCTCTGTTCCGGTTGCGATGACCTTTTCTGCGTCGGGCGCCCAGAATGGCGAGTGCAACGAGGGTAGCGTTTTGCCCGTCCGTGCCGCCTCGGCGATCACCTCGGGCCGTTCTCCGCCAACCCACAACATCACCGATTGGACGTGCTCGGGATCAGCGCGGCGATAACGCGCAAAGTCTTCCCCCGGCATGATCGGCGGCGCGCTTTCGACGCGGTCCGGGCCGAAACGCTCGACCAATGGTCCAACGACCTGGGCGGTAAAGCCCGGTTCGTTGATCAGCGAGGGCGTGAAACCCTCGCCAAAGCTGACCTCCGGCATCAATTCGGCTGGAATCCCGGATGCAATGGCCTCACCCGCGACAATACGTTTGATCCCTTCGATCAGCCGCGCGCGCTGCTCGTCAGTGAAACTGCGTACGGTAAGTTGGAGGTGCGCGTTATCGGAGATGATGTTGTAGCGCGCGCCGGCATGGAAGCTCCCCACCGTCACGACGGCGGGTTCGATCGGATTGTTCTCGCGGCTGACCAACGTCTGCAGTCGCATCACGATCGCACTCGCCAGCACGATCGGATCCTTGGTCGTATGCGGCGCAGCACCATGCCCGCCAATGCCCTTCACGATGATATCAACGCTGTCGACATTGGCCATGGCAGGGCCACTGGCATAGGTGATCTTGCCCGCAGGGACTCCTGCCAAGTCATGGAATGCCAGCGCATAGTCGGGCTTGGGAAAGCGGGTGTAGAGCCCATCATCGAGCATCGCCTTCGCGCCCTCACCAGTCTCTTCCGCCGGCTGCCCGATCATCACCAGAGTGCCCGACCACTCGTCCTTGCGAGCGGCCATCTGTCGTGCGGTGGCGATCCATGCGGTCATGTGCGTGTCGTGGCCACAAGCATGCATGATTCCTGTCTCGCCGCCTGAAGGAGGAATTCCGCGTTGAGTGCTGGCGAAGGGCAAACCGGTCTGCTCGACCACCGGTAAGGCGTCCATGTCTGCGCGAATCATTACGGTCGGCCCGGGTCCATTTTCGAGCACCGCCACAATGCCCGTCCTGCCGACGCCTTCAGTGACCATGAACCCTGCCGCTCGCGCGGCATCCGCCATCACCTTGGCGGAACGAACCTCCTGGAAACTGAGCTCAGGATGCTGGTGCAGGTCCCGGTAGATCTCCATCATCGTCGGCATATCCGCCGCGATTGCCTCGCGCAGATCGTCCGCCATTGCAGGGGTTGCCGATAGTGCGGCTAGGATAGCGATGGCAGTCAGGCTCGATTTGGACATTCGCTCGGATCTCCCTAGGCGATGGAACACATGGAACACTGTCCTTGTGCAGAAATCATGCCGATCCCGCAGGGCCGGCTTCTCCCCACGGTCTTGCAGAAGCGGGAACGGTAGGAAAGTCCTACAGGCCGTAGGTCACGACCAGCGTAGCAGAGAGTACAGCGACCATCAGCAGCACCAGCGGGACGCCGGTGCGGATGTAATCGCGGAATTCATACGATCCCTCTGACATGATCAGCATATTGGTCTGATAGGCGATCGGCGTAGCGTAGCAGAGGTTGCAGCCGAATAGCACAGCCAGAACCATCGGCTCCGGCGGGAGACCAAGCTTTGCCGCGATGGCGAAGGCGATCGGCGTTCCAACCGTTGCCGCAGTCGCATTCGAAGCGAAGTTGGTGAGGAAGGTCACAGAAAGCATGACTGCTGCCAAAGCCGCCGCTGGCGAAAGATACTGAAGACCCGATGCCATGACAGTGCCGATCCAATCAGCCGCTCCGCTGTCGAGGATGATCTTACCCAACGCAATGCTCGCCGCGACCAGCACTATCACCCGGCCAGAAAGCGCGCGTCCAACCCTATCGAACTTGACGCAACCGGTGACGAACATGACGATCGCCCCTGCCAGTGCAGAGATCGCGATCGGCACAAGGCCGAACGACGCCACGGCAATGGACCCAAGCATGATCGCACCTGCCAACACCGCCTTTGAGCGACGGGGAAGCTCTCTCATCCCTTCCAGGGTAAGCAAGCTATCGGCAGAAGCAAATTGTTGCAGATCGTCGGGCAGGCCCATAACGAGCAGCACATCGCCTTCGAGGATGCTCAGGTCCCCGCTATCGTTGTATCGCTCCTTCTCACCGACCAGTCGTTCAGGCCGGTGCGTGCCAATCACCGCAACACCATAAAGATCGGCAATACCCGAGCCTGGTAGCGACCTGCCGACAAGGCGCGAATCCGCCGTCACCGTCATCTCGACCACAGCAATATCGATGCCGCTTTCGTCTGAGCGGCGCTTGATGCGGTCAAGCACCCAACTTGGAGCGGTGTCACCGCGCAGGATGCGCGCGGCCTCTTCAATGACCTCGTGCGTCCCCGACATCCGCAGTCGTTGATTAGGCCGAATTAGACCAAGCGGAACGTCGCTAAAGGTGACCCCGGCGGGAAGGCGCTTGATGACCTCTGAGAGTTCGCGACCATTGAGAATAGAGTTCTCCGTGATCCGTAGGCGGGTTTCGAAGCATCTCTGTTGCCCAACGTTCTCGACCCGGTTGTCACCCAGCATTCGCGGCATGACCAGCCAAAGATATGGCAGAGCAAACAACGCGGTGACCAGCACGATCGGCGCGAAATGGAACACGCCCATCTCCCGCAAACCAAGATCAACCGCGATGGAGACAACAAGTATATTGGTCGAGGTACCAATCGTCGTAGCCATACCGCCGATCAGGATTGCAGCATTGAGCGGGATCAGTGTCTTCGACGCCGCCATGCCCCCACGCGCGGCCAACTGAACGAAGATGGGAAGCAACAGCACCATGACCGGGGTGTCATTGACCCCCATCGATAACAGCAACGCTACGATCAGCGAGACGAGCAACCCCAGTTGACCGTTGATCTTGAAAACACGCTCCAGAAAGCGTGCCGCCGGCTCAAGCGCGCCAGTAACGACCAGGCCACGCCCCATGATCATCAGGGCACAAATGGTTATGAGCGCGTAATGACCGAAGCCGGAGAAGGCGAGAACAAGCCCGTCGGTCGGCTGCGTATCCGGCAGCGGAAAGAAGTACAGTCCAACCGCGATGACCGCGATCGTCAGCAGGGAAATGATTTCCACCGGCATCCGACCGCGGGCAAAGGCGACGAACATTGCGATCGTTACCGCCATAGCGGCGATCGCGTGATAGGAAGGCAGCCCAATCATTCGCGCAGGGGAATTTCAAACCTCGACGCGAATGACAAGGGTTTTGCTGGTTCTTACGCCTCTTTGGCGGTCAGCAGGCTGAGTGCAAACAGCGCGGCGACCGCGGTGCCGGCAGCACCTGCCGGGAACATCCAGCCATCACGATCCAGCATTGCCAGGAAACCTATTCCAACAGCTGCGACACCCGCCAAGGCAGCAAGTCCGCCGAAGATACGGGCCAAGCCCGCTCCGCTTCGGGCTGCGACGCCACCAATGCCAAGCGCAGCGAGTCCAAGCAGCAGTTTCGCGAGGAAGTAGAAGAAGAAGGCACCGCCAAGGATGGTGGCGAACAGATTGGGCACGGTCTCGTGTGCCTCATAGGCTGGCCCGAACATCGACAGGCCCATGGCAATCTGAAGCATATTGAAGAGGCCGGAAAGGGCAACCAGCGACCACAGGTGTGCGCGCTGAGAGTCGCGGATAGCCAATGTGATTCCCGAGACTGTGATGCCAACAAAGGTCAGCAGTTCGACAAGCCAGGTCGCGGGGCGAAGCGGGGTTTCATCACCCGCCGCCGAAACGACGGTGATATAGAACACCTGTGTCGCGACGGTAACGAGCAGAAGGATGGCAAGGGTGCGCATCGCACCGCGTGTAGTTTCAAGCATTGAGGACCCCTCTCGAAGACGTGTTATCGAAGGGAGTTCGCACGCCAATGCAGAAGGTTACAGCATCCGCACGCAATGTTGGTACCCCTGGCCGGACTCGAACCGGCACTTCGTAAGAAACTCGATTTTGAGTCGAGCGCGTCTACCAATTCCGCCACAGGGGCACTGCGTCAGGAGCGCGGGAGTTAGCCGCGCATGCTCAAGCCTTCAAGGCACTTGCGAGCAATTTATGCAGCTTTGAATGCAGGGCATCGTTTGCAGCGAGTACTTGGCCCGAATGGATCGGTGCTGACCGGCCGCGGAAATCGGATACGAAGCCACCTGCTTCGCGCACGATCAGGCACCCTGCAGCGGTATCCCAATCATTGAGCCCGCTCTCCCAAAAGCCATCGTACCGGCCTGCCGCAAGCCACGCGAGGTCAAGCGATGCGGCGCCGTTGCGACGAATTCCGGCAACTTGCGGACCTATCGCCGCAAAGATTCTGGTCCATTCGCCAAAGTCACCGTGCCCCTGGAACGGAATGCCGGTTGCAACAAGCGCCTCGGGCAAGCGACTGCGCGCGGAAACGCGCAGGCGACCATCATGCAGCCACGCACCACGCGATTTCTCTGCCCAGAATGTCTCGTCGGTGATCGGGTTGTAGATCACGCCTGCCACCACATCGCCCCAGCCGGAGCCATCCAGCTTGGGTTCCTGTGCGGCGATCGAGACCGCAAAATGCGGAATACCATGGAGGAAATTGCTGGTTCCATCGAGGGGGTCGACGATCCAGCGCGGCTTGCTGGCGTCACCTTCGATTATGCCCGCTTCTTCCATCACGAAACCCCAATCTGGCCGGGCGGCCAGCAGTTCGTCGTAGATGGTGCGTTCGGCCACGCGATCAGCCTTCGACACGAAGTCCGCCGGGCCCTTGCGGCTTACCTGCAAGTGTTCGACTTCGCCGAAGTCGCGGCGCAAGCGACCACCCGCCTTGCGTGCGGCCTTTTCCATCACGCGGATCAGTCCGGAGACAGCTGCCATGAGAACTCTCTTATTCGGTCAGCACGCGGATAGAGCGTGCTTGCAAGTGGATGGCACCCCATTCGCAGTCCATATCGAACCTGGTGCCTTCAATGTTGAACGATCCGATCGCGAACCGGCGACCGGTACCCGCGCCATCTTCTGCGCGCTCAAGCGAAAGCTTCGATATGCCTGCAAACTTGAGCATGCCTGGATGGAAGCAATACGCCTCGCCTTCGCCCGGCTCCTCATAGTCGGGGTGCGCGGGATCCAGACAGAAATCCATTTCCAGTGCGAGTTCGTCATCGTTGATCACGACGCTCAGCAAAACGCTGTTCGCGATATCGATATTCTCGAACCGGCTGGCAATGGACCTGCCCATCGGATCAGTTCGCCTTACCTACGTAGGTCTGTTCGTAGACGTCGACGACGATGCGCGTGCCGCTTTCGATATGCGGCGGAACCATGATGCGCACGCCATTATCCAGGATTGCGGGCTTGTAGCTGGACGAAGCGGTCTGCCCCTTCACCACAGCGTCGGCTTCGACGATCATCGCTTCGATCTGCGCGGGCAGCTCGACCGAGATCGGCTTTTCTTCCCAAAGCTCGAGCGTCACCTGCATACCATCCTGCAGGAACGGGCGTGCATCGCCCAGAAGATCGCTCGGCAGAGTGATCTGTTCGTAGGTGTCGTTGTCCATGAACACCAGCATCTCACCGTCTTCGTACAGGAACTGGAATTCCTTGGTATCGAGACGCACGCGCTCGACCGTGTCGGCACTGCGGAAGCGGACGTTGGTCTTGCGGCCGTCCTGCAGGTTCTTCATCTCGACCTGCATATAGGCCCCGCCCTTGCCCGGCTGGGTGTGCTGAATCTTGGCGACCTTCCAGATGCCGCCTTCATACTCGAGAATGTTGCCCGGACGGATGTCCACGCCGCTGATCTTCATGGGAAGCTACCTTCGACTTGTAAAAGAGCGAGCCGCCCTTGCTAAGCAGGCGGCGTGATGCGGGGCGCGCCTTAGCCGAGAGTACCGCGCTCGGCAAGGCGAGTGGAAATTCCAGGATGGGATTGCTATATCAATCCTCGGACGGAAACGATGAAAACACTGAAATTGCTCATTCCGCTCGCTCTTGCGGCGGGCCTAAGCGCCACACCGGTTGGTGCCCAGGGTCGTATCGGCCTGCTCGACCAGGGCCATTACGTCTGTGCCTTACCAGGCGATGCGACAGGTTCTGCGTGGATCGAACAGGAGGGCAAGGCCTTCGCCATAACCGGCGGTTCGAGCTATCGCACCGATCGAGGAGCCGGCACATATCTCCTCGAAGGCAAGCAGGTTACCTTCACTCGCGGTCCATTGAAGGGGCTGACGCTTCTCAAGCTTGGTTCGGGGTTGCTGCAAGAGAGGGGCAAGGACGGAAAGCTGTCGCGCCTTCGCTGCCATCGCACGGGCCCATTGAGCAACTGATCGCTAGGCGGCTCGCATAGCCTCGGCAAAAGCAGCGATCGCCGCAGCTTCATCACCGTTCCACACCGCCCCAGACACGGCGAGAAAATCTGCCCCCGACTTGACCAGCGGCGCGCAGTTCGCAGGCGTGATGCCGCCTATCGCGACACAGGGTATCTCGAAAAGCGTAGACCACCATTCGAGCATCTCAGGATCGGGTCGATGTTCCGTTTCCTTGGTGGTCGAAGGGAAAAAAGCGCCGAAGGCAACATAATCGGCGCCCGCTTCGCCTGCTTCCATCGCCAGGTGCTTGGAGGCATGGCAGGTTACCCCGATCTGGGCCTCGCGCCCAAGCTGCGCCCGCGCATCCTTCGGGTCGCCGTCATCCTGCCCCAGATGCACCCCGTCAGCGCCAATTCGTTTCGCCAGTGCGATCGAGTCGTTGACGATGAATGCCACATCCCGGGCCGCGCAAATCGCCTGGAGTGGCGCCGCCAATCGCGCGGCTTCGTGCTGGTCCATGCCCTTCACGCGAAACTGGAAAGCGGTCACGAGCCCTGCCCCCGCATCGAGTGCACGTTCGAGACGTTGTGGGAATTCGCCCGAAACATTGAGCGGCGAGATGAGGTAGAGCTGGCAGTCGGTCATTGGCGCGCTTCGTATCCTTACCAAAGCCATTCGTCGATATTCAGATTGGCGCAAGGCAGACGAGCGCTAACTTTCTGCATGACCCAGACCCGCTTCGCGATTGCCGCGCTCGCCCTCGCATCCCTGCCGTTAACCGGATGCGTCGTGATACCCGATGCGCCAATCACCGAAGGCAAGCCCATGTCCGAAGGTACCGCCGTGGCCCTGCGCGTGCCGGTAGTCGTAGGCGACGTCGTGGCGACACCGATGAAAGTCGTCGAAGACAGCCGCTGCCCGGTCAACGCGCGATGCGTCTGGGCCGGGCGACTGATCGTCGAGACTCGCATCGACGGTGCCGGTTGGCGCGACACGGCCAATATCACCTTGGGCGAAAGCTACGGGACCCACGATCGTGTCATTCGTCTCGTATCGGGCGAACCGAACAAGACGACCGATCGCGAGGTCGATCCCTCAGAGTATCGCTTCACCTACGAAGCGGGCTGGAGGGTGGCCCACAACTAGCTCAGGCAACGCTGGCGGCGTGGATCTGATCGATTGCTGCTGAAAGCGTGCCATCGAACTCGGTATCGCTTTGCTGGTGGCGCAAATCCTGCAGCAGGCCGCGACTGAAGCTCGCAATCATGCCGGGGTTCTTCGCCAACTCGGCACAAGCTTCATCTGTCGAATAACCACCCGAAAGCGCTACGACTCGCAGCACCTTGGGATGGCTGGTCAGCCCTGCATAGAGGCCAGCATCCTTCGGAATGGACAACTTGAGCATGATCTGCTGGCCATCGGGCAAGGCACCGAGACCTTCCTCGATCGCCGCCAGCATGATCTTCTCGCCTTCCGACCGGTCAGCGGCGGTAATGTCATACTCGGGCTCAAGGATCGGTACGAGGCCGCAGGATAGGATACGCGCACCCTCTGCGAACTGCTGGGCAACGGCTTCCTTGATCCCGCGCGGATTGGCCGACTTGATTACCGAACGCATCTTGGTGCCGAACACACCCAATTCACGCGCACGGTTGCACATGGTCTCAAGGCCCGGATTGGGCTTCATCAGCTGGGCACCATCGCGCTCGTCTTCCAGTCCCTTGTCGACCTTGAGGAAGGGGACGATACCGCGCTCGGCCAAGCGATGCGGAACCGACTTGCCACCGCTTTCGCCATCCATGGTCTTTTCGAACAGGATCGCACCGATGACCTTGCCGTTGCCGAAGCAGGGGCTCTCAATGATCCGCTGGCGCATCGCGTGGATCAGGCCGAACATTTCTTCTTCGGTGGTCCAGGCACCATCTTCGATGCCATAGCCTTTCAACGCTTTGGGGGTCGAACCGCCGGACTGATCGAGCGCCGCAATGAAGCCCTGTCCTTCGGCAACCCGCACCTTCATTTCGTCGAAAGTCATCAAAGAATCCCCGTGTGCATGCATTCGTATGCGCGGCCCCTTAGCCAAGCGCCTTCGCACTCGCAACCGGGCCTTCGGACTTTTGCCTGAACCGGTCTCAGTCTCGGCGTACTTTGCGGATGATTCCGTTGAAACTCAGGACCGGCGCGCCATCCGCGCGGACCATGCCGACGACATAC
>NZ_JAYPTL010000085.1:0-8569 GCF_038133525.1 Erythrobacter sp. | reverse complement strand
TGGTCGGCACGGGCCTGCTGTGGGTGGGCTGGTTCGGCTTCAACGCCGGTTCGGAGCTCGAAGCCGATGGCACTGCTGGCCTCGCCATGATCAACACCTTCGTGGCAACGGCAGCAGCTGCGCTGGCCTGGATGATCGTCGAACGCGCCATGGGCCACAAGGCCTCGGCCCTGGGCTTTTGCTCGGGCGTCATCGCCGGCCTGGTGGCAGTAACCCCGGCCGCCGGCAATGTCGGAGTGTTCGGTGCCATCGCGCTGGGTGCGATCGCTTCGGTGGTCTGCTTCTATGCGGTTTCCAAGCTCAAGCCCAAGCTCGGCTATGACGATGCGCTGGACGCATTCGGCATTCACGGCATCGGCGGCATGATCGGTGCGATTGGCACCGGCATCTTCCACGACACCGCCTTTGGTGGGCCCGGCGGCGACCTGTCGCTGGTCGACCAGACGCTGGTCCAGCTCAACGCCACGGTTACCACCGTCGTGTGGGCTGCTGTCGGCACGGCGGTTGCGATCTATGCCGCGAAGCTCCTCACTGGCCTCCGGGTCACCGAAGAGGTCGAATTCGAAGGCCTCGACATCGGCGAGCACGGGGAGCGCGCCTACAACTGATCACAGCTCGGCGGGGGCGCCACCTCTCTCCTCTCCTCTCTCGAGGTGCCCCCGCCCAACCATGTTCCTCCTGCGAACATCAACTCACCAAGGGCCGGAGCCAGACTCCGGCCCTTTTTTTGCGCCCGGATGGTGTGTGACGCCGATGCTACGCCATGCGCGAGATTTTTCCGCGCCTTTGCACGGATAGTTGCATTGATCCTGCAACTGATTCACTTCCGCCAAGTTGGCTGGACCTGTGTCCGGTCGAGGAGGAGAGGAAACATGAACCCCACAATTACGCGGCACGCATCGCGTGCCGCCGCGCTGCTTGCCAGTTGCGGCCTTGTTGCCTTGGCTGCCCCCGCCTTTGCGCAGGACGCGGAAGAGGCAGAAGATACGGGCAACGTCATCATCGTTACCGCAACGAAGCGCGATTCGACGATCCAGGACGTACCGTTCTCGATCAATGCCCAGACCCAGGAAGATATTCAGCGCTCGGGCGCCGGCACGCTCGAAGACCTGTCGCGCAATGTGGCGGGTCTTTCGGTGCAGAACCTCGGCCCTGGCCAGAGCCAGGTTTCGGTGCGCGGCGTTTCGGCAGGCCAGATTGTCCGCGATCAGCCCGGCGTGAAGGAACAGGTCGGCGTCTATCTCGACGAAAGCGTGATCTCGCTGTCGCTGTTCACCCCCGATCTCGACCTGTTCGACCTCAATCGTGTCGAGACCCTGCGCGGCCCGCAGGGCACGCTGTTCGGTTCGGGCAGTGTCGGAGGCACCATCCGCTACATCACCAACCAGCCGAAGATCGGCGTGACCGAAGGTCTGGTCGAGGGCAATATCAACCTGGTCGATGGCGATGATATTGGCTGGCACCTCAAGGGCGCGCTGAACGCACCCCTGGGCGAGCGTGCCGCGCTGCGTGCGGTGGCCTACTACACCCAGTATGGCGGGTTCATCGACGCGATCGGCCCCGCCGGCGGCCAGGATATCAACGGCGGCGAACGCTACGGTGGCCGCCTGGCGCTCACCATCGATACCGGCGAAGGATTCAAGATCACGCCGCGCATCGTCTACCAGAAGGTGAAGGCCGACGGTTTCAACCGTCAGGAAATCTGGAACCTCTACGCCAACCCCGATACCACCACCCGGCCTACCGTCGATTTCAACGAGCGCGAACAGTACCTGCTGCTGCGCGAAGCCTTCGAAGATGAGACGGTTATTGCCGACCTCGTGGTCGAAGCGGAACTCGGTGCGGTGACCATGACTTCGGTCAGCAGCTACACCAACCGCGACATCCTTGTCAGCCGCGATGCCAGCGCCCTGACCGGGTCGGTTTCGGTCGATCTCGGATACCCCGATGCCGGCGTCCTGCTGCCGTCGAATTTGCTCGACACAACCGATGTCGAATCGATCACGCAGGAAGTGCGCTTCGCCTCGAATGGCTCGGGTCCGCTGCAGTGGGTCATCGGCGGCTTCTATTCGCAGACCGATCGCTTCTATCGCCAGCGCCTGCCAACCCCGGGTTATGACGCCGTGACCGATGCGGTCCTCGGTGCGGGTACCTCGGCGGCGGTTGCCAATGGCTTCCCTGCAGACTCGCCCTACAACGCCGACCTGCCCTATGACCTGGAGCAGATCTCGGTCTTCGGTGAAGCGACCTATGCCCTGACCGACGCCTTCGACGTTACCCTTGGCGCCCGCTACTACGACTATAAGGAAGAGCGCCAGTTCATCTCAGGCGGCTTGTTCGCCAATGGCGACAACCGCTCGGATCGCACCAAGTCGGATGGCATTAGCCCGCGCCTGCTGCTGAGCTACGACGTCAACGACACGTTGACGCTCAATGCTCAGGCATCGAAGGGTTTCCGTCTGGGCGGTGTGAACGATCCGCTGAACATCACGCTGTGTACGCCTGCGGACGCCGCGCTGTTCGGCGCGTTCCAGAGCTATGACGATGAATCGCTGTGGAACTACGAAATCGGCGCCAAGGCGCAGGGCCGGGGTTTCCATGCCAACGTCGCGGGCTTCTACAATGACATCAAGAACCTTCAGGTTACGCTTGATGCCGGTAGCTGCTCGTCGCGTATCGTCTTCAACGTCGACAAGGCACACTCGATGGGTATCGAGGCGGAATTCGGCTTCTCGCCGAGTGCCGGGCTCGACTTCACCTTCTCGGGCAGCGTGATCGAAGCCGAATTCGACACCACCCTGCCGGGCGCGCTGGTGACGGCCACGGGTATCCGTAATGGCAATCGCCTGCCGACCGTGCCGAAGTTCCAGTTCACCGCTGCTGGCAGCTATGAGTTCCCGGTCGCCGCGAACGCCGACGTCTATGTCGCCGCTTCGTGGAACCATGTGGGCAACCGCTACACGCAGCCGGCAGACCAGGAAAACAACCCGCGCACCTTCGTGCACGGGCTGCCGTTCGGCGGCGCTTCGGCCAACGCATCGACCACCGTCGACCTGTTGCTGCCGTCCTACGACCTGGTGAACCTGAATGTGGGTATCGATTTCGACAGTGGCCTGTCGGTGTCGGCTTACGTCAACAACCTGTTCGACGAGAACGCCCTGCTCAGCTTCGACCGCGAACGCGGTGGCCGTGCACGCCTCGGCTACAATGTAGGCCAGCCGCGCACGATCGGCATGACGGTGCGCCAGAGCTTCTGACGCTCGGACCTGTTGCAACAAGAGAGGGGCCGGGACGCAAGTCCCGGCCCCTTTTTGCTTGTTTCGCATCGATCAGGCGGCGAGCGCCGCCTTGATGAAATCGGCACAGCGTTCGCCGATCATGATGCTCGGTGCATTGGTATTGCCGCTGACCAGGCGCGGCATGATGCTGGCGTCGGCGACGTAGAGTCCCTCGATCCCGCGCGCCTTCAGCGTCTCATCGACCACCGCATCGGCATCGGGGCCCATCCGACAAGTGCCAACCGGGTGGTAGACCGTATCGGCGCGGTTGCGGATCAGCGCATCGAGCTGCGCATCGTCGTCGAGATCGATCGGGTAGCGGTCCCGCGGTTCGTACCGCGCCAGGCTGGGTGAGGATGCGATGCGGTGTGACAGGCGCACTCCGGCGCGCATGGTGGCGAGGTCGCGCTCGTCGTCGAAGAAGTTCGGATCGATCCGCGGTGCGAGCCGTGCGTCGGGACCATTGAGGCGCACTGTGCCCCGGCTTTCGGGGCGCAGCACGCAGGCATGGAGCGAGAAGCCGTGCCCCTTGACCTTCTCGCGCCCATGGTCCTCCAGCATGGCAGGGACGAAGTGCCACTGCACATCGGGTGCCGGTGCATCGGGCATCACGGTCCAGAACCCCCCCGCTTCGGCATAGGGCGTGGTCATGATGCCGGTGCGCTTGCGGCGATGTTCGACGATCGCCTTGGCCATGCGCACGGTGCCGGCAAGGCTATCGCCGATGAAGTCCTTGCTCTCGGTCTCCCAGCTCGAGACGTAGTCGATGTGGTCCTGCAGGTCCGAACCCACGGCCTGCCGGTCGAGCTTTACCTCGATCCCGTTGTCCTTGAGATGCTGGCCGGGGCCGATACCCGAAATCATCAGGATCTGCGGCGAATTGAAAGCACCTGCCGACAGAACCACCGCACCGCGGGCGCGAATGGTCCGCTCCTTGACGCCCACCGAATAGGTCACCCCGGTCACCCGGCCTTCATCGATCTCGAGCCGCTGCACCGTGACGCCGATACGCACGTCGAGGTTCTTCGAACCCCGCAGCGGTTCGACATAGGCGCGTGCCGATGACCAGCGCTCGCCGTTCTTCTGCGTGACCTGGTAGAGCCCGAAGCCTTCCTGCTTGGCGCCGTTGAAATCCATGTTGCGCGGCAGCTGCAGCTGCGCCGCCGCCTCGACGAAGGCAAGGCTGCCCGGGTTGGGCCACTTCTGGTCGCTGACCCACAGCGGGCCGTCATTGTTGTGGAACTCGTCGGCACCGCGGACATTGTGCTCGGCACGCTTGAAATAAGGGAGCACGTCCTCATAGCCCCAGCCCGAGCAGCCGAGCGCCGCCCAATTGTCGTAGTCCCAGCTATTGCCGCGGATATAGACCATGGCGTTGATCGCGGACGAGCCGCCCAGCCCGCGCCCGCGCGGCTGGTAGCCGATGCGACCGTTGAGCCCCTTTTGCGGCACCGTTTCGTAACGATAGTTCGATGCGTCGCGCAGGAAGGGCATGAAGCCCGGCGTCTTGATCAGGAAATTGTCGTTGCGCGGCCCCGCTTCCAGCAGGCAGACACGCTTGCCCGCCTCTGCCAGCCGACCGGCCACGGCGCTGCCCGCGCTGCCCCCGCCGACAACGATAATATCGAATTCGTCCATGATTACTCCTCTCGATTCGAGAGGTTAGGCAGGCTCCGCCTCGCCCGCAATCGGGTTTTCGGTTGAAACCGGATTTCCCTTCGCCGCCTGGCGCTCCATCCACCCCGCGCGGATCATGTCGCTGGTTTCGCGGCTGCCGTCATGCGTCCAGCCCGGTTCGCGCAGCAGATAGCCCAGCTTGCTGCCCCAGGGCGCGCGCCACATGTCCTGTGCGATCCCGATCCATTCGTGGAACACGCTCCACAGCAGGTTGAAACTGCCCAGCTGCTTGACGATGCCATAGCGGATCTTCTCGTCGCGGCTTTCCGGCTCGAAAGTCCCGAACATCCGGTCCCAGACGATGAACACCCCCGCATAGTTGCGGTCGAGGTAGCGTGGGTTGGTCGCATGGTGGACGCGGTGGTGGCTCGGCGTATTCATCACCGCCTCGAACCAGCGCGGCATGCGGTCGATCGCTTCGGTATGGATCCAGAATTGGTAGATCAGATTGAAGCCGCCGCAGATCGCAATCATCACCGGGTGGAAGCCCAGCAGCACCAGTGGCAGCTTGAAGGCGAAGCCCAGCGTCAGGAAACCGGTCCAGGTCTGCCGCAGCGCTGTGGAGAGGTTGTAGTGCTGGCTCGAATGATGGTTCACGTGGCTAGCCCAGAACCAGCGCACCCGGTGGCCGAAGCGGTGGATCCAGTAATAGGCGAGGTCATCGAGCACGAAGCAGGCGGCCCAGGCCCACCAGGCCCAGGGGACATCGAACAGGCGAAACTGCCAGGTCCACAGGAACAGCGCGAGAAAAGCACCGCCCGTCAACAGACCTGCTACCGTGCTTCCCAGGCCGAAGGCGAGGCTGGTGAGCGTGTCCTTGGGCTCATAGGCATCGCGGCGCTTGCTTCTGGCCCATAGCATCTCGAGCAGGACCAGCGCCACGAAGCCGGGCACGGCATAGTCGACGGGCGAGAAATCGGGCATGTCAGCGGGTTCCTAGGGCGTCGATCGTGCGCGCCCATTGCTGGGGGTCGGGAACGGTCAGTCGGGCTTCACCATAGCGCCGCTCGCCGCTGTCGATGATCAGGGCATCGCCATCGATCCGCGCACTTGCCCCTGCGGCAAGAATGCGGCCGGCGAAATGGGTGCCATGCGGGCGTAGCAGCAATAGGCGGCCCGCCGCATCGCGCATCAGGGCGCCGCCGCCGTCGCGGTCGAGCGCGATGGATACGGGGCTATAGCCGCTTACCGCCTCGTCCGCAGCCAGTCGCGCCTCGGCCTCGTCCTGCAACCGGGGTTGCGGACCAAGCTTCAGCCAGCGCGCGGTCCAGGCGAGCGCGAGAATGGCGACAAGCGATCCGAGGAACTGGAGCAGGGCAGGTGAATCCATGGCGTGGCGGATTGGCACGGACGGCCGATTACGGCAAGCATGCAGGACAAGGGAGATATCGATGAAACTTGCCAGCACTGCCATAGCCTTGTCGCTGATTACCGCCCCGCTCGCGGCGCAACAGGCCGATCCTCTGGCCGAAGTAGCCATGCAGGGCGATCGTACCGCGCGCGTTGCCAAGCAGATCTGGGATTGGGCCGAACTGGGCTATCAGGAGGGCCGCTCTTCGGGCCTGCTTCAGGACGAGCTGGAGAGCGAAGGTTTCACTGTCACAGCGGGCGTTGCCGGCATTCCGACCGCATTCGTGGCCGAATGGACAGCCAAGGGCGGCAAGGGCGGGCCGGTCATCGCGATCCTTGCCGAATATGACGCCCTTCCGGGGATTACACAGTCCGCATCGGCGACTCGCGATCCGATCGAGGACAAGCATGCGGGGCATGCCTGCGGCCATAACCTCTTCGGCGCGGGATCGCTGACCGCGGCGATTGCGGTGAAGCGCTGGCTCGAGAAGACGGGGACGCCGGGCACGATCCGCCTCTACGGCACCCCGGCGGAGGAAGGCGGGTCGGGCAAGGTCTACATGACCCGTGCGGGGCTGTTCGAAGACGTCGATTTCGCGATCAACTGGCATCCCGACAGCATCAACAGCGCTGCAGCGGAAACCAGCCTCGCCAATCGTTCGGCCAAGTTCCGCTTCCACGGCGTATCGGCTCATGCGGCCGGTGCTCCGGAACGGGGGCGCAGCGCGCTCGACGGGGTCGAGGCGATGAACATGATGGTCAACCTGATGCGCGAACACACCGACATGAACACGCGCATCCACTACGTCATCACCAGCGGCGGATCGGCACCCAATGTCGTTCCCGATTTCGCCGAGGTCTTCTACTACGTCCGTCATTCGGATGCTGATGAGGTCCGGGCACTGTGGACCCGACTAGAGGCCGCGGCCAAAGGCGCGGCGCTGGGGACCGGGACCGAAGTCGATTGGGAAATCATCCACGGCAACAACTCACTGCTGCCGATCGAAGCACTGGCAAAGGTGATGGACGCCAAGCTGCGCAGCTTGGGCGGTATCGAATATACGGCAGAGGAAAGGGCCTTCGCCGAAGAAATCGCCAAGAGTTTCGGAGACCATGCCGTGCCGATCGAGGGTGCAGCGACGATCAAGCCCTATGGCAAGTCGCTTGGCTATGGATCGACCGATGTCGGCGACGTGTCCTGGGCCACGCCCACGGTCGGCCTCAACACGGCGACCTGGGTGCCAGGCACCAGTGCACACAGCTGGCAGGCGGTCGCGGCGAGCGGATCATCGATCGGGTTCAAGGGCGCGCAGCTGGCGGCAAAGGCGATGACGCTGATGGCCGTCGAACTGTATACCAATCCCGAATTGCGCGTGGCGGCGCGTGCGGAATTCGATGCCGCGCGGGGCCCCAACTATCGCTACGAATCGCTGTTGGGCGATCGCGACCCGCCGCTCGATTATCGCAAGTAGTCAGCCGCGAGAGCGGGCGGCGAGCATGTCCATCGCCGGGCGAACCGGTCCGACATCGTATCCCGCAGCCTGTGCGGCGTCGGCAATGCTATCGGGATCCACGCCTTTGCTGGCCTGCGCCAGCGACCACAGGAGTGTCGACCGTGTGCCCGACCGGCAGAACCCCAGCACCGGGCCAGTGGTCTTCGCCAGGGCTTCGGTGAGCGCGGCAACCTGCGGCTCGCTGAAGCCCGCCGAGGTCACGGGAATCGCGACGTAATCCATCCCCGCCGCCCTAGCCGCAGCTTCAATCTCCGCGCCTTCGGGCTGATCCGGCGCCTCTCCGTCGGGGCGATTGTTGATCACCAGCGTCACGCCCATGGCCGCCGCTTCGGCAATATCGTCGACCGATATTTGCGGGCTGGCGAGGAAGCTGTCGGATAGCTTGCGAAAATCGCTCATGCGGCTTCTCCAAATGACTGAGGCGCTGCCAGGGTCTGGGGGCCCGATTGCCTTGCCAATTCATCATGATGCACGCAAGCGAAAGGAAGCAAGGCCGCGCTTGGCGAAAATGTCACAAATTTGCGCCAGAAGACACATGTCTGCTAAATCATTCGCGCGCGGCGTTGTTTCGCGCTATGACCTTGCGAAGATGAGGCTGTTTGCGCGAGTTGCGCGGTGGCCACTGCCTGGCGCGTCCTGCAGCCCCCGCGCAAGGCAGATCGAACAATGGGCGGCACGAAGGTACTATTCGAGTTATGGGTTACGATAGAGGGCGCCGTCGCGGACGGGACAAGCGCGACGGCTTTGGGG
>NZ_JAYPTL010000084.1:0-8979 GCF_038133525.1 Erythrobacter sp. | reverse complement strand
CCTTGCGCAGCGAAAGCAGCTCGAGCATCGCATATTCCTTGCCGGTCAGGTGCACCCGGGCGCCATCGACCTCGACCGTCTTGGCGTCGAGGTTCACGGCCAGCTTGCCGGTGCGGATGATCGACTGGCTGTGGCCCTTCGAGCGACGCACCACGGCGTGAATGCGGGCGACCAGCTCTTCACGATGGAACGGCTTGGTCACATAATCGTCGGCACCAAAGCCGAACGAACGGATCTTGGAATCCATCTCGGCAATGCCCGAGAGGATCAGTACCGGGGTCTGGACCTTGGCGACGCGCAGCTTCTTGAGCACGTCGTAACCATGCATGTCAGGCAGGTTAAGGTCGAGCAGGATGATGTCGTAGTCATACAGCTTGCCCAGATCGAGGCCCTCTTCGCCCAGATCGGTCGAATAGACGTTGAAGCCTTCGGTCGTCAGCATGAGCTCGATCGCCTTTGCGGTTGTCGGCTCGTCTTCGATCAGCAGTACACGCATGGGTTGTCCCCCGTAGCCCCGAAATCACGGTAACTCCTCGCTAAGAGGTGTTGCCCGCTATTAACCACGCAAGTTCTGAACGGAAAAGGTTAACGTGAGGTAAATCGCGTTAACGTTTTTCACTGTTGCAACAGGGACTCACACCTCGATCCCGATGTTTCGCGCCACTGCCGCTTGGTCGTAGTAGGGGCGCTCGACCAGGATCCGGTCGCTGCCCTCCGCGAACTCGACACTCGCCGCCAGTCGCAGGCGCAGCTTGCGTCCGGTGGGCGGCACCACCCGGTCCGGCAATCGCATTTCGCCCAGATGGGTTCCGGTAAGCCAGAACTCTACCAGCACGGTATTCTCAGTGTGGGCGATAGCGATAATCTCGTTTCCCTGATCAGGGAAAACCGACCGTGACGCGGCGAAATACCCTCGCACTGCCTGTTCGCCATCGAAAACCTGGCCGGTTGCCATTTCGTAGCGTGGGTGCCCGGCAAATGTGTCGATCACCCCGTCCCAATCATACACGGTCTCAAGGTGCATGTGGTCGCGGACGGTCTGGATGCGGCGTTCGGCAAGGTCTGGCATCGGTTCTCTTACAAGACCCGAGCTTTGCAGCATCAGAAGTGCGAGGCGAGCTTTTTCTGCCGCCGCCGCTGGGCGCTTGAACCGATCCCGATCGCCTCGCGATACTTGGCGACAGTGCGGCGGGCGAGGTCGTAACCTTCCTGCTTCAGCAGATCGGCCAGAGCCTCGTCGGAAAGCACCTTCTTGGGGTCTTCTGCATCGCAGAGCGCCCGAATCCGGGCCTTGATTGCTTCCGAGCTGGCCCCTTCCCCATCTGCGGCAGCCACCCCGCTGGAGAAGAAGTACTTAAGTTCGAAGGTGCCGCGCGGGCAGGACAGATACTTGTTGCTGGTGACCCGGCTGATGGTGCTCTCATGCATCTCGATCGCTTCGGCCACGTCGCGCAAGGTCAAGGGGCGCATCGCTGTCACGCCCTCGCGGAAGAATCCCTCCTGCCGCTTCACGATCTCGGCGGCAGTCTTGAGGATGGTCCGCTGGCGCTGGTCGAGTGCCTTGATCAGCCAGTCGGCTTCGCCAAGCTGTTCATTGAGCCAGGCCTGTGATGCCTTGTCGCGCGCTCCAGCCTTGAGCTCGACGTAATACTCGCGGTTGACCACCAGCCGGGGGAGGCTCGCCTCGTTCAGGCGGATATCCCAGCCCTCGTCCTTCGGCGACACCAGCACATCGGGCACGACCGCCGCTTCGCTCGACCCGCCATAACGTAGGCCCGGGCGCGGATCATAGCTGCGCAGTTCGGCAAGCATGTCGGCGAAGTCCTCGTCATCGACATCGCACATGCGCTTGAGGCGGGCGATCTCGCCCGCGGCAACAAGATCGAGGTTCTCGATCAATCGAGCCATGCAGGGATCGTAGCGATCGGCCTCCTTGGCCTGCAGTGCGATGCATTCGGCCAGGTTGCGCGCGCCCACGCCCGTGGGATCGAGCGACTGCACGAGTGCTAGTGCCCGCTCGATCTCGGCCAGCGGCGCGCCCAATTCCTCCGCCAGCAGCCGCAGTTCGGTCGCGAGATAGCCCGCCTCGTCCAATTCGCCGATGATGCGCAAGGCGATGATTGCCTCGCGTGGGTCCTTTGCGACTGTACCTACCTGGCCGCCGAGATGCTCCGCGAGTGTTGGTTCGCCGCCTGACCGATTTTCCAGGTCGGGCAATTCCTCGCCACCTGAGCCAGCGCCCGCGCGTCCCCAGTCGCCGGCGTCGCCGGGAGCTGCCTCGGGATCGAGCGCGCTGGCCGATATGTCGAGCGCCTCGGTCCCGTCGAAGTCGGGCGCGCTATCGTGCTCACCAGCAGATGGTGCCGGTTCCTCGCTCGCCTCGCGGCGGACCTCACCCATTTCGAGCAGGGGGTTCGATTCGAGCGCTTCGGTAACGAAGCTTTCAATCTCGAGGTTGGACAGCGCCAGCAGCTTGATCGCCTGCTGCAACTGCGGCGTCATCACCAGCGATTGGGTTTGCCGTAGGTCTAACCTCGGACCCAGCGCCATGGTTCAACTCCCCCCGACCCTCGGCATCAGAGGGTGAAGCTCTCGCCCAGGTAGAGCCGCCGCACGTTCTCATCCGCCACCAGCGCCTGCGGAGTGCCGGCAAAGAGGACCTGGCCGCCATAGATGATGCAGGCGCGATCGACGATCTCGAGTGTCTCGCGAACATTGTGATCGGTGATCAGTACACCGATTCCGCGGGTCTTGAGGTCCTTGACCAGGTCGCGAATGTCGCTGATCGACAGCGGGTCGATCCCCGCGAAAGGTTCGTCGAGCAGCATGATCGATGGCTTGGCCGCCAGCGCGCGGGCAATCTCGCAGCGGCGCCGCTCACCGCCCGAAAGTGACATCGCCGCGCTCGCGCGCAGCCGGGTCAATCCGAACTCGTCGAGCAGACGCTCCAGCTCCTGCTCGCGGGTCTCCTGGTCGGGCTCGACCATCTCCAGCACGCAGTTGATGTTCTGTTCGACGGTCATGCCGCGAAAGATGCTGGTTTCCTGCGGCAAATAGCCCAGGCCCAGAATCGCCCGCCGGTACATCGGCAGGCAGGTAACGTCCTGCCCGTCCATCAGGATGCGGCCGGCATCGGGGCGGACCAGGCCCATGATCGAATAGAAGCAGGTCGTCTTGCCCGCGCCGTTGGGGCCCAACAGGCCGAGCACTTCGCCCTTCCCGACAGACAATGAGATATCGGTCAGGATTGCCCGCTTGTCGTAGCTCTTGGCGATCGAGATCACCTCCAGGCCGCCTTGCGGGATCGGCGGTGCGGCGTCGTGGACCGGGTCGGTGACGGTGGCTTGGTCGATGTCTGCCATGCCCGCGACATAGGCAGGACGGCGGCGGGTGAAAACCCCGTGCGGCGCTTTGTTCGACGAATTGGCAGGATTCCTGCATGGAACGCCCTTGGGTCACATCGGGACAAGCATGCGCAAGATCAGTGCACCTGCTTGCCAGCGCCACGCAAATTTGAAACAATGTGATTCGGGTGCAGAGGACAGGGGAGATGTCCATGGACAAGGTGGTCGAAGAGGGTCACGTCGTCGAAAAGAACGACGGGCACCATATTCGGGACTGGCGCAGGTCGATGAGCGACAATGTGGCGCTGGCACTTCTGGCTTACACCGCCTTGCAGATATTCGTTACCGTGCACGCCATGCGGCAAGGCATGAACTCGATCGCGCCCTATGTGCTGCTGGTACTTCTGGTCGCCGGGATCATTCCATTCTGCCGGAAGTATGAACATCGCTGGACCGCGCTGACCGATGAACAGGCGGTCGATCCCGCGCTGGCCGGGGCCTTTCGGCGGGATCAGATCGCACTGTGGCTCCTGGCGATCAGCACGCCGCTGATCCTGACGGGCTTCTTCATGCTGATCTTCTCCTGAGATCCAGCCCGCACGGTTGCCAGTTGCTGGCGCCGTCCCTACCTGCGCTGCGATGAACGCAGTTGAGTTTTTTCGATCATGATCGCCAGCGAACAGGCACTGGAACGTTGCTGCCAGCTGGTTGAGCTTGCGCGCAGCAAGGGTGCTGACGCCGCCGATGCGGTGTGCCGGGCGAGTACCTCCGAAAGCGTCAGCGTGCGGCTTGGGGCTCTTGAGGATGTCGAGCGTTCGGAAAGCGAGGAGATCGGCCTGCGCGTTTTCGTGGGGCGTCGCTCATCCTCGATCCATACCAGCGATTTCGGTGCGGAGGGACTTGCCGTCCTGGCCGAACGCGCAGTCGAGATGGCCAGGCTGGCGCCTGAAGATCCCTATGCCGGCCTCGCGCCAGAGGATCGCCTGTTCAACGGCGACATGCCCGATCTCGAACTGTCCGATGCCAGCGAGCCCAGTCCCCATGCCTTGCGCGAGCTGGCGCTAGCGAGCGAGGATGCTGCGCGTGCGGTGGCGGGCGTCACCAACTCCAATGGTGGGACAGCAGGATATTCGCGCGCAGTCTTCGGGCTCGCGACGTCACACGGCTTCGCAAGGGGACATGGCGGCGGATTGCACTCCCTGTCGGCCAGCGTCGTTGCGGGCGAGGGGGCGGACAAGCAGACCGACTATGCCTATCGCACGACCCGCTATCGTTCCGACCTGCCCGACCCCGCCGATATCGGACGCGAAGCGGGCGAACGCGCCGTGCGCAAGGTCGGATCGGGTTCGATAGGCTCGGGCCGGATGCCGGTGGTTTTCGATCCGCGTGTCGGTTCGGGTGTGCTCGGCCACCTGCTTTCGGCGATGAGCGGACCGTCGATCGCGCGCAAGGCCAGCTTCCTGCTGGAGCGCGAAGGCGAACAGCTGTTCGACAGCGCGATCCGCGTGGTCGAACAGCCGCTGCGCCGCCGCGGATTGCGCTCGCGCGCCTTCGATGGAGAAGGCATTGCCTGTGTGGACCGGGTGCTCGTCGATGGCGGTCGCCTGACCGGTTGGCTGACCAATGTCGCTTCGGCTGCACAGCTCGGCCTCGGGCTGACGGGCCATGCCGGGCGGGGCGGCGGCGGTTCACCCGGGATTGCGCTGGGCAATGTCATTCTGGAACCGGGCAGCGTCAGCGTGGCCGAGCTGATCGCCGATATCGAGGACGGGCTCTTTGTCACCGGCCTGTTCGGCCAAGGCGTGAACCTTGTGACGGGCGACTACAGTCGCGGCGCCACTGGGCTGCGCATCCGCAAGGGAGAATTGGCTGAACCCGTGGCCGAGATCACCATTGCTTCGACCTTGCCGGAAATGTTCCGCGCACTGGTGCCGGCCAATGATCTCGAACTCTTGCACGGGATCGATGTGCCGACGTTTCGCATCGACAACATGGCCGTGGCGGGGGAGTAACGCCCCGCCACGTCGCCTGAATTACTTGCCCGCCTTGTAGCGTTCGATCGCTTCGATAACGATTTGGCGCGCTTCGGCGGCCTCGCCCCACTTGCCGACGCGGACCCACTTGTCCGCTTCGAGATCCTTGTAGTGGGTGAAGAAGTGTTCGATCTGCTGGAAGATGATCGAAGGCAGGTCCTTGGTTTCACCCACATCCGAGTAATAGGGGAAGGTCGTGTCCACGGGGACGCAGATCAGCTTCTCGTCGCCACCATGCTCGTCTTCGAGGTTGAGCACGCCGATCGGGCGGGCACGCACCACACAGCCGGGAATGAAGGGCGAACGCGAGATCACCAGCGCGTCGAGCGGATCGCCGTCGGGCGAAAGCGTGTGCGGCACGAAACCATAGTTTGCGGGATAGCGCATCGGCGTGTGCAGGATACGGTCGACGAACAGGGCGCCCGATTCCTTGTCGAATTCATATTTGACCGGTTCGCCGCCGGTCGGGACCTCGATGATCACGTTGAGGCTTTCGGGCGGATTGTCGCCCACGGGGATCTTGTCGATGCGCATGACGCGTCCTTGCTGAGTGTGTTCGTCCCTCCCCCCAGAAAGACTTTGCGACGGCGCCCTTAGAGGCGTGCTGCCAAGGCCGCAACCCGCACTCTAACCTGAAATTGGCGCCAGCAATCGATCGAGCCCCTGGACCTCGCTGCCCTTCGCCTCGAGCCACGGGTAGCGCAGCCCCCCGTGGTAATCGATCGCGATCGTATCGTAACGCTCGCCGCGCTTGACCAGCAGCTCGATGGGGCGCTGTTCCGCCTTGGCGGCGGTGATCGCATCGCGGATCGTGTCTTGCGAATAGGCAATCCCGCCGACCGCCACCACCTGCGTGCCGTTGATGATGCCGGCATTGAAGGCGGGGCCGTCCCACAAGGTACTGACGACCTTGCCGTCCTTGTCGAGGTTCATGCCCAGCGAATAGAACAGGTCGAGGTAGTTGGCGCCGCCCATCCGGCCCTTGTGATAGGGATTGGGTTCTTCCTTCCACACCAGCTGATATCCGGCCATTTCGATGCCCCGCACCGGCGCGGGCTGGCCCCGTTGGCGCAGGCGCGTGTCCAGGAAACTTGCCCAGTCGTAGGGGTAGATCGCGCTCAGCGTCGCCACGACTTCCTCGAAGTCATAGGTCAGCTGACCCCAATCGCCATCGGTCTTGCCGAAGAACGCCTTGGCGAAATCGTCGAGCCCCCTGGTGCCACCAGTGCCCTGGCGGATGATCTGGTCGGCCTCGAGCCAGGTCAGCGCACCTTCGGTATAGTAATCCTCGCTACGCTGGAGCGAGGGGTAGGGGTGCGGGCGGCGGGCGTTGACGATCGGATCATAGGTCGTGTCCTGAACGCTGCGCCAGGCGCGCCCCGGTTGCCCTTCCGAATAATTCGCCGCCGCCAGCGCCAGCGTGCCAAGGACCGTTTCCTTCTTCTGCAGGCCCGATCGGGCTGCAAGGATCCAGCCCCAGAACTGTGTCTGGCCTTCGTAGACCCACAGCAGGTCGTCCTGCATCGGGGTGCGATAGTCGGGAGTCCACAGCCCTTCGGGGCGGCGGAACTTGCCGTTCCAGCTATGCACCAGCTCGTGGCTGACGACATTGTGGTCCCAATCCATCTCGTCCCACTTGATCAGCGCAGTGGGCTCGTACTGGTTTTCCGCCGAACGATGGTGTTCGAGCCCGATTCCGCCCATCCGGTCGGTCATCGCGAGCAGGATGTCGTAGTGATCGAAGTGCCGCGCACCGAACAGGGCATCGGCTTCGTCGACCAGCCTCTCGAAGCGCGCGAGGTTCTCCGGCGCGATGGCGAGGTATTTGGGGGCATCGGCCACGGCATCAAGGCGGACGTTTTCGCCCACCTCCCACTGCTTGGCGTATTTCCCCGCGAAGATCGGCGAATCGACCAGCGTTTCGTAGTCGATGGTCGCCCAGGTCAGCGTGTCGCCCTTGCGTGCCTTGCCGTCGAGTGCGGTAAACACTTCCCAGCCCTGCGGCACCGTGACGCTGGGGGCCACGGCGATGCGGCGGGTGTAATGGCCTTCGGGATAGAGGCTCATCTTCTCCCACTGCAGGTTGAGCATTTCCTGCGTCATGGTGATCCGGCCCTCGCTGCCGGTAATCGGCGAGGTGTGGACGAAATTGGCGACCACTTCGCGGGTTCCGGCAGGGACGCTCACGACGAAACGGTAGACGTCGAGCGTGTCGCGCTTCCAGCTCAGCGGCTTGCCGCCGGCGGTAAAGCGGATGTTCGAAAGCTGCGCGATCGGCCCGCGCGGCGCGTGATTGCCGGGCAGCCACTCCGGAAACAGCAGCACCAGTTCGGTGGTGCCAGCGGTCACCGGGATGGTTTCGGTGACGCGATAGACGCTGCGCTGCGTGTCGCTCGCATCGATACTCAGCTTGATCGTCCCGCCCGGCCAGGGCGTGTCGAGCGGCAGCGGGGTCGCATCCTGCAGTTGCGGCGCGAGCGGCGCCGAATTGGCTTCGGGACGGGCTCCGGCGGGGGTGACGACGAGCAGAGCGGTGGCGAGCGCGAGCGGCGCGGTGCGGATCAACATGGCGCGCCTCATGCGCAAGGGGGGCGCGCAAGGCAAGCAAGGGTTCGACGAGCGACTTTCCCCGCTCCGCCGAACGCGCTAAGCGCCGCGCCGACATGAGCAAGACCCCACAAGCAATCCGCGGTACGCAGGATATCTTCGGCGCCGATGCCGAAGCCTTCGCCTTCGTGGTCGAAACCTTCGAACGCGTGCGCAAGCTCTACCGCTTCCGCCGGGTCGAAATGCCGGTGTTCGAAAAGACCGAGGTGTTCAGCCGCGCGATCGGCGAAACCACCGATGTCGTCTCGAAGGAGATGTACTCTTTCGAGGATCGCGGCGGCGACAGCCTGACGCTGCGCCCCGAATTCACCGCCGGAATCGCGCGTGCCTTCCTCACCAATGGCTGGCAGCAGCACGCGCCGCTCAAGCTCGCGACGCATGGGCCGCTGTTCCGCTACGAACGGCCGCAGAAGGGGCGCTATCGCCAGTTCCACCAGATCGACGCCGAGATCATCGGCGCGGCCGAACCGCAGGCCGATGTCGAACTGCTGGCCATGGCCGACCAGATCATTCGCGAACTCGGCATCGAAGGCGTGACCCTGCACCTCAACACGCTGGGCGATGGCGACAGCCGCGAGGCCTGGCGTGCGGCGCTGGTCGAGCACTTCCGTGCCGTGAAGGGCGAACTGTCGGAGGATTCTCAGGAGCGGCTCGAGAAGAACCCGCTGCGCATCCTCGACAGCAAGGATCCGCGCGACAAGCGCTTCGTCGCCGATGCGCCCAAGATCGATGCCTACCTGTCGGACGAGGCGCGCGCCTTTTTCGATGCCGTGACCAGCGGTCTCGATGCCGCGGGCGTGAGATGGGTCCGCGCGGAAAGCCTCGTCCGCGGGCTCGATTACTATCGCCACACTGCCTTCGAATTCATTCCCGATGAGGGTAGCGAGGCCGCCGGCAAGCTCGGCAGCCAGAGCACGATCCTCGGCGGCGGGCGCTATGACGGGCTGATGGAAAGCCTCGGCGGCGCGCCGACGCCAGCGGTCGGCTGGGCCGCG
>NZ_JAYPTL010000083.1:5991-9081 GCF_038133525.1 Erythrobacter sp. | reverse complement strand
GCGAGGCCCTTGCGGCCCGCATCGCGGATGATCGGGGTGATCAGGCCCGAAGGCGCGGCGACCGCTACCGAGATATCCTCGCGGTTGTACTGGAACAGCTCGTCGCCCTGGAAGCTGACGTTGCACTTGGGCACGCGCTGGAGAGCGCGGGCGAGCGCTTTGATCAGCAGGTCGTTGACCGAGAGCTTCACGCCATCGGGCTCGAGGCTCTTGTTGAGCTCGCCGCGAAGCTTGAGCAGCGCATCGAGCCGTACGTCCACAGTCAGGTAGATGTGCGGGATCGTCTGCTTTGCCTCCGTCAGGCGGCGCGCGATGACCTTGCGGACATTGTTGAGCTTCTGCGCTTCGTAAGGCGCATCGAGATCGCCGCCGAGTGTCGCAGGCTTGGGCGCGGGCGTTGCCGAGCGGCCTTCGACAGGCTCAGGCTGAGCGGACGTGGTGGTTTGAGCAGGCGCCCCCTCGACATCCGCCTTGACGATACGGCCGTTGGGGCCGCTGCCGGTGACGCCCGCGAGGTCGATACCCTTCTGTTCGGCAATGCGCTTGGCCAGCGGTGAGGCCACTACCCTGTTGCCAGTTTCCGCTCGCCCTGAGCTTGTCGAAGGGCTGCTCGGTGCACTTGCAGCAGGCGCTGGCGCCGGGCCTTCGACAGGCTCAGGTTGAGTGGGCTTTGGCGCGGGTTCGGGCTTCGGCGCTTCGGCGGCGGGAGCGGCTGCTGCCGCACTGGCATCCTCGCCCTCTTCGGCGAGCATCGCGATCACGGTGCCGACCTTGACCCCCTCAGTGCCCTCATCGATCGCGATCGAGACGATCGTGCCTTCGTCGACCGCCTCGAATTCCATCGTCGCCTTGTCGGTCTCGATCTCGGCCATGATGTCGCCCGCGCTGACCGTATCCCCCGGCTTCACCAGCCAGCGGGCCAGGGTGCCCTCCTCCATGGTGGGTGACAGGGCGGGCATCTTGATCGGCGTGGGCATGGTTTCCGTAGCGTCCTCTCACGGGCAAACGTCTTGCCTCGTCCTCTGGCCAAGTTGCGCGCGCGCTGCAAGGTCCTTGCGCAGAATACGAATTACCGGATATCCCGCGCGCAAGAAGGTTCGGGGGGACCAGAGGGGACTTGCATGCGTATCTACCTGGTGGTCATGGATGAAACGGAGGAAGCCAACCAGGCGCTCCGCTTCGCCTCTTTGCGCGCGCAGAAGACGGGCGGTTCGGTTCATATCCTCGCATTGGTGCCCCAGCAGACCTTTTCTGCCTTCGGCGGCGTGCAGGCGACGATCGAACAGGAAGCGCGTGAGCGGGCCGAGGTCATGGCGAACAATGCCGCGGGTCATATCTTCGCCGAAAGCGGCAAGATGCCGACCATAGCGGTCCGCCCCGGCATGCCTGCCGAGGTGATCCGCAAATATATCGAGGAGCATGGTGAGATCGCCTCGCTGGTGCTCGGTGCTTGTGCCGATGGCGCGCCTGGCCCGCTGGTCAGCCACTTTTCCGCCCATGCGGGGCAGCTCCCCTGCCCGCTCTACATCGTCCCCGGCGGCTTGAGCCGCGAAGAGATCGACAAGCTGGCCTAGCGCTTCTTGCCCCGCCCCTGGTGGCGGATGTTGGACGGTCGGCCGCGCTGGCCCTGCGCATGCTTCTGGCGCGGTGCGCCTTTCCCCTTTTGCGGTGGCTTCTTGCGCGGCGCCGCTCGCGCGCCGCGCTGTTCGATTGCAGCACCATCGCTGTCGGGAACTTCGAACTTGAGCGCGCCGGTCAGCGCATTCGCTTCCGCCAGCTTAAGCTTCAGTCTGTCGCCAACCGCATATTCCTTGCCGCTGTCCTCGCCGATCAGCTTCTGCGCCGCATCATCGTAGCGGAAATATTCGCGCCCCAGCGTCGAGACGGGAACGAGCCCGTCACCGCCAAGCTTGTCGATGGTGGCGAAGAAGCCGAAGCCCTGCACGCCGGTGATGCGCGTGTCGAAGGTCTCGCCCACCCGGCCCGAAAGCCAGGCGGCGACATAGCGATCGATGGTATCGCGCTCAGCTTCCATTGCACGCCGCTCGGTCTGGCTGATCGCATCGGTAATCTGGTTGAGCGCGGTCTTGTCACGATCGGACAGGCCCGTTGCTTCGGGCAGGTTCACCTTCGGCTTGGGCTGTTCAAGCCCATAGGCGTCTACCAGTGCGCGATGCA
This sequence comes from Erythrobacter sp., assembly GCF_038133525.1. Taxonomy (GTDB): domain Bacteria; phylum Pseudomonadota; class Alphaproteobacteria; order Sphingomonadales; family Sphingomonadaceae; genus Qipengyuania. The sequence continues at coordinate 6,903 of NZ_JAYPTL010000083.1, read as the reverse complement.
CCAGCAGGTCGGAATACCGCCGGATCGGAGAGGTGAAATGGGCGTAGCTGCCCAAAGCCAACCCGAAGTGCCCCGCATTCTGCGGGCCGTAATACGCCTGCGTCTGGCTGCGTAGCACCGCCTCCATTATCAACGCCTTTTCAGCAGGATCGGCGATATCCTTGAGCATCCGGTTGAACAACCCGGGTGTAATCACCTGCCCCAGCGCGAGCTTGCGCCCCTGGGTAGCGAGGTATTCGCGCAACGCGATCAGTTTCTCGCGGTTCGGCTGTTCGTGGATGCGGTAGACTACGGGCGCCTTCTTGGCCTCGAGCGCCTTCGCGGCGGCCACATTGGCGGCGATCATGAAATCCTCGACCACGCGATGCGCATCGAGTCGCTCGCGCACCGCGATTTCCTCGATTTGCCCCGCGTCGTTGAGCTTCACCTGGCGCTCGGGCAGTTCGAGCTCGAGCGGGTCACGCGCCTCGCGCGCCGCGAACAGGAGCTTCCACGCGCCCCACAGGTTCTTCAGGTACTCGGGCGCGTCGCTGGCATCGATTGCCGCCTGTGCATCCTCGTAGGCGATATTGCGCACGATGCGGACGATGGCGCGGGTAAAGCGCCAGCTCTTGATCTGCCCCTGCGCATCGATGTGCATGTGGCAAGCCATGGCCGCACGGTCGACGTCTTCCTTCAGCGAACAGACGTCCGCGCTGAGCACTTCGGGTAGCATCGGTACGACGCGATCGGGGAAATAGACCGAGTTGCCGCGCTTGCGCGCCTCACGGTCGAGCGTACCGCCGGGACGGACGTAATAGCTGACGTCGGCGATGGCGACGATGAGGTTGTAGCCGCCCTGGCCATCGGGTTCGGCCCAAATGGCATCGTCATGGTCGCGCGCGTCGGCCGGGTCGATGGCGACGATGGGGA
>NZ_JAYPTL010000083.1:0-5981 GCF_038133525.1 Erythrobacter sp. | reverse complement strand
TCCTCGCGGTGGTCGAGCGAAAGGCCCAGCTCCGTCGCGCGCTCGGCCTCGGCCATGGCCTCTTGCGGGAAGATGTGCGGAATGCCGTGCTTGGCAATGGCGATCAGGCTGAAGCTCTTGGGCGCCAGGGGATCACCGACGACCTCGACTACCTTGACCGGTGAGCGGGCGGATTTGCCCATGCGTTCGGCGAGGACGAGCTCGCCCTCGTTGGCTTCACCCAGTTCGCCGATTGGCGCGCTGTCGCGCACGCGCTTGTCGACCGGCGCCAGCCAGGGCTTTCCGGCCCCATCGAACTCGACGACGCCCATCATGCCCTCTGTACGCGCGGGCAGCTTCTTCATCGGATGCGCGATCCAGCCGTGCGCGGTTTCCTCTGTCCGGGCCAGGAAGCGATCACCGCGCTTGAGCGCAGCCATTTTCTTCGTTTCCATGACCGTCAGCTGTGGCGGCTTGCCCGGCGCATCGGGTGCCCAGCTCTCAGGCTCGGCGATCGGTTCGCCATCCTCGATGGCAACGACCTTGAGCACGGTGACCTTCGGGACGCCGCCCATGCGGTGATAGGCGGTCCGCTTGCCATCGATCAGGCCTTCTTCGGCCATGTCCTTGAGACGTTGCTTGAGGAGGATCTTTTCCTGACCCTTGAGGCCGAACGCCTTGGCGATCTCGCGCTTTCCGGCAGGGGTCGGTGAGGATTGGAGGAATTCTAGAATCTGTTCCTTCGACGGCATGCCTGCGCCTCGATGGGGCGGCTGCCGGTTCTTATTTTGTTTTGTCATGCGCGCCATATGGGGACGCAGCTACTCGCTGTCATCCTTCTTCGGTGCAGCGGGCGCAAACTGGCCCGCAGGGACGGCGCTGGAGACGGGACTGCGCGTCCCATCGGCAGCGGTGGCACTAACCCCGAAGATCCAGTCGTCACCGCGCACGCCTTCCAAGCGTGCACTGGTGGCAACGACGTTGGCGATCACCGGATCGGCCGGCCAGTAGGGTTCGTCGGTGCGGCGTTGCCAGACGGTGTAGCCGATGGCCCCGGGAACCTCTGTCCACTTGATGTCCGTAAAGGTCTGCACTGCAGCTTCGGCCTTGGCGATAGGAGGAACTGGTGTCCGCGCCAGCGCGTCGAGCGCGCGGATGTTCAGCTGCGTCACACGGGCAAGGTAGGGGAAATCCATCTTGTCCGGCGTGTCACCGTACTCGATGTCGTCCTCGATACGCAGGTCCTGGTGCTGCCAGTTGTAGTTCTCGACCGCGACGGTGATCCGCACCGCGGGATAGCCTTTTTCGAGGAAGGGGAGCTGGTCCCCGCCCCGCCCCATGCGGTCGGCGCGCCAGATCTGTCGCACATCGAGGCTTCCATCATACTGATCCGCAAGCAGGTCGATATAGCGCGACAGGTTGCGGCTCGGCGTGTCGTTCTCGCCCCCTTCGCGGCGTTGCGCGGCACGGAGTTCGTCGGTCAAATCGGCACGCGGACCTTCGGAGAACAGCCGGACATGCGCGTCATCGCACCAGCCGTCGCTGCCGCAGCTGCCACCGACGATGTCATTGTTGAGCACCGCCTTGACCTGCCAGCCTTGTTCGGCGGCATAGTCGGCCATCAATCGCCCACCGAAGAGCCCCTGCTCCTCCCCTGAGAGCAGAGCGTAAACTATGGTGACCGGGTAGCTGCCCTGCGACAGGTTGCGCGCGGCCTCGATCACCAGCACGGTTCCCGAGCCATCATCGTTCGCACCGGGGGCATCCTTCTGCCAGTCGAGCGGGTCGGACACGCGGCTGTCGATGTGACCTTGGACGATCACGACCTCATTGGGACGCTCGGTCCCCCGCTGGACCGCCACGGCATTGCGCAGGCGTACCGGCGTGGGAATGCGTGCACCCGAAACCATGCGCTCGGGCGCGACGATCTCGAGGCATCCCCCGCATTGGGCGGAAATACGTTTGAATTCGGCAAGGCCCCAGTCGACCGCCGCGCCGATACCCCGTTCGGGATTATCCTGTTCTGACAGCGTGTGGCGGGTGCCGAACCCCACCAGCGTATCGATATCGGCGCGCAAACGCTCCTCCGACACGCCGGCAGCGGGACCGGAACTCTGTGCCGAGAGCGGGGCGGCAATGAGGGCGGCGGCGAAAGCGAGCTTCTTCATGCCCGCTGTCTCACCCAAACTGCCCGTCAGTTCAAGCTAGTAAGCCTTGGCCAGGAGCACCCGTTCCACGGCCGGTTCGCCGGTGAAGAGACAGGCGCCATCCGCCGGAGCCGAACCGATCGGGACATTGCGAATGGTCAGCTTATGCGCCTTGAGCCGGTCGACCACCTTGTCGAGTGCATCGCCTGTGGGCTTCGACCACTGGACTTCGACCCAGCCCGGATACTTGGCCTTGCCGCCGAAATGCGCCTCGACCGTGGCGAAGTCGGTCACACCGCGCGTGATATTGGCCTCGCGGCGCTCAAGAGCTGCGGTGAGCAGGGTAGCCTGCATATCGGCGAGCACATCGGGGATGGTCTTTCCGGCCACTTCGCGGGTCGGGGTCTGAAATGCGGGCTTTCCGCTCGCTTCGTCCCACAGCCGATCGCGGCGCAGCATGCTGACCACGCCATTCTCCATGTCGCGCCCGCCAACCTCGACGACCACCGGCGCGCCTTTGCGCACCCAGTCCCAGCGCTTCTGCGCTGCCTTGCCGGGGCGAGTATCGAGCAGCACACGCAACGGCTCTCCCATCACGTGCTGGCCGGCGAGCGTGGCGCGCAGCCCTTCGCAATAGTCGATCAGCGCAGCGTCGCTGTCATCGTCGCGCAGCATCGGCAAGATGATGACCTGTTGCGGTGCAATCTTGGGCGGCAGGCGCAACCCGTCATCGTCGCCATGGGTCATGATGACGCCGCCGACCATGCGGGTCGAAACGCCCCAGCTGGTCGTGTGGGCGTAAGTCTGCGTGCCTTCGCGGTCCTGGTACTGGATACCGCTGGCCTGCGCGAAATTGGTGCCGAGGTAGTGGCTGGTGCCTGCCTGCAGCGCCTTGCCGTCCTGCATCATCGCCTCGATCGACCAGGTTTCGACCGCACCGGGGAAGCGCTCGTTCTCCGGCTTTTCGCCTGCGACCACCGCAAGGCTCAGGTCTTCATCGGCAAAGGCGCGATAGACCTCGAGCATGCGCAGCGTGTGCTCCTTGGCCTCGGCCTCGTCCGCATGTGCGGTGTGCCCTTCCTGCCAGAGGAACTCGCTGGTGCGCAGGAACATGCGCGTGCGCATTTCCCAGCGCACCACATTGGCCCATTGGTTCAACTTCAGTGGCAGGTCGCGCCACGACTGGACCCAGCGCGCCATGGCATCGCCAATGATCGTCTCCGATGTCGGGCGGACGACCAGCGGCTCTTCCAGCTTCGCCTCGGGATCGGGGATCAGTCCACCCTCGGGCCCGGCGATCAGGCGATGGTGGGTGACCACCGCCATTTCCTTGGCGAAGCCGTCGACATGCTCTGCCTCGCGCGCGAAGTTCGAGAGCGGAATGAAGATCGGGAAATAGCAGTTTTCGTGACCGGTCGCCTTGATCCGGTCGTCGAGCAGGCGCTGCATGCGCTCCCAGATGCCGTAGCCCCACGGCTTGATCACCATGCAGCCGCGAACGCCCGATTCCTCGGCCATCTGTGCTGCAGAGATGACTTCCTGATACCAGGCGGCGAAATCGTCGGCGCGCTTGGTGTTGAGTGCATGGCGGATCTGGGCCACGTCGCTATTTCCCGTATCTTGCTGGTCGGAATGAGCGCGGGCCGATGCCGCTATTTGCTCAGTTCGTCCAGCTTCTTCTGCATGGCAGCCATCTGCGCGCGCATCTCGGCTAGCTCCGCTGCTTGGTCAGGCTTGGACGTCTTGCGCGCGCCCGGAATGAACGCCTCGGCCGCGTTCTGCATCATCTTGAGGTTGGTTTCGGCGATCTTCGCCAGCGGGTTCGAGGCGAGTCCCTTGGCGAAGGCATCCTGCAACTGCTCGCGGTTCTTGCGGAAATTGGCCATGCTGGCTTCGAGATAGCTGGGCATCAGCGACTGCATCGAATTGCCGTACATGCTAATCAGGTCGCGCAGGAAGCTGACCGGCAGCATTTGCGAACCGTGGCTTTCTTCCTCGACGATGATTTGGGTCAGGATGGTGTGGGTGATATCGTCGCCGGACTTGGCATCGAGTACCTGGAAATCGACGTTCTCGCGGACCATGCCCGCCAGGTCGTCTAGCGTGATATAACTGCTGGTATCGGTGTTATAGAGCCGCCGGTTGGCGTATTTCTTGATGATGATCGGCTCGCCGTCGGCAGTACGCTTAGCCATTCCGGTACGCTCCCCTCGTTTTTGTGCGCAACATCTGCGCTTAGCATGTGCACAATGTGCAGCGCAACACGGCGTGCCTATCGCGCGAAGCGGTGTCCCAGAACGGTCAGCAGTTCATACTGCGACAGACCCGATTGCTGTGCAGCATCGGGAAGGTGATAGGGCAATTCCACCCAATCGCCCTCGCGCAGCATAGGTGCAGCACCAAGGCCGACCACGATCATGTCCATCGACACCTTGCCAAGGATCGGCAGCTTGCTGTCGCCATGCGTAAAGCACCCCCCGGCCCAGCTACGCAGGATACCATCGGCATAGCCTAGCGAGACGACCCCGATCCGCATCGGTTCTGCTGCGGTGAAAGTTGCATTGTATCCGACGCTGGCGCCGGCCGGCAAATCCCTGACCTGGATCAGGGCAGCTTGCGGATAGGCCACTTGCCGGATGGCGTGCGCCAGCTCTTCACGGGGGACACCGCCGTAGAGCGCAATTCCGGGGCGTGTGAGATCGAAGCCGTACTCGCTGCCCAGGCCGATCCCCGCGCTGTTGGCCAGGCTCAACTCGCGATGCCTTATTAGTGCTGCGGCCACGCCGAAATCCGCAAGTTGCTGCAGGTTCTGCGGACAGTTCTCATCGGCGCTCGCGAGGTGGCTCATCAACAGATGGACGTCGAGCGCCTGGATCGCCGGATCGGAAAGCTGGTCCGGCGTCACGCCAAGCCGGTTGATGCCCGTGTCGACCATGAGATCGCAGGCGCCGCCCCCACTCTCGAGCCATATCCGCGCCTGGTGCGGGTTGTTGATGACCGGGCGGACCCCTGCATCCCTGCCATAGGCTGCATCTTCAGGCGTAACCGGCCCATGCAAGACCGAGAGCTGCCTGGCAGGGATGTGGCGCAACACAGCTGGTACTTCCGACCAGTGCGCAACGAAATAGTCACGACAACCCGCGTCTCGTAATGCCGGGACGCAGCTGTCGACTCCCAGGCCATAACAGTCCGCCTTAACTGCCGCGCCCGCCCGCGCCGCTCCTGAAAGGCGATCGAGCGCGTTCCAGTTTCCGGCAATCGCCGTGCTTTCGATACGCAGCCGCAATGTGGGCGGCGGAAGGTCGGTCATTGCAGTCTCATGGAAGGACGGGAGAGGCAGGCGGATCTTCGCCGCTATCCTCGAAATCACGTGGCGGCCCATCGGGAATGCCCCACCAGGCGACCACCAGCCCGAACTCCATTACGGCCCAGCAATACCACAGCCCCGAATAGGGATTGCCGGTGCTGGCCACGATATATCCCGATATCAACGGCAGGAAGCCTCCGAGATAGCCTGCACCGATGTGATAGGGGATCGACATCGAACTGTACCGGATCCGTGCCGGAAACATCTCTGCGAGCAAGGCCGCGACAGAACCATATGTCAGAGCCGAAAGCATGCCCAAAGCACAGAGCAAGGCCACGATGCCGACCAAGCTTGGGAAAGACGGTGTCTGCTTCGAGAAATCGTAGCCCTGCCCTTCAAGCCATCCCTGAACAGTAGCACGGCGCGTATCATCTACCACACCGGCGTAATCGTGAGTCTCGTCCCCAATGGTGAGGGTGGACAGATCCGCTCCAGAGACATCGTAGCTCACCCCCAGCGCGGTGAGATCGGCAAGCAGCTTTCCGCAC
>NZ_JAYPTL010000082.1:0-9082 GCF_038133525.1 Erythrobacter sp. | reverse complement strand
TTGGACGCTGGCGAAAGGGTCATATTCGCACTGCGGCCCGCTCACTACCACGGGTGCGGCGCGAGCGCTGGTTTCAAGCCCCGGGTTGCTGAGAGCGCCCATGCCCCAGAAGATCGGGAACAGGAACACCAAGGTGGCGACGGCCCCAATGATGATAGGTTTTTTGCGTCCAACCCGATCCGACCATTTGCCGATGAAGATATAGAAGCTCATCGAGATAAGACCTGCGATCAGCATGAGCATTTCCGTCAACTTCTCATCTACCCGCATGGGTCCGCGCAGGAACGAGAGGCCATAGAAGAAGGCCGTGTACCAGATCACGGTCAGGACGCCTGCAACACCGAACAGCGCAACGAAGATTCGCTTCTTGTTACCGGGGTATGTGAAACTCTCGATAAAGGGGTTGCCCGCAGTTTCGCCTGCCGCCTTCATCGCCTGGAACACCGGGCTTTCGGACAGCTTCATACGCATCCAGAGCGAAATGCCGAGCAGTATCAGCGAAAGCAGGAAGGGGATGCGCCAGCCCCATGCCGCGAAGTCGTCTGCCGGGATCAATGCCCGGCATGCCAGGACAACGATGATCGAAAGCACGAAGCCGCCGACAACGCTTGCCTGGATGAAGCTGGTGTAGAACCCGCGCTTCTCCGGAGGGGCATGTTCCGCAACGTAGATTGCGGCACCACCGTATTCGCCGCCCAGGGCGAGACCTTGAAGGATGCGCAGGCCGATCACGATCAGCGGTGCCGCAATGCCGATACTCGCTGCTCCGGGGATCAGGCCAACCCCGGCCGTGGCGATGCCCATCAGCGTCACCGTGACAAGGAAGGTGTACTTGCGCCCCAACTTGTCGCCCAGGAAACCGAACAGGACCGCACCGAGTGGGCGGAAACCAAAGCCGACAGCGAAACCCGCCCAGACGAGCAGGATCTCGAGCGTCTCGTTGTCACTGGGGAAGAAGGCAGCGCCAATCAGCGCGGCCAGCGTGCCGTAGATGAAAAAGTCGTACCATTCGAAGATCGTACCCGCCGAACTGGCGGCAATGACGAGACGGATTTCCTTCTCGGTCGGCTCCCGGTGCAAGACTGCGCTCTCCCTGTGATGCTTATGATCGAGCGGGTTTAGCCGCGGGCTCCGGCATTGCATAGCGCGTCGAGCGCGGCTCTCCACGGCAGCAGGATCGCTTCATGCCGGCCCGGATGGTCCAGTGCCGGTGCCAGCGCCGCGATACCGGGCCAAGCGGGCTCATCACCTGTTTTGCCGAGCCAGGCTCGCAGTTCCGCCAGCGTCCCTTCAAGCTCGGCGGCTGTGCGGCCCTGCGCGGACCGAGCGAACAGGGCGGCCGACGCCTGTCCCACCGCGCATGCGGCTACGCGCATACCGAGGGCGTCTAATTGACCATCACCGCATGCCGAAAGAGTGATCGCGCTGCCACAGGTCCTTGATCTGGCATGCCCCTGCAAGGGCATATCCGGGTCAAACGGGCATTCTGCCAGTTCGACAGCGAGCGCCAGCAATTGTGGGGAATAGAGCGCTGTGCGCTGACGTGTGGTCATTCGTCGATTGCGGCTGCCTGATCGCGCAGGCGAGCGCGGCGTTCAGCCAGTATCTCGACAAGCGCGCGTGACCCGGCATCGACGAACTCGTAGCTGCGCCCCGTGGTCATCCATGCCGGCCTGCCTTTGTAGCTCCAGACCGTGTCGTAGCCTAGCACCAGCAAGGAGAAGGCAAGGACAGTGATCAGCACACCCTTAAGCGCACCGAAACCGAAGCCAAGCACGCGATCGATCGGACCAAGGATAGAACTTTTCGACGCAGGACTGACGTTGTTGGCGATTACGATCATCGCGGCATAGGGGATCAGCAGCAACAGGGCGAAAGCGAGCAGTGATGTCGATACGCCGATACCGAGAAACTTCTGCATCGCCAGTGTGAGTGGTGTGTGCAGGTAACGGATAGCGAAGGCGGCCAGTACCCAGGCTGCGAGCGAGAATACTTCCTGCACGAAGCCGCGCGAGAAACCGCCAACTGCGGCGATGCCCACTATGAGCAGAACAAGAAGATCAAACCCAGCCATGACCGAACCGGCTCGGGATTATGCCGTCGAGACTACCCGGTCAACGAGGTTCGCAAGTTGTCCCAAGCCGAGGAACTCAAGGTCGGACGGAAGGTTCTTGCTGTCGGTCGGACCGTGACCGCGAGTGAAACCAAGTTTCGCCGCTTCGCGCATGCGCAGACCGGCATGTGCCACAGGGCGAATCTCGCCTGCCAGCGAAACCTCGCCAAGCCACACGCTGCGATCAGGCAAAGGGCGGTCGGTCAAAGCGCTCACCAAAGCTGCCGCAACCGCCAGGTCAGCGGCAGGATCGCTCAGCCGATAGCCGCCGGCAACGTTGAGATAGACTTCCGCCGAACTGAAATTGAGCCCGCAGCGCGATTCCAGCACTGCGAGCAGCATGGCCAGTCGCCCGCTGTCCCATCCTACCACCGCACGCCGCGGCGTAGCGCCGGACTGGAGTCGCACGATCAGCGCTTGGATTTCGACCAGAACCGGACGGGTCCCCTCGATTGCCGGAAATACCGCACTCCCCGCCATGGGCTCGGATCGACCCGACAGGAACAGCATCGAGGGGTTGGCGACCTCTTCCAGCCCCTCGCCCGCCATCGAGAACACGCCGATCTCATCCACGGCGCCGAAACGGTTCTTCAAAGCGCGCAGGATGCGATACTGATGGCTGCGCTCGCCCTCGAAGCTCATCACCACATCGACCATGTGTTCGAGCACACGCGGCCCCGCGATGCTGCCATCCTTGGTCACATGGCCCACAAGGACTAGGGCGACTCCATTTTCCTTGGCGTAGCGGATCAATTCGAAAGCGCAGCCACGAACCTGGCTGACCGTGCCCGGCGCACCCTCGATCGTGTCCGAATGCATGGTCTGGATCGAATCGATCACGAGGAATGCAGGCGCCTCCATCTGCCCCAATGTCGTCAGGATATCCCGCACACCCGTGGCCGAAGCGAGCTTCACTGGCGCATCGGATAGTCCGAGCCGAGCCGCGCGCATGCGAACCTGACCCGCCGCTTCTTCCCCGCTTACATATACCACCCCGCGGCCCTGGCGGGCGATTTGCGCCGCAGCCTGCAGCAGCAAGGTAGATTTGCCGATACCAGGATCGCCGCCCATCAAAATAGCCGAACCGGGCACCAGCCCGCCCCCCAATGCGCGGTCGAATTCGGCCAGTCCTGTTGGTTGTCTGGTTGGAAGCGCACCGGGCTTATCGAGGTCGACGAATTCCACCGCCCTGCCACCGCTTGAAAGGTCATGTTTCAGCGAGAATACCGTGGCAGGCGCATCCTCCACCAGTGTGTTCCATTCGGAACAATCGGGACATTGCCCCTGCCAGCGGTGGGTGATGCTGCCACAAGCCTGGCAGGCATAGCGTTTCTTGGGCTTGGCCATGCAAGCTTGCTAAACGGAACAATTCAGGAACGCAATTGCCAAGACCCGGATATCCATGCAAAGCCGCGCCGATGCGCCAGAAAGAATTACGAATAGCGCTGGTCTGCTACGGCGGGGTCAGCCTCGCAATCTACATGCACGGTGTGACGCGCGAGCTGTGGCAATTGGCGCGCGCCAGCCGGGATTTTCACCGCGACGATGCGCCGCGCAGTGGGGTCGATGCCGTTTACCGGTCGTTGCTGGAATATATTGCCGACTCCAAGGGCCTGCGCTTGCGGGTGCTGCCCGACATCATGAGCGGCGCGAGCGCGGGCGGAATCAACGCCGTGTTTCTCGCTCAGGCAATTTACTCGGGTCAATCACTGGAGCCGCTGACGGACCTCTGGCTGGAGATTGCCGACGTCGACCAACTGGTTGATCCAGAGGCCAAGCCAACCTGGCGAATGTCCAAGTTCTATGCCCAGCCCTTCGCCAATTGGCTCTTGAGCCGTCCAGGCAGCGATATCGCCGATACCGTCGCTCCCGAGACCCGCCGGGAAGTGCGTCGCAAGATGTCGCACCTCATCCGCGGGCGCTGGTTCGAACCGCCGTTCTCGGGAATCGGCTTCTCCTGCATGCTCGAGAGAGCCTTTGCCGCGATGGAAGCGACTGTTGCCGAAGCACCGCTACTGCCGGCGGGCCATCCACTCGACCTCTACGTCACGGCTACCGATTTTCACGGCTATCTCGAACTCCTGCGCCTGCACAGCCCTCCGGTGGTAGAGGATACCGAGCATCGTACCCCGATCACATTCCGCGTACGAACGCCTGCCAAGGGTGGTGAGAACCTGACCAACCCGCTCGAACTGGTCTTTGCGGCGCGAGCAACCGCTAGCTTTCCAGGTGCATTCCCTCCGCTCCGGCTCGAGGAGATGGATCAACTGATCCTGCGCTCGGGGCGTGCCTGGCCGGGACGCGATGCCTTTCTCGACCGCATCATCCCGGTCCACGTGGACAGAGGTACAATCGATGGTGTCTCGCTGATCGACGGGTCGGTGCTGGTCAACAAGCCTTTTGCAGGAGCCATTTCCGCCCTGCCCGGCAGGCCTGCGCAGCGCGAAGTCGATCGGCGCATCGTCTATGTCGACCCCCGCCCTGATCGGTTCAGCAATCGCGGTGCAGGATTAAATGAGCCGGTCGGCTTCTTCTCCGCAATCTTCGGTTCGTTATCCACGATACCGCGCGAGCAACCGATCCGCGACAACCTTGAACAACTGGACCAGCAAAGTCGGGAAGCAGAACGCACGGGCCGCATCGTCACAGCCCTGCGTCCGCAGGTCGAGGCAGCGGTAGAGAAGCTTTTCGGGCTCACGCTGTTCCTCGATAGCCCTACGCCGGCCCGGCTTGGTGCATGGCGAAGGAAGGCGCAGCAGGCCGCGGCCGAACAGGCGGGTTATTCCTTCCATTCCTACGCCCAAGCGAAGTTCTCGGGAATTGTCATGCGGCTTTCGCGGCTCGTGCTCGACGCAGCGCCCCGACTGATGCTGGACGATCCGGCGCCAATCGAGGCGGTGCTGCGCGAAGAGCTCGGGCGCCGCGGCCTCGATATGTTGGCCGATCCCTCTGGCGGGGCAACAGACGAGGCAATCGCCTTCTTTCGCGAGCATGACATCGGGTTTCGGATCCGGCGCCTGCGCCTGCTTGCGCGCCGCCTTGCGCGGGATTGGGAAGCCGATCCGGAGATAGATGACGATGCGCTCGAAGATGCGCGTGAGGCTGTCTATCGCATCCTGGCGCTCTACTTCGAGAAGGAAGGACTTGCCGCGCTTGGTTCAGCTTTCGAGCCGATTGCCGAAAATGTTCTACGCGATCCCGCCACGTTGCTCGACATGTTGGAAGCCAAGCGCCTACTTCCGGAGGTAGATGAACGGGCGGAAGTCATGCTGTCCGCGGCTTTGGAGGCGATGCCGAAAAACCTCAGGCGGCGCATGCTGTTCGCATATCTCGGTTTTCCTTTCTACGATGTGGCCACCCTACCCCTGTTGCGAAACGATTCCCTCACCGAGTTCGACGCGGTCAAGGTAGACCGCATCAGCCCGGACGATGCCCGCAGTATCCGCGAAGGTGGCACGCAGGCGACATTGCGCGGGATCGAGTTCTACAATTTCGGCGCATTCTTCAGCCGCGCCTATCGCGAGAACGACTATCTTTGGGGGCGTTTGCATGGTTGCGAACGGATGATCGACCTGGTCTGTTCGACCATTCCAGATCACCTCGATGACACGACCTGCCGCCGATTCAAGCGTGAGGCTTTCCACGCGATACTGGACGAAGAGCAGGACATGCGTCGTTGCTCGCAGAAACTGATCGATACGTTGCGGCAGGAAGTGAATGAGCGGCTTGGCTGATCGTTAGCCGCCGAAAGCGTCCTTGAGCTTGTCGAAGAAGCCCCGACTTTCGGGGCATTCATCGCCGGTCTCGGTCTCGCGGAACTGCTCCAGCAGCGCACGCTGTTCCTTGGTCAGCTTTGTCGGCGTTTCGACTGCGATTTCGATCACGAGATCGCCACGCCCACGACCCTGCAACACTGGCATGCCGGCGCCTCGCTGGCGCAACTGCTTGCCCGACTGGATACCCGCCGGGATTTCGATCGTGACTTCCTCACCATCGATGTTGGGTATGTCGATCGAGCCGCCCAGCGCCGCCTTTGTGAAGCTGATCGGGACGCGCGTCGCCAAGGTCGTGCCTTCGCGCTGGAAGATCGTATGCGGCTTCACATGGACGAAAATATAGAGATCGCCCGGGGGGGCGCCACGCGGACCGGCCTCGCCCTTGCCCGATAGGCGGATGCGGGTGCCTGTATCAACCCCCGGCGGGATTTCGACTGCCAGCTTCTGGGGGCGATCGACCCGCCCCTCACCGCCGCAATCGCGGCATGGTGAAGTGATGACCTCACCGCTACCATGGCAATTGGGGCATGGTCGCTCGACCACGAAGAAGCCTTGCTTCGCCCGAACCTGCCCGCGCCCATTGCACAGGTTGCAGGTGCGTGCGTGGGTCCCCGGCGTGGCGCCCGAACCGTGGCATGTGTCGCAGTTCTGAGACACTTCAATCTCGATCTCGGTCGACTTGCCGTGGAAGGCGTCTTCCAGATCGATCTGCATGTCGTAACGCAGGTCCGCGCCGCGGCGTGGCTGCGCACGTCCGCCGCCACCGAAGGCGCTACCGAAAATTGTTTCGAAGATATCGCCGATGTCGCCAAAATCGGCTGCACCATGGCCACCCGCACCAGGCCCGCCATTCTGAAAGGCGGCGTGCCCGAAGCGATCGTAGGCCGCGCGCTTTTGCGGATCCTTGAGGCAATCATAGGCGGCACTCACCGCCTTGAACTTGGCCTCGTTCTCCTTACACCCCTGATTGCGATCGGGGTGGTGTTGCATTGCAAGTTTACGATAGGCGCTCTTGATGGTCGCGCCATCGGCATCGCGCGCCACTCCAAGAACTTCGTAAAAATCGGCTTCTGTCGCTGACATGGTCGTTCCAGCCCTAGCCGCCACCGACGCTGATTGGCACCGGTGGCGGTGGGGTTATCATCAGGCGATCAGTTCTTCGCGTCTTCGTCGACTTCGGAGAATTCGGCGTCGACCACCTCCTCATCCGAACCGGCATCGCCACTTGCGGCATCACCTTCCGGCGCGGCCGAGGCACTTGCCTGCTCCTGTTCGTAGATGGCCTGACCCATCTTCATCGCGACTTCGGTCAGGGCCTGTGCCGCGCTGTTGATGGCCGCAGCATCGTCACCTTCAAGCGCAGTCTTGACCGCCGCAATCTTGGTTTCGATGTCCGATTTGAGCGAAGCGTCGATCTTGTCGCCATGCTCAGACAGCTGCTTTTCGGTGGTGTGCACCAGGCTGTCGGCCTGGTTCCGCGCTTCGGCGCTCTCACGACGCTTCTTGTCTTCTTCGGCGAACTTCTCTGCGTCCTTGACCATCTGGTCGATGTCGGCGTCCGAAAGACCGCCCGAGGCCTGGATGCGGATCTGCTGTTCCTTGCCCGTGCCCTTGTCCTTAGCACTGACGTTGACGATGCCGTTGGCATCGATGTCGAAGATAACTTCGATCTGAGGTACGCCGCGCGGAGCAGGCGGAATACCGACCAGGTCGAACTGGCCAAGCAGCTTGTTGTCCGCAGCCATTTCACGCTCGCCCTGGAACACCCGGATCGTCACCGCCTGCTGATTGTCTTCGGCAGTCGAGTAGGTCTGGGCCTTCTTGGTCGGGATCGTGGTGTTGCGATCGATCATGCGGGTGAACACGCCACCCAGCGTTTCGATACCCAGCGACAGCGGGGTCACGTCGAGAAGCAGCACGTCCTTGACGTCGCCCTGCAGCACGCCGGCCTGGATCGCCGCGCCCATGGCGACGACTTCGTCAGGGTTGACGCCGGTGTGCGGCTTCTTGCCGAAGAATTCTTCGACCACTTCGCGAACCTTGGGCATGCGGGTCATGCCGCCGACGAGGACCACCTCGTCGACACCGCCCTTGTCGATCCCCGCATCGGCCAGCGCCTTCTTGCAGGGTTCGAGCGTGCGCTTGATAAGGTCGCCGACCAGCTGTTCGAGCTTCGAGCGGGTCAGCGTCTCGACCAGGTGCAGCGGGGTGGTGGTACCACCTTCCATGCGAGCGGTGATGAAGGGCAGGTTGATTTCCGTCTGGGCCGAGCTCGACAGTTCGATCTTCGCCTTTTCGGCAGCTTCCTTGAGGCGCTGAAGAGCGAGCTTGTCGGTCTTCAGATCCATGTTTTCCTTCTTCTTGAACTCGTCCGCGAGGTATTCGACGATCGTGCCGTCGAAATCCTCACCGCCGAGGAAGGTGTCGCCGTTGGTCGACTTCACCTCGAACACGCCGTCGCCGATTTCCAGCACCGAGACGTCGAAGGTGCCGCCGCCGAGGTCGTAGACCGCGATGGTGCCGTTTTCCTTCTTCTCGAGGCCGTAGGCGAGCGCCGCCGCGGTCGGCTCGTTGATGATGCGCAGCACTTCGAGGCCGGCGATCTTGCCGGCGTCCTTGGTCGCCTGGCGCTGGGCGTCGTTGAAGTAGGCGGGAACGGTGATGACGGCCTTTTCGACCTTTTCGCCGAGATAGCTCTCGGCGGTTTCCTTCATCTTCTGCAGGATGAAGGCGGAAATCTGGCTCGGGCTGTATTTCTGGCCCTGCGCCTGGACCCAGGCGTCGCCGTTGTCGCCCTTGACGATCTCGTAGGGGACCAGCTTCTTGTCCTTCGCCGTGATCGGGTCGTCGAAACGCCGGCCGATCAGGCGCTTGATGGCGAACAGGGTGTTTTCGGGGTTGGTGACGGCCTGGCGCTTGGCCGGCTGGCCGACCAGGCGCTCGCCGCCCTCGGCGAATGCGACCATGGACGGCGTGGTGCGCGCACCTTCCGCGTTCTCGATGACCTTGGCGTCCCTGCCGTCCATGATGGCAACGCAGGAGTTGGTGGTGCCAAGATCTATACCAATGACTTTGCTCATGTCGTCCTCACTTATTGCGGCAATCTCGAGGCGGCCCCGAAGGCGCCGCCGGAAATCCCTATGTGGTTCGAAGCGGAAACCCCACGTGTCGGATTCCCGGGCTTATATAGGCC
>NZ_JAYPTL010000081.1:7030-9344 GCF_038133525.1 Erythrobacter sp. | reverse complement strand
CGATGGCGCAAGCATACGCCTACGCGACACGGACATTCGATCGCCTACCTCAAACACATCCACCGAAGAGCAACATTGACTGCAAGGTGTGACAGTTTGCCGCCGCTTGCGTCATTAGGGACCGATGCTGATCAATGTATTTCATCACTTCATCGGATGAGCGCCCGGATGGTTGGGTCCATCTCTCCCATGCCAACCACTGGCCGGCATGGTTGGACCGAAACATCCCTCCCGACCTCCACCAGGACGTGCGCGGCCGGTTGACGTCCAATCTCAAGCACATTCTCGTTGGCCTTGAACTTAAGAAGGCCTTGATTCTCCCGCACGCGTTGCGGCCCCCCGGCCAGCACGGGGTATTATTCGAACCATACTTCCAAACGTTAATATTCGAGTTCTGCGTCGGCGCGTTCTCCGTGCTCGAAGGGCTCGGAGCCGCTCATTGGTTGAGTCATAACGGTCACCATGAAGCGGTGTACGGAAGGATCAACCGCAACGTCTGGCGACCTGTACTGTGTGGGGTGTACGATCCCATCGGAGAGTATGGGTTGGATGCTGCTGTCCGAACGACCTCAGACGTTCGGGACAAGTTGCACCAGGATCAGATTGGCGCCCGCACTGAAATCGACTGGCATGCCCTTGGCTACGAGCAGGCCTTCGTCCCAGCGGACTGCGCTATTCGCACGCTGATGCGCAGAGAAGCTAACTCGGTTCCCGACGCGTCAAACCTATCCGACGATGCAGCATGACTGGCTGTGACAAGTCCAACAATGCACCCAATTGTGTAGGTAAATTTGTGTCGCAGGGCATGATAGGGCAAACGTGTTTAAGCTATTTAGTGCTTCAAATGGCAGCTGCACGGATGCATCTAGGCAACTGACATAGTTCAATAATTTTGGTGAAATGCCTCGCCTCTTAATCAGCAGTCCTAAGCTCGAGCCCTAGTGCGTCCACCACTTTGTCTCTTTTGTCGGCGGCTTAGGCCGCACTTTCTGCTCTCTTGCGGTGGCGTCGCGTCCGCAAGAACCGAAGAGGAACCGTAAACCTCATCCCCACATTTGCGCGACGAGTATGAGGAGCGCCGCCGCGACCATCCAGAACAGCGTCTGCTGAGACTTCTCCACCGCGGCCAGCCTCTCGTGGAGGCCCCTCACGGCGGGGTCTCCGGCTACGCCCGAAACTAGGTCCGCGATCGAGCTCTCGCTGATGGGCCTCTCGTCCGGCTCCGAGTACTCTTCGCCCTCGAACCAGCCGGGGAACTCCTTACGGTAGTGGGCTTCGCGTCTCCGGAACTCCCACCTCGGCTCCTCGGTCTCCGAGCTTCTTAAGACTACGTCCGACAGGAGGTCTCGGGACTTCTCCCTGCGCCAGAGCTCCCTATTGCGGACCAAGTGCACCCGGGCGAGCTCACCGTCGCGCTCCACCGCCGCTTTGACCGCATCGGCGTCCAGCTTTCGCGACGCCTCATAAGCTCCGCACCGGAGGGCAACGTCTTCGCTGTCTATGTAGAGGCCGGGCTCCGCGTCGTGCCTGCCGACGAGGAGCCTCGCCCCGGCCTGCCGGACCTCCTGGAACTCTGAGAGCCGCCCCTTCGAGTTTTGCTCTGCCTCCTTCTCGGCCTCGACCGCGCCGCATTTCCACCGTTCAAGCGCCTGTGCGACGCCCTCGGTCTTGGAGCTGTCGGCCGGCAGGTTCCGAAGCAGGCTGCTCAGGTGTCTGGCGTTCTCCGCGCTCGGATCCAGCTTCTCGATGAGGGCCCAAGCCGCTGCGAAGGGCTTGCCCGCCGTGTACCAGTCCCACCCGTCATCGTAATCGGCCGTGGAGCGCTCGTGGCCGAGCTTCTCATTGGAGGCGAGGTTATCTAGCGCCCAGAGCCGTTGCTCCGGGTCCATTGCCTCCCATGGTTCGCCGAGCGACAGAAAGGACTCAAGGAAGCTCTCGTCGAGGGAGGGGTTGCTGAAGAGGGTCGCCCGCTCGTCCGGCGTCACGGTTCGGAGGTAGTCCGTCAGCGCCTCCTTGGACCCGAAGAGACACTCGGGAAATCCTCGAGAAAAGGATGCCTTGCCCAACGCGCGATTCGAAAGGACGAGCGCCCTGATCGCGCAGTCGCCCTGGTCGCGCTCGAACAATGCCTGCGCGGTCTCGGGATGCAGGCAGTACTCCGCGAGAGAGAGGTCAACCAGGTGGTCGTCGCGGGCCAGCAGCTCGCCTTCCGCCTCGGCGCTGATAGGGTCAAAGTAGCTGGCCTTGGACGCTCGCTTCGCCAGGTACTCGCGCACGTCCCTCGGCTCGCTCGCCAGAAGGATCGCCTCCTCGG
>NZ_JAYPTL010000081.1:0-7020 GCF_038133525.1 Erythrobacter sp. | reverse complement strand
TCCTGTTCAATCCGCCCTCCCCCGTTTCCTCTGCGGGACCATAATCCAGCACACTACGTCGGCGACTGCCTGAAACCTTGTCTTCGCCCCCAAAGCCGATCAGCGCCTCTCTGCATCCTCGGTCGTGATGTCTTGGCTTGGCCCAGAGATGCTCTCTATGTCAGCTCTTAGGTTTTCGCAGCGGCCATTGGAACGGCCGGGTTGAAGGCGCATTGCCGCCATTGGCGTTACTGACTGATCCTCAGAAATCTCTGTCATCTGAAGGACCGGGAAGGAGCGGAAAAGGTTCTGTGAAGTGAGGACTGCTCGCGCTCCATGCGCGGCAATCTCTGCCTATGATATGCAACGACGTATAGCAAATCAGTTATATATGCTTCTACATATTCTTGTTGCCTTTCTCAAAATCATTGTATATGCTAAAACATATAGAAACCTAACAACATAAGTAGAAACATATTTATGAGCACGGCAATCGAAGACATCGCCGCAAGCATCAAAGCGGCTCGGATAACAAAAGGCTTTACCCAGAAACAGCTGGGTGAACGGGTAGGCTTGCCCCAAAGCCATATCTCCAAAATCGAAGGCGGGAGTGTAGACCTACAGATTTCCAGTCTTGTCGAAATAGCGCGCGCGCTCGACCTCGAGCTGAAGCTTGTGCCTCGAAGGACCCTACCGGCGATCGAAGGCATAGTTCGCTCACAGCGCGAAAGAAGCGACACAAGTCGAGCGCTCGCAACGATTGCCGAAACCAACCGGTTCGCTGAGCGAATACGGGAGAGCTATCCGAGCGTCAAAGAAGTGAATAAGCTTCAAAGCGCACTTAAAAATATCCAGGCCGTTAATTTCAGTCCCGAAACGCTCAAAGCCATCCAGCAGGCATTGCAGCCCGTCGCTCATCTGAAAAAGCATCTTCAGGACCTCGGCTGGGCGCTTGAGCAGCAGGAGGGAACGAAGAAACTCGCCCAACAGATCGCAGCAACCACACGTGCCCTCCAGCACATCAGAAACTTGCAGGTTCACGCAATGGATCAAGATAGTGCCGCTAGACTGCCTGCTTATCGGCTTGAGGATGACGCCACATGATCGACACAGCGGCTCTCGATATCTTTCTGGGTGAGACGCGCGTTGGAACGATTGCGCGCCTCGATGGAGATGCGAGCATCTTCACATTCGACGAAGCCTACCTTGCCGACCAGGATCGGCCAACGCTGTCGCTCGCCTACAAGGACGCGAATGGCGAAATCATTGCGGAGACACGCAGCTATCGAACGAAGATCGAGCCGTTCTTCTCCAACCTCCTTCCCGAAGGCACGCTTCGCGACTACCTGGCCCGCCGCGCGGGCGTGAAAGCCGTGCGCGAGTACCACCTTCTCGCACAGCTCGGGCACGATCTTCCCGGCGCAGTGCGCGCCATCGCCGTCGATGCCGAGGAAACGGAGGCCGACGAGCCCGATGAAGAAGCAGTGGAGAAGCAGGCGGAGCGCGCGCTGCGCTTTTCACTTGCCGGCGTGCAACTCAAATTCTCGGCGATCAAAGCCCAGGGCAAGAATGGCGGGCTGACGATCCCGGTCACAGGCAGCGGCGGCGACTGGATCGTCAAGCTGCCCTCTGCGAGACATCCGGACGTGCCCGAGGCTGAATTCTCAGCGATGAAACTTGCGGCAAAGATCGGGATCGACGTACCTGAAATCGACCTTGTACCTCTCGATCAGATTGATGGCATACCCGAAGGGATCACCCGCTACGGAAAATCCGCATTTGCCATCCGGCGCTTCGACCGAGGGGAAGAGGGACCAGTGCACACCGAAGATTTCGCCCAAGTGTTCGGTGTCTTCGCAGACGATAAATACGAGAATGCGAGTTACCGCCAGCTCCTCAGTGTGCTGGCGATCGAGACCGACGAGCAAAGCGTGGTCGAATTCGTCCGCCGGCTCACCTACTCGGTGCTGATCGGTAATGGCGACATGCACCTCAAGAACTGGTCGTTGATCTATCCGGACAGGCGCAACGCTCTGCTTGCACCTGCCTATGACCTGCTTTCGACGCTCGCCTATATCCCAGGCGACGATGCTGCGCTCAAATTCGATCGCTCGCGCGAGTGGTCGTCCTACACCTATGATGAACTCGAGGCGATCGCCGACAAGGCAAGGCTGCCTACCAAGCTGATCACCGCGACAGCGCAGGATGTCGTTGCACGGTTCGACGACGCCTGGAGCAGCGAAAGGGAGCACCTGCCCTTCCCCGATGATGTGCGAAGCGCGATTGATACGCATCGCAAAACTCTTGCGATCTGAGAGCGGTTCCGAAATGAGGCCGTTCGCACGCAAGCACCACCCGGATCAACTACCGGGCCCAAGCTTATGGCAGCTTTCAGGCTGGGAACTAGGCGCTTCCCATGTCTGAAAAGGAACGCAAGGCGGACAAAATAGCGCAGCCGAAAATGCTGGCAGCTACTGGACCTCGGCGCTTAGCGTTGCGAGCCGCTCCGAACACACTTCGTGGACCACACGCCCGAGTTCCTCGACCTGCTCACCGAGCCATTCGAGCTCTTCCTTTGTGATGCGGTAGTGCTTCGAATAGCGCGCCTTGACGTAGGCTTCCTTGAGTTTCTCGAAGCGCGCGCGATCGCGCTTGGTCTCGCGCGGCCAGACATAGGTCAGCCGTCGATCGATGCGCTCGGCTTGGGTGCGCAGGAAGCCGAGGTTGTGGACGTGCGGGGTGTAGAAGGTGCAGACCAACAGTACGCAGTGATAGAGGCTCTCCGCGGCCTGATGCATTAAGAAGGCGGCACGCTTGTATCGGCCCTTGTCCATCAAATGGGTGGCGCCGTCGACAAAATCGGTTGCACCCGGCATCCACTCGTCAAAATACTCCTGCGCCATGGTGAGCGCCTGCTTGGGCGTCTTGGGCTTGGGCGTGTGGAGCGGGGTGTCGTCCGACTGGTAGAGCGCGATCCCGTCCTTTGCGACATCCATGAAGAAGTAGCGGCCATGGGCGAGCCCATCGTTCACTTCCTGCAAGGTATGCACGATGAAGTTGACCGGGGTCCTGAGCGTTCCGGTAACTCCATACTCGCGCATCAACCGGTCATCGAGCTTGGCCCAATATTTGACCCTGTCAGTGAGCCGCTTGTCGTTGACGATGATGAGCAGGTCGTAATCGGACTGATAGCCCTTGGCGGTATGCGGCTCGTCGATCCAGGTCCCTCGGGCATAGCTGCCGTAAAGGATCACCTTGAGGATGCGTCCGGCCTTCTTCCATTCGTGCTTCGAGAGCGCGAAGGCATCGCCGAACTCCTCGAATACCAGCTGCACCACGCGTTCGAGCTCGCGCTGCTTGGGCGGGGGCAGGTGATCGAGATCGGTGCGCATCCGGGGAACCTAGCAAGCATGACAATGACTTGCACCTCTTCTCTCACCGAGTTTGCACCGACTTGGGCCATTCTCTTGCCGGAGACTTAACCGCCAGGCCAGGCGCCTCGATCCTAGCTTGCTCCGTCCTCGCCAGGCTCTCGTCGCAATTCGTCGGACAGGCGACGCTCTGCCTCCATGCGGCGAGCCAATGCCTCGACGAAGTGACCGAACCGCTTACGCGCATCGGCATCCACGGCGGTCGTTGCCTCACCCGGCAAGTCAGGCGTCACCGCCAACCAGCGCCGAAGATAAAGAGCGAAGGCCTCGTTCCCGACCTCGATATGATAATCGAGCTTGTCGAGCTGGCGGGACATCCGGTCGAGGCGGCGGCTGAAGGCGGCCTCGAGCCGCTCCGACCCGTCGGGCGAGAGAAAGGATGCGAGCGCTGCCTCGACCACGGAAGCCTGGGAGACGCGCTTGCGGCAGGCATAGTCGGCAAGCTGCCGCGACAGTGCCGGCAGCAGGCGAAAGGTGTGCCTGGTGCGGTTCCCCCGGCTCAAAGGTCAATCCCGTCATCGGTGTCGAGCACGGCCTGTCGGGCATTGGCACCCATGCGTGCTACGATCCTCCGGTTCCTGCTCGCCTCCCCGCCGTCGCTGTAATCGTCGAATTCGAACTCATTGCGCGCCGGTTCGGGAGATTCCCGATTGTTACCACGATCGGGCAATTCGGGCTCGAGCCGTGCACCGCCCTCGACCTCCCCCACCCCCGCTGGCCATATCGGTTGCACTGCAGCCATCCCTTGAACAGGGGGAGTTGCGACGATGCAGCCGTCCCACACATTCGGCCGGCTCTGCACCATATCCGCCCGACCCGGCGGCGGCGGCGCAATCCGCTTCCTGAGCCGCGGATCGGCAAAATAGCGTGCCTTCTTCGCACGGATCGGGTGGCAGCCGGCCAGCATCACGATTTCGTCGGAAGGGGGCAGCTGCATGATCTCGCCCTGGGTGAGCAGGGAACGCGCGGTCTCCGAGCGCGAGACCATGAGATGGCCCAGCCAGGGCGACAGGCGATGTCCGGCGTAGTTCTTCATCGCCCGCAATTCGGTCGCGGTTCCCAGCGATTCCGAGATCCGTTTTGCGGTCCGCTCGTCATTGGTCGCGAAGCAGACGCGGACATGGCAATTGTCGAGGATCGCATTGTTCTGGCCATAGGCTTTTTCGATCTGGTTCAGCGACTGCGCAATGAGGAATGCCTTGATCCCGTAGCCCGCCATGAAAGCGAGCGCGCTCTCGAAGAAGTCGAGGCGCCCGAGCGCGGGAAACTCGTCGAGCATCAGCAGCAGTCGCGACCTCTCCGTCCCGGTGGCCAGGTCTTCGGTCAGTCGCCGTCCCAGCTGGTTGAGGATCAGGCGGATCAGCGGCTTGGTACGGCTGATGTCGGAAGGGGGTATCACAAGATAGAGCGTCACCGGCCGGCCTGCCTCGACAAGATCGGCAATTCGCCAGTCGCATCGACGCGTGACCCTGGCGACCACGGGATCGCGGTAAAGGCCCAGGAATGACATGGCGGTCGAGAGGACTCCCGAGCGCTCGTTGCCGGATTTGTTGAGCAGCTCGCGCGCTGCGCTCGCGACCACGGGATGGACGCCCTCTCCACCCAGGTGCGGGGTCTGCATCATCGTAGCGAGCGTCGCTTCGATCGAGCGTCTGGGATCGGACAGAAACGAGGCCACTCCGGCGAGCGTCTTGTCGGGTTCGGCATAGAGCACATGGAGAATGGCCCCGACCAGCAGCGAGTGGCTGGTCTTCTCCCAATGGTTGCGGCGCTCGAGCGAACCTTCGGGATCGACCAGCACGTCGGCAATATTCTGGACGTCGCGCACCTCATTGGCGCCGCGCCGTACCTCCAGCAACGGATTATAGGCGGCGGAGGCCTCATTGGTTGGATCGAACAGGAGGATGCGGCTGAAGCGCGAGCGAAAACCGGCGGTCAGCCCCCAGTTTTCGCCCTTGATGTCATGGACGATCGCCGAGTGGGGCCAGGTCAACAGTGTGGGTATGACCAGTCCTACCCCCTTGCCGCTGCGGGTCGGTGCAAAGCAAAGCACATGCTCGGGCCCGTCATGACGAAGGTAGCGACCGGAGTAACGACCGATCACGACACCCTGCGCGCCAAGCAGGCCGGCTCCGGCAATTTCCGATCGCGCGGCCCAGCGTGCCGAACCATAGGTCGCGCTGGTCCTGGCTTCGCGCGCACGCCATACCGACATGGCGATCGCCACTGCGACGGCGAGAAGGCTCCCCGATGCCGCGATCAGTCCGCCGGTCTCGAAGATGCGCGGCGCATAGGCTTCGTAGCTGAACCACCACCAGAAAATGGCATAGGGCGGATAGACCTTGTGGCCGAGTACGTCGAACCAGGCTGTGCCAAGCCCGGGCTGGTAGGCAAGCGAAGCGGCGGTCCATTGGGTGGCGGACCAGATACCGGCGAGAGCAAGGGCAAGGACGGCCAGGACCTGGCCCCACACGATCCTGGTTGCCGACAAGGGGTTCTCCTTTCGCAACAGGATTGAAGGGCGTCGCTCACGGCTATTGCAAGCACGTCCCGCCCGCGGTCGCGCTGCGGCGAAGGAAAGGCGGCCGACGGCTAGAGAGCCTCGACCGTAAACTCCCGCGTACCCGACCAGGTCAGGCGGTACATGTCGCCCTGCACTACCGATTGCACCGCATTGGGCCATAGCGCGGCGATGCAGGTCCCGCCGCGGTGGCGAACCGAGGGGTAGATGATCCCGTTGTGCCCCGCGCCGCGCACAAGGGCCGCGAGCGCGTTCCCGGCGGGATAGCCCCGGGAAGCATCCGGATCGAGACTGGCGTGATCGGGCATGGCTCGCAGGTCGACGAACAACCCAGCCATGCTGGCGATCATTTCGCCATATTCGACCACGGCGTTGTAATCGCCCGCATCGTCCAGCGCCCTGGTCAGGTGGTGACCGGCTTCGGCAATACAGGTCTCGACCGCCAGCGCGGCGTACCAGGCGCCGCGGTTCGCGGGGTTGAAGCGATTGGGTTCCCGCGGCCTGGCATAGGCGAAACTTGCGTTGATGAAATGTGCGTGAGGCACGCCGTGAACCAGCTCGTCCGCCGCCAGCCCGCCAAGCCCCCGTTCCTCGGCGATCAGCCGTCCGCTGGTCACGCCTTCGATTTCTGCGATCAAGGCCAGCTCATGGCTGTCGTCGGCAAGCGGCGCCATGGCGGCCTCGCGCAGCCTCGCGCTCGAAACGAGCCTTACCGTCCTCTCGAATGCTTCGCGGATCAGAGGCGGGCCGGCCCGCCCCTCAGAGCCCGCCACGAAGCGCGTCGATATATTGCCGGGTCTCGAGCATGCGCGGAATGCCGCCCGCGATCATCGACTGCACCGGGGACAGCCGATCGAATATCGCGGCCCTGTTCGCAAGCTTGGGCCAACGGTCGGCCATGTCGTCGGCGAAGAGCAAATGCAGGCCCTTGAACAAGCCAATCAGCGCCGAAGCACGGGTCAGCTGATCCTGGCTGAGCGTACCTTCCCAACTTCCGGCCTTCATCCGGTCCCAGGTGCTTTCCGAGACACCGAGCAGCGCAGCGCCCTCGGCATTGCTGCCGCCCCAGGCGTCGACAAGCCGCAATAC
>NZ_JAYPTL010000080.1:0-10032 GCF_038133525.1 Erythrobacter sp. | reverse complement strand
CGGACCATCCGGTCCCTTGAGCCGTTCGAGCATTTCGGGCGGTAGCTTGGCCGGATCGAAGGGTTCGGCGCACAGTGCGGTGCGCATCGCGTCGAACTGTTGCGCGGTCTGTTCGCTGCAGAAACGCTGGCGCAGTTCCATGACCTTGACCGGATCGGGCTGCCCGTCCGGCCCGGCGAGGCGTGCACGCATCTGTTCGGGCAATTGCGACAAATCGGGCATGGTGCCTTCGGGCACCGCGCAGAATTGCTGCCGCAACTGCTGGAAGCGCGCCGGATCGAAGCCCACACCGCGCCCTGGACCGGTTCCGCCTGCCGGTGGTCTGCCACCAAAGCCCGCCGGGCCGCGACCGCCCGGACCTTGCCCCCCGCCGGCTTGTGGACGGGCCTTGCCAACCGCGCCGCGCGTGCTCAGGCCGAAGGAAAGCGAGCGGCTGGAGGTGCGATAGAGCGTGACCGGGCGCAGATCGACAGACTGGAGATCACCGGCGCCATCGCGGCTCACCCGGTCGGGAAACGCGCTTTCGAACGCCGCTGTATAGGATGGCGATGTCAGCGTGACGTCGCGCGATCGATTGATCGCGTAATCGACCTGCAGGCGCGTGTCCTTCCAGAACGGCAGTTCCCAGTTGGCGCCGAACTTCCAGTCTGACTGGGTTTCGGCGGCAAGGTTGGGGTTACCGCCGCTGACAACGGTGGCGAAGACCTCGTTCCCCGTTGCGAAGTCCACCAGCGGCACATTGAGCGTATCGACCCGGGGATTACCGAGCGCCGATATGCTGGGCGCGCTTTCGCGCCTGATGCGGGTAGCCTGCAGGTTGAGACTGTCGAAGGGCGACCAATTGAGCCCGGCGCTCCAGCGCGTCAGTGAACCGAAGTCCGACAGATCCTCGATCCCCGCGGAGAAATTGGCGCTCAAGGTACCGATGGCGCCCCAGGCACCACCGCGCTCGGCGATCGGCACCACGAGATTGAGGCCGGAGCGGAGCCGTCGGCGAGTAACCGATGCCTCGCCGGCAGACCGGGTGTCGCTGCTTTCGAGCCGCTTCCACTCGAATTCGAGGTCGATGGTCGTCGCCACCTCACCCGCGGGCAGTTCCAATGGATGGCCGGTGAAAGTCGCCTTGTTCTCGATCGTCTGCGTACGCGACTCGGCCAGATCGAAACCCGCATCACTGCGGCGATCGATCTCCGTGTCAGCATCTGCCAGCACCACGTCGGTGGTCAGACTTGCCAGCCAGTCGCCGATCCGGCGGTTATAGGCGCCGCCGAACGAGAATGTATCGGTCTGGCTCCGCCGCTCCAGCGTCGAGATGGTGCCTGCTATCGAGCGGAGGCCCGAAAACGCGGTACTCTCGTTCCGGGCGGCCGTGCCATTGAGGCTGAGCGACGCGCCGCTTTCGATGAAGGCGCGCGCGTAGTTGACGGTGCCGGCGGCCGAATAGCTATCGGCAATGAGGCTGCGGAATGGTGCTTCATCAACAATGCCGGGAATGGTCGAGGGCACGACGAAGCCGCGCTCGTCCTCGGTCAGGGCGCTGGTGTCCTGCAGGTTGAGATTGAAGTTGAGCCGCCCGCCATCGGCGATCTTGAGATAGGTCGCCTCCTGCTGGTTGCGCGCATAGCCGCCGCTATCGGGTGTCTCGAGCTCTAGTTCGGCCGTTAGTGCGGAAAAGTCGTTCTTGAGCACGATATTGACCACGCGCTGGTCCGGATCGTAGCCGAAGCGCTGCGCAACTTCTTCGGCGAAGACTTCGACCTTGGCGATGGCTTCGGGCGGATAGGAAGCAACTTCGCGGAAACTCGACACGCGAATGCCGTTGACCAGGATAACCGGTTGTCCACCGCGCGACCCGCGCCCGCTCGACGTTGTCGGTCCCAGCGCCTCGAGGATATCGGCGATGGAGCTGCCGCCGAAAGCGGCAATGTCTTCGGCGTCATATTCCGCGACAGGCGGTTGATCGACGATCAATTGGCCACGAATACGCTCGCCCGACACGATGATCGTGTTCGGATCATATACGGGGTTTTCGGCGTCATCCCTGGCAGGCGGCGGAGCCTGCGCGGCATCCTGCGCCTGGACACCCATGCTCCAGGCAACAGCGATCAGCGATACGGAAAAAGTGGCAAGCGTTTTCAATGCGTAGTCCAAGCAAGAGGAATCCGGCTCACTCGCCCCGGGCGTCATTGCGGGTTTGAATTCACAGGCGCAAGACCGGTTCCTGTATCGCTTTGTCGCCGGTCGATGAATGTAGCCTGTCGGTCGGATACGGGGCCAGCGCGCCGAGGCTTCCCTTTTGGCGCGGCGCCCGCTAAAGGCCGCGGCCACGAATTCACCACAATTACCGGAAACCAGAACTGCATGGCCAAAGAAGAACTCCTCGAAATGCGCGGCAAGGTAGTCGAGCTGCTGCCGAACGCGATGTTCCGGGTTGAGCTCGAAAACGGTCATGAAGTGCTGGGTCACACCGCCGGCAAGATGCGCAAGAACCGCATTCGCGTGCTGGTTGGCGACGAAGTGCTGTGCGAACTGACGCCGTATGACCTGACCAAGGCGCGCATCACCTACCGCTTCATGCCCGGTCGCGGCGGCCCCGGCCCGCAGTAAGACCGCGTGGGCCAGCCCACACTCATCCTCGCGTCTGCCAGCCTGCGTCGCCGCGAATTGATCGCTCGACTTGGGGTGACACCGGACGCCGTCGCTCCTTCGGATATCGATGAGACCCCTCGCAAGGGCGAGCTGCCGCGCGACTATGCGCGGCGCATGGCGCGCGAGAAGGCCGAAGTGGCCGCCCCGTCTGACAGCTTCGTGTTGGCAGGCGACACGGTGGTCGCGGTCGGTCGCCGGATCCTGCCCAAGGCCGAAGACGAGGCGACCGCGCGCGAGTGCCTCGATCTCATTTCAGGTCGCCGCCATCGGGTACTTTCGGCCCTCGCCCTGCGTGCGCCCGACGGCACGCTGCGCGAACGGCTGAGCGAAACCATCGTCATCTTCAAGCGCCTCTCCGCCGAAGAGATCGAGGCCTATCTCGCCAGCGGCGAATGGGAAGGCAAGGCCGGCGGCTACGGCATTCAGGGCGCGGCCGAGGGCCTGATCCGGCGGATCGATGGCAGCCATTCGGGCGTGGTCGGCTTGCCACTCTACGAGACCCGCGCGCTGCTCAAGGCCGCGGGATTCTCCATTGGCTGAGTGGCTGGTCGAGCAAGGGATCGGCGAGCAGCGCGCGCTGCTGATTGAGAACGGCGACGTGCTGGCGGCGAAACTGCGTTGGCCGGAAGAGTTCTACGCCGGAAAGCCGGTCAGACTGACCCTGTTCTCCAGACCGGCAGGTACCCGTCGCGGGGTCGCGCGAGATGCGACCGGAACCGATGTCCTGGTAGACAAGATACCTCGCGAACTTTCCGAGGGTCAGGCCTTCGATGCCGTCATCACCCGCGCTGCCATCGCCGAAAGCGGGCGATTGAAGCGTGCGCAGGCGCGCCCTGCCACATCACCGGCCACTACCAGCGACGCTTCCGTCGACCCCTTCGTGATCGGGCGGATTGTTCGGCGGTTCCCATCCGGGCTTTGGGAAGAGGCCTGGGACAGCGCCGCATCTGGCGAAGTCGCGTTCCCCGGCGGTTCTCTGCTGTTCAGCGTGACCCCGGCCATGACGGTGATCGACATCGATGGCGACCTGTCGCCGCGCGAACTGGCGCTGTCCGCCGTGCCTGCGCTCGCCCACACGCTGCCGCTGTTCGACCTCGGCGGCTCGATCGGGATCGACTTTCCGTCGCTCGAGGCGAAGGCCGACCGCAAAGCGGTCGACGCCGCGATTGACGATGCGCTGGCCCAGTGGCCGCATGAGCGCACCGCCATGAACGGCTTCGGCTTCGTGCATATCGTAGCGCGGCTGGAAGGCCCCTCACTGCTCCACCGCTTCGCCACAGCGCGGGTCGACATGGCCGCACGGATGGCGCTCCGCCGCGCCGAGATGGTCGAGGGGCCCGGGGCAACCTTGCTCACCGTCCATCCCGCGTTGCAGGCGAAACTCGCGCCCGAATGGCTAGCCGAGCTGGAGCGTCGGACCGGCCGGCCCACGCGCGTCGAAACCAATCCCGGACTTGCGATCGAAGCGGCTCAGGCCCAGATCGTGCCGCTATGAGCACGACCAAACCCTGCCCTATCTGTAGGAAACCCCGCAGTGCGGAATTTGCGCCCTTCTGCTCGCCCCGCTGCCGCGATCGCGACCTGGCGCAGTGGTTCGGCGATGGCTACGCCGTGCCCGGCCGTCCCGCGCACCCCGAGGAAATCGCCGACGAAGTGCTGCGCGGCAGGGACGACTGAATTACCCCCTTGCCAAGCGCGCGGGCCTTCGCCATAGGCGCGCTCTCATTGCTCGCGGGGCTATTGCGGCCCCTCCGCCGAAGCAGTGTGCCCGGGTAGCTCAGTGGTAGAGCAGACGACTGAAAATCGTCGTGTCGGTGGTTCGACTCCGCCCCTGGGCACCACTTCGCTACCCGCGCGATAGCCCATCCCAGAGCAGCCTGACCGCGCTACCCAGCGCAGCGAGATCGCGCGGCTGCGTGAGCCTGAATACCGGCACCTGCGCCACCGCCCGCGCCGCAAGCGCACCTTGTTCGCCCCACAGGCCCATCGCCTCAAGCGCGTCGGGTCGGTAGATCGTGCCCGCCAGCACCGCCTTGAGCGCTTCGCCGCCGGTTAGCGGTTCGAAGGACAGGGCGTCCCCGGTTGCCAGCACGACAATCGCAGCGAGCGGCAGCGCATCGTCGCCCGCATGATGCAATGGAACCGAACAGTGGAACTTGTCATTGCGCATCCAGTCGCGTTCCGTCACGCGGTCGCGCCAGCCCAACCGGTCGATCGCCTCGCTCCACAGCTTGATGCGTGCGCTCGAGGGGAAGATCATCGCCCCCTCGCCGCCCAGGTCGACCCGGCTGAGGTCGTCCGCAACAAGGCTTGCGCCACTCGCGATCGCCGCAGCCGCCATGGTGCTCTTGCCCTCACCCGATTCGCCGCAGAACAGCACCGCGCGCCCGCTGCGTTCCACCGCGCTGCCGTGCCACATGGCAAGGCCCCGCTGGTAGCCGAGCAGGCCCCATGCGCTTCCCAGCGTGAACAGGCGCAATTCGCGCGGATCGGCGGCCAGACTGGGATAGAGCGTCATCCGGCGCCCGGCTTCCAGCTGCCATCCCCCCACGCCTTCAATGGCGAAACTTGCGGTATCGCCGCATGCCATCGTGCTGCCGTCCACCGGGAAGTGGGGCATGCGCGCATCCGACAGGGCAATGGTGATATCGGGCTCACCCCGATCCCCTGCGGCGAAGGCGGCCCATTCGGGAAGCTCGATCTCGGACACAACCGAAAGGCCTGAATGGGAATAGTGGTGCATGTGGCTGCAATTTTGCCCGGGCATCCGGGGCCGCGCAAGCTTCACCTGCCGCCCTGCAGGCGCTACCCCCAGCCCATGCACGAAACCGCTTCCGACGCGCTCTCCGCTTTCGACATGGCCGCCATGCTGGTGGTGGCCTCCGCCCTGCTCGGCTGGTTCAACCATCATTTCGTCAAGCTGCCGCATGTGATCGGACTGACGGTGATGGGTGCCCTGGTCGCGATCGGGCTGATGGTGGCCAATGCCTTCATCCCGGGAATCACGATCGACGATCGCGTGACCGGCCTGCTGGCCGAACTCGATTTCACCGAAACCCTGCTGCAGGGGATGCTCAGCTTCCTGCTGTTCGCCGGCGCATTGCATGTCGATCTCGACCGGCTGAAGGTGGCGTGGCTACCGGTGCTGATGCTTTCAACCGTCGGCGTGATCGTTTCGACGGTCCTTGTTGGTTTCGCAGCATGGGGCGCGGGCTTGGCGCTGGGCCTGCCGATCGCGCCGATCTGGTACTTCGTCTTCGGCGCGCTGATATCGCCCACCGATCCGGTTTCGGTGCTCGGCGTACTGCGCGAGGAGGCCGTTCCCCTGTCGCTGCAAAGTGCGGTCGCGGGTGAAAGCCTGTTCAACGACGGCGTGGGCATCGTGGTTTTCTCGATCCTGCTGGGCGCGGCGCTGACCGGGGCGGACTTCTCGCTGGGCGAAGGCGCGCGGCTGTTCGCGCTGGAGGCTGGCGGTGGGGTGCTGGTGGGGCTGGTTTTCGGCTGGGTCGGCTATCGCGCGCTCGCCAGCATGGACGAATATACGCTTGAGGTGCTGATCACCCTTGCTGTCGTCATGGGCGGCTATGCACTGTGTTCGAGCCTGCATGTCTCGGGCCCACTGGCCATGGCGGTCGCCGGCCTGCTGATCGGCAACCAGGGGGTTACCTTTGCGATGAGCGACGTGACCCGCGACTATGTCCTCAAGTTCTGGGAGCTGGTCGACGAACTGCTCAATTCCGTCCTGTTCCTTCTGATCGGGTTGGAGATGATCGCGCTGGCGCCAGGCGTCGACGACCTGCTGTTCGGCCTTGCCGCGATCCCGCTGACGCTGGCCGCACGCGCCATCTCGGTCGCCCTGTCGACCAAGGCAATCCCGGCAACCCGGCTGTCGGAAAAGGGCGCGGGGCGCGTGCTCGTATGGGGCGGACTGCGCGGCGGCATATCGATCGCGCTGGTGCTTTCGCTACCGCCAGGCGAAACCCGCGAACTGATCCTTGCTGCGACCTTTGCCGCGGTGCTCTTCAGCGTCCTGATCCAGCGCGCCACGCTGGGGCGGCTGATTGCCAAGCTGAAGGACGACCATGCCCCCGCAGTAGAGGACGCGCCGTCGCGCGCGGTGCATTAGGCCTCAGCCAACTCATCCGCCGCCTCGGCGATCGCTTCCCAAACCCTCGCCAGATCGCTGTCATCGATGCAATAGGGGGGCATCACGTAGACGGTATTGCCCAGCGGGCGCAGCAGCAGGTCGGCCTCGCGAAACCGCCTGAGCAGGCGCGGACCGAGGTCGGACAGGTAGGCGCCCTCCGCACCACCCAATTCGAGCGCAGCGATTGTCCCGCAGCGTCGGGCGTTGCGGACCGCGCGGTGGTTGGACAATGCTGCGAGATGGGCCTGTTGCCGTGCCGCGAGCGAGGAAATCCTTTCGCGGACCGGCTCGTCGCGCCAGATCGCAAGGTTCGCCGCGGCAGCTGCGCAGGCGAGCGGGTTGGCGGTGTAACTCGACGAGTGGAAGAAGGTCTTCGCGCGATCCTGCGAGATATGCGATTCCCAGATCGCCTCGCTCGCCATCGTCACCGCTAGCGGCAAGGAACCGCCGGTCAGGCCCTTCGAAAGGCAGAGGATATCCGGCACCACGCCGGCCTGTTCGCAGGCCAGCAGCGTTCCCGTCCGTCCCCAGGCGGTCATGACCTCATCGGCGATGAACAAAACGCCATGGGCTGCGCAGATATCCCGCATCTGCGCGAGGACGCGCGGCGAATACATCAGCATCCCGCCCGCCCCCAGCACCAGCGGCTCGACGATGAAGGCCGCCGCACCCTTGCGGCATTCGGCCTCAAGCGCGTCGAGCGTTGCCTGCGGGTCCTCGCCCGGAAAGGGAATGCGCCCGACATCGAACAGCAGCGGGGCATAGGCGGCGTTGAAGACGCCGCGCGCGCCGACCGACATCGCCCCGATCGTGTCACCGTGATAGGAATGTTCCATCACCACCAGCCGGTGGCGCGGCTCGCCGCGATTGGCAAAATGGCCGAGCGCCATCTTGAGTGCCACCTCGACCGAGGTCGAGCCGCTGTCGGAGAAGAACACCCGGGTCAGCTCTTCAGGCATGATCCTGCACAGCTCCGCAGCGACTGCTTCCGCGGGCTCATGGGTCCACCCGGCGAAGATCATCTGGTCTAACCGTTCGGCCTGTTCGCGCACGGCAGACATGATGCGCGGATGGCAATGCCCATGCGTGGTCACCCACCAGCTCGAGATCGCATCGATCACCCGACGTCCATCTGCGGTGTACAGCATGGCGCCCTCGGCTCGGGTGACCAGCGGTACCGGTTCGCCCAGCCCGTGCTGGGTGAAGGGGTGCCAGACGGGGGAGTTGCTCATGCGAAGTCACCCAGATCGAAGCCATCGGTAAATGCCTTTGCCAGCGCATCGGCATTCAGTTCTGGCAGCCACGGCAGACGCCCCAGCCGTCGCACCTGACCCAGGCGCGCAATCGTCGCCTCGCTATCCTCCACCGCCGCGCCGACGAATGCCACGCCGTGCACTTGGCACCCGCGCGCACGCAATACTTCGATCGTCATCAGCGAATGGTTGATCGTGCCCAGCCCGGTCCGCGCGACGACAATCACCGGCAGGGCCCAGCGCGCGAAGAGATCGGCGTAGAGCATGTCCCCGCCCAACGGGACCAATGCGCCCCCAGCCCCCTCGACCACAAGCGGGCGCTGCAACGGCAGCGCCAGCCGCGCCGCATCGATTGTCACTCCGTCGATGGCGGCGGCGCGATGCGGCGAGCAGGCCGAGGTAAGGCGATAGGCTTCGGGCAGGATGTAATCGGCTGGCAGTCCCGAGAGGCGACCGACGCTTCCCGCGTCGGTTCCCTCCTCCAGCCCCGCCTGGACCGGCTTCCAGTACCAGCCCCGCATCGCGCCCGCCAAGGCGGCGGCGAAGATGGTCTTGCCGACATCGGTATCGGTCCCGGTGACGATGAAGCCGGTCATGCCAGCGCCTCCCGCAGCACACCGGCAAGCGCATCGATATCCACGCGCGTGACATTGAGCGTGAGTGTAATCCGCAGGCGGCTGGTGCCCGTGGGTACGGTCGGCGGGCGAATTCCGCGCAGGTCGAAGCCTGCCTGCTGCACGCGCCGCGCCACCTCCATGGTGCGCGTGTCGTCTCCGATGACCAGCGGGACGATCTGCGACCCGCTTGGCCGCACACCCAGTGGCTCCAGCACGCACGCTGCATGGTCGA
This sequence comes from Erythrobacter sp., assembly GCF_038133525.1. Classification (GTDB taxonomy): domain Bacteria; phylum Pseudomonadota; class Alphaproteobacteria; order Sphingomonadales; family Sphingomonadaceae; genus Qipengyuania. Next base: position 1,134 of record NZ_JAYPTL010000080.1, on the reverse strand, counting down.
CCAGCGCCAACAGTTCGCTGCGTCGCTCCGGCTCATCGACGCAGATTCGCAAGGCCTCGCGCGCGACAGCCGCCATCAGCGGTGACGGCGCGGTGGAGAAGATGAAGCCGCGCCCACGGTTGACCAGGTGATCGCGCATCATGCGTGAGCCGGTGAGCAGCGCCCCTTCGCAGCCCAGCGCCTTGCCGAGAGTGTGGAGCACGATCACGTTTTCGCGCCCCTCCAGCCCGGCGGCAAGACCGCGTCCGTCGGGCCCGAAGACTCCGGTGGCATGGGCATCGTCGACCACCAACATGGCCCCGTGCCGTTCGGCGATCACCGCCAGCTCCTCCAGCGGTGCGCGGTCGCCGTCCATGCTGTAGAGGCTCTCGACCACGATCCACGGTGTTCCGACCGCTCCGGCGCGCCGCCACCCACGGATCGCATCGTCGAAAGCCTGCGCGTCATTGTGCGCCACGGCGCGCGCCTCGGCCCGCGACAGCCGCAGGCCCTCGTGCGCGCTGGCATGCACCAGCTCGTCGTGGAACACGCAGTCCCCCCGCTGCGGCAGGGTCGAAAGGAGGGCACTGTTGGCGGCGTAGCCAGTCGAGAACCAGATCGCGGCCTCACTGCCGAAGAACTGCGCCGCTTCCGTCTCCAGCACTTCATGCTCCGGATGGTTGCCGCGCAGCAATCGTGACCCGCCCGATCCCGTCGGCACACTCCGCTCCAGTGCCGCCTGCGCGGCCCCGGCAAGCCGTGGTGATACGGACAGCGCAAGGTAATCGTTCGAAGCGAAATCAATGCCCTGGCGCGAAGTAAGGGTGCGTAGCCGCCCCAACCTTTCCAGGCTTGCTAGGTCTTCGCTTTGTGCGACCAACGGTGAGGGTGTGCGACTCTCGACAATCATCCGGCGCGCGCTAACCACCGCACCTGCCCGCCGCAATTGCTTTCACATGCGCGCTTCTGTATGCGCCGGGTGAACGCCCCGGGTCGCGGTCGTCAGCCGATTCCGCCACCGGGGCGATAGCTTTTGAGCGCGAAGGAACACCCGCCCATGGCACGTCGCCGCCAGATCTACGAAGGCAAGGCCAAGATCCTCTATGAAGGCCCCGAACCGGGCACGCTGATCCAGTATTTCAAGGACGATGCGAC
>NZ_JAYPTL010000079.1:3875-10191 GCF_038133525.1 Erythrobacter sp. | reverse complement strand
TCTGCCGGCGGCAGGTCATAGAGGTTCTTGTCCATGGCTTCGCCCGGGTGGATCTTGTTCTGGATCCCGTCGAGGCCGGCCATCAGCAGCGCCGCATAGGCGAGGTAGGGGTTGGCCATCGCGTCGGGGAAGCGGAACTCGACGCGCTTCGCCTTGTCACCGGTGCCGTAGGGAATGCGGCACGAAGCCGAACGGTTGCGGGCCGAATAGGCCAGCAGCACGGGCGCTTCGAAGCCCGGCACCAGGCGCTTGTAGCTGTTGGTGGTCGGGTTGGTGAAGGCATTGAGCGCCTTGGCATGCTTGATCACGCCGCCGATGTAGTAAAGGCAGGTTTCAGACAGGCCAGCATAGCCATTGCCGGCGAAGGTCGGCTTGCCATTGTCCCAGATCGACATGTGGGTGTGCATGCCGCTGCCGTTATCTTCCTTGATCGGCTTGGGCATGAAGGTCGCGGTCTTGCCATAGGCATGGGCGACCTGGTGCACGACATACTTGTAGATCTGCATGCGGTCGGCGGTCTCGACCAGCTTGCCGAAGGTCAGGCCCAGTTCGTGCTGCGCCGCAGCCACCTCGTGGTGATGCTTGTCGCAGGGCAGGCCCATTTCAAGCATGGTCGAAACCATTTCGCCGCGGATGTCGACGGCGCTGTCGACCGGCGCGACGGGGAAATAGCCTCCCTTGGCGCGCGGACGGTGCGCGAGGTTGCCGCTCTCATACTCCTTGCCGGTGTTGGTCGGCAGCTCGATGTCGTCGATGGCATAGCCCGAACCGGCATAGCCGTCTTCGAAACGGACATCGTCGAACATGAAGAATTCGGCTTCGGGGCCGACGTAGACGGTGTCGCCGATGCCGGTCGACTTGAGATAGGCCTCGGCGCGCTTGGCGGTCGTGCGCGGGTCGCGTGCGTACCACTCACCGGTCGAAGGCTCGACGATGTCGCAGAACAGGATCATCATCGGTTCGGCGCTGAACGGATCGACATAGACTTGTTCAAGGTCGGGCTTGAGGATCATGTCGGATTCGTTGATCGCCTTCCAGCCGGCAATCGACGAGCCGTCGAACATCAGGCCGTCTTCCAGTTCGTCCTCGCCCAGGACCTTCGAAACCATGGTCAGGTGCTGCCACTTGCCCTTGGGATCGGTGAAGCGCAGGTCGACCCACTCGATGCCTTCTTCCTCGATCTGCTTGAGGACCTTCTTTGCACTGGACATTGATTTTTCCTTCTTCAGTTCCCCTCCCTTCCGGGGGAGGGAGAGGTGATCAGATTGCGTCGTCGTCGCGTTCGCCGGTACGGATGCGCAGGGCACCTTCGATCGTCGAAACGAAGATCTTCCCGTCGCCGATGCGTCCGGTCTGGGCAGCGGCGGCGATGGCTTCGACGGTGCGCTCGGCAATATCGTCGGTGACGACAACCTCGAGCTTCACCTTGGGCAGGAAGTCGACCACATATTCGGCGCCGCGATAGAGTTCAGTATGGCCTTTCTGGCGGCCGAAGCCCTTCGCCTCGGTCACGGTGATGCCGGACACGCCGATTTCGTGCAGCGCCTCCTTCACCTCGTCGAGCTTGAACGGCTTGATGATCGCTTCGATCTTTTTCACTTTGGTTTTCCGGCCCCCGGGTATGGCTGGGAATGTCTTTCCTCGCGCGTTGCGATCCAAGAATCGTGCCAACACGAGAAATCGACGCCTAGACGAAGATTTGATCGCCTCCAAACCACCTCGGCGCAATTTTCGCTTAGCTTGCCCCAAGCTGGACGCAATGTTGCGGTCAGGCTGTTGGGCTGCTGCCCAAGTGCTAGACTTTTGATGCTTAAATTTTAGGCAGTGAGGAGGCGCAGGCCCGCCGTTTCAGGCAGGCCACAAAGCAGGTTCAGACTCTGCACCGCAGCGCCGCTGGCTCCCTTGCCAAGATTGTCGAGCCGCGCAACCAGGCGCAGCTGCGAACCGTCACCATTGCCAAACACCCATAGCTCCAGGTCGTCATGCGGCGTGGCATGGGGAGGCAGCAGGATCTCGCTAGGCGCTTCGCCATGATGAACTCGAACGATCGGCGATCCCGCATAGAATGCGGTCAAGACGTCGCGCAGTTCGTTGGGCGAGCCGGCGCTGCCGATTGCCGAGAGGGGCAGCGGTACATCGACGATCATGCCGCGAAAGGCATCGATCACCGAAGGCGAGAACACGGGTGCATGAGCAAGTCCGGCGTGCACCTTCATCTCCGGCAAGTGCTTGTGCCCCATCTGGAGGCCATAGGCGCGAAAGGCGGGGGCACCTTCGGCTTCGAAGCGCTCGATCAGCGCCTTGCCGCCGCCCGAATAGCCACTCACCGCGTTGACGGTATAGGGCCAGTCGGCTGGCAGAAGGCCAGCGCGCACCAAGGGCGCGACAAGGGCGAGGAAGCCGGTGGGATAGCAGCCGGGATTGCTTACCCGCTGTGCATTGGCGACCTGTTCGCGTCCCACCAGTTCGGGAAAGCCGTAGCACCAACCAGGGGCAGTGCGATGGGCCGAAGAAGCATCGATCACCCGCGTCCCGCTGGCTGGGTCGATCAGCGCCACCGCTTCGATGGCCGCTTCGTCGGGCAGGCATAGGATCGCTACATCGGCTTCGTTCAAGGCCTCGCGACGGGCGGCCATATTCTTGCGTTGCGCGTCGTCGAGCGTGATCAGGGTGAATTCGCTGCGGCCGGAAAGCCGTTCGGCAATTTCCAGTCCAGTGGTGCCTGCGGCCCCGTCGATGAAGACCTTATGCGCCATTTTCGGGCGCCAGTGCGCCAAGGCGGACATAGCCGCTCGGCCCCTCCGGCCCGCGCGCGATCCACGCCCAGTCACCCGCGATGTCGAGCAGTTCGACAGGTTCGCCTGCCGTCAGCGTTGCACCTGCTTCCGCATCGTCGCGCATGGTGAGCTTGAGCACTGCCGCGTCCGCACCGATGTTGCGTTGGCGCGGGATCACATAGTGCGCAGCGAGATAGCGACCCGCCAGCGCAATATGCGCGAGGTCGCCGCGCAAGGGCAGGGTCCCGGGCGCGGGTTTGTCAACCGGACCCTTCAGTCCGACAATACCATCAGGAAGTGAGTACGCTGCAGGCCCTGTCACGCTGGGAGTTCAAACTCGATAGTTGACGTTGCGCGCGCTTAACCTCGCATGGCCGATCCCGCAAGCCACCCGCCTATGACGCTCCACCAAAACGCTGGCGCAGCATATGCCAGGCGGCCCGCAGACCGTAGGCGTCACCGCCCTTGGGACGGCCCGGCTTGGCGGCGGGGCGCCACGCGAAGGTATCGAAATGGGCCCAGTCGATCCCCTCGCCGACAAAGCGATCGAGGAACAGGCCGGCTACACTTGCCCCGGCAAAGCCGTTGGTCGCAGAATTGTTGAGATCAGCGAGATCGGAGGACAGCCATTCGCGGTAGCCGTCGGGCAAGGGAAGCCGCCACGGCTCGTCATCGCAAGCCTTGCCCGCATCGATAAGCGCCTGCGCGGTATCGTCGCGTCGGGTCATCAGCGCGGGGTAGTCGGGTCCCAGGGCCACGCGCGCGGCACCAGTCAGCGTGGCGAAATCGATGATCAGTTCGGGTTTCTCCTCGCTTGCCCGCTGGAGCGCATCGCCAAGGATCAGGCGACCTTCGGCATCGGTGTTGCCGATTTCGACGGTCAGGCCCTTGCGCGTTTTGAGGATATCGCCGGGGCGGAAGGAGTTGCCGGCGATGGCATTCTCGACCGCCGGGACAAGCAGGTGCAGCCGGACCTTGAGCCCCGCGCCCATGACCAGACCCGCAAGCGCGATGGCATGCGCGGCGCCGCCCATATCCTTCTTCATCAACAGCATGCCGCTGGCCGGCTTGATATCGAGCCCACCTGAATCGAAGGAGACACCCTTGCCGACGATCGCCAGGACCGGGTCGCCCGCTTTGCCCCAGGTCAGGTGCATCAGGCGCGGGGCATGGTGGCGGGCGGCGGCGCGGCCAACGGCATGGACCATCGGAAAATCACGCTCCAGCGCGTCACCCTTGGTGACCGAAAGTTTGGCCGAATAGGCCTTGGCCAATGCCTCACATTGCGCCTCGATCGCTTCGGGTCCCATGTCTTCAGCCGGCGTGTTGACCAGGTCGCGCACCAGGCAAACCGCCTGCGCCTCGGCAATCGCGGCCTCGATGCGTCCGGCTTCCTTGGTCAGCAGCACGCGTGGGCCGATCGGGCGTTCCGGCTTCTTGTAACGATCGAACAGATACTGCCCTGTCTGCCAGCCGTGCATGGCCGGTCCCGGATCGCCTTCTGCACGACGATAGGTACCTTCGGGCAGGGCCTCCGCAAGCTTGGCCATGCACCAACTCGACAGCTGCTCCGGATTGGCGACACCGCCGACGGCGAACCAGTTGTCGCCATCGGGGACGATACCGACCTGGAACGCACCGCCGTCAAACTTCTGCGCTTCCAGCGCGGCACGCTGCCCGGAAGATAACTGCTTCACCCATTTCGCAAGACCCTCGCGATTGACAAGGTGAATGGCAGTCGCCTGCTGGCCCTTGTCGGGCTGGATAAGCGGCACGGTGTCGGCCATAATCTAAGCACGTCCCTATGTATCGTTCCGGTGCGGAAGGAAACCGCGATGCGTATGCCCCTGTTCCTGATTTCACTGCTCCTGTCGAGTGCGGCTTGCTCCGACCCGCAGGAGTTTGGCGAGAGGGCAGGGATCGACCCAGGCGACGCCGCCCGCCCGGGTGATAGGGGTGCGGCTAGCTCCCAGACAAAGGCCGAAGCCTTCGCATTCGAGCAGAAGCTCGAAGAGGAAGGCGGCGGTTCATTTGAATTCGCGTTCAAGTGGCCAGCCCGGGTCGCTGAGGAAGCAGAACTTGCCGCGCTGCTCGACAAGCGGCGGCGCGACCTGTTCAACGAGACGAAGGCGGGCTGGGATTCGGCAGTGGCCGATTGCCCAGGGGATGCCGTGTCGTGCCGCAGCTATTCCTTCGCGAACGAATATCAGGTCGTCGCGGACCTCCTGCGCTTCCTCAGCCTTTCGACCGAGTTCTATACCTATACCGGCGGTGCCCACGGCATGTACGGACGGAGCTCCCAGATATGGGATCGCGAGGCGCGGCAACTGTTCGATCCGCTGGCGATGTTCGCCTCTCAGGATGCCCTGCGAGGTGCGATCGGGACGAAGGCCTGTGCCGCGCTCGATCGCCAGCGGCAAGAACGGCGCGGTGAACCGATCGACGGTCCGTCGGGGGAATGGCCCAACAACTGCCCTGGCATGGATGAGACGACACTGTTCGTAGGCTCATCCAACGGCAAGACCTTCGACCGGTTGGGATTCTACTATGGTCCCTATGTCGCCGGCCCCTATGCAGAAGGCGAATATGAGATCACCTTGCCGGTCGACGCGGCGGTCATCGCTATCGTAAGGCCCGAATATGCAAGCGCATTCAGCGTGAAACGCTGAGCACCTCGCAATTTGGCGGCTTAGTCGCTATGTGGCGCGCATGACCGAATACCAGGTGATCGACAGCGACCAGACCGTCTACCGTGACGGGACCATCAAGCTCCACGGACCCGAAGGGTTCGAAGGGATGCGCAAGGCCGGCCGGCTGGCGGCCGAGATCCTCGACGAGCTGACAAGCTTCGTGCAGCCCGGCGTAACCACCGGGCAGATTGACGACCTGGTCAGGCAGATGACCTTCGATGGTGGTGCGGTACCCGCGACGATGGGTTATCGCGGCTATACGCATAGCTGTTGCACCTCGATCAACCACGTGATTTGCCATGGTATTCCGGGCGACAAGGCGCTCAAGGACGGGGATATCGTCAATATCGACGTGACCCCGCTGCTCGATGGCTGGCACGGTGATACCAGCCGTATGTACTTCGTCGGCGACGTTCCGCTCAAAGCGCGCAAGCTGGTGGATGTAACCTACGAATGTCTGATGCTGGGGATCGAAGCGGCATCGAAGCCTGGTGCCAGGCTGGGCGACATCGGTGCGGTGATCGAGGCACATGCGCGTCAGCACCGCTACGGCGTGGTGCAGGAATTCTGCGGCCACGGGCTGGGGCGCCTGTTCCACGATGCACCCGAGGTGATCCATGCTGCCCGCGCAGGCACCGGTCCTGAGCTCAAGCCAGGGATGTTCTTTACTATCGAACCGATGATCAACCTCGGCCGTCCGCACGCCAAGATCCTCGGCGATGGCTGGACTGCCGTCACGCGCGACAAGTCGCTGAGCGCCCAGTTCGAACATTCGATCGGGATTACCGACAACGGCGTCGAAATCTTTACCGAAAGCCCCAAGGGGCTGCACAAACCGCCCTACTAGCC
>NZ_JAYPTL010000079.1:0-3865 GCF_038133525.1 Erythrobacter sp. | reverse complement strand
CCCGTAGGCAGCGGCCTATTCTCGAATCCCGGCCGCTGGCGCTTCCGGCCATCCGTACCACACCACCGGGTGACCGCTCCTTGGATGTGGGCCTTCCCGACTGACAACCATACCGGCGCGTTCGTAGAATTTGCGCGCCCTCTTGTTGGTCGCTGCCGTATGCAGGGTGAAACCGTTCGGCATCTCGATCCTTGCTTGGTTGAACAGCCGCATCCCTAATCCCAAGCCGATTGCTTCGGGTCGAATGAACAACTGATCCAAGACAGCAATCGCGGGCTTGCAGGCGACAAAGCCCAAGACACGGTCCGACTGAGTTGCGAGTGTGACCGACCATCCACCGCACATCTCTTGATCGACCCGCACGCGTAGATCACGCTCCAACGGCATTGTTGGTGGCCCAACACCGGGCAGGCTGGCGCTTTCGTGCCAGACCCGCGCGATCTCGTCGTAATCAGAGGGTTTGGCGCGGCGGAGCTCGACCTTTTCTTTCATCCTTCCCGGGCCGCCCGGATTGCGGCGCCTGCCGCGAGCGGTGCGAGGGCGACCAGCACCAGGCTGATTGCGCCGGTCAGGGCGATTCCCCCTTCGCCGGTTGGTGAGAGCGCGCCCGCGCCGAAGATCAGGATCGGCACTGCCAATGGGATGACCATCAGCCCTGCCAGCGCTGCGCCGCCGCGCAGGCTCGCGGTGAGAGCCGCGACGGCGAGGCCGACCGCAGCCAGTCCCGGCGTTCCCGCGAGCAGGCCAAGCAGGACGGTCCGCACTGTTTCTTCGCCCAGGCCTAGCAGCGCCGCGGCTGGAATTGTTGCAAGCAACAGCAAGGGGGCGAAGGCGAGCCAATGAGCGAGCAGCCGCACTGCCATGGCCAGTTCTTCGCTCACGCCGCGCAGATGGAGCTGGTCGAACACGCCAGCCTCAAGATCGCCCGCGACGAGCTTCTCGAGCGGCAGGATCGCCGCCAACAACGCGGCAACCCAGATCACGCCACCGCCGGTCCGTGCCAGCAGTTGCGCGTCGGGCCCGACCGCGAAGGGGTAGAGCATGGCTACGGCGAGGAAGAAGAGCAGCGGCAAGACACCGCCGCCGCCCCGTCCGCCGGGAAGCAGCAAACCGAGGTCGCGGCGCAGCAGCGTGGCGATCATGCGGCATACTCCGCCAGGTCGATCCGCCGCGGCGAAGGAAGCGCGAAATCCTGGTGCGAAGCGACCACCGCTATCCCGCCGCCCTCGCAGTGCTGCGCCACCAGGCTCTCGAAAACGGCCTGCGCCTGCCGATCGAGGCCGTTTAGCGGCTCGTCGAGTAGCCACATCGGGCAGCCACGGTTGAGCAGCCTAGCCAGCGCAGCACGCTTTCTCTGCCCGGTCGAGAGATAGCGTACGGGCACGTCCATCAGAGCTTGCAGCTGCAACAGTTCGAGTGTGCGGCCGGGATCGCGGCATCCGTCGAGGCTTTCCCAGAAGGCCAGCGCCTTGCTCAGCGGCAGCGCCTCGTCGAGCGCTAGTCGCTCGTCGACCAGACCTATCGCCCCCTCGCGCTCGACCTCACCTGCGAAGGGGCGCAATAATCCGGCGAGGATGCGGATCAGGCTCGACTTCCCGATCCCGTTCGCACCGGCGATGTGCAGGGCATCGCCCGGTCCGCAATCGAGCGACAGTCCGCGAAACAGCAGCCGCTCGCCGCGGCGGCAGGCCAGGTCTTTCGCAGTCAGGCGGGCAGTCATGGCCGGAAGCGTTAGGCGGAAGGGACAAATGCGCCAAGTGCCCGATTTGCCTTGTCAACCGGACCGCATGCCGTGAGAACGGTTGAATCAGGATCGCATCTTCGGACAAGGGGGGGAAGGGGATGTCGGACAAGGGGCACCTGTTGCGGGTGCTGGGGATCGTATTCGGTCTCGCCGCCGTGGTCGGCAGTGTGGTTGGGCAGGGCATCCTGCGTGCACCCGGCGTGGTGGCGCAGGCCAGCGAAAGCCCATGGATATTGATCGCGCTGTGGGTGCTAGGCGGCATCCTCGCCGCATTCGCAGCATTGCCCTTTGCCGAACTGGGCGCGGCCCTTCCGAGCGCGGGCGGAGTCGTCGCCTTTGCCGGGCGGGCCTTCGGTCCAAAGGCACGCCTCGCGACTGCGTTCACCATGCTGCTGATGCTGATTTCTGCGCTGGCGGGCGTCGCCATCGTGGCTGGCGAGTTCCTCGTCCGGCTTGGCGTAGGAGGAGGGCGCTTTGGTCCCGGCGCACTGGCCACCTTCATGCTGGTGCTATTCTTCGTCGTGAATGCGCCGGGCACGCGCATGTCGGGGACGGTCCAGATCCTCTTTTCCGCGACCAAGGGGGTGGTGCTGATGGCCCTTGCGGTGGTGTTGTTCTCGCAGCCGGGTGTGGCACAGGCTGCAACGCCGATCGAACTGGCCCCACAAGGGTGGCTGGGTTTCGCGACCGCCATGCTGGTGATCGTTGGTGCCTATAATGGCTGGGGCGACGTGGTGGTCTACGGCGAAGAGATCGAGGATCCCGGCAAGCAGATCCCCCGTGCGATCTTTGGTGGGATCCTAGGCATCACCCTCTTGTATGTCGCGGTAAACCTGGCCTTGCTGCATCGCCTGGCGCCTGCGGAAATGGCCAGTTCCGAATTTGCGGCCGCAGACGCGGCTGGCACAGTGTTCGGCGGAACCGGTGATCTTGTCTTCACGCTATTCGGGCTCCTGTCGATCAGCGCAATCTGCAGCCTGATGATGATGACGATCAGCCGAATTACCTACGATTCAGCGCGTGAGGGGATCCTCCCCTCCTACTTCGCCACGGTCACGCCGCGCGGAACCCCGCTGCGGGCAATGACGCTGGTGGTTCTCGGATCGGCAGCCTTCCTGTGGTCGGGGACCTATCTCGCGTTGTCCTCCACCAGCACTTCGTTGTCCCAGGCAATCTTCGTTTTGGTCGCGCTGTGTTCGATGCGGCTGCGCATTACAGAACCGGGGCTTGCACGGCCCTTCAAGGTGCCATTCTTCTGGCCGCTGATGTGCCTGCTCTTGCTGCTGGATGCCGTGACGCTGGCGGTTTTCATTGCGCAGGATCCCTACTATGCGCTGCTCGGTTTCGGGCTGGTCGCTGCACTTTCGGGTGGTTACTGGCTGCTCGCCCGCATTGGGCGTGGAAGATATACGAAGGATTTGGCGTGAGCGTCGAGAAACTGACCGGTGAAGAACGTGACAGCTGGCTGGCGGCGCTGCCCGAATGGACTTTGGCCCGCGATGGCGATGCGATTGTGCGGACTTTCACCTTCGCGGACTTTTCCGAAGCCTTCGGTTTCATGACCAGGGTCGCGATTCTCGCCGAGAAGCGCGACCACCATCCCGAATGGTTCAATGTCTACAACCGCGTCGAAATCACGCTGACCACGCACGACGCAGGTGGCCTGAGCCTGCGCGACGTGAAGATGGCGCGCAAGATCGACGCTTTGATCTGACGCCCTACTTCCCCAGCGGGCGCGTCGAATTGCGGGTCTGCTTGCGCACACGGCCGGGCATCCAGCGCGTGGCGAAGGCCATTTGCTTTGCAGTCTTGCCCACCGTTGTGTGCAGGCGATCGCCATGCACCGCTTCCCAGGCCGCCTTGGCGACCTCTTCGACCGGGGTGATTTCCAGTCCCGCCTCGGTCACGCGTTCGCGGATGCCCTGGTTGGTCTGGGCGTTGGGTGTGTGATCGAGCAGCGGGGTGTCAATAAAGCTCGGCATCAGTGAGCGGACCTTGATATTGTCTTCCGCCCATTCGCCGTCGAGGCTTTCGGTGATCCCGCGTACGCCAAACTTGGTTGCCGTATAGACGCTGGCTCCGGGGGTGCCGTACCTCCCGGCGGCACTGGCAGTATTGAGC
>NZ_JAYPTL010000078.1:2076-10211 GCF_038133525.1 Erythrobacter sp. | reverse complement strand
GCAGGAATTCAAGCCGCACAACGACTGGTTCTACACCGACCAGGAATATTGGAAGATGGAGCGCAACCGGGGCGGCCAGCGCTGCTGGACGGCGATGGCCTTCCTCAACGAAGTCGAAGAAGGCGGACATACCCATTTCGTCGAAGTGGGTGCCTCGATCGAACCCAAGCCGGGCGTCCTGATGGTGTGGAACAATGCCACGTCCGAGGGGGTCCCGAACGAAGGCACGCTCCACGCCGGGACCCCAGTGATCAAGGGCAGCAAATACGTGCTGACCAAGTGGTACCGCACGCGCAAGCACAGCTGACGCGTCAGTCGGCGTCGCCCGAGAGTTCTTCTTCGACTTCCTTCGCCGTACGCATGGCGATCCGCACCAGGCGATCGACCTTGCGCGACAGGCGCAGGATTTCGAGCTGCGTCCTGAGATTGACCTCGTAATCGTGCCGCGCCGCGATCCTGTCCTTCGCCGCCTGGCGGTTCTGGCTCATCATGATGATCGGCGCCTGGATCGCCGCCAGCATAGACAGGATCAGGTTGAGGAAGATGAAGGGGTAGCCGTCGAAGGGCTTGATCCCCAGCGCACCGAGCACTTCGCTGTTGATCAGCATCCAGGTGAACAGCACCACGCCGAAGGCGATGATGAAGGCCCAGCTACCACCGATCGCGGCCACCCTGTCGGCCATCCGCTCGCCAAAAGTGGCGTGCAGTTGCGCCGCTTCCGAGGCATCGATCCCGATATAGGTCCCCGCGGCGACGCGAGAGAGGACCTCCTGCTCCTCGATGTCGAGCTCGTCGAGCGAGCGGCCAAGCAACTCCTTGGCCAGCCGCTCGATCTGCTCGGCGTCGTTCATCGCGCCAGCGCCTCCGCGATCAGCTTGCGGCTGTTCGCGATGCCGTAAAGCGCAATGAAGCTGCCCATTCGCGGTCCTTGCGAGGACCCGAGCAGCGTCTCGTAGAGAGCCTTGAACCAGTCGCGCAGGTTGTCGAAGCCGAACTCCTCACGCTTGCCGATCTCATAGACTTCGGTCTGCAGGTCTTCCGCGCTGGTATCCGCAGCAGCCGTAGCGAGAAAGGCGTCGAGCACCTTCAACGCCGCGGCCTCATTGGCAACCGGCGCCCGCTTGTGCAGTGTCGGCGCGATGTAGTCGCGAGTATAGGCCACCGCGGTCGCGATCAGCGCCTCGAGCTCGTGCGTTACCTTGCCCGCACCGATGTAGCTTTCAAGATACTCGCGCAAATTCGCTTCGGTTGCCTCGGTGCCCAGCACGCTCGCAAGGTTGAGCAGCAGGCCATAGGTCACCGGCAGGCTATCGCCCGCACCCGGGGCTTCCTCAGCCTCGAAACCGCCATTGGCGCGAAGCAGGTGCCACGCCGGATTGCCCAGCTGCTTGTCGAGTTCCTGCGTCGGCAAGGTGCTGCGGAACTGCCAGTAGTCATCGACCGCGCGCGGGATCACGCCCACGTGGAGCTGCTTGGCGCTCTTGGGATTGGGGAAGATATAGAAACCCAGGCTCTCTTCCGAACCATAGGTCAGCCATTCCTCGATTGTCAGGCCATTGCCCTTCGACTTGGAGATCTTCTCGCCCTTCTCGTCGAGGAAGAGCTCATAGATCAGGCCCTCGGGCTTCCGCCCGCCAAGTACCTGCACGATCCGGCCCGACTGCGTAACGCTATCGGTCAGGTCCTTGCCGCACATCTCGTAATCGACGCCCAGCGCATACCAGCGCATCGCCCAGTCGACCTTCCATTGCAGCTTCGACATGCCGCCCAGCGCCGATTGTTCGATCACACAGCCGTCTTCGTCGGTGAAACGAACGATCCCGGCCTCTGCATCGACCACCTCGACCGGCACTTGCAGCACCTTGCCGCTGGTTGGGGATACCGGGAGAACCGGCGAATAGGTCTTGCGTCGCTCCTCGCGCAGCGTGGGAAGCATGATGTCGAGGATTGCCTGGTTCCTGCGCAGCACCTGGCGCAGCGCATCGTCGAAGGCACCAGAATTGTACTCGTCGCTCGACGAGACGAACTCATATTCGAAACCGAAGCGATCGAGGAAGTCGCGCAGTCGGGCATTGTTGTGGTGCGCGAAGCTTTCGTGTGTGCCGAAGGGATCGGGGATGCGCGTCAGCGGCTTGCCGAGATTTGCCTCAAGCACCGCCTTGTTCTCGATATTGTCGGGCACCTTGCGCAAGCCGTCCATGTCGTCGGAGAAGGCGACCAGCCGCGTCTTGCCGTCTTCGGGCTTCGCCCCGATCAGCGCTTCGAAAGCGCGACGGACCAGCGTGGTGCGCAAGACTTCCTGGAAGGTGCCGATATGCGGCAGGCCCGAAGGGCCGTATCCCGTCTCGAACAGGACCGGCGACCCGTCCGGCTTCACGCCGTCGGGATAGCGTTTGAGAAGCTTCTGCGCCTCCTGGAACGGCCAGGCCTTGGATACGCGTGCAGCTTCGATCAAATCAGTCATGCTCATGCGGAGTGCCTTTGCCGCAAGACCGCGCTTTCGCAAGTGCGAAGTGTTGGACCGATGTTGGAACTGTGCCCGAAAAACCCGGCCCGATGGAACACATGGAACACGGTCCTGGCAACAAATCTGGCGCTTGCTGCCCGAACTTCGATCCGAGAGTTCGCGGGCGTGGATCTGGAGATATGCATGACGCTAATTCTAAGGGGTCCAGATGCTGTAGGACAGGACCCCGCCGGCAATTCGCGACCTGGCCAAAAATTGTGCTTGACCCTGACATGATGTAAAGGTGCATTTCACACATCGGCAAAGGAGAAAGCCGATGAATTCGCATCATCACCACGATCATAGCGGGTGCCACCATGGGCATGCCCCGGCACAGCATGAAGCCAAAGCGGTCGATCCGGTCTGCGGCATGACCGTCGATCCCGATACCACCCCCCATCACACGCAGCACGCGGGGCAGGACTATCATTTCTGCAGCGCATCCTGCCTGACGAAGTTCAAGGCCGATCCGGTCCGCTGGCTCGAACCACGGGCCGATGTGACAGCGGATGCGGTGCCCGAGGGCACCATGTGGACCTGCCCCATGCATCCCGAGATTCGGCAGGATCACCCCGGCGCCTGTCCCATCTGCGGGATGGCGCTAGAGCCGGAGATCGCCACTGCAGATACCGGCCCCAGTGAAGAGCTGCTGGACATGACGCGACGGTTCTGGATCGGTCTGGTCCTGGCCCTGCCGGTCTTTGTCCTGGAGATGGGAAGCCATCTGTTCCCGGCGTTGCATCAGCTGGTGCCGATGGACCGTTCGGCATGGCTGCAGTTCGCACTCGCCACGCCGGTGGTACTGTGGGCTGGTTGGCCATTCTTCGAGCGCGGCTGGGCATCACTGGTCAGCCGACACCTCAACATGTTCACGCTGATCGCGATGGGAACGGGCATCGCCTGGCTCTACAGCGTCGTTGCGCTGATGGCCCCGAACGCCTTCCCGGAAACCTTCAGGGGACCGGGCGGAATGGTTCCGGTCTATTTCGAAGCCGCATCGGTTATCGTGGTCCTGGTCCTGCTGGGGCAGGTGCTCGAACTACGCGCCCGCGAACGCACCTCCGGCGCGATCAAGGCCCTGCTTGGACTCACTCCCAAGACGGCCCATCGCCTTGGCGATGATGGGTCTGAAGCCGAAGTGCCGCTGGAAGACGTCATGGTTGGCGATCTCCTGCGCGTTCGGCCGGGCGAAAAGGTTCCCGTCGACGGCAAGGTTGAGGAAGGGCGTTCGACCCTTGATGAGGCGCTGGTCACCGGCGAATCCATGCCGCTGTCCAAGGAAGTGGGTGACCATGTCATTGGCGGAACGATCAACCAGACCGGTTCGCTGATCATCCGTGCAGAAGCCGTTGGTCGCGACACGATGCTGTCCCGCATCGTCCAGATGGTGGCTGAAGCGCAGCGATCGCGCGCACCCATCCAGCGCCTGGCTGACCAGGTGGCAGGTTGGTTCGTGCCGGTGGTCCTGACGGTAGCGATCCTGGCCTTCGCCGCATGGTCTATCTGGGGACCGGAGCCGCGCTTTACCTACGGCCTCGTCGCCGCGGTGGCGGTGCTGATCATCGCCTGCCCCTGTGCGCTGGGACTGGCCACACCCATGTCGATCATGGTCGGTGTTGGTCGCGGGGCCTCGCTCGGCGTCCTGATCAAGGACGCAGCCGCGCTGGAACGATTGGAAAAGGTCGACACGCTTGTGGTCGACAAGACCGGCACCCTCACCGAGGGCAAACCCGCGCTTACGCGCATCGTCCCTGCACCCGAATGGGAAGGGAACGACCTCCTGCGGTTGGCGGCAGCTGTCGAACGAGCTTCGGAGCATCCGCTGGCGAAGGCGATCGTCGAAGGCGCACTCGATCGCGAGATCGACATCCCGAGCGTCTCCGATTTCGACGCTCCAACGGGCAAGGGAACTTCGGGTACAGTCGAAGGCCACAAGGTCGCTTTGGGCAACGCCCGCTTCATGCACGAAATCGACGTTGCAATCGAAGCGATGGAAATGGCCGCAGAGGACCTCCGTGGCGATGGCGCTACGGCTATCTTCGTAGCCGTCGACGGCAAGATTTCCGGCGTTCTGGCGGTCGCTGACCCGATCAAGCCCAGCACTCCGGCAGCGCTTGCCGCGCTTAAGAGAGCAGGCATCCGGATCGTCATGATGACCGGCGACAATCGCACGACGGCGGAAGCGGTCGCCCGTCGCCTCGAAATTTCCGAGGTCGAAGCCGATGTCTTGCCCGACCGCAAGGGCGAGGTTGTTGCCCGGCTGCGCAGTGAAGGGAAGGTCGTGGCCATGGCCGGGGACGGCGTGAATGACGCCCCTGCGCTGGCCGCGGCCGACGTGGGTATCGCCATGGGCTCAGGAACCGACGTGGCAATGGAAAGCGCAGGCGTCACCTTGCTCAAGGGCGATCTCAACGGAATCGTTGCAGCCATCGCGCTGAGCCGCAGGACGATGCAGAATATCAGGCAGAACCTGTTCTTCGCCTTCTTCTACAACGCCCTTGGCGTGCCGGTGGCGGCGGGTGTCCTGTATCCGATCTTCGGGATCCTGCTGTCGCCGATCATCGCTGCAGCAGCCATGTCGCTTTCCTCGGTCAGCGTGGTCGGCAATGCGCTGCGTCTAAACCAGGTGAAGCTATGAATATCGGCAAGGCATCACGGGCCAGTGGCGTGTCCGAACGGATGATACGCCACTACGAAACGATTGGACTGATCCCGCCGCCAGCGCGGCGGGATTCAGGCTATCGCGATTATTCCGACGCCGATGTCCAACGATTGCGGTTTGCCGCCAATGCCCGCGATCTCGGCTTCCCGATCGAGGAAATCCGTGAGTTGCTGAGCCTGTGGGGCAACGACCAGCGCACAAGCGCCGACGTCAAGGCGCTTGCCCTGGCGCGTGCGGATGAACTGGGGCGCAAATCCGAAGCACTTGCCGCGATGCGCAGCGCCCTGCTCGACCTCGCGAGCAAGTGCCAGGGTGGCAACCGGCCCGATTGCCCGATCATCGAGAAGATCTCCGAACAGAAACCATCGTAATTGCCGGGGATGGGCTCGACGCAACCCCCAACGTCGAATTCGCCCGTGTTTACTTTGCGTTCCGGCCCTCGCATGGTCGGCACGTGAGCGCTCCCCTGCCCCTCCCCTCGCTGCACGCCAGCCACGCCGGAACGTGGCTGCGCGATGCCAATGGCGGCACGCGCGGATGCTCGAAGGGCGAGGCGGTCATGGCCGCAGCGGACACTCCGTTGCTGATGATGAATGCCCCACTGGTGGCAAGCCGGCTGGGGTATCCGGACCTTTCGGGCCTCGACCTGCTCGAGCTGTTCGCCTTCGTCCATCCGGCGAGATTCTGCGTGCCGACGCCCAAGGGGCTCGCCCATGCTCTGGGGCTGGAAGAACCGACGGACGACGCTGCAGTCCCGCTGTTGCTGCAGCAGGCAGCGGGCGCGTTGGTCGCAACATGCGAGAGCGAGGCATGGGAACAGCGCGAAGGCGCCTGGTCCGTGCTGCAATCGCTCGCCCGGCTGCGCTGGCCCTGGGCGGGAGTAATTGCACCCCATGTCCGCCAACCGCAAACCGCGGAGAAATGGCTGTTCTCGAAGCTGCCCGAATGGGAAGAAACCCCGGATCGCCCCCAGCCGCAGCAGGTGTTGATCGAGGAAGCCGAGATCGAAGGCCAGCTCGAACGGTTGACGGGCGAAGGGGCCGAACGGCGCGAAGGTCAGCGCGATTTCTCGAAGAATGCCGGCAGCGTCTTCGCCCCGCGCGATCGCGAGCGGCGTCCGCATATCCTCCTCGCCCAGGCCGGGACCGGCATCGGCAAGACGCTCGGCTACCTCGCCCCCGCCTCGCTGTGGGCGCGGTTGTCGGGCGGCACTGTGTGGGTTTCGACCTATACCAAGAACCTCCAGCGGCAGCTGCGACGCGAAAGCACGCGGGCCTGGCCCGCCACTCGCCCCGATGGCTCGCCGCCGGTGGTGGTGCGCAAGGGGCGCGAAAACTACCTTTGCCTGCTCAATCTCGAAGACGCGCTGCAAGGCGGGTTTGCCGGGCGCCCCGCGATCATGGCGCAGCTGGTGGCGCGCTGGGCCGCCTATTCGCAGGACGGCGACATGATCGGCGGCGACCTGCCCGGCTGGCTCGGCACGCTGTTCCGCAAGCGCGGGATCGCCGCCCTGACCGACCAGCGCGGCGAATGCGTCTATGCCGGGTGCCCGCATTACCGGAAATGCTTCATCGAGCGCAGTGCCCGCGCCGCCGCGCAGGCCGACCTCGTCATCGCCAACCACGCGCTGGTAATGGTCAACGCCGCACGCGGGCGCGATGCCGCCAATCGTCCCACCCGCATCGTGTTCGACGAGGGTCACCACGTCTTCGATGCCGCCGATTCCACCTTTTCCGCCGCGCTGACCGGGGCCGAGGCGATCGAGCTGCGCCGCTGGATCATCGGCCCGGAAAAGACCAGCCGCGGTCGGCGCCGGGGCCTTGCCGCGCGGCTGGCAGATGTCGCGAGTTATGACGATGCAGGCGGCGAGGCCGTCGAGGCCGCGGTGGAAGCAGCGCAGGCCCTCCCCTCCGAAGGCTGGCTTGGCCGCATCGGCGAAGGCACACCACTCGGCCCGCTCGAAGCGCTGCTCGCGCAGGTGCGCGCAGTCACCTACGCCCGTGACGAAAGCGGTCAGGAAGCCGGTTACGGCATCGAGACCGAAACCTCGCAGCTCCCGGGCGAACTGGTCGAGGCTGCCACCACCGCCGCCGAAGCTCTCGCCGATATCCGCAAGCCGCTACTCAAGCTGGCAGGGCGGCTCGAGGCAGTGCTCGAGGACGCGCCCGACTGGCTCGACAGCCAGGGTCGGGCACGGATCGAAGGTGCGCGACATTCGCTGGCCTGGCGCATCGACCTGATCGCCGCATGGGAGGCACTGCTTGGGCGGCTTGGCGGACCCGCCGATCCCGAATTCGTCGATTGGCTGGCGGTCGACCGCAACGATGCGCGCGAATTCGACGTCGGGCTCTATCGCCACTGGCTCGATCCGATGAAGCCGTTTGCCAAGACCGTGCTCGAACCGGCCCATGGAGTCCTGTTGACCAGCGCCACGCTGACCGATCGCGACGAGGCGGGCCCCGACTGGGCGCATGCCATCGCCAAGAGCGGTGCGCTGCATCTCGACTTGAAGCCCCGGACCACGCAGGCGGAGAGTCCGTTCGACTATGCAGCGCGCGCCGAAGTGCTGATCGTCACCGATATCCGCAAGGGCGATATCCCCGCCCTCGCCGGCGCCTATGCACGGCTGATCGAGGCGAGCGACGGCGGCGTGCTGGGCCTGTTCACCGCGATCCGGCGGATGCGAGCGGTCTATGGCCGCATTGCCGATCGGCTCGCGCGCAATGGCTTGCCGCTCTACGCACAGCATGTCGATCCGATCGACACGGGCACGCTGACCGACATCTTCCGTGACGACCCGCGTGCCAGCCTGCTGGGGACCGACGCCCTGCGCGACGGGGTGGACGTCCCCGGGCATTCGCTGCGCTGCGTGGTGATGGAAAGCGTGCCCTGGCCACGTCCGACCATCCTCCACCGCGCACGCCGCGCCGCTGCGGCCGAGCAGGAGGGTGGCGCGCAGCGCTATGA
>NZ_JAYPTL010000078.1:0-2066 GCF_038133525.1 Erythrobacter sp. | reverse complement strand
GATCATCCGTGCGCGACTGGCCCAGGCATTCGGGCGCCTGATCCGCACGCGAGATGACGCCGGCCACTTCGTCGTGCTCTCGCCCGCCTTCCCGTCGCGCCTGCTTTCCGCCTTCCCGCCGGGCACGCCGGTCATACGTATGACACTCGAAGAGGCTTTACAGCGCGTCGCACAGGGTGTTGGAAAGGCGCAAGCGAACCGCATCCCCGACCAAACGGAGAACCAGCCCTCGTGAAAATTCTCGGCCTGCTGCGCCACGCCAAGTCCGACTGGGGGCATAGTGACAAGCGGGATTTCGACCGCGGCCTGAACGATCGCGGCCATCGCGGGGCGCATGTGATCGGCGAGCATATCCGCGATCACGGGATCAAATGGGACAAGTTGATCGCCAGTCCGGCGGAACGGGTAAAGCTCACGCTGCGCGACGCAGTGCCCTCGCTTAAGCCAGAGTGGGACGAGCGGCTCTATCTTGCCGGGACGGACACGATCATGGACGTGCTGCGCGAATCCGGTGGTGACGCGAAGGCAGTGCTCCTGTCCGGCCATAACCCTGGCCTTGGCGACATGCTGTTCGAACTGGTCGCCCCAAAGAACGAAAACGACCTCTACGACGAGGCAAAGGTCAAGTTCCCGACGGCCGCCTATGCCGTGTTCGAACTCGATATCGACGATTGGGCCGATCTGCGCGACGATTGCGGCGTGCTGGTCCACTTTGCCCGCCCGCGCGATCTCGATCCGGAGCTAGGCCCCGAATATTAGGTTCCCGCAATCACTTGCTGGGAGCGAGGCACTCAGACTTGCGATTGCATGGCTAGCGAGTACGCAGGTGCGCTGAGTCAGGAAGTCGCCTTTTGCACCCCTAGCGAGTGCGACGTTCAACCAATGCAGAACGCTTGCGCGCGTCACGCACCATCGAACGCAGTACTTCCCCCTTGGAACGGGCTTCCCCACGGGGTTGATCCAGCAATGCATCAATCGATAGCGTTGCTACGATCTCCTCTGCGGCCATGAAGCCATTGCGCCAGTTGTCATCCATCCGGGTGAAATCTTGCATCGAGCGATCTTCAAGTTCTTTCACACACCTAGATTGGACACGGCCGGCGACCCACACCTCGGAATTTCTGCGATGCTCGGCCAGACCGATTTCGAGCTGCTCAACCGTGGCTGGCGTGGCCTCAATCTTGAGCCGGTCCAATAGCGTTCTCGCCGCCAGCCTATCGACTTCCCAGCACTGCGACTCACCCATGTCTCGCGTCCCCAAAAGCTGATGTCATACATTGCCATGGATGGTTCGATCTCAACAACAAACATTCATCCGGCGACAGGTTTTGGGACGCTTGCCAATCGAGCGGTTACCTACTCCATGATGAGGGAATGGAAGCCGTGGGCTCGGTCACGCGAGTGCAAACCAAATGGCGACAATTTGCGCAGACAGTACAAAAAGGGGCCCGGCGTCACACAACGCCGGGCCCCCGGTATCTTGCCTGAACCCGTCCGTTAGAACTTGGTGCGGATACCCAGGCGATAATTGCGTCCGATGGCATTCCCGATGAACGGGTTTGAGCCGAGCGGGAGATAGGCGTCCGCCGGTGCTTCATCGAAGATATTCAGCACCGCCGCAGTCAGCTGGACGTCCATGCCAGCGATCGGGAGGCTGTAGTTTGCCACCAGATCGTGCTGCATGTAGCTGCCACTGTTCTTGCCGTAATTGCTACCCGCCGGAACGCCCGAGATAGCAAAGCACGGGTCGCCCTTGCAGCGTTCGTCGAACACGCTGTCGATGTAGTTCACCGAGTAGCGCAGATTGAGCCCGTCCGCCTTGAGGTTGACGTACGCGTTGCCGCGCCATTCGGGCAGTGTTCCAGGGTCGCGGAAGTAGTTGCCGAAGCCGACTGCATCATACGCCGGCGTAACCAGGATCCCGTTCACAAAGAAATCGTCGGTCTTGTAATTGAGGTTCCAGGTCGCCGTGGCACCGATCGAGATCAAACCGAAGCCCGCCTCGATATCGTAGGCCCTGTTGACAAACTGATTGGTCCAGAGGCGGACGGCGGCGATATGTATGA
>NZ_JAYPTL010000077.1:7230-10333 GCF_038133525.1 Erythrobacter sp. | reverse complement strand
ACGAGGCCTTCGCCTGCGTCGCGATGTTCGCCATGCGCGACATCGGCATCCCGCATGAAAAGATCAACGTAAACGGCGGCGCTACGGCACTGGGACATCCTATCGGTGCCAGTGGGACCCGTATCATCGTGACGCTGCTCAACGCCCTGAAGAAGCAGGGCAAGAAGCGCGGCGTCGCATCGCTCTGCATCGGCGGCGGTGAAGCCACAGCGGTGGCAGTCGAGTTGGTCTAACTTCCGTTACGGCAATCTCAGTTTCCCAAGACGTGCGGCCCGTGGTAACCATCCCGCGGGCCGCACTTGCATAGGGGGAGATGTGCTATGCGGAATCTGTTATTTCTGGCGTCCGTCGCAGCATTGGCTGCGTGTTCAGAACCTGCGCCTGAGCCAGCGACGGAAGAGGCCACAGCCGAACCGGCGACCATGGCTGAAGCACCGGCACCTGGTGACTATGTAGCCGTTTATGAAGACGGAACCGAACAACCCTTCACCATGAACGCTGATGGCACATGGACGGGGACAGGGCTCGATGGTGCGCCTGCCAACGGCTCCTATGCCCAGGTTGACGGCAAGACTTGCTTCACGACCGATCCGCCCGCCGAAGACGACAGCTGCTGGACCAATTCGCCCGCGGCAGCCGACGGAAGCTTCGAAACGGTGAACGATCAGGGCGTAAAAGCGACCGTGAAACCAGCGGCGGTGGAAGCCCCGGCGGCCGAATAATGCCCAGAGGATAGGCCATGAGGGGCCAATGCGAGGCAGCATGGCCTATCCATTTGATACCATTTTTTCAGGGGAGAGACGGAATGCGGAAGTTACTACTTGCGGCATCGATTTTGACACTCGCGGCTTGCTCTGGTGAAGCACCCGCGCCTGCCGAAGAAGAGGCTGTGGCAGAAGCGCCTGCCCCGGAAGGTGTAGTTGCCAACGGCTCACCTGCCGGCGCCTATGATGTGACCAATGCTGACGGCACGACGATGACCGCCAATATCAACGCCGATGGAACCTATTCCGATGTCGCGGCAGACGGGACCGTCGTCGAGGAAGGCACATATGCTGTGGTCGACGGCAAGACCTGTTTCACCCCAACGACCGAAGGTGCGACACCCATGTGCTTCACCGAATCCCAACGGGCGGAGGACGGGTCCTTTACCGCCACACCTGACGAAGGCGATCCGGTGACTGTCAAACCGAAGGCCGCAGGCTGAACGTCGGCAGAAACCTTTTTGAATGAGTCCAGGGCGGCGGGAGCGATCCTGCCGCCCTTTCCTCTTTCGCACAGCGGATCCACGTGGCACGAGAATGGGATGATTGATCGAAGCGAGACCCGATGAGGACTGCTATCGCCCTCACGGCCATCATCGCCTTGGTTGGCTGCAGTCGGCAAGATGCACCCGCCGAGGTTGCACCTGGCACGCCATCGGACGAAAGCGCGCTTGCCAACGTCCCCGGTACCTACAAGATCGTGCTCGCCGACGGGACGGTGATGATAGAAACGATCGGTGTCGACGGAACCTATATCGACGCTACCGCAGACGGCGCGGAAACTGAGCGCGGTAGGTGGCGCCAGCAAGGTGAAGCGATATGCTTTGATCCCGATGGCGAGGAACCCGAGGCTTGTTACGCCGGAGGCGCACCTGGCCCGGACGGCAGTTTCGAGATTACAGACACCACAGACTCGGTCACTTCATCAGTATCCCGGATAGCGCCAGTTTCACCGAGCTCCCCCGCTGGAATCACTTCACCAGAGTGATCCCTATGGTTCGCCCGCCCCCCAAAGTCGGGCCGCCCTAATCCAACCCGTGCGCTTAGCGACCGTCAGTTCGCACCAGCCTGCGTCGCAATCGCCCAGAACGCCGGAGACGCCCGGTTCGATTCGCCATTTCACAGATGCACCAGGCGAGGGCGAATCGCGCAACTCGGTCGTACCATTCCCGATTACGATCGCCCCTCGGTCCGGGCTGAGAAGGCGCGCAACAACCCACCCCCTTGCCCCGTCAGGATCTTCAATCAGGCGCCAGCCTTCAAGCACGCGAACCACCTTCACTGGCAGCCCGGGGCGACGATAGACCCAATCGATCCGATAGTCAGCGCTGGGGCCGACGCGCATGTTGAGCTCATTTGCGCGGATTGTAGCCCAATATGGCACCTCACGATCCTGTGCCGTCGCCGGCGCCATGATGCCCATCAAAGCGAAAAAGAGGAAAAGCGCACGCGTAGCCATCGACGATCGTTTACATGATTCCTGCCTGTGGCGGCAACCGTTGGCCGCGCGAAATGCGGCAGGTTTTCACGCGCAGAGCTTGACCGTAACCCTCCGCTGCTCATAGCTCTCTTCCCCGCATGGAACAGCCGAGCGACACCGTCACCAAGCGCCTTGAGCGCCGTCCACGCGTCTTCGTGACCAGACACCTCATGCCTTCGGTCGAAGAGCGGATGGCGGAGCTTTTCGATGTGACGCTCAACCAATCCGATAAGCCGCTAACCCGCGAAGAGCTTGTCACCGGAATGCAGGGTTGCGACGTGCTCGTTCCCACTGTGACCGACCGCATCGACGCTGCCATGATTGAGGCTGCCGGGCCGGACATGCGGTTGATCGCCAATTTCGGTGCCGGAACCGAGCATATCGACCTCAAGAGCGCCGCCACGCGCAAGGTCATGGTCACCAATACGCCCGGTGTCTTCACCGATGATACCGCCGATATCGCGATGGAAATGATTATCGGCGTACCCCGTCGCGTCCGCGAAGGCGTGCACCTGGTACGCAGCGGCGAATGGTCGGGCTGGACCCCTACCTCACTTCTCGGGCGAAAGCTCGGCGGCAAGGTACTCGGGATTGTGGGTATGGGGCGGATTGGCCAGGCGGTGGCGCACCGGGCGCGCGCCTTTGGGCTGGAGATCATTTATCACAACCGCAAGCGGCTGCCCGAAGCGGTCGAACGGATATTTTCGGCGACCTATGTCGAGACACTCGATGAACTGGTTGCGCGGGCCGACATCATCACCCTGCACTGCCCGGCCGGCCCCCGTTCGCACCATATGATCGACTCAGGACGCTTTGCCTTGATGAAAGAGGGTGCCTGCCTAGTGAATACGGCCCGTGG
>NZ_JAYPTL010000077.1:2581-7130 GCF_038133525.1 Erythrobacter sp. | reverse complement strand
CGGCCCGTGGTGTGATCGTCATGATCCTTCCAGCTCGAGAACTGGCAGTGTGACAAGCACCCCATGCAGCCCTGCTGGTCAGCGCGGATCTGCTCTGCGCTTTCCGGGGTGACGAAGACCACAGTATTGTCCGGTGTCTTGAGAGGCTCGGAAAAGCCCTCATGCATCCACGAAAGTGCCTTGCGCTGATCGCCGGGGTGTACCCAGAAATACTTGGCCTTGCCGTGATCGGCCAGCGGCACGGTTCCTTCTTCCTCATCACGCTTGAAGATCGGAATCTGGCGATCCGAACGATGCATGAGGTCATAAAGGAAGGGCGTCTTTACGGCGCTCGAATAGAAACCGGTGGGGCTGAATTTGTGCAGCAACACGTCGCCGGGCTCGACGGTCCGCAGCATGTCCTTCCAGACCTGGGGTATCGGGCTTTCATGCGTCAGCAGCGGTCGGGTGCCGAACTGGAAAGCGATCTTCCCGAGTTCAGGGTTGTCGATCCAGTCGTTCCATTCGCGCAGGAACCAAACCCCGCCTGCCATGATGATAGCAGTGTCTTCGCTCACGCCTTCGGCGCGCATAGTGTCCCGGAGAGCCTTAACGCGCGGATAGGGGTCTTCAGGCTTCCTCGGGTCCTCGGCGTTGGACAGACCATTGTGTCCGCCCGCCAGCCAAGGATCCTCATAAACCACTGCCGCCATCAGCTCCGGCACCTTCGAATAGCTACGCTTCCAAAGGGCGCGAAAGGCGCGCGCCGAGCTGATGATCGGGAGGTAATGAACATTGAAGCGCGCGGCGATTTCGGCCAGCTTGTACGGCATTCCCGCACCGCAGGTGACGCCGGTAATCAGCCCCTTGCAGTTCTCGAGAACGCCTTCGAGCACCTGCTGCGCGCCTCCCATTTCCCACAACACATTGATGTTGATCGCCCCCTTGCCGTTGGCGATCTCATAGGCGCGCTTGACCTGTTCGGTCGCGCCATCGATGCCATAGCGCACGAGCTGTTCGAAACGCTCCTTGCGGGTCGCCTGCGGATAGACCTGCGGAACCGGGTTGCCATCGTCATCGTAACTATCAGCATTCACGGCACTCACGGTGCCGATCCCGCCAGCGGCAGCCCAGGCCCCCGAGCTCGCATGATTCGTTGCGGAAACCCCCTTGCCCCCTTCCACCAGCGGCCAGACTTCGCGGCCACCGTAAAGAATTGGGCTCAACCCCTTGAAACTCATTATACCTTCTCTCTCTTGGTCGGGCGCAATTCATGCGCCTCAGCTCCTGCCGCCTTCTCGCTGCGACACGGCTTGATCTCTCCCGGCTCCGGCCTGCTAGCCGCTGCCTTGAACTGTGCATAGTAGCCGAGCAGTTCGGGCGCATCCTTGAACTCGACCAGCTCGTAGCCGACCCGCTCAAATTCGCAGGACAGCAGCAAGGGATCGATCCCATGCTGGTCGGTCGGTCGATCGATATCGACAACCACAACCTCCCCACCTTTGCGTAGGGCCGGCCACATGCGCCAAAGGAATTCGTAAGGCTGTTCAATCTCATGATACATGTGAACCATGAATATGCGATCGAAACTGTTGACCGGCAGTTTGGGATCCGCAGCATCGCCGCGCAGGATCGAGACATTTTCGAGCCCTTCGCGTTCGATCCTTCGGCCCAGGCCGGCTAGCGCGTCGCCATCAATGTCCTGGGCCAGAACCCGTCCATCGGCCCCCACGCGTTCCGCAAGCCTGACCGTGTAATAGCCGTTGCCCGCCCCGATATCGGCCACGGTCATACCGTTCTCGATCTCGGCAAGATCCATCACGGTCCGCGCCTCACCCCGGTTGTCACGCTGGGTTTCTGTCGAGACCTGGTAGGTACCCTTTCCCGACACCGGGCGATCGGGTTTGGGAAAGGTCTGCTCGTCGGGGGCGAAAGGCGCCCAATCGCAGGCAGCAATCAATACCGCGAGGGGAACAAGGAGCGCGAGGCCTAGCCTCACTCGACATCCTCCACATCGACCGTCTCACCCGTGACACGCAGGGCGAGTGAAGCAGCAATGAAGGGATCCAGCGCGCCATCGAGCACGTCATCCGGCGCAGTCGACGTCACACCGGTGCGTAAATCTTTCACCATCTGATACGGCTGCAGGACGTAGCTGCGAATCTGGTGACCCCAGCCAATATCGCTCTTGCTTGAATGTTCGGCACTGGCGGCTTCCTCACGTGCGCGCATCTCCGCTTCATACAGCCGCGCCTTGAGCATGTTCATCGCGATTTCGCGGTTCTTGTGCTGGCTGCGATCCTGCTGGCTGGCAACCACGATGCCCGAAGGCTGGTGAGTGATGCGAACTGCAGAGTCAGTGGTGTTGACGTGCTGACCACCAGCGCCCGACGCACGATAGGTGTCGATCTTGAGGTCGGCCGGGTTAATATCGACCTCGAAACTGTCGTCGATCACCGGGTAGACCCAAACCGAACTGAAGCTGGTGTGGCGCCGGGCCGAGCTGTCATAGGGGCTGATGCGGACCAGGCGATGTACGCCGCTCTCGGTCTTGGCATAGCCATAAGCGTTTTCGCCCTTGAGCAGCAGCGTGGCGCTCTTGATCCCGGCCTGATCGCCGGCCTGGTACTCGACCGTCTCGACCTTGAAGCCCTTGCGTTCCGCCCAGCGGGCATACATGCGCAGCAGCATTTCCGCCCAATCCTGGCTTTCCGTACCGCCAGCGCCTGCATGGATTTCAAGGTAGGTATCGTTGCTATCGGCTTCGCCGGAGAGCAACGCCTGGACCTTGTCCTTGTCCGCCCTCTCAGCCAGGCCTAGCAGGGTGGAAAGCCCGTCGCTGACCACCTCTTCATCGCCTTCGGCTTCGCCCAGTTCGACGAACTCCACCGCGTCGGCCATCTCGCTTTCGATTTCACGTACGGTGTTCACCGCGGTTTCGAGGCGCTTCTGCTCCTGAGTTATCGCCTGCGCCTGCTTCGGATCATCCCATAGCTTGGGGTCCTGCACACGGGCATCAAGCTCATCGAGGCGGCGCAATGCGCGCTCCCAGTCCAGCGACTGCCGCACCAGCGCCAAAGCTGCCTCGATCCTCTCGATATGGGCCTGCCCTTCGGCACGCATGGGGAATTCCTTCAGTCCAGTGGTCCCGCCCCTAACGCGCGGACCGTGATTGTAAAGCTGTGGGGGTAGTGCAGCTAGTAGACGCCGCCCTGTTCCTCGACAAAGTCGCCCGGCCGCTGACTTTGGCCGTCACCGCTTCCTTGCCCCTGTTCATCGCCTTCGCGAGCGCGGCGGATCAGTTCGAGAATCTCGCTCCGCTTGGCCGCAATCGCATCCGCGCGCGTTGCCCGCGGCGGCTCGGTATCAGGCTTGAACGCCTCCCAGATGATCGCGGCCTTGGGATCGTCGGTCGGAGTGCCTTCAAAGACTCGCTTGCCACTCACCCGGTCGATCTTGACCATGCGAACGCCAGGGGGAGCAACGAAGTCCTCTGCGATCCAACGCTTTCGCGTTTCCTGCACGAACTGCTTCATGATCGGGCCGGCTGTATTACCGCCCTGCACCCAGCCACCCAAGTTCCGGGGCTGATCGAAGCCGACGTACATACCCGCGATGATGTCCGGCGAACCGCCGACAAACCACGCATTGGTGGGCCCGCTGGTTGTCCCAGTCTTGCCGAACAGTGGCAGGTTGAGGTCACGTAGCCTGACAGCCGTGCCACGAGTCACCACGCCCTGGAGCATGTGCACCACTTGGAAGGCCGTGCGGGGATCGAGCACTTGTTTGCCTGTCGGTTCGAAGCGCGGCATCGGCTTGCCGTCCCACTGCTCCATGTTGCAACCGTTACAATCGCGTTTGTCGGCCCGGTATATGACCTTGCCATGGCGATCCTGGACGTAATCGATAACGGTGCCTTCGTTCTGACGTCCCCAGTTTGCCAGCGCGGCATAGGCGTTGACCATACGCGCCACGGTGGTGTCGCCTGCCCCAAGCGCGAATGCGTAATAGGGCTCGTAGCTACCGATGCCGACGCGCTTGAATGTCTGGATGACGTTTTGCATCCCAGTCATGTCGGCGATGTGAACCGTCATGAGGTTACGGCTCTGCTCGAGCCCCCAGCGCATCGTGTGGACCCCACCAGCGCCGCCGCCGAAGTTGCGGAAGCATTTCTCGCCCAGGTTCGCACCCTGGTAGACGCAGAAGGTCTGATCCGGAACCTGCGTGGCTGGCGTCATTCCCTGGTCAAGCCCGGCGGCATAGACGAAAGGCTTGATCGTCGAACCCGGTTGACGCAGCGCCTGTGTCGCACGGTTGAACGCACCCAATCGGCTATCAAATCCCCCCTGCATCGCAAGTATGCGGCCCGTTTGCGGCGCTTCGGCCAGGAATGCACCGGAAACCTCGGGCACACCCCGCAGGGCATAGCCGTTACCCGATGGAACCGCGGCAACCACATCGCCAACCTTCAGAGTCGTCGGCGGATTGATCAACGGATAGTCCTTGCCCTCGGTGAACCCGATCGTCGCAGACCCTCCGGCGGATACGATCACCCCGATCCGCCAATTCT
>NZ_JAYPTL010000077.1:0-2571 GCF_038133525.1 Erythrobacter sp. | reverse complement strand
ATTCTCGTAACTGATGGACAGGTTAGATGACGCCAACTGCGAATGCAGGTCGCCATTATCGGGATTCAGCGTGGCCACCGGACCGGTGAATCCGCGATTGCCATGATAGCGGAGCAAACCTGCCCGCAGCGAGTCCCGCGCGGCGTTCTGCAGTTCCATGTCGAGCGAGGTGCGCACCCACAGCCCGCCCGAATAGACGCTGTTTGGACCGGCCTCTGCCGTTTCGCCGAATTTGTCGATCAACTGGCGGCGAACTTCCTCTAGGAAGTAACCCGCATCTGCAGACCGTTCGCGGCGTTGCTGAACCAGACCAAGCGGCTTTGCCTTCGCCTCGATAGCGGCCGCCGCAGTGATGAAATCATTCGCTACCATCTGATCGAGCACGAAGTTTCGCCGCTCGATGGCGAGGCGTTCGAATCGTGCACGCCCATAGCGTTCCGGCGCCTTGGGCAAGATTGCCAGAAAGGCCGCC
Source organism: Erythrobacter sp. (assembly GCF_038133525.1). Classification (GTDB taxonomy): domain Bacteria; phylum Pseudomonadota; class Alphaproteobacteria; order Sphingomonadales; family Sphingomonadaceae; genus Qipengyuania. Next base: position 2,099 of record NZ_JAYPTL010000077.1, on the reverse strand, counting down.
TCGTGCAGCTCAAGGTCGTCCACGTCCTTGTCGAAGTAGGCCCGTGCAGCCGCCTGCACACCGAAACTGCGCCGTCCAAGCGGGATTTCGTTGAGGTACAGTTCGAGAATTTCTTCCTTGGTCAGCACGCTTTCGATGCGCGTTGCCAGGATCATTTCCTTGAGCTTGCGGGTGACCGAATACTCGTCACCCAACAGCAGGTTCTTGGCGACCTGCTGCGTGATCGTCGAGCCACCAACGGCACGCTCGCCGGATCCGAATTTCAGCGCATAGTCGAGCACCGCACCCAAGGTGCCGGTAACGTCCACACCGCCGTGGGTGAAGAAAGTCTTGTCCTCAGCGGACAGGAAAGCCTCGATCAGCTGTTGGGGGAAGTCCACATACTGCAACTGCACCCGCCGTTCGCGGGCGTAGGAATGCACGATCTCGCCATCGACACCACGTACCACCGTTGGAAGAGGCGTCTCGTAATCGACGAGGGACTCCGCGTCAGGCAAGTTGCGCGCCAATGTGGCCCATGCGAGTATAAGCAATGCCAGGCCGATGCCCGCACCATAGCTGGCAATGCGCAAGCGGCGACTATGCGCCCAATTATCCTGGAACCACACATAGAGGCGCTGCGGATCGCGGCTGATGCGGTAACGGATATAGTTCAGGGAAAGCTGTTCGGACATGGTCTGCGCAGCGCCTCTAGCACGCCCTTTTGGCAAATCGCCAGAAGGAACGATGCACCCGCCTCAGCTTTCTTCCTGACGCGCGAAATAGATACGTATCGCACGGGCCATGACTTCGGCGAAGTGCCTGCGCCCTTCCTGGGAAGAAAGTCGCCGCGCCTCAGTGGCATTGGTGATGAAGCCGCTTTCAAACAGAACCGAGGGAACGTCGGGTGCCCGCAAGACCTTGAGCGCCGCCGACCGCAACGGTTGCGGGTGAAATTCGATTACGCCCTCGCCCTCGCGCCGGATCAAAGCGGCCAGTTCGTTCGATTGTTCCTGCGACCGCCGCTGCGACAGTTCGATCAGGATCGGCATAACCGTATCGCTCTGATCTCCGAGTTCCAACCCATTCAGGCGGTCCGACGCGTTCTCGCGTTCAGCGTAGCGGGCCGCTGCCTCACTCGAGGCCTCTTCAGACAGCGTATAAATGCTCGCCCCACTCACCTCACTGGCATCGCCGGCGCTATCGGCGTGGATCGAAATGAACATGTCCGCCTCCAGTCGCCGGGCGATCTCGAACCGTTCGGCGTGCAACAGATATCGATCATCGCTCCTGGTCAGGGCTACGCGAAACCCGCCTAGCCTTTCGAGTTCGTCACGCAGTTCTTTCGCCAGCGAGAGTACCAGGTCCTTCTCAACCAGGCCCTGCCCCGATGCACCAGGATCATGGCCGCCGTGCCCCGCATCGATAACGATGAGCGGTAGCGCCGCATCCCCTTCCACCACTGGCAGTACCGGGGGGGCGTCGACCTCGCGCAGTTCGACATGAAGCACGTAGCCGCGCCCGATTTCGGGGACTGGCAAGCGTCGTTCGGTAACAACCAATCCGGCCACCACCGCCAGCGGAATGAGCACAAGGCCAAGGATTTGCGCGCGCATCGACATGCACCTGCGTGGTTACGACCATGTTATCCAAACGTGCAATATGGTTGCCGCGCGAAACCCACGGTGCTAGCGATCGCCAATCGGTTATCCGATGCCTCCGATCGGCGCGAAGATCCGCGACGAAGAAGGTCATCTGGATCGCCTCATTACTCGGTCGATCGCCAACGCGTTCGGCCAAACCGCAAACAGGTTGATGCCGGACATGCCCCGTTCCTCCCCGATTTCCGCAGTGAAGGCCTCCCGCCTCGCTGTGGCCGTTTCGGGCCGGGCAGCGCACTCACAACGCACGGACAGTCCCGCAGTCACGAATACCCGGCTTCGCGCAATGCAGCGCGATCGCCGGTCCGCATACGCCGCGCACCCCCTCATGGGGCGCGGATTTACCAACATGATGTGCCGCGCAGTGGCAGGGTCCGCCCCGCCTGGCAGCGGCTGGAGAAATTTACATGGCAACGCGCATGCTTATCGATGCGCGCCACCAGGAAGAAACCCGGGTGG
>NZ_JAYPTL010000076.1:7650-10422 GCF_038133525.1 Erythrobacter sp. | reverse complement strand
TTCCTATCCGGCGCGCGACGGAACCCAGATTCCTGGTTACCTAACCCTACCACCCGGCTCGGATGGTAAGGGGTTACCGGCAATTGTTCTGCCACACGGTGGGCCAAGCGCACGCGATGAATGGGGTTTTGACTGGCTCGTGCAGTTCTTCGTCGCCCGTGGTTATGCTGTCCTGCAGCCTAACTACCGCGGCTCGGCGGGATATGGCGAGGCTTGGTTTGGCAAGAACGGCTTCCAAGCCTGGCCGACCGCTATCGGCGATGTGAATGACGCTGGCCTCTGGCTGGTTTCGCAGGGGATCGCGTCCGCTGATCAATTGGCAATCGTTGGCTGGTCATATGGTGGATATGCCGCTTTGCAGGCGCAGGTCCTGGACCCTGATCTTTTCCGCGCGGTGGTGGCGATTGCACCGGTGACGGATCTTCTGGAGATGCGGGAATATGCGCGTGGGTACACCAATTCGCGACTTGTATCCGCCTTCCTCGGTGAAGGGCCTCATCTCACCACGGGCAGCCCCGCGCGCCATGCGGACGCATTTCACGCCCCAGTCTTGCTGTTTCACGGTACTCTCGACCAGAATGTAAATGTTCAACAGTCCCGCATCATGGAAGATCGGTTGAAGAGGGCAGGCAAGGCTGTCGAATACGTCGAATACGAGGATCTCGCTCACTCACTCTCCGACAGCAAGGTGCGAACCGATATGCTTGTCAGGATCGACAAATTTCTTGGCTCGCAACTCGATCGCTAGGTGGTGCGATGCATCCACTTGGTTTGCGAAATTGGTGGAATGTTGAAACTGGGGTAACTGTCTGACGATGAGCGACAATCGGTTTCCAATTGTAGTCTCCGCAAAGTGGGGTCTTCCTTATGCTGAGGATCAGACGAAGGCGGTGGTCCAGCGGGAGCAGACTTATATCGTCGCCTTCGCAGTTCTCACCATCCTGGCATGGCAAACCGAGTTCGGCACGCTTGCACTGATGCCTTTCACGCTGCTTTCGACTTGGTGGCATGAAATGGCCCACGGGTTGACCGCTGCGGCATTGGGGGCCGATTTCCAGCGCCTGGTGATCTTTGCCAATGGTTCAGGCTACGCTGAAAGCACTGGTAGGCTGTGGGCCGTCGGTCAGGTGATCGTATCTGCGGCGGGCTTACTTGGCCCGAGCATTGCGGGATCGCTGATGATCATTGCTTCGCGTTCGCGCAGGGCCACCCGCCTTGCCCTTCTTGGCTTGGGAGGGGCACTCCTCGTCAGCACATTGATCTGGGTGCGATCGGTGACGGGGTGGGTCGTCCTGCCGATGTTCGCGCTGGCCGCATTCTACATTGCGTTACGCGGCAATGAGAAATGGCAGCGGATCGCAGTCGAGTTTTTGGGTGTTCAGGGCGCGGTGAGCGTCTATCAAGATTTCGGCTATCTGTTTAGTCCGGGTGGGGTCATTGGCGGCCATCTCGTCCTGTCGGATACCGGCAAGATCGCCGATGCCCTGTTCTTGCCCTATTGGGTGTGGGGTGGCCTCATAACCGCCACGATCTTCTCAATGGTCTGGAAATCGCTGCAGATCGCGGCACGTATCTAACACGCAAACGAAAAGGGCGGCCCCGAAGGACCGCCCTTTTGCGTGACGATATCGTCGTGGATCAGCGCGAGTAGAACTCGACGACCAGGTTGGGCTCCATGGTCACCGGGTAGGGCACTTCGTCGAGCTTTGGCACGCGGGTGAAGGTCACCTTGTCGTTGCCGTCGGGTGCGACGTAGTCGGGGATCTCGCGTTCGGGCAGGCCCTGTGCTTCGATCACCAGCGCCATTTCCTGCGCCTTCTTGCCGAGCGAGACGATGTCGCCGACCTTTACGCGACGGCTCGCGATGTTGCACTTCACGCCGTTGACGTAGATGTGGCCGTGCGAAACGATCTGGCGGGCCGAAAAGATGGTCGGTGCAAACTTGGCGCGATAGACAACCATGTCGAGGCGCTGCTCGAGCAGGCCGATCAGGTTCTGACCGGTGTCACCCTTCATGCGCGACGCTTCGATGTAGGTGCGCTTGAACTGCTTCTCGGTCACGTCGCCGTAGTAGCCCTTGAGCTTCTGCTTGGCGCGGAGCTGGAGGCCGAAGTCGCTCATCTTGCCCTTGCGGCGCTGGCCATGCTGGCCCGGACCGTAGGAACGCTTGTTGACCGGCGAATTCGGACGACCCCAGATGTTTTCGCCCATCCGGCGGTCGAGTTTGTACTTGGCGCTGGTGCGCTTCGTCATGAGACGTATTCCTTCAATTTGCTGGACCACCCCTGTGGTGGCCATTCAACCCGGCATCGCACCGCTGAAGCAATTCTCCAGCGCGGCCACCGCTTCACCGGGATACGGGGCCAATTCGCGAGCGCGCGCCCTAGCAGGATTGCACCTCGCGTCAAGTGCTTGGCACTCGCTGGCACCTACGCTAGATTGAAGAGGTTGGTCGCATGCCGGTTCGGAACGGGAGCGACCGCATGTCCAATCAGTTTGATTTCGTAATTGTCGGTGGGGGATCGGCAGGCGCGGTTCTGGCGGCGCGGCTTAGCGAAGACCCGGGTGTGTCGGTCGCTCTGGTCGAGGCGGGAGGAAAGCCGCCGGAGCGCGAAGCCATGCCGATGGCCTGTGCGTCGTTGCAACTTGATCCCGAAACGGACTGGATGTTCAGGGGCAGCGCGGGGAAAGGCGCTCAGGGTTTCCAAGACAAGACGGTACCCGTTCCACGGGGGAGAATGCTCGGCGGGTCGTCGGGCATCAATTACATGG
>NZ_JAYPTL010000076.1:0-7640 GCF_038133525.1 Erythrobacter sp. | reverse complement strand
GGTCTATGTTAAGGGCCATCCCGGGGATTTCGATAATTGGGCGGAACGCGGTGCAACCGGTTGGAGTTATTCGGAAATTCATCATTGCTTTGAGCGAATGGAAGAGGTTCGAGCCTCGAACGAGGCGATCATAGACAATAAGGGACGAGGAAGGTCGGGCCCGATTGGGGTGGGCATTCGTTCACCCGTCATACCTGCTGCTCGGCAGTTCGTGCAAGCCGCCGAGGCTGTTGGAATTCCGTCAGGAGACTATAACGGTAGCGGGCGGAACAATCCGAATGGTGTCGCCTCGCTTGTCCAGACGAACACCCGCAACGGTCGCCGCTCGAGCACCTATCACGGCTACTTGGAAGGCGACGCCGAGGATAGGGCCAACTTGACAATAGTCACCGGAGCACAAGTCACCAAACTGCTACTCGATGGCGAGGGAGACGAACTTACCTGTCGGGGAGTCGAATATCGTGATTCCGAGGGAGTTCGGCATGCGATCCATAGCCGGCGTGAAACCATTCTTTCCGCTGGTGCGGTAGGGTCGCCGCATCTTCTGATGCTGTCTGGTATCGGTTGTCGGCGCGAGCTTGAAGCAGTTGGCATTACTTGCCGCCTTGATAACCCACACGTCGGGAAACATCTGAAGGACCACTACCAAGTCCCGTTGGCATTCAGAGCTCCAGGCGTTGGGGTTCCGCTGGGCGATTTGCTTTTGTCTGCCGGCCCCGATTCATTGCGTGGACCCAATGGACCATTGCCCGAAGACCCTGCTGAGGATGCCAACCTGTCGCCCGAGCAAGGGGCGATAAAACGTGAAGCCGAGCGTCGACTTGAGGAATGGACCGAGCATGGGACAGGATATGCATCGTCGTCGATCTACGATGGGATCAGCTTCTTTTCGACTGGACTTGGCGATGACCATACTCATGACGCCCAGATCGGATTTGTGCCTACCTGTTATGGGCGCGACGTTATTGGGGATCGCCTGCTGATCGATGTGGAGCAGCTATTCGAGAACCCTGACACCGTTTTCGAACCAGAGGCAGAGAACGTAATAATTCTTGCGAGCAATTGCGTCCCTCACAGTGAAGGCGAATTGATCATCGCAAGTGCCGATCCCGCGGTACAGCCGCAGATCAGGCTCAACTATTTCGACGATCCTCACGATCTCAAGGTCATGGTTGCCATTCAGCGCAAGGTCTTTGACATCGCGGCCAATTGGCCTGGCGGACTAGGTGACTGGCTGGCACCTCCCAAACTATCGGAGCTACACGGCTATCGTCATGGTGATAGGCCTAGCGATGCCATGCTGGAGAATATGGCACTGCATTTCGCGATGACGGTCTATCACCTGTCTTGCACCTGCCGCATAGGTGATGTCGTCGATGAACGACTGCGCGTGAAAGGTGTAGGAAACCTGCGAATTGCAGATGCCAGCATCATGCCCGAAATTCCCAGTGGGAATATAAATGCTCCCTGCATCATGATCGGAGAACGGGCTTCAGACCTAATTCGGCAGGATCACCCAACGACGGCAGAATCGGCATAGCAGCTGGGCAGACTTGCCCCTCGACAAAGTGCCCGGGTGAGGGCAGGGCGCGGCGTCATGGACAATACATTCAAGCTTCCGAACGACTGCGTGGACATGCGCGAGGTGCGTCAGGGTGTGGACGCGACCGATCGCCAGCTGATGGAACTGCTTGAGCGGCGCTTCGGCTACATGCGTGCCGCCGCGCGGATTAAGAGTGACCGCAACGTGGTCCGTGATGAGGCCCGCAAGGCTGAGGTTGTGGCAAATGCAACCAGTGATGCGGCGAAGCTAGGATTGCCGAGCGAGCAGATTGCCCAGATATGGGATATGCTTGTCGAATGTTCGATCAATTTCGAGTTAGACGAGTGGGACCGACTGAGATCTTGATCAACGCCCGATCGTGCGGCCGGAAACATTGCCCGTTTTCAGGTCCAACTCATCGCCATTAATCGCTCGATCCTGAGCATCCCACTGCTCCTGAGTCTTGCATACCCGGGATGCGGTCCGAAACCCGGTATTCCGGATCTGGCGGCAAATACGCTTCGGCTTCTCTTTTTTGGCTTCTGCTTCGGGTGCCTGATCCTGTTCGCCATCGCTGGCAGCAGTGGCAACGCTGGGCACAAGCGCCATTGCAGCAACGAACATTAATACATGCCTCGACTTCATGGCGACCACTACTCCTAGAGAAAAAGTAAATACGTCCGAACAGGTGGTTATCGGCAGTGTTTAGGTATGTCTATACTAACTTCCGGGGGTCGCGTTCCAATGAACTCAAGACGCCACGGAGAGTGCGAACTTCAAGGTGGTTCCAGCCCGGCTTGGTCAGAACACCGCGAAGTGTCCTACGGGTCGCATCGGCGCGTGCTTCCGGGAGAAAATAGCCCTTTGGATCGAGCAAGCGCTCGAGGTGTTCGATCAAACCTTCCAGTTCTTCCTGCGGAGCGGGAGGTAGCAGCTCTTCGTGAGTGGGCTGCACAAGCTGCTCGTTCTTCGACCACTCATAGGCGCAAAGTATCACCGCCTGGGCAAGGTTGAGCGACCCGAAGTCTGGATTGATCGGCACCGTAAGGATCGCTCGGGCGAGCGCGACATCTTCGGTTTCGAGCCCGGAACGCTCGGGCCCGAAGAGGAAAGCGCTGCGGCCGACATTGCCGGCCATTTCACGTGCAGCTTGTTCAGGGGTCAGCACTGGCTTGGTGACGCCGCGCTTGCGCACGGTCGTGGCGTAGACGCGCGCGCAATCGGCCACTGCCTCAGCAGTGGTCGAATAGACCTTGGCCTTTTCGAGCACGATGTCCGCTCCGGCCGCCGCAGGTCCAGCGGACGGGTTGGGCCACCCATCTCGCGGCTCAACGAGGCGCATTTCGGTAAGTCCGAAATTGAGCATAGCCCGCGCAGCCTTGCCGATATTCTCGCCAAGTTGCGGTCGGATCAGGACGACGACTGGCTTGAGCGTGTCAGCCACCTTTCGCCGCTTCCTGCACCGTGCTGGCGAATTCCTCGAAGTCGCGCGCCTCGCTGAAGTCGCGATAGACGCTGGCGAAACGAATATAGGCGACGCTGTCGAGCTGTCGCAGGCCATTCATCACCATCTCGCCGATGCGCTGCGATGAAACTTCTGCTTCACCCGCGGTTTCGACTTGCCGCTGAATTCCGGATACGAGTTGATCGATCCGCTCCTGCGGGATGTCGCGTTTGCGGCAGGCGAGTGTGATCGATTGCTCGAGCTTGCCGCGATCGAACGGCTCGCGTCGGTCGCCGCTCTTGACCACGGTCACTTCGCGCAACTGTACGCGCTCGAATGTCGTGAAGCGCCCGCCGCAGCTTGAGCATTGGCGCCGGCGACGGATCGAGGTGTTGTCCTCGGTCGGCCGGCTGTCCTTTACCTGGCTGTCATCATGCGCGCAGAAGGGGCAGCGCATCTATGGGCGAATTCGCTTGTAAAGCATAATGCCGGCGCCGGCGATCAGGCCGACTGGCCAAGTCACTACCGGGAGGAGACCAGCTGCAACCGCACCCACGACCGCGCCGGTCAGCACCGGCTTGGTCGACGGGTGTGCCATGCCTTCCTTGGCCATTCCCTTCAGTTCCGCTGTAGCGTCGGGAATGAGCTTGTGATCCTGGTGGTTCGGTTCGCGGTCATCCATCGTCGTTCTCCTCAACGCCCCGGATAGACCGGGAAGGCTGCGCAGAGTTCGGCAACCTTGCTGCGCACGCGTTCCTCCGCCTGGCCGTCGCCTTCGGGGCCGTTGCGCGAGAGTCCGTCTACCACTTCGGCGATCAGCGCGCCAACCTGCGTGAACTCCACAGGGCCAAATCCGCGTGTCGTTCCCGCCGGAGTGCCCAGGCGCACACCGCTGGTCACAAACGGGCTGCGGGTGTCATAGGGAATTCCGTTCTTGTTGCAGGTCAGCCAGGCTCGATCGAGCCCTTTTTCGGCGTCCTTGCCCGTTACGTCCTTGGCAGTGAGGTCGACGAGCATCGAATGGTTGTCGGTGCCGCCGGAAACGACGCGCAGCCCGTTTGCCTCGAGGCTCGCGGCCAAGGCGCGGGCGTTTTCGACTACGCGGTGCGCGTATTCCTTGAAATCAGGACGCAGCGCTTCACCAAAGGCAACCGCTTTGGCCGCGACAACATGCATCAGCGGACCGCCCTGCAAGCCGGGGAATACCGCCATGTTGAGCGGCTTGGTCAGCGCCTCATCATCCCACAGAATGACGCCTGAACGCGGTCCGCGGAGCGACTTATGCGTGGTGGTGGTGACGACATGGGCGTAGGGGAAGGGGGAAGGGTGCGCACCACCGGCCACAAGGCCCGAGATATGGCTCATGTCGACCATCAGGTAGGCGCCGACTTCGTCTGCAACCTTGCGGAAGCCTTCCCAATCCCACACACGTGAATATGCGGTTCCGCCGGCGATGATTAGCTTGGGCATGTTGGCCTTGGCGATAGCCATGACCTCATCCATGTCGATGCGCTCATCATCCTTGCGGACGCCGTAGCTGACGGGGTTGAACCACTTGCCGCTCATGTTGACGGGCGATCCGTGGGTCAGGTGACCGCCCGAGTTGAGATCGAGGCCCATGAAGGTGTGGCCAGGCTGCAGCAGCGCCAGGAACACCGCCTGGTTCATCTGGCTCCCGGAATTCGGCTGCACATTGGCAAAGTTGCATCCAAACAACTGCTTGGCGCGTTCAATCGCGAGTGTTTCGACTACATCGGCATAGTCGCAGCCGCCATAGTACCGCTTGCCCGGATAGCCTTCGGCATACTTGTTAGTGAAGACCGATCCGGTAGCTTCCAGCACCGCAGAGGAGGCGATGTTTTCGCTTGCGATCAACTCGATCTTGTCTTGCTGGCGCTTCAGCTCCTTGCGGATGGCGCCGTAGATTTCGGGATCGGCTTCCGCGAGCGTGTCGTGCCAGAAGCGGTCCATCGGGTCGCGGGTGTTATTGGCGGGCTGGGAAGCCAAATCAGATCTCCGGATTGGATAGCTTATCGACGCGGCGCTGATGGCGGCCGCCGGCGAATTCAGTTTCGAGGAATGCGGACAGACATGCTTTGGCCATGTCGATCCCCATCAATCGCGCACCCATGGCAATGCAATTGGCATCGTTGTGTTCGCGCGCAAGCGAAGCGGAAAGTGGCTCGGACACCAAAGCGCATCGCACAGCAGGATTGCGGTTCACGGAGATCGAAATGCCAATCCCCGAGCCGCATAAGGCAATGCCGCGTTCAGCGGTGCCGTCGGCCACGACCGCTGCCAGGCTGTAACCAAAATCGGGATAATCTACGCTGTCTTTCGTTTCCGGACCAAGGTCTGCAACTTGATGGCCCAGTTCGATCAGCCATTCGCGCAGTTCATCCTTGAGGTCGACTGCGGCATGGTCGGAGGCAATGGCGATTCTCATGGCCGCGCACATAGGGGTTGAAGGCGATTCTCGCCACCCCGCTGCGGTGCTTTTGCCCTGAGACCGGGAAAGCGCCGCGAAGGACCTTGACCCCAGACCCTCCTTCGCGTCTTTCTTGGCCGTCGAAGGGGAGAACTATGCGGAACTGGGCCTTTTTTATCGGTACCTTGGCGGCCGCCTTGTTGCTGGCAGTGAAGGCGACGACTCCGCCGACACCACCGACGATGAGCGCCGATCCCAGCGTGGCTTCCATCGAGGGCGCCTTCGCGCAGGTCGAGCGTATCGCGACCGAGCCGCATTCGACGGGCTCGGCCGCCAATGCCAGGGTGCGGGCATATCTGCTTTCCCGGCTCGAAGAGCTCGGCCTCACGGTGAAAACGACGTCTGGCGTCATCGATAGCAAATCGCAGGAGAAGCTCGATCACTGGCGCGGCGAGAAATCCGCGGAGCCGACCGGCTTCGTCAATGTCGTGGGTATCCTTGAGGGACAGGACCCGCAGTTGCCCGCTATCGGTCTGATGGCGCATCACGACAGCGTGTGGGGTTCTCCCGGGGCTGCCGACGATACGGCGGGCGTGGCGGTCATTCTCGAGACGGTTCGTGCCCTAGCCGCCCAGGGCAAACCCCGACGCAGCATCGTCGTCATCTTCACCGATGCCGAAGAGCTTGGCCTGGTCGGCGCATTTCAGTTCTTCAGGGAAGACCCGCTTGCCGAGAAAATCGGGGCCGTGATCAACCTCGAGGCACGCGGGGGCGGCGGCATTGCGAGCATGTTCCAGACCGGACCGGGTAATCGCGAGAGCGTCGAACTCTACGCGAGCACGGTCGAGCATCCGGCGACCTCGTCGCTCTCGGCCTATCTCTATTCGGTTCTGCCCAACGATACCGATCTTACCGCAACGCTCGAACGCGGCGGTTACGCTGCCTACAACATTGCCTTTATTGGGCGGTCGGGGCTCTACCATTCTCCGTTGGCGACGCCAGAAAACCTCGATCGCGGCGCGCTCAACCACATGCTTGGCCAAACGCACGCGCTTGCCAAGGCTCTCGCCAATGCGGAGGAGCTGCCGCAAGCGACAAGCGACGCGGTGTTCTTCGATGCGTTCGGGGTTACGACTATCGTCTATTCACCATGGCTGGGTTGGGTCATGCTTGCTCTCGCCGCGCTCGGCTTCGCGATTGGATATCGGGGAAGAGGAGCGGGCGATCGCGGTATTTTGGGTGGAGCCACCCGCATGATGCTGCTGCTGCTCGTTGGCGGCGCCTTGCTCTTTGGTCTCAATCTCCTTTCAGGAGCCGGGACCGGGGCAGGGTACTATGATCGGCTCGCGGCCATCCCCAAACTCACCATAATGGTCGGGCTGGCGCTGCTCGCCTGCGTTTCCCTCCTTTGGGGCGGGAAAGGGCATGGCCCGACAGCACGCCTGGGAGCGGCGTTGCCGTTATTGGCAATCGCAGTCGCTTCGCAGTGGTTCGCACCCACGGCTGCCTATTTCATCGTTGTCCCTGTGATGCTCGTCGGGTGCGTCGAAGCGATCCGGGCCCTGAACAGCGAGGGATTGGGCAGGGTATCTGCAGGTGTGGTCGCTGCCCTTGTGACGGGGTATCTTCTCGCGCTCGGTTGGCAGATCATGCAGGGCGTGGGGCCTGCCATGCCCTACGCAGTGGTATTGCCCGCCGGGCTTGCTGTGATTTCCTTGTTGCCGCTGTGGCCCGAACAAAAACGCCCGCGAATGCTCGCGGGCGTCTTGTTGGTGGCGGCCGTTGGAACGGCCTTGTGGGTTCGCTTCGACCCCATCCCGCCGACTGTCGCGGTCTACTCCCCGCTCAAGCCGGCCTGAACGTGACCTACTGATCGAGGAACGAGCGCATCTTGCGGCTGCGGCTCGGGTGCTTGAGCTTGCGCAGCGCCTTGGCTTCGATCTGGCGGATACGCTCGCGGGTAACCGAGAACTGCTGGCCGACTTCCTCGAGTGTGTGATCAGTGTTCATCCCGATGCCGAAGCGCATGCGCAGCACGCGTTCTTCGCGCGGGGTGAGCGAGGCCAATACCCGGGTGACCGTTTCCTTGAGGTTGGCCTGGATCGCCGCGTCGACCGGGATGATCGCATTCTTGTCCTCGATGAAGTCACCGAGGTGTGAATCCTCCTCATCGCCGATCGGCGTTTCGAGGCTGATCGGTTCCTTGGCGATCTTCATCACCTTGC
>NZ_JAYPTL010000075.1:0-11335 GCF_038133525.1 Erythrobacter sp. | reverse complement strand
GCCTCGAAAGGCTCAATCTCGAAAGCTCCCCGCGGACCATTCCACACCCGGGAGCGGCAGGTCTTGAGCACGTCACCCAACGCCTCGACCGCAAGCGGCCCGACGTCGAGGATCATCTCGTCCGCCGCCACCTCATGGACGTTGCAAATACGCAGCGACGGCGGGTTGGCGGCGAATTCCTTTGCCACGACGACGTCATAGGGCAGGTGCACCGTGCAACCCGCATGATCGGCTTCGTCCATGATCCGGCTGGCCGTTGCGGTGAGGTCATGTTCGCACAGCGACTTGCCTACATCGACGCCCTTGGCGGCGAGGAAGGTGTTGGCCATGCCGCCACCGATGATCAGGTGCTGGACCTTGCCCACCAGATTGTGGAGCACATCGAGTTTGGTCGATACTTTCGCGCCGCCAACGACCGCTGCGACCGGCATTTCGGGATCGCCCAGCGCGGCATCGAGCGCCCGCAGTTCCGCCTCCATCGCCCGCCCGGCGTAGGACGGCAAGAAGTGGGTAATTCCTTCGGTCGTCGCGTGCGCGCGGTGTGCGGCGGAAAAGGCATCGTTGACGTAGAAGTCGCCGATTGCGGCGATGCCCTTGGCGAATTCCGGGTCGTTGGCTTCCTCACCCGGCCAGAAGCGGACATTGTCGAGCAAGCCGATATCGCCGGGCCCCAGGATACCCACGGCCTGTTCGACGACAGGACCCGTCACTTCCGGGATGAACATGATTTCCTTGCCCAGCACGCGCTCGACATCGCCCTGCACCATGCTGGTGCTCATGGTCGAGTGGCGCGCGCCCTTGGGGCGGCCGAAGTGGGCGAGTAGCAGGACCTTTGCGCCCTTTTCGCTCAGTTCGAGGATGGTCGGCTTCGCCGCCTCGACGCGGGTCACGTCACTCGCGCGACCCTCGTTCATAGGCAGGTTGAGGTCGACGCGTACCAGCGCGACCTTGCCCCTGATATCGCCAAGATCGTCGAGTGTCTTGAAGCCGGCCATCAGTCGATCCTTAGAGCAGGCTGGCCACCACGCCCGTGGTGTCGATCATGCGGTTCGAGAAGCCCCATTCGTTGTCATACCAGCTGACCACACGGGCCAGCTTTCCTTCGAGCACCGAGGTTTCCAAGCTGTCGATAGTCGAACTGGCCGGCTCGTGGTTGAAATCGCTGCTGACGAGCGGCTGGTCGGTATAGGCGAGCACACCCTTCATCGCACCTTCCGACGCAGCCTTCAGAGCGGCGTTCAGCTCTTCTGCGGTGGTATCGCGACCCGGGACGAAGGTCAGGTCGACAAGGCTGACATTCGGCGTCGGCACGCGGACCGACGATCCGTCCAGCTTGCCCTTGAGCTCGGGCAGGACCAGGCCCACCGCGCGCGCTGCACCGGTGGTGGTCGGGATGATGTTCTGGGCGCCGCCGCGCGCACGACGCAGGTCGCTGTGAATCTGGTCGAGCATGCGCTGGTCATTGGTGTAGCTGTGGACAGTGGTCATGAAACCACGCTCGATCCCGACGAGATCGTTGAGCACCTTTGCTACCGGAGCGAGGCAGTTGGTGGTGCAGCTGGCGTTCGAGATGACGTCGTCATCGGCTGTCAACGTGTCGTGATTGACCCCGAAAACGATGGTCTTGGACACGCCGGTGGCCGGCGCCGAGATTACGACGCGCTTGGCACCAGCAGCGATGTGCGGGCGGGCGGCCTCGTCCGACTGGAAGAATCCGGTGCATTCAAGGACGATGTCGACGCCCATCTCACCATGCGGCAGCTTGCCGGGATCACGCTCGGCGGTGACGCGAACGTGCCGGCCATTGATCACCAGATTGTCTCCGTCGACCTCCACGGTGCCGGGGAAACGGCCGTGAGTGCTGTCGAATCCAAACAGCAGCGCGTTCGAGCGCGTATCCGCCAGGTCATTGATGCTGACCAGCTCGAGATTGTGATCTGTACGCTCCAGAATGGCGCGAGCCACAAGCCGGCCGATACGTCCGAAACCGTTGATTGCAACCTTGGTCGCCATGAAAGAAGCTCCTGCTTAGCCGTTCAATTTGTTCAAGATTTGCGGGACAATTGCCTCCGCGGTGATACCGAATTTCGCGAACAGTTCCTCCGCGGGTGCCGAAGCCCCGAAGCGGTCGATGCCGATCGCCAGGCCGTTGTCGCCGATGAATCGCTCCCAGCCTTGCGTGACGCCCGCTTCTATCGAAACCTTCAGCGCATCGGTGGGTAATACGTCTGCACGGTAGGCGGCGTCCTGCGCAGCGAAGAGTTCCATGCAAGGCATCGAGACCACATCGGCACCCACGCCCTGCTCTTCAAGCTTGGCTGCGCATTCCATGGCCACCGCAACTTCCGAACCGGTTGCCACCAGCACGACCTTGCGCGGAGCGTCGGCTCCCTTCAGGCGATAGGCTCCCTTGGCCGAACGGTTGGTGGCTGCGCTCCAGTCAGCATCACCCTCGCCACGCAACTGGGGAAGGTTCTGGCGGCTCAGCGCCAGGACTGCCGGAGTTTTCGGTGCCTCGAGCGCTAGGGCCCAGCATTCCGCGGTCTCGATCGTATCGCAGGGGCGATAGACGTTGAGGTTGGGGATCAGGCGCATGCTCATGATCTGTTCGATCGGTTGGTGCGTCGGCCCGTCCTCACCCAGCCCGATGCTGTCATGCGTCAGGACATAGGTGACATTGATCTGCTGCAAGGCCGAGAGACGGATCGCGTTGCGGCAGTAATCGCTGAAGATCAGGAAGGTACCACCATATGGCGCCACCCCGCCGTGCAGCGCCATGCCGTTCATCGCGGCAGCCATGCCGAATTCACGGATGCCGTAATAGACGTAGCGCCCGCTGTAGTCGTCAGCTGAGAATGGTGCCGTCGAAGCAGTTTTGGTGTTGTTCGATCCGGTAAGATCGGCCGAGCCGCCGACCAGCTGCGGCAGCTGTTCGGTAAGGGGGCCCAGCGCCATCTCCGACGCCTTACGGGTCGCAACGATCTTGGGGTTAGCGGCGAGATCGCGCACATAGGCTTCGAGTGCCGGGCTTGCGCGGTCGCCAATGCCTGCCATGTGGCTTTCGAACTTCGCCCGCCGTCCGGCGTCGGAAGCGAGCCGCGCTTGCCACTCCGCATGAACTGCCTGTCCACGCTCGGTAGTGGCGTGCCAATCGACCAGGATATCCGCCGGAATTTCGAATGGCGCTGCATCCCAACCAAGATACTCGCGGGCCGCGGCCACTTCGTCGGCTCCGAGCGGCGCACCATGGACATTGTGGCCTCCCTGCTTGTTGGGCGCGCCCTTGCCAATCACGGTACGGCAAGCCACCAGCGACGGACGGGGATCGGCCTGCGCTTCGTTCAGCGCCCGACGGATATCGTCGAAATCGTGCCCGTCGCAGCTTGTGACATGCCATCCGGTCGCTTCGTAGCGAGCCTTAATATCTTCACTGGTCGACAGGTCCGTATCGCCATCGATGGTAATGCGGTTGTCGTCCCACAACACGTTCATGCGGCCAAGCTTGAGATGCCCCGCCAGGCCGATCGCCTCGTGGTTGATTCCCTCCATCAGGCAACCGTCACCGGCGACCACCCAAGTACGGTGATCGACCAGCTCATCTCCGAAAACGGCGTTGAGGTGTCGCTCTGCCATTGCCATGCCCACTGCCATGGCCAGGCCCTGGCCGAGGGGTCCTGTGGTGCATTCGACACCTTCGAGCAGGAAGTTTTCCGGATGGCCTGCGCAAGGGCTGCCAAGCTGGCGGAAATTGCGGATGTCATCCATCGTCGGACGCGCGTAGCCCGACAGGTTGAGCAGGCTGTAGATCAGCATCGAGCCGTGGCCGGCGGAAAGCACAAAGCGATCGCGATCGGCCCAATGCGGGGCCTTCGGATCATGCTTGAGAAACTCGGTCCACAACACCGTGGCGACATCGGCCATGCCCATCGGCATGCCGGGATGTCCCGAATTCGCCGCTTGCACCGCATCCATCGAAAGCGCCCTGATGGCGTTGGCCATCCGGGCCATGCGTGCGGTGGGAAGGCTCATTCGTTTGCTCTCCGGGATTTGGGGTCGATTCGACGCGGGCCCGCCATTGCGGAGGGGAAGCGGTAGGTCAAGGCGCGCGCGGGCCTGCTTGCCCTGCGGTGAGCGCAAAGGCCTCAACCCGGTTATCAACAGCCTGCCCCAACCCTTTGCCAGCGTGCACCAAAATTGATATCCATCTGTGTCATGAGTTCGCAGCGAATCTCTCAGGCCATGGAGCGGATCGATGCCGCCCTCGCCCGGATCGAAACGCAGGCGGCGCTTGCCCGGCATGCGGATCCCTCTCGCGATCGTCCCCCTGCCGAATTGGTCGAGCGCCACGAGGCGCTACGCGAAATCGTCGATGCCAGCCTCGCCGAACTCGACTCGCTGATCGAAAGGCTGGAAGGATGAGCGACGTTATGCTCGAGGTGGGCGGCCGCAAGTATTCGGTTGCCTGCCAGGACGGCCAGGAAGCGCATGTCCAGCGCCTTGCCGGCGTGATCGATTCCAAGCTGGGCTCGATGGGTGCCAACCTGTCGAGCCAGGAAGCCAAGAACCTGCTTTTCGCGGCGCTACTGCTGGCTGACGAGCTCGACGAGGCCCAGAAACAAGCCGGCGAAGCGGCCGATGCCGACCCGGATTTCGACGCAGAGCGGCTTGCGGGACAGCTCGAGCGGCTCGCCGGGGCACTCGAAAACGCAGCGCAGGTTCTTGAGGGCGCGACCACAAGCGCCTAGATACACTTTTGGCGGGGCTGCCCGGCACGAGCTGCATGAATATCCCTGAGGCTATAAGCAATCCAAGGGAGCTGTCCCTACCCCGGTTTGCGGGTTCGTCCTGGAGATTGGGGCAAACGGCGCCCACCTGACGTTGAGGCGTCAGAGGATTTCTCCGGCAACCGACCCATGGTGGTCCCGCCACTTTCCCGGAACTGACCAGCGTATTAGGGGCGTGGCGTGACAACCAAGACCGAGCTTCGCCAGATCCTGCGCACGGCCCGCCGTGATCACGTCGCTGCGCTGCCCGATTCAGTACGTGGCCTGCTCTTCCATCGACCGCCGGCACCGCTGCTCGAAGTCATTCCCGATGGCGCGACTGTTGGTCTTTACCGCGCAAATCCCTTTGAGGCCCCTGCGGCTTCCTATGCGCGCTTCTTCTTCGAGAACGGGCATCCGCTGGCCCTGCCTCGCTTTACGCATCGCGATGCGCCAATGGAGTTCGCGGATTTCGCCGATCCATTCGAGGAAACCGACCTCGAGATCGGTCCCTACGGCCTATTGCAACCGACCGCCGATGCAGCCGCAACCGAACCGTCCATAGTCTTCGTCCCGCTTCTGGGTTTTACCGCATCAGGCGCCCGCCTGGGCCAGGGCGGGGGGCACTATGACCGCTGGCTCGCTGCGCGCCCACACACCACCGCAATCGGGCTTGCGTGGGATTGCCAGCTAGTCGAAGCGCTTCCGTCCGAACCACATGACCAGCCTCTCGCGGCCGTCGTCACCCCCACTCGCATATACGGACCCTTCGCATGAGGACCGAACCCACCTGGCGCATCCCGGTAGGCTTGCTTGGCTTACTCTTGTTTCTTGCAATCTACGGCCTCGTAGTCGCGCGTTATGTTCCGGAAATTATCGAGGGGTGGCCAACCCTGATCCAGACCCTCGTCTACATCGCCTTTGGCCTCGCCTGGCTTTTGCCCATGCGCGGTTTCCTGGCCTGGATGGAAACCGGCCGCTGGCGATGATTGCCAAGGATGCCCGCCTCCCCTAGCCTGCCTGGCAGAGGAGAGGCACTGGATGGATTCCATGAGGGGTGGCGCATTGATTGATGCGCAGGAGAAGCCTTCGGTATGGCTTAAACTGGCGCATGGGTCTGGCGCGGCCGCGTTCGGAATCAAGAACAACGGCTTCGACTACTTTCTGCTGCTGTTTTACGGAACCGTAGTGGGTCTGGAGCCGGGCTTGGTCGGCCTGGCTCTGCTGATAGCTCTGGTAGCGGACGCAATAAGCGATCCTCTGGTCGGCTACTGGTCCGACAACATGCGCTCCCGATGGGGCCGTCGCCATCCGTTCATGTATGCTTCTGCGATCCCCGTTGCTTTGAGCTATTTCCTGCTCTGGGACCCTCCCGAACTCAGTCAGATGGGTCTGTTCGTCTATCTCACCGTGCTCGCAGTGACGATCCGGACTTTCATCACTTTTTACGAGACACCCAGTTCAGCGCTGATCCCCGAACTTACCACCGACTATGAGGAGCGGACCAGCCTGCAATCCTACCGCCTGTTTTTCGGCTGGGCAGGTGGCAATGTGATGAGCGTGCTGATGTTCGGTATCCTGCTCGCCGGGCCACTCGGCATGCGCGACCGCGATGCCTACGCCACGTATGGTATCATCGCTAGCGGCCTGATCTTCCTCACGATCCTGACTTCTGCACTAGGTACCCACACCCGCATTCCTCACCTCCACCAGCCGCCGATCCCTACGGAGCGCTTCAGCGCGCGGCGGATATTCCGCGAAATGATCGAGACGCTGAGCGAGAAGAGCTTCCTGGCGCTGTTCGCAGCCACCATTCTGTTCGCGATCGCGACAGGATTGTCTGCCGCGCTGGCCTTCATCATGCTCAACTACTTCTGGGGCTTCAGCGAGGTCCAGATCTTCATCTGGACCTGCATGGTTTTCGTCTCCGCTTTGCTGGGTGCCATGATCGCGCCCTTTGCCACGCGTCGAATGGGCAAGAAAAAGGCGACAATCGTGCTGGGTGTGCTCGCTTTCACCATACAACCCGCACCAGTTCTGTTCCGTCTTCTTGGCCTGATGCCCGCAAATGGCGACCCACTGCTGTTTCCGCTGGTCCTTACGATCAATATCATCGACCTTTCGCTGATCATCGCCGTCACGGCAGTCGCTTTTTCCATGATCGCCGACCTGGTCGAATCGAACCAGGTCAAGACCGGGCGCCGCGCAGAAGGAGTTTATTACGCAGCGATGACCTTCACCCGGAAGACTACACAAGGTCTTGGTGTGCTGGCCGCTGGCATGATCCTTTCTGCCATTGCCTTTCCCGACGGTGCACCGCCTGAAAGCGTATCTCCCGAAATTCTTCGCCAGCTGGGAATGTATTACGCCCCTTCGCTTCTCTTCCTTTGGTTGAGCGCCCTGTTCTTCGTCTCACGCTATCGCATCGACAAGGAAGGACATCTCGAAAACCTGAGCAAGATCGCTGCGGCACGAGGCGATGCCCGATGACCCGCAAGATACTGGCAGCCACCTTGGTCATCGCGCTGCTGGCCGTAACTGCCGGCTGGCTCGGGCAGGCGCAGATCGGCACCTATCTGTTTGATCGAACGGTCGAGAGAAATGTCGGCCAGGATCCGACCGCGGCGCTGCCCGATGGCATCCACGCCTATCTTTGCGGCAGCGGCTCTCCCCTGCCCGATGCCCAACGCGCGGGGCCCTGTGTTGCAGTCCTCGCGGGTAAAGAGGCATTCGTCTTCGATGCTGGATCAGGCTCGATACGCAAATTGCAGCGGATGGGCTTCCCGATGGACCGTTTGCAGGCTGCCTTCCTGACCCATCTTCATTCGGATCATATCGACGGATTCGGAGAACTCATGCTGCAGGCATGGATGGCCGGAGGGCGGGATAGACCACTACCGATCTTCGGGCCGCAGGGTACCGATCAAGTCGTCGAAGGCTTCATGCAAGCCTATGCCATCGATCGCGGTTATCGCATCGCCCATCACGGCCCCGAGGTTGCACGACCGGGCGGGTTTGGCGGCGATGTGCGCATCATTGATCCATCCACCACTGGCTCCACCGTCTATCGTTCCAACGGGGTGACGATTCGAGCCTTGCCGGTCGACCACCAGCCAGTCGATCATGCGTTCGCCTATCGTATCGAGTACGGCGGTCGGTCGCTGGTAATCAGTGGCGACACCAAGCAATCGGCTGAACTCGCCATTTTTGCAAAGGGAGCGGACGTGCTGTTCCACGAGGCGCTCAACCCGCAAATGGTAGGTAAGATTGGCAATGCATTGGCCGACCATGGCAACAGCGATGGGGCCAAGATCATGTCCGATATACCCGATTACCATACGACGCCTGAGCAGGCCGCCGAGGTCGCAAACCAGGCTGGGGCTCGGGCACTGGTCTTGTATCACCTTGTCCCGGCTCCGCCCATCCGACCGGTCGAACGGGCGTTTCTGGGGAACGCGCCGGATCTGTTCGAGGGAGATCTGCGGGTCGGAAACGACGGTCTGCTCGTCAGCTTGCCCGCAAAGGGCAAGACTATCGAATTCACTGATCTGCTTTAGGAAAGTCCCAAGTGGCGCGAGTGACGGGGCTCGAACCCGCGACCTCCGGCGTGACAGGCCGGCACTCTAACCAACTGAGCTACACCCGCTTGAAGCGTTGCACCGCTTGGGAGCCGCGCCACTAAGGCAGGCTCTGAGTCCTGTCAATGCCGATTGCGGCGCTTTTTTTGCGGATTTGCAACGCCCTTCCACTGTTCCAATTCCATGCCCTCGCATTCGCAGGCGGCAACGGCTCCGGAGCAGGTCTTACACGCAAGAAACGACCCAGATCGAGCCAGTCAGCATCCTTCATATTTCCAGTTTCGCTTCTTGCCTTCAGCTAACCATTCGATCGCTTGCTGGATTCGTCGAGCGCGCGTCTCCGCCCGTTTTGCATCGGTTATCCATTCCAGATATTCGCGTCGATGCGACGGTGCCAGGGCGTCAAATATCGCAAGGGCCCTGGGCGAATCCACCAGTCTCGCCGCGAAGTCATCGGGCATTGGGATTTCAGGTTTTGGGGCAGGTCTTGCCCGTCCCTTGGTTGCGCTCCCATGCGTTTCTACCCGTCGCGCCGCAGCAGCTATTGCGGCTCTCAATTCGGTTTCCGTGGGTAAGTCACCCATCGAAGTAATCTTGCCGTAGGCCCCCATGCCGCCTTCGCTTCCCTGGCGCCCTTCGCCGTGGACGATAAATGCGCAATGCGCCTTGAATGCGCTCATCCCGGCAACGTTCTTCCCTGCCAGAAGGAAGTGCGGCATGCCCCACTTGATACCCTCCTCTCCCTCAGGAAGGGCACTATGTGCGACCGCTCGCAGGCGCGCGAGAATGGGCCGCGCAAATGGCGCGGCCTTGGCGATGTATGCATCGACACGAGGATCAGTCTTCATGGCAGCCTCCCTTGGGAGGCTCCATGCTAGCCCACTCAGGCGACGAGAATAAGTGCCGGACTTTCGATCAGCTTCTTGAGTGCCTGGATAAAGCTCGCCGCATCCCAGCCATCGACAACGCGATGGTCACAGCTGATCGAGACGTTCATCAGCTTGCGCTTGTCGATGCGTTCGCCGCCCATGCCATCGGGCACGAACATTGGGCGTTCGATGATGCGGTTGGGGCCGATGATCGCGACTTCGGGGCGATTGATGACCGGGGTCGTAGCCACGCCGCCGAGCGGACCCAGCGAGGTCACGGTCAGCGTACCGCCCTGCATCTCCTCAGCCTTGGCCTTGCCCGTCCGGGCAGCCTCGGCAAGCCGGGTGATTTCGTTCGCGAGCTGCCACAGGTTCTTGGCCTGCGCATCCTTGATGACCGGGACCATCAGGCCCGCATCGGTCTGCGCCGCCATGCCCATATGGACCGAGCCGTAGCGCGTGACCACGCCCGCTTCATCGTCATAGCGCGCGTTGATCATCGGGAAATCGGGCAGGGTCTTGCAGATCGCGGTGATCAGCAGCGGCAGGATGGTCAGCTTGGGCTTGTCGCCGCGATTGGCGTTGAGCTGCGCGCGCAATTCTTCGAGCGCAGTCACATCGCATTCCTCGACATAGGAGAAATGCGGGATGTTGCGCTTCGATGCCGCCATATTCTCGGCGATGCGGCGACGCATGCCGATAACCTTTACCTGCTCGTCCGAACGGCTCGGTGCAGCAGCGCCATACCCAGAGTTGTACGACAGGAAGGCATCGAGATCACCATGGCGAATGCGCCCGTCTTCGGCGGGTTTCACCTGGGCAAGGTCGATGCCGAGATCTTTCGCACGCTTACGCACCGCGGGGGTGGCGAGAACCTTGGCGTGGACCATTGGTTCGGGTGCCGGGGTTGGTGCGGGTAGCGGTTCAGGTCGAGGATCGGCAGCCAGCGCGTCGTCGGCATCGCTCGCATCGGAGGTCTCGACCTCGATCCGCTCTTCGACCACGGCCGCCTTGGGTGCCGGGGCCGCTTCTTCCTTGGCGTTCTCAGGCGCCTCACCTTCGACCTCGATCACGACCAGCATCGAGCCGATCGAAACCATATCACCCTCGCCGCCGGCGATCTCGAGAATTTTGCCGGTGACCGGGCTTTCCATTGGCACGGTCGCCTTGTCTGTCATCATGTCGACGAATTCCTCGTCTTCATTGACCGTGTCGCCGACCTGCTTGTGCCACTGCACGATTTCGGCCTCGGCGATGCCTTCGCCGATATCGGGCATGTTGAAGGTGAACTTTGCCATTGCGGTTTCTCGCTCTTCCTAAGTCATCGCGAGGCCCGGACGGGCCGCGGCGATCCAGTCCCGTCGCGCGCTGGATTGCCGCGTCGCCTGCGGCTCCTCGCAATGACTTGGGACGGTGTTGAATTCATTCGCTCAATATCTTGTCGATGGCCCCGCCGATGCGGATCGGGCCGGGGAAATAGGCCCATTCGAGGCTGTGGGGATAAGGCGTGTCGAAGCCGGTCACGCGCTCGACCGGGGCTTCGAGATGATAGAAGCAGCGTTCGGTGACGAGCGCCGAAAGTTCCGCGCCGAAACCGCTGGTGCGGGTCGCCTCGTGGACGATCAGGCAGCGCCCGGTGCGTTCGACCGACGCCTCGATCGCCTCGATGTCGAGCGGGACCAGCGTGCGCAGGTCCAGGATGTCGGCCTCGACGCCCTTCTCCCGGCACACCGCCTCGACCACATGGACCATGGTGCCATAGGCGAGGATGGTGAGCTGTTCGCCCTCGGTGACCTGCCGCGCCTTGCCGAGCGGGATCTTGTAATATCCCTCGGGCACCAGGCTGGCGTCGAACTTCTTCCACGGCTGCACCGGCTTGTCGTAATAGCCGGAGAACGGGCCGTTATAGATGCGCTTGGGCTCGAAGAAGATGACCGGGTCGTTGTCCTCGATGCACGAGATCAGCAGCCCCTTGGCGTCGTAGGGCGTCGCCGGAATCACCGTCTTGAGGCCCGAGACATGGGTGAAGATCGCCTCGGGGCTCTGGCTGTGCGTCTGCCCGCCGAAAATGCCGCCGCCGAAGGGCGAGCGGACCGTCATCGGCGCGATATATTCGCCCGCCGAG
>NZ_JAYPTL010000074.1:0-11469 GCF_038133525.1 Erythrobacter sp. | reverse complement strand
GGCGGCTCGACCGAAATCCAGAACAACATCATCGCCAAGCGCGTGCTCGGCATGCTCGACCACCAGTAAGAGAGGGGAGCACAGGAAAATGGCAGTTCTCAACGAAGAACAGGAAATGCTGCGCGACATGGCGCGCGAATGGGCCGTCAACGAAAGTCCGGTCACCGAATTCCGCAAAGTGCGGGCAAGCGGCGAGCCTGAGGCGTTCAACCGCGATGCCTATGCCACAATGGCGCAGATGGGCTGGGCCGGGATCATCGTGCCCGAGGCGCACGGCGGCTCGGACTTCGGCTACATGTCGGCGGGTCTCGTGTTCGAGGAACTCGGCAAGACGCTGGCCGCCAGCCCGCTGCTGGCGACCACCATCGCGGCCAGTGCCATCGCGCTGGGTGGCAGCGAAGAGCAAAAGGCCAAGTGGCTCCCGAAGCTCGCCAGTGGCGAAGCGATCGCCACGCTCGCGGTCGATGAAGGCGCGACGCATGACCCCGCAGCGATCGAAACCAGCGTTTCGGGCGGCAAGCTCAGCGGCAAGAAGGCCTTCGTCCACGAAGCGCATGGTGCCGACCTGTTCGTCGTCGCGGCGAAGGATGGGCTCTACCTGGTCGAGAAGGGTGCCGGCGTCTCGCTGACGACGCGCAGGCTGACCGACCAGCGCAGCCATGCCGATATCACCTTCGACGGTGCTGCAGCGGACAAGCTGGCGGGCGGCGGCGACAGCCTGCTCGACGACGTGCTTGACCGGGCCCGCGTGCTGACCGCTGCGGAAATGCTCGGCATGGCGCAACAAGTGTTCGACGTGACGCTCGAGTACCTGAAGCAGCGCGTGCAGTTCAACCAGGTGCTCGCCAGCTTCCAGGCGCTGCAACACCGCATGGCCGATCTTTTCGCCGATCTCGCGCAGATGCGCAGCGCAGTCGAAGCGGGCCTACAGGCAGTCGACAGCGGCTTCAACGTGGCGCGCGCCGCCACCATCGCCAAGGCCGAGGCCAATCGCGTGCTACACACGATCAGCAATCAGGGCATCCAGCTCCACGGCGGCATCGGCATGACCGACGAATATGACATCGGCTTCTACCTCAAGCGCGCGCGTGTGCTGGAAGCCAGCTGGGGCTCGTCGAGCTTCCTCAAGGACCGTTACGCCAGCCTGGGGGGCTATTGAGCGAGCCGCTCGCCCCTTCGGGCGAGGAAATGGAGGCGCTCCCCGAAGACGACGTCTGGGAGCGCCACCACGCCTTCATGGCATCGAACCTGGGGCGCAACTATCGCGCGACGCTGATCCATGGCGTGTTCGGGATGACGGGCTTTCGCCTGATCTATGCCCCGACGATCATTCCCGCCTACCTCTACCTGCTGACGGGCAGTGCCGCGGCAGTCGGACTGGGCACCGCCCTGCTCCAGCTCGGCGGCACGGTTTCGCCGATCCTGTCCGGCGCGCGGGTGGAGAGCCGTAAGCGGATCATGCCCTATGCCATCGGGGTCGGATCGATGATGCGGGTCATGATCCTCGTGCTTGCCCTGGCGGCGTGGACGCTGGAGGGGCCTGCCCTGCTGGCAGTCACGCTGCTGTCCTTCCTCTTGCTGGGCTTCTTTTCGGGGGCCCAACGCGTGGCCTTCCAGATGCTGATGGCCAAGGTCATCCCGATCGCCCGGCGCGGACGACTGCAAGGCGTGCGCAACATGCTCGGCGGATTGATCGCGGCCGGGCTGGCGTGGATCGCCGGCCATTATTTCATCGAGCAGAAGTGGCTCGGCAACGGCTACGCCACCACCTTCCTGCTCGCCTTCGTGCTCACATCGATCGGGCTGGTTGCGCTGCGCATGGGCCTGACCGAACCTGATGCTCCAAGTCTGCGACCGGAATTGCCGCTGCGCCAGCGCCTTCGGCAATTCGGCGAGCTGCTGCAGCACCGCGATTTCCGTAGCTTCCTGTTCGTCCACGGCTTCGCCTCGATCTCGCGTGTCGGGCTGCCGTTCTGGACGCTCTATGTCGGCGACAGGCTGGGTCTTGATGGCCCGCTGATCGGATCGCTAAGCTTGGCCTTCCTCACGGCCGATACGTTGTCGAACCTAGCCTGGGGGGCGATCGGCGACCGCTACGGTTTTCGCCTGGTCTATCTTGGCTCGCTGGCGAGCAGCCTCACCGGTCTTGCGCTGCTCATCTTCGGTGACGGGTGGCTGTTGCACCTCGCATTCGTCGCGCTGGGAATCGGTTCGTCGGGCTGGATGATGGCAGCGCTCACACTGGTGCTCGAGTTCGGCGCGCATGAAGACATTCCGATGCGGCTGGCCTTGCTGACCACGGTCGAAGGTGCGGTGTCATCAGTCGGGCCAATCCTGGCCGGCGTCGCCATTGCGGCGATGGGCTATCCGCCGCTGGTCGCGGTATCGCTCGCCGCCCTGCTCGCCTCGCTCGCCTTGATGCAGTTCAAGGTACGCGAGCCGCGCAGCTCAAGCTGACGGGGCGATCATTCCATCCGACAGTACCGAGAGGTAGGTCCGGACGGCATCATCGGTCGCACCGAACCGGGCAGCCCAGTGACGGGCCTCATAGGCCGAGTTGACCGTCGACATCAGCACCTGCCCGGCAACCAGCGGGTCGATCGTGCGCACCGAGCCATCGGCAATCCCGTCGATCAGCATGCCGGCAAAGCGCCGGGCCAGCCTGTTCGAACGGGTCACCACATTGATCTTGTGGGCCGGATCGAGCGCCTGCAGCGCCGTGGTACGCAACAAGGGCGTGCTGTCGAAGAATTGCAGGTCGACCAGCTCGGCCAGCACGCTCGCCAGCCGCGACCAATAGTCGCCGGCAATATCGAGGCCCGCCATCTGGACCGCAGACATCCGATCGTAGCTATGGCGGAAGCAGGCCAGCACCAGGTCGTCCTTGGCATCGTGATGGTGATAGAAACTGCCCTTGGTGACATTCAGGCTTTCGGCAATGCGATTGACCGAAGCACCGCGATAACCGCGCTGGTTGATCGTCACCGTGGCGGCGCGCAGGAATGCCTCGTTCTGGCCTGCCTCTTCGTCGACCTGCGTCCGCCACTCGCCTGCCAGTGCGGCAGGGGCGAAGGCGCCACGTACGGCAGGAATGCCGTGCGCCAGGATATCGAACAGGCGATCCTCGATCCGCGGGAAATCGCGCGCCGAATATTGCAGTGACCAGACCGGCCACCACATCATGGCCTCGAGCAGGATATGGGCTCGAGCGGAAAACAGCGCCCGCTCCTCATTGCTGCTCCACTCACCGAAGAAACGGCGGACCAGATCCACCACGCGCAGGTAGTGCGCCATCAGCGGGTCCTGTGCTTCGGGCTCGAGTGTGCGAATTTCGGACAAGGCCGTGGTCAGGCCATGCTCGCCTGCCCGGATGCGCGCGCGCATGGCGACATGCGAAGCGATGAAGTGTCGCAGGCGTGAAGCCGGATCGGGCTGCTCCAGCGCCTCGGCAGCCATCTGCTCCATCGAGGACAGCGTTTCCTCGTATACCGCGACGACCAGCTGTTCCTTCCGCGCGAAGTAATAAGTGACGCTGGTCGCATTGAGCCCGATGGCCTTGGCCACCTCTGCCAACGTCGTCGCCTGGACGCCGTATTCATTGATCAGCACCGAAGCGGCATGGATGATCGCTTCGCGCTTTTCGCCGAATTTGCGGGTCGCGACCGGGCGGGTCATGTGAAGAAGGCCCCCAGATCCTTTTTGAGGATCTTGCCATTGGCGTTGCGCGGCAGCGTCTCCGCGACAAAGGCAATCCGCACTGGCACCTTGAACTTCGCCAGCCGCTCGGCAACCCAGGCGCGCAGCTCTTCCTCGCTTGCCGATGTGCCAGGGGCAAGATGGACCACCGCCGCCGGTTCCTCACCCAGTGTGGGATGGGGAATCCCGATCAGCGCCGCATCGGTCACAGCCGGGTGATCGTAGAGCACGTTTTCGACTTCGGAGGAGTAGATGTTCTCGCCGCCACGGATGATCATGTCCTTGGCCCGATCGACGATGTAACAGAAGCCCTCCTCATCGAGCCGAGCGAGGTCGCCCGTGCGCACCCAGCCGTCGATGAAGGTTTCGGCGGTCGCCTCGGGCCGGTTCCAATACCCCTTCACCACCATCGGCCCGCGCGCCCACAGTTCACCCACTTCGCCCACAGGCAGTTCGGTGGTGCCGTCTTCCGACATGATCTTGAGGTCCGCGACCGCGACTGGTGGGCCGCAGCTGTCGGGGCGGTTGAGGTAGTCTTCTGAATTGTTGCCGGTAACCGTCGCCATGGTCTCCGTCATCCCCCAACCGTTGCCGGGGAGCGCGCCAAAGACCTCGCGAATCTTGCGCACCAGTTCGGGTGCCGAAGGGGCCCCGCCATAGGAAATCGATTCGAGGCTGGAGAGATCGTATTTCTCGCGATCGGGATGCTCGATCAACTGCCAGGCGATGGTCGGCACACCCCCTGTCAGATTGACTTTCTCGCGCTCGATCAACTCAAACGCCCGCACCGGGTCCCATTTGTGCATGAACACCATGGTATGGCCCGCCACGACCCCGCCCATCATGCTGGCCGAGCATGCGGTGACGTGGAACAGAGGAATGACCGTAAGGCCAACTTTCTGGACCGGTGCCGACGGCTCTTCACCGCGGCGCAGTGCGGCAACCGCCACGCTCCAGCCGCTGGACAGGATATTGGTGCACAAATTGCGGTGAGTGCCCAGCGCCCCCTTGGGTTGGCCGGTGGTGCCGCTGGTGTAGAAAATCGTCGCCTCGTCATCGGGGGCGATTTCTACCTCCGGCAGCTCCGCCTCGGGCAAGGCCGCATAGTCGTTTGGAGCACCGATGATGTCCTCGAGACGCTCGGCCCCCTCCATCGCCTCATGCGAACGCGAAACGAAAACCGTCGCCAGGTCAGGAAACTCGCTGCGCAGCGGCGCAATCCGATCCCAACGCTCGGCATCGCAAACCAGCAGCTTTGACCCTGAATTGGCCAAGCCGAACGCCAGTTCGGGCCCGGTCCACCACGCATTGAGCGGAACGCAGATCGCCCCGATCGTGGCCGCCGCAAAGAAGGCAACGGGCCATTCGGGCAGGTTGCGCATGGCAATCGCAACGCGATCACCCTTCTCTACGCCGCGTGCACGAAATTCTGCCGCCAGATGCGCAACCGCGCGAAACCATGACGCATAGCTTACCCGCTCATCCTCATAGATCGTGAACAGCCGTTCGCCGTGCGCCCGACCCGCCATCGCAATAACGCGCAGGTTGGCAGGGGAGTTTTTCCAGACGCGAGTCGGCACTCCGCGAATGTCGACTGTCTCCATTTCGAACCGTTCGCCAGGTGCGGTCAGGCGTTCGTGGCATTGCGCGCGGGTCATGGCTGGCCATCCCGCGGGCGGCACGAAGCCGATCGCGCGTGCGAGTTCACTCATTCTTGTCACCTCATCCGTCACCCTGCTTAGGCGACTCCCTCTCGACCTACTGCTCTAACCCTGCGGAACCTCATCGCGCAAGTCGCCTTCGAAGGTGAGGTATGAGGGTGGCAAGACCAAATGAAATCGCTATTCGGGTAAAACAGAAGCATAGGTATGCGCACAAGGGAGAGATGCATGTTCGAACTGGCCGAGGCCGCAACCCGGGGATTCGACGCCGACAGGCTGGGTCGAATCGCCCCATTCCTGGCCGAAACCTATGTCGATGACGGGCGCCTGCCGAATGCGCAGCTGGTCGTGGCACGCGACGGAGCGCCGGTCTACTACACGAAACTGGGCGTCATGGGCGATGACAAGCGAGAACTGCGCGACGATGCCTTGTTCCGTATCGCCAGCATGACCAAGCCGGTCACTTCGGTGGCCTTCATGCAGCTCGTCGAACAGTGCAAGGTTGCGCTCGAAGAGCCGGTGACCCGGGTGTTTCCCGAGTTCGCCAATCTCCGGGTCTATGCTGGTGGCGGCGGTTCGATTCCCTTCGCACCAGGCGCGCCCGCCCATCCCATGCGCTTCGTCGACCTGCTGACGCACATGTCCGGCCTCACCTATGGCCTGCAGAACCGCAACAACATCGATGCGATCTATCGCGAACACAATTTCGATTTCGCGCGCGATCATCTCGACAGCGACGAGTTCGTCGCGCGTCTTGCCAAGCTGCCGATTGAATTCGCCCCCGGCCAGGGCTGGAACTATTCGGTTTCGACCGATGTGCTGGGCATCGCCGTCGAACGCATCAGCGGGATGCGGTTGGGCGAATATCTCGAGAAAAACATCTTCGCCCCCTTGGGTATGAAGGACACCCGTTTCGGCGTGAAGGAACGCGACCTTGAACGCCTGGTCGACGCCTATGCCTACCGACCCGGCCAGTCACCGCGGATGATCAGCGCCGGCGCCACGAGCAAGCTGGCCCAGCCGGGAACCTTCGATAGCGGCGGCGGCGGGTTGATCGGGACGATCGCCGACTACCACCGTTTCACCACCATGCTGCTCAACGGTGGCGAGCTCGACGGTGCACGCATCCTCAGCCCCAAGACCTTGCGGCTGATGCGCACCAATCATTTGCCGAACAATGCCGACCTTACCCAGATGTCCAGCAGTCTGTTCTCCGAAGCCAATAACGCTGGCACCGGATTCGGCCTGGGTTTCGCGATGGTGATCGATCCGGCCAAGACGCTGATGCCGTCAAGCATGGGCGAATTCTATTGGGGTGGTGCCTATTCCACCGCCTTCTTCGTCGATCCGGTCGAACGGATCACCATGGTCTTCATGACGCAGGTCTACCCTTCGTCGACCTATCCCATCCGGCGGCAGCTCAAGACGCTGATCTATTCCGCCCTTACCGACAGCTACGCCTGAGGAGACAGCCATGACCTCGCCCATCCGTACCGAACGCCATGACAACGTCCTCGTCGTCATCTCCAACAACCCACCCGTCAACGCGCTGGGCCAGGCCGTTCGCGCGGGCCTGAAGGATGCGATCGAACAGGCCTTGTCGGACGACAGCATCGAAGCGGTGGTGATCCGCTGCGATGGCCAGACCTTCTTTGCCGGCGCCGACATCACCGAATTCGGCAAGCCGCCGGTCGGGCCGAACCTGCCCGAAACGCTCGACGCGATGGAAGCGAGCGACAAGCCGGTGGTCGCTGCGATCCATGGCACCGCGCTCGGCGGCGGGTGCGAGGTCGCCCTCGCCTGCCACTATCGCGTCGCCGTTCCCTCCGCCAAGCTGGGCCTGCCCGAAGTCAAGCTAGGCCTGATCCCCGGCGCCGCGGGCACCCAGCGCCTGCCGCGGCTCGTCGGCGCCGAAGCCGCGCTGCCTTTGGTGGTGGGCGGCAATCCGATCCCGGCGAAGAAGGCCGAAGCCATTGGCCTGATCGACGCCATCGTCGGCGAGAACAGCCTGGAAGCGGATGCCATCGCCTTCGCCCGTTCGAAGATCGGCCAGCCGGTCCCACGCGCCTCGGAAGGCAAGGCCAACGAAGATGGGGTGCGCGATCCCGACCTGTTCGACCGCTTCCGCGCCTCGCAGGCTCGGCAGATCCGCGGTTTTGACGCACCCAATGCCGCGATCGAGGCGGTAAAGGCAGCAGGCGACCTGACCTATGCAGATGGCGTGAAAAAGGAACGCGAGCTGTTCATGAAGCTCATGACCGGCACCCAAAGTGCCGCCATGCGCCACTATTTCTTCGCTGAGCGCGCTGCCAACAAGATCGACGACGTTCCGAAGGACACGCCGTTGATTCCAATCCGCAAGGTTGGCGTGATTGGTGCCGGAACCATGGGTGGCGGCATCACCATGAATTTCCTGTCGGCCGGTATTCCCGTGACGATCCTCGAGATGGCGCAAGAGGCGCTCGATCGAGGCACGGGCGTGATGCGCAGGAATTATGAAAACACCGCCAAGAAAGGCCGCATGACGATGGAAGCGGTCGACAAGGCGATGGGCCTGCTGACCCCCACGCTTTCCTACGATGACCTCGCCGATTGCGACCTCGTGATCGAGGCGGTCTACGAAAGTATGGACGTCAAGAAGCAAGTCTTCGCCAAACTCGATAGCGTGGTGAAGCAGGGCGCGATCCTGGCTTCGAACACCAGCTATCTCGACATCGACGAGATCGCCACGGCAACCGCGCGCCCTGGCTATGTGGTCGGCATGCACTTTTTCTCGCCGGCGAATGTGATGAAGCTGCTGGAGGTCGTGCGCGGCAAGGAAACGCGCCACGACGTGCTGGCCACGGTGATGAAGCTGTCGAAAACCATCGGCAAGGTCGCCGCTGTTTCGGGCGTCTGCCCCGGCTTCATTGGCAACCGCATGCTGTCCAAGCGCCAGGAACAGGCCAATGCCCTGATCATGGAAGGGGCGAACTATTGGGACGTTGATGACGTCCTGCTCGAATTCGGCTTCCCTATGGGGCCGTTCCAGATGGGCGATCTCGCCGGCATCGACATCGGTTGGCACCGCGATCCGACCAAGGTTACCACAATCCGCGAGGCGCTCTGCGCCGTCGGCCGGTTTGGCCAGAAGGCAGGCAAGGGCTTCTACGACTATGACGAGGCGCGCAATCGGACGCCATCGGACGAAGTGAAGCAGATCATCGCCGACTTCGCAGCGAAGGAAGGCAAGGAGCAACGCGAGATCGGCAAGGACGAAATCCGCGAACGGCTGCTCTACCCAATGGTCAACGAGGGCGCGAAGATCCTCGAAGAGGGCATGGCGCAGCGGGCCAGCGACATCGATGTGGTGTGGATCAACGGCTATGGTTGGCCGCTCTACACCGGCGGACCGATGTTCTGGGCAACGACTATCGGCTTGGACAAGGTGGTCGCCGGTCTGGAACAACACGACCTGCCGGTCAGTGATTTCTTGCGCAAGAAGGCAGAAGCAGGTCGCGGATTCGACTAAAACTTGTTCAAAGTGCGACATTTTCGAAACGCCGGTACGACATTCGTACGATTCTATCGGCGGTTCAAAGGGCTTGTCTTGACTTGATCGTCAGTCAGGCCATTGACGGAGCAATAACGGGGAAGACCCCCCGAGGAGAGGAGAAACTGATGCGATATTTCGGACTACGCCACAATTGTGCCTTGGGCGCGCTTGCGGGGATTCTCGCACTTGCGCCGGTCGCGGCACAGGCGCAGGACGCGGCCGATGATGCGGATTCCGCAGCAGAAACTGAGGCCGATACCAGCAATGTCATCATCGTCCGCGCACAGGGCCGCGATCAGACGCTGGCCGATGTGCCGGTCGCGGTTTCGGCCGTTTCGGGCGAGCTTCTCCAGAAATCCGGCGTCGCCGACATTCGCGATCTCAACCAGGTCGCCCCGTCGCTGCTGGTTTCCTCAACCGGTAACGAGGCCAATGGCTCAGCCCGTATTCGCGGCATCGGTACGGTCGGTGACAACCCCGGCCTCGAAAGCTCGGTCGCCGTCTTCGTGGATGGCGTGTACCGTTCCCGTTCGGGCAATGCCCTGTCCGAACTCGGCCCGCTGGACCGCGTCGAAATCCTTCGCGGCCCGCAGGGCACCTTGGGCGGACGCAACGCTTCGGCAGGCCTGATCAGCGTCTATACCGCACCGCCAGAGTTCAATTTCTCGGCCTATGGCGCATTCACCTATGGCAACTATGACGCCATCAAGCTCGAAGGCGGGATCAACGCGCCGCTCAGCGAAACGGTGGCTGCCCGCGTCGACGGCGTCTACTTCAAGCGCGACGGCTTCTACAACGATGTCACCAACGGGACCGACGTGAATGATCGCGACCGCTACCTGATCCGTGGTCAGCTGCTGTTCGAACCGACTGAAGACATCAGCTTCCGCCTGGTGGGCGACTATTCGAAGAAGGATGAGGCATGCTGTGCCGCAACCTTCGTACAGGCCGATTTTGCACCTGGCGCCAGCGTTTCGCCTGGCCTCAACTCTTTCACCCGTCCCAACGGCGGCCCGGCGCTGACCAGCACCTCCAACCCGATCATCCCCATCCTGCTGGGACTGGGCCAGGATCCGCGGGCACTGAGCCAGTCGACCTTCGATCGGAATATCTACCCGACCGCAGGTCGCAGCTATCAAGGTGAAACCGAAGACTACGGTATCTCGGGCGAGCTTACCTGGAGCTTCGGCGATATCACGCTGACTTCGATCACCGGTTATCGCGAATACTCGAACACCCAGGGATCGGATACGGACTACACCACGGTCGATATTCTCTACCGTGCCCCTGGCAGGGATGCAGGTGCTCGCGAGTTCAAGACCTTCACCCAGGAACTTCGCCTGAACGGTACGGCCTTCGACGACCGGCTCGACTGGCTCGTGGGTGCCTATTACGCGCATGAAAAGCTGCAGACCCGCGATAACCTGCGGTTCGGCACCCAGTATGGCACCTTCGCCAACTGCCGTATCGCGCTGGCGATCAACCCGGCACTTGCCAATCCGTCGGCAACCAACTGCTTCGGCGCCAACATTGCGGCGATCGACGGCACGCTTGGCCCTTCACCGCTGGGTGCTGCTGCCCCCCTGATCGTAGCAGGTATCAACAACCTGGCGCAGGTCCGCGACGTGGGCGGGACGGGTGACGTCTATAACCAGACGAGCGAGAACTACGCGTTCTTCACCCACAACATCATCCATGTCACCGACACGATCGACCTGACCCTTGGCCTTCGTTACACCAACGAAACCAAGGACTTCGATGCATCTTTCAGCAACGATAACGTGTTCTGTCCGCAGAACCGCGCGCTGCTGAGCTCGCTGCTCACAACCCCGCTCGCCAGCCTCGCAGGCGGCCTTATCGCGCTGTCTTGTCAGGGCAACTCAACTGCCGAGCTCGATGGCGTATCGATCTCCGATAGCCGCGACGAAGACGAGCTGACCGGCACCGCGATCCTGAGCTGGAAGCCCAGCCCGGACTGGCTGACCTACGCTTCGTACTCGAAGGGCTACAAGGCCGGTGGCTTCAACCTTGACCGTTCGGCACTGGCAAACCCGCTGTTCCTCAATGCGAATGCGCTCAACACCGCAAACCTGCAATTTGATGCGGAGACGGTAGATGCCTACGAACTCGGCGTGAAGTACGCCGGTCGCAAGTGGGGCTTCAGCATCGCGGCGTTCCGCCAGGAGTTCTCGAACTTCCAGCTGAACATTTTCAACGGTTCGGTCTTCCTCGTGCAGACGGTGAACGGTTGCGATACCGATCTCGGCGGTGGGGATCGCGATGCCAGCGCCACAACCGGTGCCTGCGCACCTGCCGACATTGCACCCGGTGTGGTTGCCAAGGGTATCGAGTTCGAAACCTCGCTGCGTCCTACCCGCGATCTGACCGTGAGCATGGGCCTGACTTATGCGAACACGAGCTACGCAAACAACCTGGTAGGTCGTGACGATGGTACCCCGCTCGATCCAGCGCTTCGCCTGCTCCCGGGTGACAATTTGTCGAACGCACCGGAGTTCGTCACGACGGCCTCGCTCAGCTGGACCCCGCCGATCGGCAATTCGGGTCTGTCGGGCCTGT
>NZ_JAYPTL010000073.1:0-11497 GCF_038133525.1 Erythrobacter sp. | reverse complement strand
CTGGTGACCCCTACGGGAATCGAACCCGTGTTTCAGCCGTGAGAGGGCCGCGTCCTGACCGCTAGACGAAGGGGCCTGAGCCTGGAGGCGTCATGCCAAAGGGCAGAGCCTCGTCAATTACCGCACCTTGGTGACCCCTACGGGAATCGAACCCGTGTTTCAGCCGTGAAAGGGCCGCGTCCTGACCGCTAGACGAAGGGGCCACATCGGTGGCGTGGCGGCGCACTTAGGGGGGAGACCTGCGGGCGTCAACCCTACAATGTCACTGGCTTGCAACGCGAGTGTGGATCAGGCCCAGGCCGCGTCCTCAAGGTGGAGTTCGGCTGCAGGGCGGCTACCCCAGTCGTCGATCTTGACCCGGCCCGCCAGCCACAGGCGGCGGCCCTGCGCCCCATGAAGTAATGCCTGACCCAACTCGCTTTCTGCCGCGCGGAAAGCGATGCCCTTGAAGCTGCGCCCGTCGTCACCAGCAGCAATGATACGGACGTGATCGGTTCCCACTATGTCGCACTTCACGAGCCTTACCGGACCCACGGCAACACGTGGACCGGGCCATCCCATGCCATAAGGTCCACCGGCTTCGAGTGATTCGACCAGTTCGGGGACCAGGCCTCCCGGGGCGACGGCCACGTCGAGCAGCATCTCGCGTTCCGCCGAGGCGCGCGCAACGGCACCTTCCAGCTCAGTATCAAGCCATTCTGCCAGCGCTTCTACCTTGTCGCTTGCGACCGTCAGACCGGCCGCCATGGCATGCCCGCCGCCAGCCACTAGCAAACCCTCGTTTCTTGCGCGGATGATTGCGGCTCCAAGATCGACCCCCGCGATCGAGCGACCGGAGCCCTTGCCCTGGCCCTCCGCTTTATCGAGCGCGATCACCAGAGATGGCTTGCCGGTCTTTTCCTTGATGCGTCCGGCAACGATCCCGATCACGCCGGGGTGCCAGCCTTCACCTGCCAGCAGGTGCACCGCCCGGTTGTGTTGGGCGGCCAACTGCTCTTCGGCGGCTTCCTGTACGGTGGCTTCGATCGCGCGGCGTTCTTCGTTGAGCGCGGAAAGCTGGGCAGCGATTGAGCGAGCTTCGTCTGGGTCTTCGGTGGTCAACAGCCGCACGCCAAGTGTCGATTCGCCCACACGACCACCGGCGTTGATGCGTGGCCCAAGAGCGAAGCCCAGATCGGAACAGGCGGGTGCCCGCTTCAGCCTGCTCGCATCGATCAGGGCCGACATTCCAGTGTTGTCGCGCCGCGCCATTACCTTGAGCCCCTGCGCCACGAAGGCTCGATTGAGCCCGTGCAACGCGGCGACATCGGCCACTGTGCCCAATGCAACGAGGTCGAGCAGCGCCAGCAGGTCAGGTTCCTTGCGACTCTCGAAGTACCCCTGCGCACGCAATGTCCGGACCACGGCGATCGCAAGGAGGAACGCGACCCCTACCGCAGCAAGATGGCCGTGGGCGGCAGCAAGATCTTCCTCGTCCAGTCGATTGGGATTGACCAGAGCCAGTGCTCGCGGAAGCTCGGCGGCGCATTTGTGGTGGTCTACGACAATCACGTCGATCCCGGCATCGTGGGCCATGGCAAGCGCTTCGTGCGCCATGGCCCCACAATCGACCGTCACAATCAGGCTGCTGCCTTGCTGGCCGAGCCGCACCAGCGCCTCGCCTGACGGGCCGTACCCTTCAAGCAGGCGGTCGGGGATATAATAGTCTGCCTCAAGACCCAGCTCGCGCAGCAGGCGGATCAGCAAGGCCGAACTGGTTGCTCCGTCGACGTCATAGTCGCCGTAGATCGTGATCCGTTCCTTGCTCAGCACCGCCTGTGCGATGCGATCTGCGGCGCTGTCCATGTCGCGGAAGGCAGAAGGATCAGGCAGAAACGCACGCAGGGTGGGGTTACGATGGCGGGCAAGATCGTCACGCTCCACTCCTCTCGCAAGCAACAGCTGGTCGACAATGTCCTGACCCGAGCCGAGACCGCTCCCCAGTTCCATGTTGCCGCCGCGCCAACGCCAGGCACGACCAGTCAGCGATTGGGTTACGCCGAAAACATGCGAGAGTGCTTGGGAGGCCATGGGACAAGTCTAACCCTCGATGCGCTGCTGCGAAAGGCTACGGCGATTGACAATCGACAAGTGCCCGCGATGTTGGCGCCATGGATAATCCATTGCTCCTGATCGCGTGGCATAGTCGGACCGGGACTGCCAAGGCGCTGGCGCACGCCGCAGCGCTTGGCGCAGGCGAGCAGGCGCTCTTGTTGCGTGCGGAAGAGGTCGAGCCGGAACATCTACTGGCGGCACAGGGCTTCCTCTTCGCCTGCCCCGAAAACCTCGCGACCATGAGCGGGGCGATGAAGGAAATGTTCGATCGTTGTTATTACCCGGTCCTCGGCCAGGTTGAGGGCCGGCCCTATGCCACGATTATTGCCGCAGGATCGGACGGAGAGGGGGCCCAGCGCCAGATCGACCGGATCGCCACGGGATGGCGCTTGCGGCGTGTCGCCGAACCCTCGATCGTCAATATGGCAGCGCAAACTCCGGAAGAAATTCTCGCTCCGAAGGTGCCAAATGCCGAGGCTTTGGAAAATGCCCGCCTTCTCGGTGCGTCCTTGATGGAAGGTATCCAGCTCGGGATATTCTAGCCGATGCGGGCAACGTCGGCTTGGCGTGTGATGGAGTTCGCTCCGATTTGAACATTTATCCATATTTTTCAACAGGTCGGGAGTGGAACTGCAGGCTGCAGACTGTAGCTTCTCTTGGATGACAATCACCCATTCCTTCGCAAGTGCGAATTGTGATCAGCCCGGATTGCTCTTGCTGTTCGGCAGCAAAAATCGACCGAACAAGGATCAGATAGCTGAGACGCTGAATTGCTCAGATCGCAATTCGATAACCCATGATCCCACTGGTGTTGTACCGCCTTCGTTGATCGGATTTGGAGGGGAGGGCGACACCAGCTGTTTCGACCATACCTGGCTTGAGCTATGCCGCGACGGGCTGACCTTTGACCTGGTTGGCTTGAGCCCTGGTCCATCGCTTGCGCTTCCCGCTGACCTTTGCCCCGTGGATGACAAGCACCGCCTCGCGACAGAATCGAGCGAAGCGATTGGGCTCTTTCCGGGTCCGCATTTGGCCGAAGGGGCATCCAGCCTTCCGATTGTGCGGACCCAGCTGGCATTGGCACTCGACCTTGTTGATCGGCTCGATGGAGTGGTGGGCGTTTGCTGGACCGTTTCGGGCGTTGTGATGCCACAAGCTGGCTTCAGCCGGATTGTCGCTGATTGGATTGGCGGGGGCAGGTTCCCGGCGAAGAGCCTGGTACGTTTGGGCGAGGTTGCTCCCGGTAGATTATGCAGCAGCGGCCTTGGTCACTTCATTGGCCAGGAGATCCAGCTACCTATCGGTGAGGCGCAAGGCAGCGGGCATGCGACGGACCTTGCCTGGCTGCTCATTCATGAGCTCGTCGCGATCGGGCCGGTCGATGGCCCGATCACGCTCGAAATTCCCGGAAGGAAGCCGATACACCTAGAGCCATCGGCGGATGGTGCAGTAGTCCGGGTCGATCTATCCTAGGCAGTCGCTTTCGCCAGCGCCACCTTGGCCGCTTCATACTCGCGCTCCAGGCGAGCAACAGTGGCTTCGACCGGAGCGGTTTCGGTGACCGTGCCGATACCTTGACCCGAACCCCAAATATCCTTCCACGCCTTGGCCTTGGTATTGCCACCGCTGCCGAAGTTCATTTTCGACGGGTCGCTCTGCGGCAAATCGTCGGGGTTGAGCCCGGCCGCCTCGATGCTTGACCGCAGGTAGTTGCCGTGCACGCCGGTGAAGAGGTTGGTGTAGACGATACCGCTCGCACTGCCTTCGACGATGGCGTCCTTGTAGCGCTGGTCAGCGTTAGCCTCGGTGGTCGCGATCCAGGGCGAACCAATATAGGCGAAGTCCGCGCCTAGCGCCTGTGCGGCAAGGATCGAACGGCCGTGGGCGATCGAACCTGAGAGCGCGACGAGGCCGTCGAACCAGCTGCGGATTTCCTGCATCAGTGCAAAAGGACTGAGCACGCCGGCATGCCCGCCGGCGCCGGCGGCGACTGGGATCAGACCGGTAGCACCCTTTTCGATCGCCTTGCGGGCGAAACGGTCGTTGATCACGTCATGCATGGTGATGCCGCCCCAGCCTTTGACGGCAGAGAACACGTCTTCCAGCGCGCCGAGCGAGGTGATCACGAGCGGCACCTGCCACTTCGCGCAAGTCGCCATATCGGCATCGAGCCGGTCATTCGACTTATGAACGATCTGGTTGACTGCGAAGGGCGCCGCCGGACGATCGGGGTTGGCGCGATTGTGCGCGGCCAGTTCCTCGGTGATCTGGTGGAGCCATTCGTCGAGCTGGCTTTGCGGGCGCGCATTGAGCGCGGGAAAGCTGCCGACGATGCCCGCCTTGCACTGGGCGATGACCAGTTCCGGCCCCGATACGATGAACAGTGGCGAACCGATGACGGGCAGGCGCATCCGATCAAAAGGGGCGGGAAGGGACATCCGTTATCTCCGTTGCATTCTGAAACTTGGGTATGGCTTATGGTGCGCGCGGGCGCTTGTCGAGCGTGACGTTACGTAAACGTCAGCTTCAATCGAGCAGGTGTTCTATGCCGTAGATGCGCGCTGCGGTTCCGGAAAACAGCGCGCGCTTCTCATCGGGGCTGGCGCCCTGCGCCAATCGTTTGAAAGCGTTCCACAATACCGCGTAGCTCGCCCCCCAGCGATCCACCGGGTAATTGCTTTCGAACATGGCGCGATCGGGGCCGAAGGCGTCGATGCAGGTATCGACATAGGGGCGCCAGAGCGCGGCAAGATGTTCTGATCCGTGGCCCTTTGCCGGTCCGTCTTCAGGTAGACCGCAGAACGCCATGGCCAGTCCGCCCAGTTTAACCGAGACGTTGGGGCATTCGGCAATTGCGTGGATCGAATGGCGCCAGGCGTCGAAACGCTCGTGCAGCTTGCCACGATAGCTGGCGATGTTGAGCGGTGTGCCGCAATGGTCGAGCACAATCTGCTGGTCGGGGAAGGCTTTCGCCAGTTCCAGTACATCGCCCAGCTGCGGCTCGAGCAGCCAGGCATCGAAGGTCAGACCATAATCGGCATAGGCTGCGAAACCGGCACGGAAAGCGTCACTGCCGTAGAGACCCTGTGGTGCGTGGAAGGGCGGCCCGAGCACCTCGGGATCGGCATCCCATGCGGCGGCATGGCGAATGCCGCAGAACCGCCCATTACCAGCGGCGATCAGAGCCTCCACTACCGGTTTCACCGCATCGCCCAGCGTCAGGTCGGCATGGCCGACGATCGCGGCACAGGGACGGTAATCGCCATAAAGGCCACTCGCGCCCTGGGCGGCAACGCCGTTGACGAATTCGACCTCTCCCACCGGTTTGAGCGCCTCGCCTCGGCTTGAATCGTAAAACGCTCCGCATTCCATGAAGACAGTCGCCACCACATTGTGGCCGCTATGCGTGTCGGCGTGGAGTTCGTCGAAAGTGTAATAAGCTGCCCCTGCGATTGCCTCGAGGAAATCGTGCCGTGGTTCGGGAAACGCACCCATCAACGGACGCAGGTCCCACAAGTGATGGTGCGGATCGACGATCGGCAGATCTGGCTCGAGGATTTCTTCGGTCATTTGAGGCTGTCTCCCTGGCACCGTGTAGGACCGATGTCGGATTCCCCCGGGGCCTTCCCCGCTGGATGGAACACATGGAACAGGGTTCTGGCAAGGAATTTTGCCGGGCCCAGGACAGTATGTGGATCAGCCATTCAGGAGAGGCGACGGGCTGACATGTCGGATAACTAAGCCAGGCGGGTGGAGTAGGGAATGGCCGAATCTCCACTGTAAACTTCGTGCCTGCCGAGATTGCCAAGCGCACGGATTGCCTTAAGCAAGGCCCTCCAAGTTCAAGGAGATATTGATGCGAGTTCTTCTGTTCTCCGCCGGCCTTTGGGCGCTGGCGCTTCCGCATGCCGCCTGGGCGGAGCGGGCGCAACCGGAGGACATGGTTCGGATCCAGCAAGTGTCCGAGCCGGCAATTTCGCCCGATGGCAGTTTGGTCGTCTATACCGTTGAAACGGACAATGCGGCGAATGATGAGGCCGAGAGTCACATCTGGATTGCCGGATGGGATGGCACCGGCGCACGACCGCTCACCTGGCGGGTTGGTGAAAGTGAGTTCACGCCTCGCTTCAGCCCGAATGGGAAGGCAATCGCCTTCCTGTCTTCACGTTGGCCGGAAGATGATGGGAGTGAGGAAATTCCCAATCGACTTTGGCTTCTGCCCACCTTCGGCGGCGAAGCCTTTCCCATCCCCGGCATCATGGGCTCGGTCACAGACTATGCTTTCTCGCCAAGTGGGACCAAGCTTGCGCTGATTGTACAGGATCCCAAGCCGAAGAAGACAGAAGGCAGCGAGGACCGCCCCGAACCAATCGTTATCGATCGTTATCGCTTCAAGGAAGACGGGGTCGGCTATCTCGACAATCGTCGTGAACGCCTTTGGCTCTACGATCTCGTTAGTGGCAAAGCGGAACGCCTAACTGATGGCGATTTCGACGAAGCGCTGCCGGCCTGGTCGCCTGACGGAAAGCGTGTCGCCTTCGTTTCGCGTCGTTTTCCTGACGCCGAACGCTCGCCGGACTTCAATATTTGGACTGCCGATGTCGCGAAGCCAGGGCAGGCTCCGAAACAGGTCACGAAGTATGAAGGTGCGGACAGCGATCCCGGCTTTGGATCATATCCCGCATGGAGTCCGGACGGCTCGCAGATTGCCTATCTGCGCACGGGTGACCCGTCGCTTATCTGGTATGCCACGACCGACCTCGCGGTGGTCCCTTCTGGTGGGGGCGAGGAACGTGTGCTGACCGAAGCGCTGGATCGCAACGTCCTCAATCCCTTCTGGTCCTCCGATGGATCGACGATCAGCTTCATCGTCGAGGATGACGGTGTCCAGCGGCTTGCCAGCGTGCCGGCCGTCGGCGGTTCGGTGAGCGATGTGAAGAGCGGGGAGTGGGTATTTTCCGAGCCTACAGTATCGCCCAACGGGCATGTCGCGATGCGGGTCGGTCAGCTGACCGCTCCCGACGAGATCTATGCGCTGGAGAATGGCAAGCTTCGCGCACTTACTTCGCACAATGCCGAGTTTGCCAAGAACCTCGAACTGGGCAAGGTCGAGCGTATCAGCGTCATCAGCAAGGATGGCGCCGAAGTGCGCGGCTTCATCCAGACGCCGCCGGGATACCGCAAGGGCTCACGTGTGCCGACCATGCTCTATATTCATGGTGGCCCGACTTCGCAGTTCGATGTCAGTTTCGACATAATGCGCGAGATATTCTCGGGTGGCGGATATGCGGTCATTACCGTCAACCCGCGCGGCAGTACCGGCTATGGTCAGACCCATGCCGCCGGGATCGATGCGGCCTGGGGCACGGTCGACGTCGAGGATGTGCTGGCCGCGGTCGACCATGCGGTGGCGGAAGGCATCGCCGATCCGGACAAGCTGGTTATCGGCGGTTGGTCCTATGGCGGCATGCTGACCAATTACACCATCGCCCGCGATACGCGGTTCAAGGCGGCGATGAGCGGGGCCTCGATCGGCAATATCCTCGCCGGATATGGCACCGATCACTACGTCTACGAATACGACGTGGAACTGGGCTATCCGTGGGAGAACCGGGAAGTTTGGGAAAAGCTCAGCTACCCCTTCCTGCACAATGATCGCATCGTGACGCCCACGCTGTTCATGGTGGGGGATGAGGACGTCAACGTGCCCACGCTGGCGACCGAACAGATGTATCAGGGCCTGCGTTCGCGCGGGATCGAGACGCGGATGGTGATCTACCCGGGCGAGTTCCACGGCATCAACCGACCGAGCTTCAAGGTCGACCGGTTGAAGCGCTGGCTGGACTGGTACGACGCTCACGTGAAGTGAGTATCGTACCGGTTACCTAGCTCAACCGGCGGAGTTTGCCGCGCTGAGCACGGCGCGCACGCTGGCGGTCGCGACGTCTTCGTCGATACCGCAGCCCCAGACGGTCTTGCCATCGGGTGTACGGCATTCGAGGTAGGCGGCGGCGTTGGCGCTGGTGCCTGCGCCGAGTGCGTGCTCGTTGTAGTCGACAACCTCGAGTTCGACCCCGAAGGCATCGCGCAGCGTGGTCATCACGCTCGAAATCAGGCCGTTGCCGCGCCCTGAAACGCTCTGTTCCTTACCATCGACCTCGATGGTGCCTGCGAACAAGCGGGTGCCGTCGCTGGCACGGCTTTCCTCATAATCGACCAGGCGGAAGCGGCGCGGCTCCATCTTGACGTAATAGGCGTGACGGAAGGCATCCCAGATGTCGCTCGCATTGAGCTCGCGGCCCAGTTCGTCTGCCATGCGTTGCACATGCGGGCTGAAATCGGCCTGCATCCGCTTGGGCAGCTTGAGACCCTTGTCCTGCTCAAGCACCCAGGCGAAGCCGCCCTTGCCGGACTGTGAATTGACGCGGATCACCGCCTCGTAGCTGCGACCGAGGTCGGCCGGGTCGATCGGCAAATAGGGAACGCGCCAGGCCGGCGAATTCTGCGTCTCGTGCGCGGCGAAGCCCTTCTTGATCGCGTCCTGGTGGCTGCCCGAAAAAGCGGTGAAGACCAGTTCGCCACCATAGGGATGGCGTTGGTGGACGGGGATCTGATTGCAGTACTCGACCGTCTCGATC
Source organism: Erythrobacter sp. (assembly GCF_038133525.1). Lineage (GTDB taxonomy): Bacteria > Pseudomonadota > Alphaproteobacteria > Sphingomonadales > Sphingomonadaceae > Qipengyuania. Next base: position 2,765 of record NZ_JAYPTL010000073.1, on the reverse strand, counting down.
ACCCGATCGATGTCCGAGAAGTCGAGGCCCGGGTCGACGCCCTGCGTGTACATGTTGAGCGCCATGGTCACGAGGCAGCAATTGCCGGTCCGCTCGCCGTTGCCGAACAGGCAGCCTTCGACGCGGTCGGCACCTGCCATCAGCGCCAGTTCCGCCGCAGCCACGCCGGTTCCGCGGTCGTTATGCGTATGCAGGCTGATTACCGCGCTCTCGCGATTGGGCAGGTTGCGGATGAAATATTCGACCTGGTCGGCATAGATGTTCGGCGTTGCCGCTTCGACCGTTGCCGGCAGGTTGAAGATTATCGGATGGTCGGGGGTGGGCTGGAGAACCTCCATCACCGCTTCGCAGACCTCGAGGCTGAAATCGAGTTCGGCGGTGGAGAAGGTCTCGGGCGAATATTCAAAATGCCAGTCGGTTCCGGGCTGCTTCGCCGCCTCGTCGCGCATGATCTTGGCGCCGGTTACGGCGATTTCCCGCACCTGGTCCTTGGTCATGCCGAACACGACCTCGCGCCAGGCAGGGCTGACTGCATTGTAGAGATGGACGATCGCCTGCTTTGCACCTGTCAGGCTGGCGAAGCTGGTGCGGATCAGGTCTTCGCGGCTTTGCGTGAGCACTTGCACGAAGACATCGTCAGGAATGCGACCCGATTGCACGAGGCCTGAGATGAAATCGAACTCGGTCGCGCCGGCACTCGGAAAACCGACCTCGATTTCCTTCAGGCCTACCTGCACGAGCAGGTCGAAGAAACGGTTCTTCTTGTGCGCGTCCATCGGATCGACGATCGCCTGGTTGCCGTCGCGCAAATCGGTCGACAGCCAGCGGGGCGGGGCTGTGATCGTTCGGCTTGGCCATTGCCGGTCAGGCAGCGGCACCTGCGGAAAGGCGGAGTACTTGACGCTCGGGTCGCGGAGCATGGACATTTGAAATCTCGGTATTTGCGGAAGCTTCGGGGTGGTTTCGATCCCTTGGGCGCTCAGCGCGCCCGCTTCGGCACGCCAGCTATCACGCCCAAGGGCGTGTAAGTCGCAGAATAAGGCCGAGTGCATTGTGCATGTGCGTTGCTATGCGAAAGCACGGCGGGCTTGTAAAGCAAAACAGGCTTGGGCATCGCGAGAAATTAAATTTCCCGATTTGCTGGAGAGAGCATGGCTGACGGACATTCGCTTCATGAGACGATGGGACTGGTGCGGGTCGTATCGGTCGACCCCGAAGGACGCGCGAGCCTGGAGTATGAGGCCAAGCGCGAGCAATGCCATTCGGGCGGCGTGGTGCAGGGGGGATTCATCAGCGGATGGATCGACGCAGCGATGGCTCATGCCGCGATGGCGAAGAACGGGCCGGGCATCGTTCCCATGACACTCGAGCTGAAGGTCAGCTTCTTCGCGCCGACGCGCCCCGGGCTGGTTATCGCCGAAGCCTGGGTCGAACGGCACGGCAAGCGGACCAGCTTTTACGAAGGCCACCTGAAGGATGCCAACGGGACCGTTCTGGCCAAGGCGACGAGCACGATACTGCTTGCCGATATGACCCGCGTGGTCGAGGCTTCACGGAAGGCGACAGGAGAGTAGGCATGAGCGAGATCCGCCCTTTCCACCTTGATGTCCCGCAGGATGAACTGGTCCGGCTAGCCGACCGGCTCGACCAGACCCGCTGGCCTGAAGAAGAACCGGTCGACGACTGGTCGCAGGGCACCAAGCTGGCCGCGCTCAAGGAACTTGTCGCCTATTGGCGGATCGAATACGACTGGCGGCGCTGCGAGAAGCGGCTCAACGATATCGGCCAGTTCACCACCAATATCGACGGGTTGTCGATCCACTTCCTGCACAAGCGATCCTCGCGCGTGGACGCTCTACCGTTGATCATCACGCATGGCTGGCCGGGGTCGGTGATCGAGTTCCTTGGCGTGATCGACGAGTTGACCGAACCCACCGACCCGGAGGCGATGGCCTTCCACGTCGTGGCCCCGTCATTACCGGGTTATGGCTTCTCGCAGAAGCCCTCGGCCACGGGTTGGGGCGTCGAAAGAATTGCGCGCGACTGGGCGGAACTGATGCGCCGCCTTGGCTATGGCCACTGGGTTGCGCAGGGTGGAGACTGGGGTGCCGCTGTCACCACCGCCATCGGCCAGCTGGCGCCAGAGGGGTGCAGAGGCATCCACCTCAACATGCCGCTTGGTCGCCCGGGGCCGGAAGATCTGCAAAGCCAGGACCCGAAGGTGCTCAAGGCGCTGCAACGGCTCGGCTTCTACCAAGAATGGGATTCCGGCTATTCCAAGGAACAAAGCACGCGGCCGCAGACGATCGGATATTCGTTGGTCGATTCCCCCGTCGGTCTCGCCGCGTGGATCCTCGAGAAGGTGTATTACTGGACCGACAACAGCGGATCGCCGTGGGATGCGCTGTCGATGGACCAGGTGCTCGACGACATCATGCTCTACTGGTTGCCCGCGACGGGAGCCTCGGCCGCGCGGCTCTATTGGGAAAGCTTCGCCAAATTCGGTTCGGGAACGGTGTCGCTGCCGGCCGGGGCGAGCGCCTTCCCGAAAGAGATTCTCCCCGCTCCGCGTGCCTGGGTCGAACGGACGCTGACCAATCTCGTCTACTGGAACGAGCTCGACAAGGGCGGCCATTTCGCCGCGTGGGAGCAGCCCGAGCTGTTCGTGCAGGAACTGCACGCCTGCTTCGCGAAGATGGTGTGAGATCCGAACCCAGTCATTGCGAGGAGCCGCAGGCGACGCGGCAATCCAGAGGGTGCGGAAC
>NZ_JAYPTL010000072.1:0-11522 GCF_038133525.1 Erythrobacter sp. | reverse complement strand
AGCCCGCACATCCGACTATCGCCGCCACAGTCATGTCGACCGGTCGCGAAGCCGCCTCGCAAAGAGCGTCACGCCCACCGGCCGCGAGAATGCCCGTGCCAACCAGCGCCTCGCGCAGATCGGGCAAGCGGCTCTCATCTGCCACCACCGCGACTTCGACCGCAAATTCCCGCGCCAGGGCAGCAAGTTCGTGAACATTGCAATTGGCCGTCAGAGCGACGACCCGCCAGTCATCGCGATTGCGCCGGACCAGGTCGAGCGTCGAGGCTCCGACGGAGCCGGTCGCACCAAGGATGGAGATCGTGCGGGTCAACCGGCCCTGCCCAGCAAGACCGCAACCAGCAATGCGACGGGGATCATCCCGTCGACCCGGTCGAATACCCCGCCATGGCCCGGAATCAGGCGCGAGGAATCCTTCACGCCCGCCTTACGCTTGAGCCAGCTTTCAAAGAAATCCCCCGCCTGGGCGCAGACTGCGGCAAGCGGACCGATAAACAGGACCTGGCTCAGGTCGATCATATCGAAATGTGGCAGCATGCTGCCGGTCATCGGATAGCGCACCGCCGCAACCCAGAGCACCAGCCAGAGCGTCGCGCCGATGACAGCACCCAAGAGGCCTGCCCAGGTCTTTGACGGACTGATCGACGAAGCAATCTTCGGCCCGCCGATCGCGCGGCCGGTGAAATAGGCGAATGTATCGATACAAATGACAGCACCGACCACGCCGATGAACAGGGTGATCGGCAGGCGGCTCATGACCAGTCCGGCCGTGCCCACGTAAATCACGCCGAAGGCGATGCCGCCAAGCCGCAAGGCGAGATTGGGTGTCGCCTTCCATACCAGCCGCACCAGTTCACCGAAGGCAACGATGATCACAACCGCGATGAACAGGTCGAGCCAGGGGTCGCCTGCGAACAGCACGCCGATAGCTATTGCCAGCATGACCGCTGCCGAAGCCACGCGTGCCGGCAGGTCGGCATTCTTGCGCGGCAATGCCGCGTCCACTGTTTCAACGTCCCCCAAAGCGCCTCTCCCGATCGGCGAAATCCGCCAGTGCCTGTTGCAGGTGGCCAGGCGTGAAGTCCGGCCACAGCACATCGGTGAAGATCATTTCCGCATAGGCGGCTTGCCACAAGAGAAAATTGGACAGGCGAACCTCGCCGCTGGTGCGGATCAGCAGGTCGAGCGGCGGCAGCGGAGCCGTGTAGAGATGCGCTGCCAGGCTCTCTTCGGTAATCTCACCCTGCGCGGCCGCCTTGCGCGCCGCCTGCACAATCTCCGCCTGCGAACCGTAGTTCAGCGCGACCGCCAGCGTCCGCGAACCCTTACTCGTCTGCTCAAGCGCATCCTCGAGCATTTCGACGATATCGGGTGCAAGCACGCGCCAATCGCCCAGGATGTGCAGCTTCACGTCATTCGCGATGAATTCGGGCAAGTCCGATTTGATGAACTTGCGCATCAGGTTCATCAAATCGTCGACCTCGTCCTCGGGCCGCTTCCAGTTCTCGCTGCTGAAGGCATAGAGCGTCAGGCACTCGATGCTGGTGTCCTTGAGGCTGCGCACCAGCTCGCGCACGGCCTCCACGCCCTTGCGATGGCCCATGGCGCGGGGCAGGTGCTTGCGCTTCGCCCAGCGGCCGTTGCCATCCATGATGATGGCCACGTGCCGTGCGTGCTGCCCTTCCCCGCTCATTATGTTCTTGCCAACCCCAAGCCGCTTACTGGCTCAGGATTTCCTTTTCCTTGGCCTGCGCCGCCTGGTCGGTCTCGCCGACGTACTTGTCGGTCAGCTTCTGGACCTCGTCCTCGGCGCGCTTGCGCTCGTCCTCGGAGATTTCCTTCTTTTTCTCGTCTTCCTTGAGCGCTTCCATGCCGTCGCGGCGGACGTTGCGGATCGCGATCTTGGCCTGCTCGGCATAATTGCCGGCCAGCTTGGCCAGGTCCTTGCGGCGCTCCTCCGTCAGGTCGGGCAGCGGCAGGCGCAGCGTCTGGCCGTCGATCATGGGATTGAGCCCGAGATTGGCTTTGGCGATGCCCTTTTCCACCGCGGTCAGGTTCGACTTGTCCCACACCTGCACGCTGAGCATGCGCGGCTCGGGCGCCGAAACGGTGGCGACCTGGTTGAGGGGCATCATCGCGCCATAGACCTCGACCACTACGGGATCGAGCAGGCTGGTGTTGGCGCGGCCGGTGCGCAGGCCGGAAAGATCGCCCTTCAGGCTTTCGACGGCGCCCTTCATGCGGCGCTCGATGTCGGCTTTGTCGTACTTGGCCATGGCTGGCTTCCTCTGTTCTTTCGTTCAGCTCAGTTGGTGACGACCGTCTGCGTTCCCTCGCCCGCGATGACCCGGGCAAGATTGCCCTTTTCGCGGATCGAGAAAACCACGATCGGAATGTTGTTGTCGCGGCACAGCGCCACGGCGCTGGCGTCCATGACCTTCAGGTCATCCGCCAGGACCTTGCCGTAACTCACTGTGTCAAAGCGCTTTGCGTCCGGGTTCTTCTTCGGATCGCTGTCATAGACCCCGTCGACGCTGGTGCCCTTGAGCAGCGCGTCGCAATTCATTTCTGCCGCCCGCAGCGCAGCACCGCTATCGGTGGTGAAATAGGGAGCGCCGACGCCGGCCGCGAAAATGACGACACGGCCCTTCTCGAGGTGCCGCTCCGCCCGGCGGCGGATTACCGGCTCGCACACCTGGTCCATTTGCACCGCGCTCTGCACCCGGGTCTGGACGCCGATCTGCTCGAGCGCGCTCTGCATCGCCAGCGCGTTCATCACCGTGGCCAGCATGCCCATGTAATCGGCCTGCGCGCGGTCCATGCCCTGCGCCGCCCCGGCCATGCCGCGGAAGATGTTGCCACCGCCGATGACGAGGCAGATTTCGAGCCCCGTATCCTTGGCTGCCTTCACCTCTTTCGCCAGTTCCAGCACGAAGGCCGGATCGATCCCGAACTGCTGGTCGCCCATCAGCACCTCACCCGAGAGCTTGAGCAGGACGCGTTTCATGGAAGACAGGGGCATGCAGAAAACCTGGCGAAGTGGATTGGTCGAGGCGCGGCTTAGCGGCCACGCACCGGGCAAACAAGTAATGATACGGACTCAATCGGCACCTACGCGCAGAAGCAAGCGCCGTAGCATCGCAAGCTCGTCACCCGCCAGCCGCTCCGCAAAGCGATTGTCGAGCACTTCGGCATAGGCGCGCCCTGCCGCTTTCTGGGTCAGCCGGCCCGCCTTGGTCAGCGTCACCAGGCGCGATCGCCCATCTGCAGGCGCCACCGTGCGCTCAACCAGCCCTCTCGCCTCCAACCGGTCAACCAGGCGCGAAGTCTGGTACTGCCGCAGCAGCGTTTCGGCCTCCAGTTCGGATAGCGAGAGCGGCCGCACGGCCCTGCGCAGTTCGAGCAGCGCGTCATATTCCTCGAGAGACTTCAGCCCGTGGCGCCTGAGCGCAGCTTCCGCGTCCCGCCGCACGTCCTGATATGCCCGGACCAGCGCGGGCCATGCCCTCGCCGAATCGCCATCTGCAACCTGCGCATTCCCCACCAAGACGCCCCACCCCTTGTCGTCGCCTGTTCCATATTTATATGCAAATGCATCTAAATTCAACGAGTGACCCGAAATGCGCCTGATCAGCCACAAGCTTTGCCCCTATGTCCAACGCGCCGCGATCGTGATGCTGGAGGCGGGCGTGCCGTTCGAACGGGTCGATATCGACCTCGGCAACAAGCCCGACTGGCTCCTGGCGATCTCACCCTTGGGCAAGACCCCTGTGCTCGACGTGGACGGCACGGCGCTGTTCGAAAGCCAGGTAATTGCCGAATATCTCTACGAGACCGCGGCCCCGGCACTCCACCCCGCCAACCCGCTGGCACGCGCGCGGCAAAGGAGCTGGATCGAATTCGGCTCGACGCTGCTCAACGCGATCGCCGGCCTCTACAACGCACCCGACACGGCGGCGTTCGAAGCGAAGCGTGCAGAGATCCGCACCAAGTTCGAACGGATCGAGCCCGAAATCGCCGGTCCCTTCTTCGAAGGCGAGCAGTTCCGCCTTATCGACGGCGTCTGGGCGACGGCGATGCGCTATTTCGACGTCATCGAGGCGCAGTTGCCGCTCGGCGTGACCGACGGACTGCCGCGGACCTCAGCCTGGCGCGATCGCATCATGCAACGACCATCGGTGCAAGCCGCCGTGTCCGAGCAATATCCCGACCTGCTCATGAGCTTCTTGCGAGCCCGCAATTCGGAGCTGTCGCGGTTGCTTTCATAGGAGAGATCGAAGCGACTCGATGCTAGGTGCTGGCAATGTCCCATTCGACATCTTCGACTGGCACGTGAGAACAAATCTGGCTTGGCATTCATGGGACAGAATGCGCCTGCCGCAGGGCGTCACTTCGGGTTGTTCACGCATCAACGATCGCGCCAAAATCTGCTAGATCCTGACAAAACCTGCATACTGGGCAGCATTCAAAAGACGGTTGGAATGGAGGCGTCTTCAGAACGGCGCCGGCGGCTTGTAAAGCAGAGTTATTTGGTGAATCTCGCCGGTGTATCCCAAGAGCACTTCGATCTCCCAGTAGGCTTTCCCCAAGCCTTGGGGAGTGTAACTCAAGACGAAGGACTTCCAGTCTTTTCTGGCGGAACTCACTTTTTTGACTTCCCAAACGTCATCGAATGGTACGTCTAGGAAGACATCAATCGGTGCAATCTTTGCCTCATCGTATGAGGCTACCGATCCAGCCAACAATAGGAATGGCTGGAACCTCTTCCGTCTTAGATTCTCCTGGGCTTCTTTGACTTTCGAGATCAGAGCTTCTGCTTCATCCGTTGATACACCCACCAGTTGCTGACCAACGCGCGAGCTTGAATCGACTTCATGCGCGGCAAGTGGACCGACAGCGGTGCATGACCCCGCAACCGCAAGGAGGAAGATCAATACTTTCATAGTATTAGTCTACCTAACTTGATCGGCCACCGCAATCAGCCCGGTACCTGGCCGGATGCGCGCAGCGAGGCGGTCACAAAGCTGAGCGCACGCCTGCCAGGAGTCAAACAAGCCCGGTACGCAAGGCCCTCGCCCATTCGGGGCGGCCATGCGCTTCTGCGTCGCGGGCGGCCTGCTCCCAGTCATAGGTCACCATGTGAAAGCTCGCTTCCCAGCGACCGCTGTCATCGGTCACGATTGCGTAGCGCGCGTGTGGTGTCCCGTTTTCGATGACGTGCGGAAATGGATGCACATCGTCATAGGCCGGCAAGCCAACGCTGCCCGGGTTCACGATCAACCGCCCGTCCTCGAGTCGAACCGCTCTAGGAACATGGGTATGACCGCAAAGGATGAGTGGAGAAGCCGTTGCCCCCGCCCGCTCCGTCACTTCGTCCAGCGTGGCCGGGCGCAGGCCCTGTTCCGTCACTGTCTCGAGGAAATAGGCAAGGTCGCTGTCCGGCGTGCCATGAACCAGCAAAACCTCTTCGGAGAGCTGGAGCGTCGCGGGCATATCCGCAAGCCACGCAATCTGGTCATCGCGCATCGTCGCCCTGGCATGCTGGTCCGATAATCCCAGCCGCTCATACGTCCCAGTCAGAACCTGTCGCTCGTGATTTCCGCACACGGTCGGCAGGTCGAGCGGCATGAGGCGATCGGCCGTCTCTTCGGGCCACAGCGAACCGGAGCAAATATCGCCAAGATTGACGATCTCATCGACCGATTGGCTATCGACATGCGCAAGCACTGCATCAAGCGCGGCGATATTGCCGTGAATATCGGAAATGACTGCGATTTTCATTGTCGGCGGATAGCGAAGTGCGCTGCCCGACGTAACCCCGCTTGTCCGGTTTCGATGATGTCGGTGCCCCGGCTTCCAAATGCCAGACCGTTTCGAATCCTTCCCGCTTACAAACCTTCGGCGAGCGCCTTTCCGATTTCGGCAATCCGCCCCTCATTGCGGCGGTAGAAGGTCCATTGCTTGATCCGCTTGGGCGTGACGAAATCCGCCTCGACCAGCAGCCGCATATGCTCGCTGAGCGTCGACGGCGTCAGCCCCAGCTTCTTGGCGATCAGCACCGCGCACACGCCGTCTTTCACCAGGTCGCCGTCGACCTGCGGCGGGAAATTGGCGACCGGGTCTTTGAGCCATTCGAGGATCTGCAGCCGGTGCGCATTGGCCAGGACGCGGTAGATCTTTTCGCCTTGCATTTCGTTTTTTTGCCAACTACCGAACCGCGCGTCAAGAGGAGGTTCCATGGCATCCGTGCGTTTCGAAACCGTCGACGTGTTCACCGACCGCCGCTTTGGCGGCAATCCGCTGGCCGTGTTCGTCGAAGCCGACGCGATCGACAATGCCACGATGCAGGCGCTGGCCGCCGAGATGAACTATAGCGAAACGACCTTCGTCCTTAGGCCAGCCGATCCCGCGAACGATGCCCGCGTGCGGATATTCAACCGCAAGCATGAAATGCCCTTCGCGGGCCATCCAATGATCGGAACCGCATTCGTCATGGCGCGGATGGGCATGATCGATGGCGCCACGGCACGGCTCGAAATCCCCGCCGGGATCGCCAGGGTCACGCTGTCGCGCGATGCGAACGGCTCACCTGTCGGCGGTACGGTCGAGGCCCCGCAGCCGGTGGCCATGGGCATGGAGTTCCCGCACGAGCGCATCGCCGAATGCCTGCAGATCGCGGCGACCGACATCGTCGCGACTACCCATGCCCCCATCTTCGCGACCTGCGGCAATCCCTATATCTTCGCCGAGATCGAACGCGACGCCGTGGCGCGCTGCACACCCGATCTGGCGGCCTTCCATCGCGCTGCCGATGACTATCCTGAGCTCAACGGGCGCTTCTCGCTGTTCGTCTATGCCCGCGAAGAGCGAACCTTGTGGGCGCGCATGTTCGCGCCGCTGGCCGGAACCTGGGAAGATCCCGCAACGGGCAGCGCCAACGCGCCGCTGGCCGGCCTGCTGCTCGATCGGCTGGGCGGCGACGAAATCGACTTCACCGTGCACCAGGGGCTGGAGATGGGCCGCCCCAGCCTGATCGCCTCGCGCGCATGGCGCGTCGGCGCAGAAATCAGAACCAGTGTTTCGGGGACAAGCGTACCGATCTTCTCCGGCACGTTCGATTTCTGAGTACGCCCCTCGCTAGACCCTTCGGAAGCTCGGGCCATCGCATTGTCCCGTTTCTAGGCAAGGCAAAGATTGCGCGCCGCACCCTTGGCCACAGGTGCTAGTCTGGCTGCATCCATCGTGGGGGTGCATATGAGCAAAGCGCACGGCATGTCGAAGATCGCCTTGGCAGTATTGGCGATCACACTGCCCTTCCCGGCTTCCGCGAGCGAGGACATCACAATCGCGAGAGGCTGGCGCCTGATCGACGAGGTCGAGACGGGCACCTGCCGGGCAGACATCATCGGCAACGGGCTGTTCTACCGGATCTCGGCAGTCGGATTCCGTTCCGGGGAACCCGTGCGGTACCGGCTGACCAACGATGCGGCGCAGGAAATCGATGGGCGGATCCCTGGCGTCGAATACCGGCTAAGCGCGGGTGCAGACGGAACCTTCCGACAGTTCTACATTCCCTTCATCCCCAATCGGACCGGCGGCCGGGTGACGATTTCGCTGACCAGCATAAGCTGCAACATCCAGCTCGGCTTCGATTGGCGGCGGCGGAGCGTATAACATCCAATTGCCGGCGCTTGGCCAAGACGCCGATCGGAGCCGTATTTCCTACTCGAAACGCGCACGCTAGCTTCGCGTCGGTTCTTTCTTTTCGTAATTCCCGCCCCCGCGACGCGCTTCCCCACAAAAAGGCGAGCCCCCGTCTGCACTTCGTCAACAAACTCCCGCCGACTCGACCCGGCACATACGAAAAAGGCCGCCGAAGCGAACTCCGGCGGCCCAATCCTGTAGGAAGCGTTTCCGCTTAGCCGGCAACGGCAGCGGCGACTTCGGCAGCGAAGTCGGTCTCTTCCTTCTCGATGCCTTCGCCCAGCTGGAAGCGGACGTAGTCCACCAGCTCGACCTTGGCGCCAACGTCCTTGGCGGCCTGCTCGACGACCTGTGCGATTGGGGTCTTGTTGTCGATCACATAGACCTGGCTGAGCAGCGCGTTTTCCTTGGCGTACTTGGCCACGGCGCCGTCGACCATCTTGGCCTGCACTTCGGCGGGCTTGCCGCTCTCGGCAGCCTTCTCGGCGGCAATCTTTCGCTCGCGCTCGATCACTTCCGGGTCGAGGCCTTCGGCGGTCAGCGCCTGCGGGAAAGCCGCAGCGATGTGCATGCCGATCTTCTTGCCGAGCTCAGTCAGCTTGGCGGCATCGCCTTCGCTCTCAAGCGCAACGAGCACGCCGATCTTGCCGAGGTCGGGCGCGACGGCATTGTGCATGTAGGGCACGATCACGCCATTGGTGACCTTGACCGTCTTCATGCGGCGAACCTGCTGGTTCTCACCGATGGTGGCGACATTGTTGGTCAACGCTTCGCCGACGGTGCCGCCATTGGGATAGGCAGCCGCCTTGAGCGCCTCGACATCGTCCGAACTCGTGCCCAGCGCAACCTGCGTGGTCTTGCGGACGAAGTCCTGGAACTGGTCGTTCTTGGCAACGAAGTCGGTCTCCGAGTTGACCTCGACGGCAACGCCGCGGGTCGCTTCGACGGCCAGGCCGACGAGGCCTTCGGCAGCGGTGCGGCTCGACTTCTTCTGCGCGGTGGCGAGGCCCTTGGCGCGCAGCGCGTCAACCGCGGCTTCGATGTCACCGTTCGATGCTTCGAGCGCCTTCTTGGCGTCCATCATGCCCGCGCCGGTCTTTTCGCGCAGGGCCTTCACGTCAGCAGCAGTGAATGCAGCCATGGTATAATTCCTTCTCAAATCTCAAGTGCGGGCACCGGGCCAGCTTCGATGAGCGGCCCGGCGCGTAGCTTCGGTATGTGACGGGCGCGTTGCGCGCCCGGTCACCGAAAGGCTCAGGCCTCGATGGCTTCCTCGGGCGGGGTTTCCATCGCGCCGATATCGGCACCCGAATCCTGGATGCCTTCGCCGCGACCCGTGCTCGCCGCCTGGGCGATCGCATCGCAGTAAAGCTTGATCGCGCGGGCCGCATCGTCGTTACCCGGGATCGGGAAAGCGATGCCTTCGGGATCGACGTTGGTGTCGAGCACCGCGACAACCGGGATACCGAGGACGTTAGCTTCCTTGATCGCCAGGTCTTCCTTGTTCGCGTCGATCACGAACATCACATCGGGGATGCCGCCCATGTCGCGGATGCCGCCGAGCGACATTTCAAGCTTGTCGCGTTCGCGGGTGAGCTGGAGGACTTCCTTCTTGGTGAAGCCCGAAGTGTCGCCCGAAAGCTGCTCTTCAAGCGTCTTGAGGCGCTTGATCGACTGCGAGATCGTCTTCCAGTTGGTGAGCATGCCGCCCAGCCAGCGGTGGTTGACGAAGTGCTGACCCGAAGCGCGGGCAGCCTGGGCAACCGCTTCCTGTGCCTGGCGCTTGGTGCCGACGAACAGCACCTTGCCGCCCGAACGCGCGGTCTGCTGGACGAAGTCGAGCGCGCGCGCGAACAGCGGCACGGTCTGCGACAGGTCGATGATGTGGATGCCGTTGCGCGCGCCGAAGATGTACGGCTTCATGCGCGGGTTCCAACGGTGGGTCTGGTGGCCGAAGTGTGCGCCGGCCTCGATCAGTTGCTGCATGGTGACGGTAGGAGCCGCCATAATCATATTCCTTTCCGGTTCTGCCTCTGGAAAGCTGGAACTCGTTGTGCGGAGTGTCCCGCGACGAGCACCGGTATGTGTGCTTTCCATGTGGATTTGCCCGCCTGCGAAACGGCCGGAATTGGCCGAATCCGCTGCGGACCGCGCGCCCTTAGCCGTCATCGAGAGCGAAATCCACCCTCCATTCATCGCAGAAAAGCGAAAGTCCGGCGCGAAAAGCGCTTGACACGTGAGAACAAAAGAGGAACATTGTTCTCATCGCCGGAACGACCGGCGGGCAATCGGGTTTTCCACCAGATATCCCCGGGCTGTCAACAGAGCTTTCGACAGCCGGGCAGGGAGAATTTGCTATGTTCGCATTGTTCCTCGTTGCACTTCTCGCCCTCACCGCCGTTGCGGCGCTGGGTGTGCTTGCCGATAGCGGACTGCGCTGGTGGTCTGCCTTCGGCCAGCTGCAGCGCGAGTTGGCACGCACGGCGGTCGTGGCACCGTTGCCGGAGCTACGCCCCATAGCATCTCTGGGAGAGTGTTCGGGATTTGGCCGTGGCGGCTTGCGCCAGCCAGTGAAGGCCTTGATCAGCCGCGCCGCCTGATCCGCGCATAGCGGACCAGCGTATAGGGCAGCAGCAACAGGTAGCCGACGCAGATCGCGCTGAGCGTCCACCAGGGCTCCACCAGCAGAGCCGCGAAAAGCAGGCCGACGAAGGCCAGAACCTCCAACCTGATCCCGCGGCGCGGGCGCAACGAAGCCCAGCTTGGCGTGGCCATGTTCGAAATCATCAGCAGCGCAATAGCGACGAGCCAGGGCCCCACCAGTAAGGGCTGGCGAAATTCGTCGAGACCGGTCGCCATCCAGAGATAGAATGGTGCGAAGGCCAGACCCGCACCCAGCGGCGCCGGAACACCGGTCAGGAAGCCCAGCGACTTGTGCGGCTGATGCTCGACATCGATCTGCGCATTGAAGCGGGCAAGGCGCAGCGCGCAACAGATCGCAAATGCCAGTGCGGCAAACCAGCCGAGGCGCGGCTCGACCGATAGCGACCACAGATAGAGCACGATCGCAGGTGCCGTTCCGAAACTGAGCGAATCCGCGAGACTGTCGAGCTCCGCGCCGAACCTTGACTGCGCATTGAGCGCGCGAGCGATACGCCCGTCGATCCCGTCAAGCAGCCCGGCCAGGATGATCGCCACCACCGCAGCGCCCCAATTCTCAGAAATAGCGAAGCGGATGCCGGTAAGTCCCGAACACAGCGCCGCCGCGGTTATGGCATTCGGTACCATCGCACGCAGCGAAAGACCGCGCGACCGCCCCATCAGCGGCCGCTCGTCCTCCGCAGCCTTGGGTCCCAGCCGCGCCCGTTCTTCCGGCTCGCCGTGAGCCTCATCGGGCGCCACGCTCATTGCGAAACGCCCTCGATCAACTTCTGAGCCCCGATCTCTGCCAGGATCGTTTCACCGGCGATAATGCGCTGGCCGAGCAATACCTTGGAGTCGGTTCCTGCCGGCAGGTATACGTCGACCCGGCTGCCAAAGCGGATCAGACCAACCCGCTGCCCCGCGCCAACCGTATCGCCGGGCTTTACGAAAGGCACGATGCGCCGCGCCCCCAATCCGGCAATCTGGGTGAAGCCGATCTTGAGGCCATCCATCCGCTCGATCAGGATATGCTGGCGCTCGTTCTCTTCGCTGGCCTTGTCCAGTCCTGCATCGAGGAAACTGCCAGGGATATAGATCACCCTGCGAATTGTCCCTGCAATCGGCGCACGGTTGATGTGCACATCGAACACCGACATGAAGATCGAGATCCGGGT
>NZ_JAYPTL010000071.1:0-11739 GCF_038133525.1 Erythrobacter sp. | reverse complement strand
GGCGGAGGCGGCGGGGGAGGTGGCGGCGGCGGCGGGGGCGGCGGCGGCGGTGCCGGCGGCTCGCCAAAGTTGTAAGCCAGCGTTGCGAGCAGCGAGTGCGAGCGGAAATCCGAGTTCGCAGCGGTGCCATCCGCGGCAACCAGGCTGTTTCCGGATTGGTTGAAGAAACGATACTTCAAACCGATGTCGATCTTGTCGCTAATCGGCTTACGTACACCGGCCAGGATCTGCCAGGCGAAACCAGAATCACTGTCGTCTACATTGATTCCCGGTACCGGTGTATAAACGCTGACGCTAACACGACCAACTCCGACACCGCCGCCAACAAAACCCTGTAGGCCGTCATCGGGGCCAAAATCGACCAAGCCATTGAGCATAAAGCTCAGAGCCTTGGCTCCGCCATCAACGCTGGCACCATTGAACGAATTCACATCGTCGGTGTAGCTGGCTTCAGCCGCCCGACGGTGGCTGACTTCCGCTTCCATACGGAATGGCCCGAAATCGTAGCCGACGATACCACCAACATCATAACCGTAATCAGTGTTGAGTGTTCCAACACCATCACGACCCCGGAGGCTGTCGATATCTTCGACCTGCATGATACCGGCATCGGCTTCGACATACCAGCTGTCGTCACGTGCCAGGGCAGGCGATGCTAGGGCCGTCGAGGCCATCGCCATTCCTATGACGAATTTCCGCATTATTGTTTCCCCTTTTTGCGAATTGGATTCACCGAGTGAAAGTTATCTAACTTTTCGCTCCGTAGGTGGCAAGCAGACAATGCCCGCGAACTGTTGCATTTTTGCCGCTCTCACGACCCGATTTCTTTAGCTTGGTGAAGGGGATACCCTTCATGGTCATCCCAACGTCATCCACGGGGTTCGGTTCCCGCTTAACCGGCGGCAATAATTCGGTGTTCCCGCAAGACTGCCAGGATTGTTGCTAGAGTGTCGCGGGCCTCGGCATCCACCACCATGCCGGATGACGGGGCCACGGGGACAGGTGCGGCGTCCCAGGCCGTCGAAAAGGTTCGATATCGGCCCGCGGACAGGTCGAAAGCCCGCAGGCCCGCGAAGGGCGGAACAAACGTCCACTGCCCGCCGTCCCATGATGCGAGATGGTCGTCCCGGCCCAGCCATGCCTCAATCGCATCCGCCCCGACGATCCAGCATTCCCCCGCGACCGGCATGGCGGGCGGCGCAGTGCTGGTACCTTTGATCTGGGGATGCAGCAGTGCGTCGAGCCGCGCAAAGGCCTCGTTGATGAACATCTCTTTCTGTGCCTGGCCCGAAATCAGATAGGGCAGTTGGTGATGTGGCGTTGCCGAAACGAAATTCACAAGTTCGGTCATGGATGACTCCGATCAGGGGTTGGCGGGCAGGGAGGTCAGGAACAGCGGGTCCGACTTGGCAAAACTGCCACACTGGCGCACCCACAAGGCAGCGCCGGACGCTTCGCTCGCAAGTTCGGCGAGAAGCGTGGCGCTCATAACAAGGGCCGGGGCAGTGGTGCTGTAGCGCTGGAGAGGCGCCGCAACCGGGCCTATGCCGACTTCGTAAAGTTCCTGTTGTTCGACCAGCGGCTGTTCGACGTCTGCAAGCCACGCCCAGCCGCCGCGTGCGCGCCGGGTCCAGCGCAGTTCGAGATCGCCCGCACCATCGAAAGCGACCCGTGGATGACAGGGCGATGGGGGCCTGCGCCCACTTCCCAGACCTTCGAGAGTTGCCAGCACGGGAGCCTCATCGACAAGCCCCAGCGCGGCCAGCCCGCCATTGCTTGCTAGCAATCGCTGGTCCGCTGTGATCGGTATGAGGCGATCGTCCAGCAGGGTTGCTTGCGCGCCCGATGGATGCCCAATGCCTGCGATGCGCTCGGTTCCGGCCCGTCCGCGGAGCAAGCCGTGAAGGAGCCAGGCGCCGTCGCTTTGCGGTTCGGCATGCGCGAATTGCAGGACTTCGCCGCCCACAAGGAGGCGGTTGGCGCCGGTCGCGAGAGCTTCGAGCGTAGCATTCTCCAAAGTGGAATCGCTGTTGTCGAGCCGGAGCATGAGCGTTGCGTGCGGTTCGAAACGCAGTGCCTGGCTGGGACCGAGCGGGGCCGCAAGGACGCCGCTGACCGCTCTCTCGCTGGCGCTTACGCCAAGCGGAACCAGCGCCCCCGCCTGTGCTGCATAGAGCGCAGCGCCGGACCATGAGCCGGCCGGCGCGCCGACCGCCGCGAAGGCCTGCACCGTGTCGGCCGCGCCATTGCCGTCCCACGGAACCTCGAAAAATCGCAGCCGGCTGGGCTGGGGCACGCGATCCGGCGGCAGCCAGCCATTCCCGGCATCCGACGCGGCAGATCCTGTCGCGAGCGCGAGATGACGGACCAGCTGGAGCTCGATACCGCCCTCCCGCCATTCCCAGCCGGCGACCATCCACTGGCCGGACACGCCCGGAGCACGGACCAGCGAGCCGGGGCCGATCGACGGATCGAGTTCCGCCATGCGCCAGGCCAGTGTGTCCTGTCCGATGCGCTCGCGAGCCGTCGCGGCATGGAGCAGGCTGCGTGCTGCGGAGGCATCGAATACGCCGGGAAACTCGATCGTGTCGCCGCGGCCCGTGCCGTCTCGTGCCTCCACTCGCTGGAGCCCGGGCAAGTATTCGCGTGCCGGGTCATAGTAACGCAGGGCCGCCAGGGCGGTGTTTTCTTGGGATCTGTTGGCGCGCATCTTGCCGTCGTCGCGGCCGAAGTCGCCCTCGCCCCAACTTGCGGCCCCGGGCAGCAGGGGAACGCCGTTCGCGTTCTGGACCGGAAGATCAATGCGCGTAGAGCCCGCTTCGTGGTTCACCACCATCGGCCGGAGGCGATCGACCAGCGTCAGAACCTGCGCCAGTGAACCGCCGTCGTGCGAGAACCCTTCGAGTTCGGGCAGGGGCACGGCGCTGGTGATTTCGTCGAGTTCCCCAACCAGATCGGCCAGCAATGTGCTGCCCGATCCGGCGAAAACCTCGAAGCTGAGCGCCGGGATGCGATTGCCGAAATCGGCCAGTTGCAGGTCTTCGAACACTACATAGGCGCAGCCGCGATGCGCCGGGCATAGCGCGCCCAATGCGGCGGCGAGCAGCGGGTCGGCGTCCTGGTCGGCATGGCCGCTGTGTACCCGCAGGATCCCGCCGGTCTTGAGGTCGCCCGCCACGCCGCGCAGCAGGTTCCCGTCGGCCCAGATGCGCCCGACACCGTCGATCGGGCGGCTCGAAAGCGCCACGGCGAAGGAGATCGAATAGGCATAGCTGGTGGTCTTGGGCTTGCCCTTGCCGCCGCCGCTGGTTTCCTTGTCTTCCTTGAGGTCGGTCGCCCAGATCACCGTGCCCGGCACGCGGACGCGGCCGTACTGGCGGGCAATGGGCTGGCCATAGCTCGAGCTGGTAACGGCAAGTTCCTTGAGCCGCGGCCCTTCGCGGCGCGGGGCGCCGAAAATCGCGCTGTCGAGTGCTTGCCCCGCCAGTGTGCCGATCGCGCCGCCAAGCGGGCCGCCGACCAGCGTGCCGAGCGACCCGAGAACCAATGTAGCCATGTGCAGCTCCTATGCGAGGTCGACGAGGCGCCAGTGGCGCATGACCGGCCAGTCGCGCGGTTGCGGCTGGCGGACCACTCGGCGCAGGCCCGCGTGGGCGTGGATGCAGGTCGCACCACCCAGAGAGACGAGCAGGTGGTGCTGTGCGGGACCGGGCACGACCAGCAGCAGGTCACCGCGCAGGGTCGAGCCCTTGGTCGGCTGGAAACCGTTGCGGGCGGCAAAACCGAGGTGGCGGTCGATTTCCGTGTTGCGCAGCGCATAGCCTTGCAGCGCGGCAACCGCCTGCCCGCAATCCGCCAGCGCGCAGGCGACCAGGCCGATGCAATCCAGCCCGGTTTCGGGTCTGCGTCCATGGAGCCGGAAGGGGGTGCCTTCGAGCGCTTCGGCGGCGCGGGCGAAACGTTCGGCCAGGATCATCGCGGCATCGGATATTGCGCGAGCAAATCATTGCCCGGGAGGAAAGGCTCGCCGCGGAAATTGGCGGCATTGTCGAAGCGGCCCGAGCAGGTGGCGATGGTGCGGTCGCAGCCTTGGCGCAGACGCAGACGCATGCCGGGTGCGATGGCTGGATCGAGCACGCGGTCGAGCGTCAGCCCGGCACCCGCCGCCACGAGGATGCCTATCGGTAGCCCGACTTGCGGCCCTTCGAGGAAGCGCAATTCGCCCAGTGCGTAGGGCGTGGGGTCGGCAATATCCACCGCGATGCTATTGGCCTCCGCGTCGACCGACACGACTGTCACAACGGTCTCGAATGCCGCGGGGTTGAGCGCGCAGCCGGGCCCGCAAAAGCGCGCGCGGCAGGTCGGGCTCGATAGCGGTACAGGATCGATCTCTAGCGCGGCCTTGGCCGATCGCAACTGCGCCGAGAAGCCCATTGCCTCCTGCGAGATGCCGGCGATGCTGCCACCATGAAGCACGGCCGCTTCGAGCGTTTCCCAGTCGACGATCCCGCTTTCGACGCGCGCCCCATCGAAGCGCCCGGCGGCGAGGTCTTCGGCCCGGATTGCGGAATGGCTCAGGGCTCCCTGGACCTCGCTGCCGTCATCCTCGAACCCCATGGTTCGGCGGATCGCGCTGGGTAGCATGCCGGGAGCGGCACGATGCTGCAGCCCGTCGAACCAAAGGTCGCGGTCATGCGTGGTGAAGGCCAGCGCGATCCCGTCGCGGCGATAGATGCGCCACCAGCTCGCGGCGGTTTCCAGCGGCGTGGCGAAATAGCTCCGGCTCATGCGTCCTCGCGGATTTCGACCAGCGGGACCGAGGGTGCCTCGCCCGCGGCGAAGGCGGTGCCACTGATGTCGAGCCGGTCCTCGGCAAAGCGCACCGGCACGTCGAACAGGAACCCGGCGCGAACCTCGGCGCCCACGGGCGGGGCTTCGGCAAGCACGATCCAGCCGCCGTCTTCATAGCTCCAGCTACTAGCCTCGAGGCCGTCGACGCTGACGTGGATGCTGGCCACTTCGGGGCGGGTGATCGTGCGGCACTGCTCGCCATAGAGCTTGCTCAGTTGGAACCGAGCCGCCGCCCCGTCACCGATCCCGAGCAATTGGTCGGCTGGACCGGGAACCCCGGTCATGCCGTTCGAACTATGGTCGAAGGGATCGCGAAAGCGGAATCCGCGCGCCGGACCATGGCGGGCGCGGAAGAAGGCGATCAGCGTGGCGAGTTCCTGCTCGGCACGCACCCCGGGGCCGACGTCGTAACGCATCCGCGCATCGGACCACAGCGCATTGCGCCGCTCATGCCCCGATGCGGTGACCGCGACCGAGGTCGAGAATTCGGGGCTGACCGCGGCGTCGCGGCCCAGCGCCAGCGGCCAGGCGACATCGTCGAAAGCTTGCATGTCTTCCTCCATCATGGGCAGGCGGGTGTATCCATCGCGGGCGACCTGCGGCAGCGCCCAGACGAAGCGCTGGGTCACGCCGCGCCGCCGCGCCTCATCGAGCGCGCGGTCGATCCGCGGCCAATATGCCTCGGCATTGTCGGCCAGGGGGACGAAGCCCGCGAAATAGTCTTGCCGGTCGATTGGATAGCCAAGCCGCTGGTCGATTTCGGCCAGCGCCGCACGCCGTGCGCCATCGGCCCCTTGGGTGAGCCAGTCATAGTCTTCCAGCTGCAGCCGGTCGAAGGCGGGCCAGGCCCAGCCGAGTGGCAGGTTGGCCCGCTTCAATTCGGGCACCTGCGGGTCGAGCAGTGTCGGGGTGAAGGCCAGCAACCGCACCTGAGCCACACCGCCCGCCGCGTCGCGCACCGCCTGCGCCAGCTCGGCGGTGGATTGCGCGAGCAGTGCGCCCGCCTGGTCGAGCAGCGCGAGCTGCGCCGGGTCGAGCGGCTGGCGCATGTCGGCAATCACCGGCGGATTGCCGCCGAACGCGGCCTGTGCCGCCGCGTCGTAGAGGCATGGGGCATAGCTACCCGGCTGCATCCACCACCAGGGTTCGCCGATCTGGAATTGCACCGGCATCCCGGCCTCGACCGCGATCTGGACGAAGGCCGCGGCTACCTGCCGCAAATAGCCCATGGCCCCGGCATGCGCGGGAGAGAGCAGCGCGGACGGCGGTACCCAGCCGGTCAGCGCGGGCGATCCGTCATGCGCACGCTGCTTCCAGTCGTTCCAGCAATGGGCGTCGAACAATTCGTAGGACAGCGACCAGATCACCGTGAAACCGCGCGCCTTGGCCTCTGCCGCGAAAGCGCGGTGCCAGGCTGCGCAGGGATCGTTGAGTACGCCGCCCGCCAGGCTGACGTAATGCCCCGCGCCCAGCGGTTCGAGCCGGAAGTAATGGCTCATGCCGACATAGTGGACGATGCGTTCGCGGTAGCCGAGGCCCTCGATCGCGCGCAGCAAGCGGGCGGGGGTCTGGTTGAAGCTGTCGTCATAGGCACTGGCGATATGCTCGCCGTGCGGGGGGATCAGCACGTTGCCGATCGCCAGCATGGCGCGCTCGCCCTGGCACTCGATCGCACTCATCTCGGCCCAGCCATCGACGCGGGCGGGGAGCAGTGCAGTGCTGCCCTCGACATAGCCGGTCGGCACCAGGCTGATGAACATGCGGTCGATATCGCCCGGGTGGATCGCCTCGCCGGGCAGGAAATAGCCCGATTGCAGCTGCGAAAAGCGCAGTTCCACCTGCGCATCGGTGGGGCTGCCACTGGCATAATTCCACAGCCGCACATACCAGCTGCGTGGATTGCCCGATGCGTCGCGGCCCTCGATCGTCAGCGTCGGTCCATTGGGCCCATCGAGCGCAAGAATGCCGCCGCTGCGCCAGCGAAAGCGCAGGATGCAGCGCGCATAATCGCGCTGTGTCGCATAGGCCAGCAGCGGGTGGTCGAGCCTGTCTTCGCTCTCCCAGATCAGTCCGGCGAGCTCGCCTTCATGGTGGAAGCTGCAATCGACACGCAGCGCGTCATGCGCGGTACTGACCACGCTGGCCATCATCGGTCGCGGGAAATTGACCGTCCAGAAGCGCGGATCGAAGCGCGGGATCCAGTCGCTGTGCTGACCCCGCCGTTCGCGGGCGAGCCAGAAGGGCATATTCTTCTCCTGTTTCGCACCGACCTCCGTCGGTGCGTCCTCGGTGCAATTCTTCCGCTTCGCTCCAGGCACCTGCGGGCGGCCGGTCGGCCTTGCCTCACCTGCGGTTCGGTCCGGCCCGCTTGGGGAGCTACGACAGCAACGCCCGCCGGACCGCAGCGGCGACCTGGCGCGAGGAGCGCTGGAGGGCGACCGGTGCGCCGGTGCCGCGCGGGGTGGCGAGGGTGATGGCGACGCGTACGTCGCTGCGGCCCGCGGCGTGCGGACTGGCTTCGACCCGGCCTGCGCTGGTCGGCACGAACAGCTCGGGCCCGCGTTCGCCCACCAGATAGGGGCGCTCGGGAGACACCGAACCGCCGATCGCGCGACCGGGCAGGCCGAACAGCGCGCCGATCGAACCCTGGATCAGGCCACCCAGCGCCCCGCCGCCACGCCCGCCGAACAGGCTGTCGAGCCCAAGCTGGAGCGCCTGCGCGGCGATCTGGTCGAGCGTAGTGGTGGCTACCCGCTTGAGGTCATCGAAGCCCAGGCTGCCCTTGCGGATCGCGCCCAGCAGCCCGCGTTCGAGCACCGCACCCGCCCTTTCGAAGCCATCGATCAGCGTCCCGTCGAAGCTTGCCCGCATGGCCTGCACATCCGCAGCGAAAGCCTGCGTATCGGTGCGCACCGATACGACCAGCTCGTCGATTTCGTCAGTCACGGGTATCCCTTTCGATCATGCGAGCAATCTCGGCGCGCGTCGGTGGTGGCTCGCTGGCCGGAGCGGGGGCGAGGCTGACGAGCAGCTCGGAGGGCGTCGCCTGCCAGAAACTCGCGGGTGGCCAGTGCAAATGGCGCGCGGCAAGGCCGGCGCAGCGCAGCGCCGCTTCGGCAAAGCGCTCGCTCATCCCGAACCCTTGAGGATCTCGCCAAGCAGGCAGCGCAGTGGCTTGGCGCTGGCGGCCAGCCCCATGTCGACCACCGCCTGGCCCACACGCTCGCGCGGGATTGCCTCGCGATCGGCCAGGCAGTGCCAGAACAGCGCGGCGATCTCGGCCAGTCGTAACTGCCCTGCGCCCGCGCGCTCGACCAGCGCGAACAGCGGGCCGAGCTCTTCTTCGGCCCGGCACAGCGTGTCGAATGTGGGGCGCAGCAGGCGCGACTTGCCGTCGACCATGATCGCGGCTTCCCCGCGCGCAGCATTATGGGTCATGCCGGGACGACCGCGCCCGAGCTTTCGAGCTGGAGCGAATAGGTCCGCTCGCCGTTGAAGTCCCCGGCATAGTCGAGCCGCTGGACGAGGAAGCTGCCGCGCATCTTCGCGCCGTCCTCGAACGACAGCTCATAGGCGTCGAGCGTCCCGGCGAGTGCGTTGGTGCGGACGCGGTCCTCGGCCGTCGAGCCAAGGAAGATCCCGCTGGCCGAAACCGAGACCGAGCGCGTGCCTGCGCCCGACAGCAGCTCGCGCCAGCCGCCGCTTTCCTTGGTGGTGACGACCACCGTATCGCCGTTGATCGCCATCTGCGTGGTCCGCAGTCCGGCGACGGTTTCATAGGCCTGCGGTGATCCGCCATCGCCGATCTTGAGGAGGAAGGCGGCGCCTTTCTGGGCTGTCATGTCTGGTGGTTCCTCTTGGATGTTGGAAGGGATTGAGGTGCGATGCCTGCCCTTCGACAGGCTCAGGGCGGGCGGGGGAGAGCGCGGGCTTTGAACCAGACCCGTTCAGCCTGAGCCTGTCGAAGGCCGCGCTCCCGGGGCTCTATTCGGCAAGCACCACGAACGCGTATTCGAGCAGCACCGCGCGGATGCTGCGGGCGCGCCGCTCGACGCGGCTGCGCAGGAAGCGGGTCACGACCACGCGAAACCCGGCTTGCGTGGGATCGAGCGTGGCGATGCGCTGCTCGATCCGATCGGCGATGGCGGCACTCGCTGCGGGATCGTCGCTGCGGTCGAGCAGTTCGAGCGCAAGGCGGACCTCGCGCCCCGCGCCGGTCTTGTGACCGCGATCGACCGAGGCCGAGGCGACGATGGCGAGCGTCGGCAGGCTGGCGGAAACCGGCCCCTCTTCCTCCACGGCATTGACCATGGTGGTGAGCACCGGGTCGGTGCGCAGCCAGGCGGCCAGTGCGCTGCGCAGGGCGCTTTCCATCTAGCGGGTCCTTTCGGTGAAGCCTGGCCACAGCAGCCGGGCATGGTGCCAGCGGCGGGGATCCTCGCGGCGGGTGCGATGCTGCAGCTCGGCATGGGCGGATGCGGCTGCCCCCGCGCGGGCGGTGAGGCGCCGGGCAAGCTCGGCGAAGCTCACAGCCGCACCATGCGATAGGGGCGCCAAAGCGCCGCGACCGCGGCGGGCAGCGCGCCGGCCCCGCCGCCGTCACGCTCACGATACTGGTGCGCGGCGAAGCGGATCAGCCCGTGGCGCAGTGCCTCGTCGAGCTCGCTCCAGTCGGCAGCGGCAACACCGGTGAATTGCAGGCATGCCTGCCAGCCACTGGCGAGCAGGCGGAGGAGCAGCGGGTCCTCGAGGGCCGTGCTGATCGCCAGCCATTGCTTGAGTTCGTCGAGCGGCTGCCCGGACAGGTCTGGAGGCATGGGTGATTCCTTGTCTTTCGAACCGACCTCCGTCGGTTCGTCCTCGCTAGATGTGCGGCAAGCCGCACCCGCTGCGGGCGCGCAGTCGCGCTTGCCTCGCCTTCGGCTCGGAGGCCTTCTCCAGCTTGCCTGCTTCCGCTGGATCCGGGCCAAGGTAGGCCCGGCAAGGCCGACCGGCCGCCCGCAGGGGCCCGTAGCGAAGCGAAGGAACAGCCCCGAGGACGCACCGACGGAGGTCGGTGCACAAAACAAAAAAGCGGGCGGGGCAGGGGGGACCCCGCCCGCGTACGGATCAGAGCTCGATCTTGAGGAGCTTGATCGCATTGCTGTCGAGCACCTGCCCGCCGACGCGCTTGGTGGCGTAGAAGTGGACGAAGGGCTTGTTGGTGAAGGGGTCGCGCAGCACCTGCGTCGCGCTGCGTTCGGCGATCAGATAGCCGTGGCGGAAATTGCCGAAGGCGATGGGCATGGTGCCCGCCGCGATATCGGGCATGTCCTCCGCCTCGATGACGGGATAGCCGAGCAGGCGATCGGGCTGGCCTTCGACCAGGCCGGGTTGCCACAGGAAGGCACCATCCGCGGTCTTGAGCTTGCGCACTTCGGCCAGCGTTGCCGAATTCATCACGAAGCTCGCGCCCTGGCGGTGCCCGGCCTTGAGCGTGTGGACGAGGTCGATCAGCTTTGCGTCGGGATTGGCGTCGAAGCCATCGGCGGCGCCCGATCCGACATATTGCAGCGAGCCGAAGGCGCGGGCGCCGTCTGCCGCAATCGAGACCGGGCTGGCGAGGAAGCCGAGCGGCTGGTCGATCCCGCTGCCGTTGACGAAGGCGGCGCCTTCGGCCCGGGCGAACTCCATCGCGATCTCGCTCGCCAGCCAGCTGTCGAGTTCGAAGCCGGCATCGTCGAGCATGGCCTGCGAGGCGGCGGGGTTGGCGTAGAGCTCGCCCGTCGGCGGGGCGATCTCGCTGAATTGCGGGGTGTCGGTTTCGGGCCGCGCGGCGGTTTCGCTGACCCAGCCCGAAGCGGTGCCACCGGTGCTGACCAGCTTGCGATAGCCCGCGCTGCCGGTCTGCACGACCTGGGCGAGCGCGCGGATCGGGCTGATCTCGGTCAGCTCGCGGGCGATCATCGCGTCGATCTGGCGCGGCACGGCATAGCCGCCATCGGCCGGCACACTGCCGCTGATCGATTTTACTTCGGCGAGTGAGCCGCGGCGCAGATAGCCGTCGACGAAGCCCTTCACTTCGGGCGCCTGCTCGTCGGTCCCACCCAGCGCGGGGCGGGCGGCGGCGCGGGCGATGCGGTCGACCCGGGCCTTCACCTCGTCGACGTCGGAGCGCAGGGTCGAGACGTGGGCCTCGGTCCGGTCCTGGCGCGCGACGATGTCGAAACTCGCTTCGGCCTGGTCGGTGGTGGCGTCGGTAGGCGTGGTATTGTCCATGGATTGTCCTCTTCTTCACGGGGCACAAAAAAGCCGCCCGGAAGGCGGCGAGGGGGGTGGCGGCCCTTCGACAGGCTCAGGGCGAGGGGGGTTTGTGTTCTTGTTCAGAACCACGTCCGCTCAGCCTGAGCCTGTCGAAGGCGATGCGCCGACATTTTCGACCGGGGATGTCCAATGCACCCGCGCCCCATCCTGCAGCGGGTGGGTGACGACGCTGACCTCGAACAGCTCGATCTCGGCCAGCTCGCGGCCCTGCGGCGTGTGGCGATAGGCGCGCGCGCGGTAGCCGAAGCTCAGCCCGCTCACCGCGCGCTGGCGCAGCAGGGTAGCGGCGCGACTTTCGGGATTGTCGATGCTGGCGATGATCCGCAGCCCGCGCTCGTCCTCGCCCGCAGTCTCGACCCAGCCGATGCGCTGTTCGGGCCGATGCTGCCAATAGAGCGGGTAGGGCCCGTTCCGCCCGGCCAGCGTAGTCGCGAAGGCCCCCGGGCGGATCGTGTCGCGCGCGCCGTCGGCGCGGTCGAACAGCGCGGCATAGCCCGCAATGCGCAGTGTCACTGGATCAGGGCCCCGAGCCCGAGCCGCACGGCGATGCCGATCAGCAGCAGCGCGAGGCAGCCGCGCACGACC
>NZ_JAYPTL010000070.1:0-13931 GCF_038133525.1 Erythrobacter sp. | reverse complement strand
TTGCAGGGTACTGTGGGGGTCGACTTCGAGACCTACCGCCTCGACTTCGACTATGGCTCGAGCCTGGGCGAGGATACCTTCTTCCATGTGGGCGGCTTCTACCGGACCGGCGAAGGCGCCCGCGACATTGGCTACAACGGCAGCAATGGCGGCCAGGTCAAGGCGAGCCTGACCAGGGAATTCGATGGCGGCTTCATCCGCTTCCATGCGAAATATCTCGACGACAGCACGCCGACGATCCTGCCCCAACCCGTCTCGGTCGGCGGGAGTGACAGCAATCCCGACTATCGTGCCATCGCGAACTTCGATCCGCGTTCGGATTCCCTATACAGCCGCTACATCACCACCGCCCTGACGCTGGATGGTTCGAACAACCAGGCGACTTACGACCTCCACGATGGCCTTTCGGTTAAGTCGAAGGCATTCGGGATCGAAGCCGAAGTGGAATTCGCAACGGGCTGGACCCTCAACAACAAGTTCCGTTTCGCCGACAATTCGGGCAGCTTCGTCTCGCCCTTCCCGGCAAGCGCTGGCGATGCCCAGTCGATCGCCGACGGCATCGCAGGCGCGGGCTCGAGCATCGTCTTCGCAAGTGGCCCGAACGCCGGGGGAGTGGCTGACCCCGCCAGCATCGGCGGCAACGGCCTGCTGACCAATGTGGTGCTGTTCAACACTCGCCTCAACAGTCTAGACAATATCGCGAACGACCTGCGCGTTTCGAAAGACTTTGATCTCGGCGGCGGCAAGGCGACCTTCACCGCGGGCTTCTACGCGTCGCGCCAGGATATCGACACCGACTGGTTGTGGACTTCCTTCGTCCAGACGGTCGAAGGCGATGGCAAGGCCGTCCTGGTCGACATTCTCGACGCTGGCGGAAACCGGGTAACGCAAAATGGCGTGGTCGGCTTCGGCGCGAGCTTCTTCGGCAATTGCTGCCGCAGGAACTACGACGTCCGCTACGATAGCTACGCTCCCTTCGCTTCGCTGTCTCTCGGCTTCGACCGGCTGACCCTCGATGCAAGCCTGCGCTACGATTTCGGCAATGCCGATGGGACCATCACCGGATCCGATACCGGCTTCGGTGTCGGGACCACGTCGTTCGATTTCAACAATGACGGCGTGATCGATCCGGCCGAGGCGCAGACCGCCGTCCTGCCGCTCGGCGATGCCCGGCCGGTCGGTTACGATTACAGCTTCCTCTCCTTCTCATTGGGCGCCAACTACCTGCTTACCGACAATCTTTCGGTCTTCGCCCGGTACAGCCAGGGCGGTCGCCATACTGCAGACCGAAGCCTGTTCTCGCCTGCCGTCAGCGTGGTCGATGGCGACACGCCCGGCGGCGACAGCGGCGTGATCGCGGACGTCAACCAGCTCGAAGCGGGTCTCAAGTATCGCAGCGGCGGCGCTTCGCTCTACGCGACCGCATTCTACGCGGAGACGAGCGAAACCAATGTCGAGATCGCGCCACTCGTACTGACCGATACCGACTATGAAGCCTTCGGGGTCGAGCTTGAAGGCTCCTATTCGCTGGGCGGCTTCTCGATATCGGCGGGCGCGACCTGGACCGATGCTGAAATCAAGCGCGCGCTCGATCCTGCGGTGGTCGGCAACACGCCGCGCCGCCAGGCGGACTTCGTCTACCAGGCAACCGCGCAATATGAGAACGAGTTCTTCACGATCGGTGTGAATGCGGTCGGCACCACCGACAGCTTCACGCAGGACTCGAACCAGCTCAAGCTACCCGGCTACACGCAGGTCAATGCCTTCCTTGCGGTACGACCGCTAGACCGGCTTGAATTGTCGCTCAATGCCAACAATCTCTTCGACGAATTCGGCTATACCGAGGCGGAAGAAGGTTCCATCCCGGCCAATGGGATCGTGCGTGCACGATCGGTTGCCGGCCGCACGATCTCGGCGTCTGTCCGGGTCGAGTTTTGAGCCGATAGGGGAAGGGCCGACCCGCATCCTCCTTGCCGGCCGGCCCTTGACCGCCTCACTCTCTTGAATGGAATGCCGGCATGACGACTGCCTGGAATGCGGACTGTGTGCGCAAAATCGATCCTGCGGGCGTTGCGCGGGTTCCACCGATCCGGAAGGTCGACAGGTCCGGACTGGAAGCCGGCCGGATCTATTGGGATATGTGGCCGGTCCAGGATCGGGATGGGGCCATTGCCTCAATCGAGGGTCGCGAACTGTGGATGGCCTTGTCGGCGCTCGATCGAGGCGATCCGGCTTTGCGCCATTTCGACGCGAAGATCCGCTTGCTCGAACGCAAGGCTGGTGCATGGGTCGATCTGGGCGACGTCCTGCCAGGTTTCCCGGTCGATTATGAGAGGGAATGGGCAGGCAGTTCGGTCACCGACGGCCAGGCTATCCTATTGTATCTCACGGCCGCGGGAACGAGCGAGCGGCCCGGTGGCTATCAGCAGCGCCTTGTCGAAGCGCATGGCAGCATCGGTCCCGATGGCCTGCCCCAGGCCTGGACCGCGCCGAGGAACTCCATTACCGAATTTTCGCCGCATTACATGCTGGCCGATGCCCACGAGGGGCAAGCCGGCCAGATCAAGGCCTTCCGTGACCCGGCTTATTTTCGCGACCCTGCCGATGGTCGGGAGTATCTCATCTTTACCGCGTCGCTCGCGGGGGCGCGGACCGCGTATAATGGTGCCGTGGGGATCGCCCGCCGGACGGGAGATGGTTGGGCCCTGTTGCCACCGCTGATCCATGCAGACGGCGTGAACAATGAGTTGGAGCGCGCGCATGCGTTGTATCACGAGGGTCGCTATTACGTCTTCTGGGCAACCCAGGGCGTAACCTTCGCACCGGGATTGGGTCGTGCCCCAAATGGACTTTACGGCATGGTCGCCGATAGCCTGTTCGGAGAGTATCGCCCCCTCAACGGAACGGGCCTGGTGCTGGCCAATCCCGACGAGGAACCGTTCCAGAGCTACAGCTGGTGCGTCACGCGCGAGTTGCTTGTCTCGAGCTTCGTCGATTTTTTCGGACTGGCAGGAAGGCCGCTTCCCGATGACGCCGGGCAAGCCAACCGCTATTTCGGTGGCGTACCCGCGCCGCTCCTCAAGCTCGCGATAGATGCCGACCGGTGCGAGCTGGCAGGATACGCCTTCGCATGAATTCGGCGGACGACAGGCTTGTCGGCGGAATCGAGGCGGGCGGCACCAAGTTCGTGCTTGCCGTTGGACGCTCGCCGACCGAAATTGTGGCGCGGCACACCATCCCCACACGCACTCCCGACGCAACCTTGGGCGAAGCCTTGGACTGGTTGCGACACCGAGGGAACCTGGCGGCACTCGGCATTGCCAGCTTTGGTCCTCTGGAACTCGATCGCGCGTCGCCATTTTGGGGGCATATTACGAATACTCCCAAGCCGGGTTGGTCGAACTGCGACATCGTCGGCTTCTTTGCAGAGCGGCTTGGTGTGCCGACCGGCTTCGACACGGACGTCAATGGCGCGGCGATTGCTGAAGCCCGCTTCGGGGCGGGGCGGGGCGCAACATCGCTCGCTTATATCACGGTCGGAACCGGGATCGGCGGCGGCCTCATTGTGGACCAGGTTCCGGTCCATGGCGCGGCCCATCCGGAAATGGGTCACATCTTTCCGCGTCGCCATCCGTCCGATCTCGCCTTCGGCGGGGTCTGTCCGCATCACGGGGACTGCCTGGAAGGGCTGGCAAGTGGTCCCGCGATCAAGTCGCGATGGGGTGCGTCGCTGTCGGAACTTCCGGCAGGCCACGAGGCCATGGGGATAATCGCCGACTATCTTGCGCAGCTTTGCCATGCGCTTGTCGCCACGGCGGCTGTCGAAGTCGTCGTGCTTGGCGGCGGTGTAATGAAAACCAATGGGCTGCTCGCCCTGGTTCAGGCACGTGCTGCCGATATAGCAGCAGGCTATTTTCCCGGCCAGGCGAAGCATCGCATCGTTGCGCCATTTCTCGGAGGCGACGCGGGGCTGGCAGGAGCGTTGTGTCTCGCCCAAGCCGCCCGAGGCACCAAGGATTAGTTCAACCCAACCGAAAATTGCGAAGGGCCGCGGTCCTGCCGCGGAATTGCCCGCGTCCGATGAGCCTCACACTTATCCCGCAGTGGCATGGCCGTCCGGACGTTTCCTCGCTGCGATCGGGCGCTGCCTTGCGAGCTGGCGTCCCCAGAAACTCACCGAGGCCAGGGCGCCGAGCAGCACCAGTGAAATTCCGGTGAAGGTCATTAGCAGGCGCCAGGCCAGGCCGCCGACCTTCGCCGCGTGAATGGGGTAGAGCTTCTCTGCGATTGCCGCAGCTGCATCACCCATGGCCGGGTCCTCGCTGGCGATAACCCTGGCCGTGCCTGGGTCGACCCAGACATAGCTGCGTCCGTTGGGCGTCCACTCGAAATCCTGCCTGTAGCGGATGGCGATCGGGCTCCCCTGACTGGTCGGCAGCGTGAGACGCCGGGGGCTTGCTTCGGAATAGACGGCGCTCGCATTGGTCATCACGAGTTCCCAGTCGGTCGTCGCCCCGACCCCAGCGAGCGCTGTGGGAAGCCGCGGCGAGGAATCCGTTCCCGCTAGGGGCGAGAGGACAAGCTTCTGGGCTGCCGGGAACACCATCAGCGACCCCGTCGCGGCGACCAGGATTAGCAGCGGCGAGGCAATGAGCCCGAGATCGCGATGGTGCCGGATAATGGCGCTGGCGGTAAGGCGGGCAGGCCACAGCCTCGGGCGAAAGGTCCTGCGCATAGGCCACCACAGCACGATCCCGGTGATGCAGAAACCCAGCAGTGCAATGCCGAGCAATCCGGTGACGGTCTTGCCGGTCTCGCCGAGCAGCAGGTGGTGATGGAGGTCGAACAGCCACAGTTCGGGCCGCTCCCAGATGCTGGTCCAGCGCTCCACCACGGTTCCGTCCTGGGCGATATAGGCGCCGCCGCCATCGGCGTAGATCGCCTGGTGGAGCCCGATCTCCTCACTGGCAAAGGTTACGCGCGAGAGTCCGGGTCCCGTCTCGAGCGCAACCGCCATGGCCCGGCCCAGCGCCTGCGGGTTGTTTGCCGCCGGTTCGTTCGAACCGTCGAGCAGGATCCAGCTGTCCTCCCACAACAAGGCCGTGCCGGACAGGCCAATGACGGCGAGCAGCAGGCCGACCAGTCCACCGGTCCAACGGTGCAGCAGCGCAAGCAGCCTCATCAGAAATCGCCGCGCCAGCTCAGCGTGAAGGTCCGGCCGCGTCCGGCGAAGAAGCGATTGTTGTCGGTGACCCGCACGGTATCGCTATCGTAGGTGATATAGAACTTGTCGGTCAGGTTCTGCGCGGCCAGGGCGAACTCGCCAAGACCGGTGCGATAGGCGAGGAAGGCATCGAACAGCGTGTATCCGCCAAAATCGGTCGCGGTGGAGGCGTCGTTGAATTCGCGCGAGAGGTACATGCGCGCTTGCGCCCGCGCGCTGAAACGACCCAGGCTGTAGTCGGCGGCAAGATTGATGCGATCCGGCGAGATATTGGCGCCATCGAGATCCTCATCGACCGCACCGTCGCCATCGCCGTCGGTGCGTCCCTTGAGGTCCGCGTAGCCGCCGCTGAGCGTAAGGCCCCGCACTGGCGTCTGCCAGGTCAGGCTTGCCTCGAAGCCCTCGATCTTGATCGGCTGGCGCTCCACTTCGAAGACGTCGTTGCGCAGCACGAGCAGCGAGCCGAGGTCGCTCGACGACCAGAAATAGCTCGCCGAAGCCTTGAGCGGCCCGCGATCCCATTCGAGGCCGAACTCGCGGTTGTTCGATATGACAGGTTCGAGCGAGAGGAAGTCGTCGACATCCACTCCCTGCTGGGTGATCCCGCGCAGGATGCGACCGACATCGGCGATGGTGAAGCCTTCGGCATAGCTGCCATAGGCCCTTAGGCCCGCGACCGGCTCGACGACGATCCCGCCGTTCCACAGCACGTCGCTGAAGGATGGGGAACCCCCGGAAACGCTCACCGGGCCATAGCTCGCCAGCGTCGTGAAATCGTCGACCTTGAGCTTGACGTTCTCGTAGCGCAGGCCGCCGGCAAGGCGGACCAGACCGTCGGCGATCGCGAGATTGCCTTGCAGGAACGGTGCAAGGCTGCGGAAGTCGCTTTGCGGGACCCAGACGCGCCCGGTCTGTACGAGCGATTGCTCGGTGCGGTCGAACAGCGCGTCGAACCCGGCGGTAACGACCAGCGCTTCGAGGCCGGGAATGGCGCGTTCGTAGCTGAACTTGCCGCCGATTTTGCGCGAGCGGTTGGCCGACTGGTCGAACAAATTGCCCGTAGGATCGATAGCGGGGTCCTGGAAGGTGCCGAAGATACCCCCGCCGAACACGTCGCTGGTGCGACTGTAGAAGCCCTGCAGGATGAAGGTGCCGCCGCCCAGGTCGGGATCGACGAGCGAAGCCGAGAGGAGTTCGGCAGTGTTCGACGGCGGCGCACCGGGCGTGGTCCCGCGAATGCTGCTTGCCGGCAAGCCGCTTGTCCGATCGCCCGGGACGAGGACGTAATGGGCATTGCCTTCGAGCTCGAACCGGTTGGCGACCAGCTCCAGCCTGGCCCCGCTTGCCAGTTCATAACCGAGGCGGGCGAAGACTGACCAGCTGTCGCTATCCTGGACCTCGCCCTGGGTCCCGTCGACGCCGATGCGGTTTCCGGCTCCGTCGAGGAATGCGCCGCGGCGCTCGAGTGTGGCGCCGAAACTGGCATCGAAGCGGCCCGCACGATAGCCCAGCAGGGCCCCGGCCTTCGCCCCGATGCCCTCGCCGTCGAACCCGTCGGGCAAGCTCGCCTGCAGGAGGGTCCTCACGGCGATACCGTCCGCCCGCGGAGCCCCCACCGTGACCTGGTTCACGACGCCGCCGGTCGCCCCGATGCCCTGCAGGGCGTTCGAGCCATAGATCACCTCGACCCTGTCGATGAAGAAGGGATCGATCGTATAGCCGTCGCGCGAGCCGTCGCGGACCGGGGTCGATTGGGGGATGCCGTTGATCGCGTAGAGCGGCGATCGCCCACGCAGGCTTTCGCCGGCACCGGTGAGCTTCTCGCGGGTCGGCGAGAAGGAGGGCAGCAGCGCGGAGACCGCATCGACCGTGGAGCCCGAGATCAGCACCTGCCGCTCGAGGTCCTCGCTGGCGATGATATCGACCGTGAGCGGCAGGGCGCTGGCGGGAAGCTGGGTGCGGGCGGCGGTGACGACAATGGTCTCCCCGTTTCCGGCTTCGCGCCCGGCATCGTCGGCCGGGTCGCCCGCGGACTGGGCCAGGGCAGGGGAAAGCGGTGCCAATAGCAAGGCGCCGGCGAGATAGCGGGACATGCGAAACTCCTTGTGGATTCGGGTCCGCCTAACGTTTTTGCGAATAAGTCGCAATAGCAAGATTGAGGTTTTCGACCCATGGTGCCTGCTGCGAAGGTCCCGCGCGGACCCGGGCGCCAGGTCCTTAGGGCAGGGGGCGCCGCCCGCGCATGCCCGCTCATTTCTCTGGCCGGATTGCGGCAAGTGGGCACCGATCCCCGATCGCCTGTTGCACGCTGCCGTCCTGCAGGAGAGCGTCCGCTTGTCCCAGGCTTCCCTCTACGGGTTCGGGCCGGTCCCACCGCCTGCCTCGTTCATGGCCTGTCTGGCGCCTGGCGGGCTTCGCCCTTGCGGGGCCTCGGGCGCAACCGCGCATAGCGGCTATTTTCCGCCGGTCGCTCGCGCGCCCTTTGCATCGCGAACCAAAATAGCCGCTGTGCGCGGTCCTTCGCTGCGCTGCGGTCCCTGCGGGATGCGCCATCCCCGCACAGTCGCCTTCCTCCAGCCATCGAGGCTGCGATGGGCGCAGGCTCGAGAACCAGGAAGGAACATTACCATGGCCAATATCGGAAACTTCACCAAATCGGCAGGCGGCTTCAAGGGCGAGATCGTCACCATGAGCGTACAACAGAAGAACGTGCGCATCCTCGCCGAAAGCGAACCGGCAGGCGAGAACGCCCCCTCGCACCGGGTCTTCGTCGGCCGCGCCGAGATCGGTGCCGCCTGGAGCAAGCAGAGCCAGGAAGGGCGCGACTACCTCTCGGTCAAGCTCGACGATCCGAGCTTCGTCGCGCCGATCTACGCCAACCTCTTCGCCGACGAGGATGGCGAGAACTTCAGCCTGATCTGGTCGCGCAGTCGCAAGACCAGCGGCGAATGACCCCAGGTGCCTGCCCGCCCGGCCTGGCCGGGCGGGCAGGTCCCGTTCTCGCGAACAACACCCCAGAACCCCTTGCGCCAGGTGCGACAATCGCGCGGCAGGCGCGTTTGTCGCTCCCCCCGGCCGCCGACGCTCCGCCACACGGCTCTGTAGCCAGCGGCACCGCGCCGCGCCTAGCCAGACCCAGCGGAGCTCTCCCATGGACGCCGTCCCCACTCCGATCCGCGCCCGCTACCTGCGCACCCCCGACGCCGCGGTGCACCTCGGCCTCTCGCCGCGCACGCTTGAAAAGCACCGCTGCTATGGGACCGGCCCCCTCTATCGCAAGCTCGGCGGGCGCATCGTCTACCGGATCGAGGACCTCGAAAACTGGGCCGAGCAGGGCCTGCGCAAGTCGACCAGCGATCCCGGCAAGGGCGTGGTCCATCCCGCCCGGCGTCTCGACGGCTACACCGGGCCGGTGCGCCGTTGATGGCCTGCACCTTGCCCGACCGGCCAATTCGGGGGCCGCGCGTCGCCTCGCCCGAAGTGTTCCGGGCGATCTCGGGCGACATCGCGCCGCGCGATGCGCAGGAGCTCATGGCCTGGCCCTTTTTCAGCCTCGCCAAGGGCAAGCGGCTGCGCCCGATCGACTTTGCCATGGGCGAGGTCTCGATCCTCGTCGAAGCGAGTCTGGAGCATGGCATGGCGACCATCTGGGACGCCGATGTGCTGATCTGGGTCGCCAGCCAGCTGGTCGAGGCCCGCGATGCCGGGCGCCCGACCTCGCGGCTGATCGCCGCCACCCCGCATGAGATCCTCGCCTTTACCCGGCGCGGTACCGGCAAGGCCGGCTATGAGCGGCTCAGGGCCGCGCTCGACCGGCTACAGTCGACAAGCGTGGTCACCTCGCTCCGCCAGGCAGGCGCGCGGCGCCGCCATCGCTTCTCCTGGATCAATGAATGGCGCGAGCGCTGCGATGCGCAGGGCCGTCCGCTCGGTATCGAGATGATCGTCCCCGACTGGTTCTACCAAGGGGTGCTCGATCGGGCGCTCGTGCTGACCATCGACCCGGAATATTTCCGGCTCACCGGCGGCCTCGAGCGCTGGCTCTACCGCGTCGTGCGCAAGCATGGCGGCCGCCAGAAAGGCGGGTGGAGCTTCGACATGGCGCACCTCCACCGCAAGTCGGGGGCGCTTTCCGCGCCCAAGCGCTTCGCATTCGAGATACGCGACATTGTCCGGCGCCAACCGCTGCCTGGTTACAGCCTGAGCCTCGACCGCCAGCTCGGCCGCGAGCGGCTCGGCTTCGTCGCCTTGCCGTTCGACCCCATGGCTGTGGCCATGCGCCGGATCGCGCGGGGCCCTGTGGACAAGCCGGTGTGATGCACGGACGATCGGGAACCCCAGCGTTCGGACGATCGGGAACCGCGAGTTCGGTCGATCGGGAACCGCAATCGCCTTCAAAGCCGCGGAAATGCGCGGCTTTCGCGGCGCGTAACAGTGCTAACACGGAATCCTTCGGATTCCTGCTAACGGCGCCCGGCCTGTGCAGGAATGGTGGCTCGACGCCGCCATTCGGTTCGCCCCGAGTGCAGGAGGGCGAACTGCCGCTCACCCATGTCACGCTGGTCTGGCGGCAGGGTCGGCACGAGGACTGGCTGCGCTTCGGCAAGCCGGTCGCAAGGCGCATCGTCGATCGCAGGACGCGCATCGAAAGCTACGCGCCGGGCCAGGTATTCGCGCTGGTGCGCTGGGCCTCCAATACCTTCGGTACCAGTCGTTCGACGCTCGACGTGGTCCGCGCGGTGGGCCATGGCGAAGCCTGCACCAGCCTGCCGCAGGTCGATCCGGGCGGCGAGCTGCTGCTCTCGATACGGGGATGGCCCGGGGTTCGCCGGTCCTTCGCCCTGATCGATGCGATCGAGCAGGCAGGGACCGATCCCTGCGACGTCGCGCCCGATCACTGGCGACACATCCACAACCGGCTTGCCGCGGGCATGCAGCCGCGGGCCTATCGCGCCGACCGTCACCGCGCCTGGCTGCGCCGTCGCGGGCTGCAGTCGTGAAGCGCCGGACGGTCATCCTCGCTGCCGCGGCGGCAACTGTGCTCCTGCTCGCTTCCGCGCCGCCGCGGCCCCCGATCCTGGTCTGGAATGCGAGCGCCAGCCTGCCTGTCGGGCTCTATCTCATTCGCGGCAAGGCCGTACTGCGTGTCGGCGAGAGGGTAGCCCTCGACCCGCCACCCAAGCTGCGCGAATTTCTCACCGGGCGCGGCTATCTGCCCGACGGCGTCCCGCTGCTGAAGGAAGTGGCGGGACTGCCGGGCGACAGGGTCTGTCGCAGCGGAGCTGTCGTCACCATCAACGACAAGCCGGTTGGGCTGGCACGCGCCATCGACAGCCGATCGCAGGTCCTGCCCGGCTGGCAGGGCTGCCGCATCGTCGCGGCCGATCAGGTCTTCGTCATGAACCGGCGCGCGCCGGACAGTTTCGATGGGCGCTATTTCGGGGTGCTTGCCTGTAGCAGCGTGATCGGGCGCGCGATCCCCGTCTGGACCAATGAAGCGAGCGAGGGCGGGTTTGCCTGGTTCGCCCGGCCGAGTGTTCCCACAACCCCCAACCACAAGCCGGAGACATACCATGACCTGCATCGGCACGTTCACTGCCACCCCAGAGGGCTTCGAAGGGCGCCTGCATACCCTCACGATCGATAGCGTCGTGACCTTCGTCCCGTCCGTTTCGGGCGATGCCGAAAGGGCACCCGATTACCGGATCATGGCCGGCGAGGGCGACAATGCCTTCGAGATCGGGGCGGGCTGGAAGCACGTCGGCGACAAGGCGGGAAGCTTCGTCGCGGTGCTGATCGACGATCCGGCGCTGGCGCAGCCGCTGCGCGCGAACCTGTTCCAGGCAGAGGCGGCAACGCATGTGCTGATGTGGTCGCGGCCCGCGCGGCGCCGGCCGAAAGCCTGAACCATGCGCTGCATTCGCAGGGTACTTGCCGTGCCCGCTGCGCTGGCCCTGACGATAGCGGGAGCGCTCGGGGCACAGGCCGACGACCTCCCGACGCCCGCCCATCGCCTCGAAATCGCCGACCATGTGCGCGAAGCGGCACAGCGCTTCGCCATTCCCGAGCAGTGGATCTACGCCGTGATACGTGCGGAGAGCGCGGGTCGCATCCATGCGGTGTCCTCGGCCGGCGCCATGGGGCTGATGCAGCTGATGCCCGGCACCTGGGCACACCAACGCGCCCGTTACGGGCTTGGCACCGATCCCTTCGATCCGCGCGACAATATCCTCGCGGGCACTTCCTACCTGCGCGAAATGCTCGACCGCTTCGGTTGGCCGGGCTGCCTCGCCGCCTATAATGCCGGGCCGGGTCGCTATAGGGACTGGCTTGCGGGGCGGCGCCCGCTGCCGCCCGAAACCCGTCGCTATGTCGCGCGCATTGCGTCACTGGTGCGCGGCGGGCGCGGCCCCGCCACGTCATTGCTGCAGCCCGAGGCTGCCTTTGGCTCGTCGTCCCGGGCATTGGTCGGTGCATCGCCGATGCGGATCGGAACCGGCACGCGGTCGCCGGACGCAAGCCTGTTCGTCCATCTCGAGCATCGCTCCAGCGATCTTTTCGCACCGGTTTCGGCGGCCGCGGGGCAATGATCGCCGCGCCCGTGCCCTCGCGCGAGGTTTCGTCCACTGGCGAAGCCTGGCGATGGAATGAGGGGGTGAGCTACAGGGGAAGTAGGGCAGGGCGAGATAAAAGCAGCGCCGTCGGCCGGGCTGCAGGTGGTTGGTTTAACTGGGCAATATGCGCCGCCATGCCGCATGTCCGGCTGTCGCTCCTGCGGGATTCCGGCACAATTCCAGGGGAAAGTGCGCCGTCGGCGTGTCTTGCGTCCGGTGGCTGACGACGAATTCGAGATCAGGCCGGGCCGCTCGCGTGCCGGCGGTTCGCGAAGCTACCGCAAGGCCGGTACGCTGGTCGGCCGGGTCCTCCAGGTCTCGCGTCGTGCCGGATATACCCCGCTCGGGCGGCGCGGCGCGGGCGGTGGTACCGGGCATCTGGGTCGCGGCAGGCGCGCGGCGCTGATGTGCCGCAGCAGTGCCTTCCAGCGCAGAGTGGTGGTCAAGGCGCGGATCGTGCGCCACCGGGGAACCCGCTTTCGTTCGGCACCGCTGGCGCGCCATATCGCCTATCTCAAGCGCGATGGCGTCACCCGCGACGGATCGGATGGACGGTTGTTCGATGCTTCTTCCGGCGAGGCCGACGGCGAAGCTTTCGCCGCCCGCTGCGTGGATGATCGCCACCACTTCCGCTTCATCGTTTCGCCCGAAGACGCGAGCGAACTGGCAGACCTGCGCGCCTTCACCCGCGATCTGATGGAGGACATGGCGAGCGACCTCGGCACACGGTTCGACTGGGTGGCGGTCGATCACTGGAATACCGGCACGCCGCATATCCATGTGCTGGTCCGCGGCGTGGCGAGCGACGGCACGGATCTCGTCATCGACCGAAGCTATATCAGCCAGGGCCTGCGGGCCCGGGCCGAGGAGCGCGCGACGATCGAACTGGGCCCGCGCAGTGAGCGCGAAATCCAGGAAGCATTGCGCCGCGAGATCGATGCCGAGCGCTGGACCTCGCTCGACCGACGGCTGCGGCAGGCTAGCGACGATCTCGGCATGGTCGACCTGCGTCCGACCGTATCGGGCGCAGGCAGGCAGCTGACCTTGCTGGTGGGCCGGGCGCGAGCACTCGAACGCTTGGGGCTGGCGGAACGGGTCGGACCGGCGAGTTGGAACCTGTCCCGGGATCTGGAATCCGCCTTGCGGGCGCTTGGCGATCGCGGCGACATCATCAGGACCATGCACCGGGCCATGACCCGGCAGGGACTGGCGGTCGATCCCGCGCGCCTGGCGCTGCATGACCGGATCGAAGGCGAACGGATGGTGGGCAGGCTCGTCGAGCGCGGCTTGCACGACGAACTGACCGCGGAGGCCTATGCGATCGTGGAGGGAGTCGACGGCCGTATCCACCATCTGCGTTTCCCCGATATCGAGCGGACAGGCGACGCCGCACCGGGTGCGATCGTCGAGACCGCCACATGGACCGATCGCACCGGAAGGCGGCAGGCGAGCCTGTTGGTCCGGTCCGATCTTTCCATCGATGCCCAGGTCGAGGCACGCGGCGCGACCTGGCTCGACCGGCAATTGCTTTCGTCGCAACCGGAGGCCCTGTCGGGCAGCTTCGGGGAGCAGGTTCGTGAGGCTCTCGACCGGCGGGCGGAAGTCCTGATCGAGCAAGGGTTCGCAAGGCGGCAGGGCCTGCGCCTGCTATTCGCGCGCAACCTGCTCGGTGGACTGCGCGACCGCGAGCTGGGCGAGGCAGGCGAGGCTCTGGCCGCCCGCCACGGCGGCGTCCTTCGACCGGTCGTGACCGGAGATCATGTCGCCGGGATCTATCGCGAACGCATCGCGCTTGCCTCCGGTCGTTTCGCGATGATCGACAATGGCATGGGCTTCCAGCTCGTGCCCTGGCGCCAGGACCTTGAACACCATCTGGGCGAGATGGTCAGCGGCACGGTCAACCGGCGCGGAGGCATCGACTGGAGCTTTGCCCGCTCGCGCGGTCCAGCGATCTGAGGGAGCCGTACGGATGAGCCAGATCTTGACGATAGCACCATGTGATGCTTATAAGCGCATCAGGAGATGCGATATGACAAGTGCGGCCTTTGGTCCTGGCGAAGCCCGTCGCGGACTTCAGACGTTTGCCGGCGATG
>NZ_JAYPTL010000069.1:11246-14038 GCF_038133525.1 Erythrobacter sp. | reverse complement strand
CTTCCCCGGCATCCAGAAGAACCTCGTCACCAAGGCGATGGAAATCTTCTACGAAATCCGTGAAGTGCCGGGCCTCAAGAAGAAGCCGTCGACCAGCGAACTGCTCGACTGGCTGAAGCTGCTGCTCAACGAGGATATGCCGCTGGATGTCCTCCAGTCGCAGAATCCGACTGCAGCAATTCCGCAGCTACACGGTGCGTTGCTCAAGAACGAACAGGATGTGATGATGTTCGAGCGGCTTGCGTTCATGGCGCGCCGCCAGAACTGATCCAGACAAGACTGAAAGAAAGAGGGCGCACTTCGGTTTCGGAGTGCGCCCTCTTCCTTGCGACCCTGAGCTCGCATACGGCCATCCGGAGCGGGAGAGCGCCCTGGATGGCCGCCTGGGGGCGCAGTTATTTTTCGTTCTTCAGCGGTGCCCCAGTGTACTGATTGTACTGCCGCGCCGCAAACATCTGGCGCGTCAGCAAAGGTACGTCGCTGGCCGGGTTGGTTGCGGCATACCATAGCGGCAACGACTTGAAGGTCAGGACCTCGTCAAAATCGCCCGCGACCGAGCCCTCGTCCATTGGGACCGTGCCAAGCCGGTTCTGGAACCACTTCATCCACCCTGCGGAACCGGCAATCGGTGAACAGATGTAATCGCCATTCGGCCCGCACAGTTTGAAGTAGGGAGCACTGTCTGTCGGGAATGACGGCAGCAGGAAGCTGGGCATGCGGTTGAGTTTAGGGTTCCACTGCGCGGTACTGTGGCAGCTCATGCAGCTTGAGTCGGGCACATTGTCCTGCGGCTCACCGCAATTGTCGGCGTCGGTGCAGAAGGCAATGTTGTTGCGCGCACCATCGTTAGGTCCGGAGAGCCGATCGTTTGGCCCCAGCGTCATCTTGGCATAGGCAGGTGCATCCGGATTGATCCAGTTCTGCGTCAGCACATCACCCGGCTTGCTTGCCTGGGGATCATTTCCCCACTGGGCACCGAGAACGACCATCTTGTCCCAGATATTGTCGCTCTGGATGCTGCTGTCATACACCAGAGTCGTGAAGACCCAGCCGGTGTCAGGCGCCGACTTGGAATCCTTCACAATGATGTCGAATTGCACGACATAGCCGGGCCACACCTGCGACGGACCACCGTCCTTGACGGGAATGAACAGGTTCCACGCTTGCGCACCTGAAATCGCATCCCACCAATCGGTCGGCATCGTCGGATCCGTCGATGTGAATACGGCGGCCTTCACAATAATGGATCCTTCCGCAAACTGGGTGCGGGCGGTTTCAACCTTCGGATTCATCGCGTCCGTGTTCCACACATTGTAGAGCGTGTAGGCCGCGCGCTGATCGTAATAGGTCAGGACATGGGTTTGAAAATCGGTCTTCAAGCCCGTACCCGGGAATACTGCGGGTCCGAACTCACCGGCGGGATAGGTTCCCTGGATTGGTTCGCGCAGGCTTCCGGTCCAGGGTTCGTTGTACCACCCTGCCCCCGGCGCATCGAAGCCGTTGCCCTGCGTGAACAGAGCCGTACCGGGCGCCGCCACCGCGGCCTTGAGCGCTTCAGCATAGGCGCTGGCATTATCTACGGTAATCAGGCCGCCGCCGATGGCATCGCGCCAAGGTGCATCGGCAAGGGGCGGCGGTGCAGTTGTCGGCCAGTCATGGCTAAGTACGAAGCTGCCGTAGCCTTCAGGTGGCACTTCACCGTTATTGTTCTGGAATGGTGTTGCAGTCTTTATCGCAGTGACCCGTTGGGCTTCCAAATCCACAATTGGAGCAGCTTTTTCCGCGGATTGGCACGACGCAACCAGTGCGACGGCCGACAAGCCGACTAAATAGGTAGAAAGCTTCATAGATCGTCCCCCTTGCGGATTGCAGCGGCAGGACCCTTTTCATGCGCAATACAATCCGAGGTGACACCATATCGAATCGAGTGCGTATGTGTATCAGTATTAATGCTTATGTGTACGTATATAGAAAGAAGATCGAACACTTAGTTCTCTGGTTTCATTTAACAACGCAATTCCGATGTTAAGAACGAAAGTCCTGATGAAGGAGGGATGCGAACAAGTCGCTCTGAATACAAGAAAGGGCCCGCTCCGGTTAGAGAGCGAGCCCTGATCCTCAATCCAAGCTGCGTTACGCGAAAGAGTAGGCCAGTTCGGAATCGCCCCAGCGGCGGCCGTTGATAAACAGCGGCACATAGACGTTGCGAACAACGATGTAGTTCTTGCCATCGCCTTCCTGGCGATACACAGCCATGGTGTAAGCATCCTTGCTGTTCTTCGAAACGAGGTCGACACCCTCGAGGATGATGCGCCCGTTCCGGCAATATTTGGTGTCGTGCGCAAGATCGCCGGTCGGTTGGCGCGAGTGGGCGCTGACATGCGTGGGCAGGAACCCGTTCATGTCCGCCGGCGAACACATCTTGATCCCGCCGCCTTCTGCAACCACTGAGTCGATGACTGGGCGCCAGCGGCGATCGGCCCAATCGCTCAGCGTCGTGCGATAGAGCGGAGGGTTGGTGCCCGGGACCTGACGGTAGTTCTGGTCGAACAGCTGTTCCATGGTCAGCTCGCCCGAAGCGATTGCCTCTTCGGCGATCCGCGCGAGATTATGACAATGCTCGATGGCGCGTTCGACCATCACGCTGTCCTGCGGTGACAGGCCGGCCTTCACCAACTTGTCGAACATGTCGCTCGCGGTCAGCTCAAGATCTTCCATGCGATCGTGGGCGGTTGCCAGCTTGTTTTCATTGTCGCTGACGGCACCATCGAAATCGCGCAGCACGTCCTGCA
>NZ_JAYPTL010000069.1:0-11236 GCF_038133525.1 Erythrobacter sp. | reverse complement strand
GTAACGCCCTGCAAAGTGCTTTCAATCGCAGTGACCGAACTCTTGGCTTCCGCGCTGGCTGTGGCACCGACCTGGATCTTCTCGATCACCTGCTCGGCTTCTGCGCCCAGCATATCGATGGTGCGGCCGATCTCTTCCGTCGCCTTGCGCGTCTCGCTCGCGAGGGTCTTCACCTCATTCGCGACCACGGCGAAGGTGCGACCCTGCTCACCCGCGCGCATCGCCTCGATCGTGGCATTGAGCGCCAGGATATTGGTCGTCTCGGCAATTTGCTCGATTTCCTGTGAGCTGCGACGAACCTGGTCCATCGCGGCGGCAAAGCCGGTCACGTGTTGGGTCAGCGTTTCGACGAGCCCAAGCAGGTTGCCGATCTGGCCCAGCGAATTGCCGATCAGTTCGGAACCCTGGGCCAGGCGATCGATCGCACGTTCGGACAGTAGGCGCGCCTCGTCGCTAGCTTCCAGCACCTTGCGCTGGTCATCGTCGAGCGCACGTACCGTGCCCTGCAGTTCCACATATTCGGAGCGAAGGTGGCCGAACGAATCGATCACCCCCTGGACGATGCCTGCCACATCGGTGCAGCCCACGGTCACCTTGCCGCAGCTTTCCGGTATCAGGCTGATATTCGCGGCGCCATTTGCGTCGATAGTTTTGAGTTCCATTGTCGAAATGACCCCCGTCTTTCCTTCCTGTGCCGATTAAACAGGAATGGTTAGCGCCGAGTTAAGGGAATTCCCGTTTTTCGCTTCGCCTGCGCAATCGATCGCGCTAGACCCGGGTCATGTTCTTCAACTTCGTAGACGAGCTGCGCGCAGCAGGAATCCCCGCAAGCTTCAAAGAGCACCTGACGCTGCTTGAGGCGCTGGACAAGGACGTGATCGAGCAGACGCCCGAGGCGTTCTACTACCTGTCGCGCGCTACATTCGTTAAGGATGAAGGGTTGATCGATCGTTTCGATCAGGTATTCTCCAAGGTCTTCAAGGGCATAATGTCCGACTACGGCCAGAACCCGGTCGACATACCGGAAGACTGGCTCAAGGCCGTGGCCGAGAAGTTCCTCACCGAAGAGGAAATGGAAGCGATCAAATCGCTCGGCTCGTGGGACGAGATCATGGAGACGCTCAAGCAGCGGCTCGAGGAACAGGAAAAGCGCCACCAGGGCGGCAACAAGTGGATCGGTACCGGAGGTACGTCGCCCTTCGGCAATTCGGGCTACAACCCCGAAGGCGTGCGCATTGGCGGCGAAAGCAAGCACAAGCGCGCGCTGAAGGTGTGGGACAAGCGCGAATTCAAGAACCTCGACAACACCAAGGAACTTGGCACCCGCAACATCAAGATGGCGCTGCGCCGTCTGCGCCGCTTTGCGCGCGAGGGCGCGGCGGACGAGCTCGACCTCGACGCAACGATTGAAGGCACGGCGAAGCAAGGGTGGCTGGACATCCGCATGCGTCCGGAACGGCACAATGCGGTAAA
Organism: Erythrobacter sp.; assembly: GCF_038133525.1. GTDB lineage: Bacteria > Pseudomonadota > Alphaproteobacteria > Sphingomonadales > Sphingomonadaceae > Qipengyuania. The sequence goes on along the minus strand of NZ_JAYPTL010000069.1, from coordinate 9,763 downwards.
ACTGCTGTTGTTCCTCGACGTCGGCGGATCGATGGACCCCTTCATCAAGCTGTGTGAGGAGCTGTTCAGCGCCGCCACGACCGAGTTCAAGAACCTTGAATTCTTCTACTTCCACAACTGCCTCTACGAAGGCGTGTGGAAGGATAACCGTCGTCGCTGGCAGGAACGCACCAAGACCTGGGACGTGCTCCATAAATACGGCCATGACTACAAGGTCATCTTCGTGGGTGATGCCGCAATGAGCCCGTATGAGATCACCCATCCGGGCGGCAGTGTCGAGCATATGAACGAAGAAGCCGGCGCTGTGTGGATGCAGCGTGTGGTCAACACCTACCCCGCCACCGTCTGGCTTAACCCGGTGCCTGAGAAGCAGTGGAGCTATTCGCAGTCGACCAAGGTGATAAAGCAAATCGTCAACGATCGCATGTACCCGCTCTCGCTGGATGGTCTCGACGACGCAATGCGCGAATTGAGCCGCAAGCAGGGGTGAACTTGTGAAGCATAGCCGGTTCGAGGCGGTTCGACTCCGCCTCGAACAATTCGATCCCGGCACGGGTTGGCGGCTGTGGTTCTACGAATTCCTGCTATTCGGTTTCAAGCAAGGCTGGGCCTGCCTGTTCGGGGCATTGATGCTCGCATTGCTCCTCGCCACGCATTTCCTCTACCCGGAAGGTGCTCCGCTTCATCGCTACGACTTCCTCACCCTTTCGGCATTGGCGATACAATTGGGGATGCTGGTGTTCCGGCTCGAGACCCTAGCTGAAGCCAAGGTGATCCTGATCTTCCACGTGGTCGGAACGGTGATGGAACTATTCAAGACCAGCGCCGGTTCATGGATCTATCCGGAGGCGAGCGTGCTGCACATCGGTGCGGTCCCGCTCTTCTCTGGCTTCATGTATGCCAGCGTCGGCAGCTATATCGCGCGGGTGTGGCGCATCTTCGATTTCCACTATTCGCAGTACCCGCCACGCTGGACGACATATGCGCTGGCAGTGGCAATCTACGTCAATTTCTTCGCGCACCACTGGCTCCCGGACATCCGCCTGGCACTGTTTGCGTTGACCGTTCTGCTGTTCTGGAAGACCCGCATCCACTTCCGCAACTGGCGCGCCCATCGCTGGATGCCCTTGCTGCTTGGCTTCCTCCTCGTTGCGCTGTTCATCTGGTTCGCGGAGAATATCGGCACCTTCGCCCGCGCCTGGAGCTACCCCGGGCAGGAAAGCGGGTGGGAGCCCGTCGGCATCGCCAAGCTTGGCAGCTGGTACCTGCTGATGCTGATCAGCTTCGTGCTGGTCAGCCTGGTCAATCCGGTGCGCGAACCAGATTAGCCCTTCTGGTCGAGCTCCTCGTCCAACCGCAGGCTGCACCGCCAGAAGAAGTAGGCGGGGATCACACTCATCGAGGCCGCGATGTAGAGCACCCAGCGGACGCTATCGTCGCCCAGCGATGGCTTGAGCACATCCGAAAGCATCCCGAACAGCAGCGGGCCGAGTCCCAGCCCGATGAGGTTCTGGAAGAACAGCAGCACTGCAGAAGCCATCGCACGCGCCTGCGGTGTGACCAGGCCCTGCACGCTCGAATAGGTCGGGCCGTAATATAGCGAGCCGAGGAAGGTCGGGAAAAACAGCAGGAACAGCGCGATGCGCCAGTCGCCGGCGGCATAGCCCAGGATAGCAGTCGGCGCGACGAGCAGCATTCCGATGGCGGCCGCCGTGAGCACATGCTGGCGCTTGGTCGCGCCATAACGGTCGGCGATCTTGCCGCTTAGCCAGGTGCCCAGGATCCCGCCCGCGCCGTTGACGATCCCGAAATAGAGTCCGACCTGCCCTGGCGTCAGGCCATGCGTGCGCTGGAAGAAGATCGTCGCCCAGGTGACCTTGCCATAGCTCAGGAAGGCGGCAGAGGAGGCTGCGATCAGGAGCAGGACCAGCGCCCTGCTCGAAAAGATCGAACGCAGCGCGTCGCGTGCGGGCAGATCGGCAGGATGGGTGACGGAGGATTGCTGGGCGCGGTGGCGTGGATCCTTGAGGACGAACCACACAATCACGGCCATCGCGACCCCGGGCAGCCCCACGATCATGAATGCCTGGCGCCAACCCAATATGTCGACCAGCTGGCCGCCGATGATCATGCCCAGCACGGTCCCGATGGGTATTCCGAGCGCGTAGAACCCAAGCGCCGATGCCCGACGCTCCTTCGGTACGAGATCGCTGATCAGCGAGTGAGCCGCGGGAGTGCATCCGGCCTCCCCGACCCCTACCCCGATCCGCGCGAGCAAGAGCTGCACGAAATTCTGTGCCAGTCCGCACAGCGCGGTCATCGCGGACCAGATCGCCAGTGCCACCGCGATCAGCCGGGGGCGGCTTGTCCCCGGACGATCGGCATATCGCGCGATCGGGAGCCCAAGCACTGTGTAGAACAGCGCGAAGGCAAGCCCGGTCATCAGGCCGATCTGCGTATCGGAGAGTTTGAGGTCCTTGGCGATCGGCTCCGCCAGGATGTTGACGATCTGCCGATCAATGAAATTGAAGATGTAAACGATCAGCAGAATCCACAGCGTAGCTTTGACTGCAGATTGCGATCCGTCCGCTGGTACGGCGGTAGCCATTAATTCCTCTCCCGAAGCGCCGGTATGCACTCTGTCCCTAGGGCAGCTTTACCAATTCCTAGACTTGGTCAAGTTCCGATACCCCAATCCATCTGTGCCCGGGCCCCCGGGAAAGCGGATTGGGAGTACGTCTCAGCCTTCGTCGACAACCTCGAAGAGAGCCTGAATCTGTTCGCGTTCGATTGCTTCCAGTTCAGGTCTCCAGATGTCGAAGATCAGGACGAGCCGGTCGCTATCGGCATCGTTGCGGGCATCGTGTTCCACAGTATCATCGAAGAGAAGTACCTTGCCTACTTCCCATTCGCGCGCCTGTTCGCCCACGCGCAATCGGCCGGGCCCCGGCACGATCAGCGGCAGGTGGCAGATAAGGCGCGTGTTGATCATCCCCGTGTGCGGCGGAATGGCCGATCCGGCGCGTAGCAACGAGAACATGATCGACGGTGCGCGATTGGATATCTGGCAGAGAGGCGCCAAGCCAGAAATGGTCTCAAACGCATGCGGGCTCAGTGCGATTCGTTCAGGCGCTGGCTGTCCCTTGATCGTCAGATCCAAGGTACTCCACGAAGGATCATCGAGCAGACCGTGAACATCGCCCTGCGGGCGCTGGTGGTCGGTGCTCACATAGGGTGCGAAGTTTCCCGACGATTGAAGGAGCTTGGCCGCTTCACCGCGTATGGCGTCGGTTTCGCGCTCGACTGCCGCGATCCATGGGTGCCGTCTAGGATCGTCGAACTGCAGATACGGCAGATCGGGATAGAAATACATCTGGGGAAGCTGCGGGAACCGCTCAAAGACGGGCTCGCGCTGCTGTTCCCCAAACATGATGGTGAGCGACTTCGCGAAGCGCGGGTGCATTGCGGAGCCGGCAATGCCTCGTGCGGCCAGTCCCTCGACAATATTGAGCCTGAACCGGTCGGCCAGCCACAAGCAGGCATCGCGCGCCCGCAGCAACTCGTCGCGTTCGATCGCAACCCCCTCTCCCGCAAGGCGTCCGACCTGGCCATAAAAAGCGTTTGCAGAGCGGTAATCCGCGGCAAGCATGCGGCAGTCGGCCTTTGCCAGGGTCGCGATGATATCCCGGCGATCGACGATCAGGCGGCGATCCGCTTCAGCCTCCTCCATGAATGGATCGGGGCTGTCGATCCCGCTCATGAATAGATCAGGTGCGGGGCAATTGTTTCCCTCCACGCGGCCTCATCGGCTTCGGCCAGATCATCGAGGTCGCCCGGTTCGGCTTCGCTGTCTTCTACCCAGTTGCGCAGCGATGGTCCCCCATTGATCACGTCGATCGCGAGACGGTCAAACTCATACTCATAGGGAAAATCCCGCCAGAGAGGATAATCTGGGTAGAGCCTGCGGATTGCCTTGAAGGCCAGGGCCTGCAACCGCCAGGGGCGGAAGTCGTGGTGGCTGTAGAACCGACCTTCTGCATGGATCATCAGCGCGTTACAGAGTGTTCCTGCGTGTTTGTGAAAAGTCGGTTCGAACCAGCATTCGCGCAGGGCACAGCCGCGAAGCCACTTCGGCGCAAGCCGTTCCATTTCCGCGCGCACCGCGGCGGCGTCGATATCGGGCGCGCCGAACAATACCTCGAGCGGGCGGGTTGTGCCCCGCCCCTCGCTCAGCGTGGTCCCCTCTAGCATCACCGTACCCGCGTAGGCTCTGGCCATGTTCAGGTTGGCCGCATTCGGACTGGGGTTGATCCACACGCGATCGGTAGGCCAGCCATAGCCAGGAGCATGGCCTGGCTGCCATCCCGTCATCTCGATCACGCGATAGTCTAGGTCCAGGTTGAAGTGCGCCTTGAACCAGCGCCCCATCTCACCCAACGTCAGTCCGTGGCGCATTGGCATTGGCGCCGCGCCTACAAAGCTTTCCTGCCCCGGCTCCAGCAAGGTCCCTTCAACCGGGCCACCGGCCGGGTTCGGACGATCCAGGACCCAGACGGATTTGCCGGCCTTGGCCGCCTCTTCCATCAGGTAAAGCAGCGTGGTGACGAAGGTGTATATCCGGCAACCGAGATCCTGCAGGTCGAACAGGAAGACATCGGCACAGCTCATCATCTGCCCGCTGGGGCGGCGGACCTCGCCGTAAAGGCTGAAGATCGGAATGCCGTAGCGCGGATCGGTTTCGTCCGCCGTCTCGACCATATTGTCTTGTTTGTCGCCCTTGAGCCCATGCTGTGGCCCGAAGGCGCCGGTGACGTTGACCCCGATGTCGATCAGCGCGTCTAGCGAGTGCTGGAGTCGCGAAGTTACCGAGGCTGGGTGCGCAACCAGGGCAACTCGCCTGCCTTCCAACTCGGCGCGAAGCTCTGGCTCATTCAGTAAGCGGTCGATGCCAAATCTCATGCGAGCGTGGGTGCCTCAAGCATTCCCGTGAAGCAAGCCGCCCTATGGAAATCGGGGGCATTGTCCGCCGAATGGGTGATCGCCCAATAGCTGGTGACCTGGCCCTCTTCTTCGATCACTGCGGTCAGGCCCATCGCGCACGGTAGGGGCGGCAGCATTTCGCGCGGAATTGCCGCATCGAAGATCGCCATGCTTGATCCCGGGCGCATGGTGAGGACAGGTTCCCGCTCAACCCGCCGTTCGCGCATTCCCACCCTGTAATCGTCGAAGTCATAGGCGTTCCATGCTTCCGATGGCGACAGGTTGAATTCCGAATAACCCGGACCCTCGCCCGCTTGCAGGAACACTTCGAAGCAGGTGGTTCGCCATAGCTCATCCAAACGTCGCCTGCCCCCCAGCTTAGGTAAGGCAAGTCGGGCGCTCCCGTCGATCCGCCAGCGAATTGTGAGCCAATTGGGATCGTCATTCTTCACCCGCGCCTCAACCGACCGGACGTCGAACGGCGGCCTGGCAGGGTGGGGGATGAGGGGATACGCTTGCATTGTCTTGCCCCCATGCTAACCGCCGCGCTCCAACGCAAGTGAACATCATGACCGAATATTCGTCCGACCTACTGCGTCTCCTCGAAGAGCGCGGCTACATTCACCAGATCACCGATCCCGCGGGGCTCGATGCGCTCGCCATGAAGCAGGTGGTCCCGGGCTATATCGGATTCGATGCCACTGCGCCCTCGCTGCATATTGGCAGCCTGGTGCAGATCATGATGCTTCGCCGCCTGCAGCAGACCGGGCACAAGCCGATCGTTGTAATGGGCGGCGGCACGACCAAGGTCGGTGATCCCAGCGGCAAGGATGAAAGCCGCAAGATGCTGACCAATGAGGATATCGAAGCGAATATCGCCGGTATCCGAACGGTGTTCGAACGGCTCCTGACTTTCGGCGATGGCCCAACCGACGCGGTGATGGTCAATAACGATGAATGGCTAAGCCAGCTCGGCTATATCGAGCTGCTGCGCGATGTCGGCCCGCATTTCACGATCAACCGCATGTTGACCTTCGATTCGGTCAAACTGCGGCTAGAGCGCGAGCAGCCGCTGACCTTCCTCGAATTCAACTACATGATCCTGCAGGCCTATGACTTCCGCGAGCTGGCGCAGCGCTATGCCTGCCGCTTGCAGATGGGCGGCAGCGACCAGTGGGGCAACATCGTCAACGGCATGGAACTTGGCCGCCGAATGGATGGGTCCGAATTGTTTGGCCTCACCACACCCTTGCTGACCACCGCTGATGGATCGAAGATGGGCAAGACCGCGGCCGGTGCGGTGTGGCTCAACGAAGCGCAGCTGCCGAGCTATGACTTTTGGCAATACTGGCGCAACGTCGACGATCGTGACGTGGGCCGATTCCTGCGCCTGTTTACCGACCTGCCGCTCGACGAGATCGCGCGCCTCGAATCGCTCGAGGGTGCCGAAATCAACGCCGCGAAGACGGTCCTTGCCAATGAGGTAACCAAGCTCGTTCGCGGTAATGAGGCGGCAGAGCTCGCCTCACGAACGGCGGCTGAGACATTTGCCGGCAGCGGTGCCGGCGAAGATCTTCCCTCTCTTTCGACGGGGGCCGAGGGTGTTCGCATCGGTGCAGCGCTCACCGCGCTCGGATTCACGGCATCCAACGGGGAAGCGAAGCGAAAGCTGGCCGAAGGCGCAGTCAAACTTGATGGTGAAATCATCACCGATCCCGGCCATCTGGTAATCGCCCCTGCAGGGGCCGAATTAAGGCTTAGCCTTGGCAAGAAAAAGCACGCCATTCTGCGCTCGTAATGACGGGATAGGGGGAATATTCAAACGGGAGGTTTACCAAATATCAGCCTTTTCCAGTCATCACTGACCCGATTGAAATCCAGGAGGATACCCTGTCCATGAGCGGCGGAGCACAACTGAGCGTAACCGACCAGCGGCGCATGGCGCGCCACCCGGTCGATCACCCGGTGATTGCCGAGCATTTCGGCAAGGGCGATATGCGCCTCCACATCGCGAACATTTCCGCAAACGGCTTCATGGTCGATAATGCGGAAGGGCTTACCCGTGGCGATCGCGTGATCATCCGGCTGCCGGTCGTTGGTCGAATCGAATCCTACGTGATCTGGACCCGCGACAATCGCGCCGGCTTCCAGTTCGAACGGATCATCCGCGTCGATGACTTCCTGGCGATGATCGACACCATTCAGCCGAACCCGCGCCTGCGCAAGTTGCGCTGACCCGGACAACATCTGATTCCAGAGCGCAAAGCAGGCGCGTCTTCACATCGGAAGGCGCGCCTGCCATGCGCTTGGCATGAGCTCTGAAGCGTCTTCTCCCCCGATAGAGCCAGCGACACCGCTCGCTATTCCCGATTTCCGCCGGTACTGGGCGGCGCGCTTCCTGGCGGTCTTCGCGACAATGTCGATGGTCGTGCTGATCGGCTACCAGGCTTACGATATCGCCCGTAGCGACTACGGCTATTCGACATCCGAAGGTGCATTCCTGCTGGGCCTGCTGGGCCTGGCACAATTCATCCCGCTGCTGGTGCTTACCCCAGTCGCTGGCTGGGCGGCTGACCGGTTCGACAGACGCGTTGTCGCCGCATGCGCCAATCTGACCGACTGCACAATTGCGGTCGTCCTTGCGGTTCTGACCTGGAGTGGCGGGCTGAACCTGCCCATCGTGTTCGGCCTCGCCGCGCTCCACGGGACGGCGCGGGTTTTCGTCAATCCGGCGATGAGTGCGGTTGCCCCGAACATCGTCCCGCCCAAGCTGCTGCCGCGTGCCATCGCTATGTCGAGCATCGCCTGGCAGGTCGCCAGTGTGATCGGCCCCGCCGCGGGCGGGTTCTTGTTCGCGGAAAGCCAATGGTTGCCACACGCGATTTCGGCCGGGATGCTGGTCTGCTCCGCCGCACTGATCCGCTCGATCCGCCCGATCCGCGCCGAACAGGATGCCACCCCGCGCCATCCCGTTCGCCAGATGATCGAGGGCGCGCAATTCACCTGGCGGCAGAAGTTCCTGCTCGGGTGTATCACGCTCGACCTGTTTGCAGTCCTGCTCGGCGGCGCGACCGCCATGCTGCCAGTCTTCGCTCGCGATATCCTGGCGGTCGGCCCCGAAGGGCTTGGCATCATGCGTGGTGCACCTGCAATCGGCGCGTCGCTCGTCGCCTTGTGGATGGCCTGGCGCCCGCTTGAGCACAATGTCGGTCCCAAGATGCTTTGGGCGGTCGTCGTATTCGGGGCGGCTACTGTCGTCTTCGGGCTGAGCCGAAACTTCGCCCTGTCGATCGGCGCCCTGACCCTGCTCGGCGCGGCCGACATGGTCTCGGTCTTCATCCGCTCCAGCCTGGTCCAGCTCAACACGCCCGACCGGATGCGCGGCCGTGTCTCGTCGATATCGGGCCTGGCCATTTCCGCATCGAACGAGTTGGGCGAGATGCAATCCGGCCTCGCCGCTGCGGTGCTTGGCGCGACCGGCGCAGTTGTTTTCGGCGGCGTGGGTGCCATAGTAGTCACAGCAATCTGGGCAGTGATCTTCCCCCAACTTCGCCAGGCCAAGACATTCGCCCCTGAATTCCTGCCGGACAGCACCGGCGCAGAAACGACCCGCAAGGAGGCCCTGACATGAAAGCCGACTCCGTCCTCGCCACCATTGGCGGCACCCCCCACATCCGCCTGTCGCGCCTGTTCCCCGATCACGAAGTATGGGTGAAGAGCGAGCGCGCCAATCCCGGTGGATCGATCAAGGACCGCATCGGCCTCGCCATGGTCGAGGATGCGGAGAAGGCTGGCAAACTCAAGCCCGGCGGCACGATCATCGAACCGACCAGCGGCAACACCGGAATCGGCCTGGCAATGACCGCCGCTGTAAAAGGCTACAAACTGATCCTGGTCATGCCTGAAAGCATGAGCCTGGAGCGGCGCCGATTGATGTTGGCCTATGGCGCCAGTTTCGACCTCACACCCAAGGAAAAGGGTATGAAGGGGGCGATCGAGCGCGCGCTTGAACTGGTCTCACAGACCGAAAACTCGTGGATGCCGAGCCAGTTCGACAATGAGAGCAACTGGAAGGTGCACGCGCGCACGACCGCGCAGGAAATCCTCGCAGACTTCGCCGATAGCCCGATCGATGTTCTGATCACCGGTGTTGGCACTGGCGGCCATCTGACCGGCTGTGCCGAAGAACTGAAGAAGAGCTGGGGCGCGATGAAGGCCTATGCCGTCGAGCCCACGCTCTCACCGGTCATCAGCGGTGGCCAGCCCGGCCCTCACCCGATCCAGGGCATCGGTGCGGGCTTTGTGCCCGAGAATCTGCATACCAAGTCGATCGATGGGGCGATCCAGGTCGAGCCCGAGGCGGCCAAGGAAATGGCCCGTCAGTGCGCCACCAAGGAAGGCTTGCTGGTCGGCATCTCTAGCGGTGCGACGCTGGCGGCCATCGCTCAGAAACTGCCCAGCCTGCCCGCCGGATCGCGCGTGCTCGGCTTCAACTACGACACTGGCGAGCGTTACCTTTCGGTACCGGACTTCCTACCGGAATAGGCGGGACCTAGACCCGATCTACGTTAGTAGTAGGCGTGGATCGGGTGCCCCCTTTCACCCCAGAAAACGAACCAGCGGCCCGCGGTTGCGACGATATCGATCTGCTCTTCCAGTTCAATCGTCGATTCTGCGCGTCGCCTCCCAAGTCCGAATAGACCCACCTTGCGTGTCTTCCGCGGCCCATTCTGTCTGACGTCTTCGACAGCCTGAAGGAGCTCCTTGCCATATCGCTCTGCGT
>NZ_JAYPTL010000068.1:0-15309 GCF_038133525.1 Erythrobacter sp. | reverse complement strand
GTGCTCGCCATGTTCAGCGCGATCCTGGTGTGGTTCTTCCTGCCCTGGCTCGACAAGTCGCCGGTGCGCAGCGGCCACTATCGCCCACTGTTCCGCAAGTTCTTCTGGTTCGGTCTGATCCCGGCCATGGCGGTGCTGTTCTACTGCGGTGGCGCCCACGCGGAAGAGCCGTACGTGATGCTGAGCCAGATCGCGACCGCCTACTACTTCATGCACTTCCTGGTGATCCTGCCGATCGTCTCGCAGATCGAGAAGCCGGAACCGCTGCCCTATTCGATTACCGAAGCCGTTCTCGGTTCGGACGACAAGGCCGTCCTTGGTGACAGTGCCAAGCCGGCCGTCTGAGCGAGAAAGAGAGACTTGAGACAATGAGCCAACTCTTCAGCATCCGCTTCATCGGCATCCTGATCGGCCTCGGCTTCACCGCCGCCGTGCTGTGGGCCCTCGGCAATGGCGCCTATACGGTGATCAGCGAAGGCCAGCTCAAGCCGGCCACCGCCGAGCACGAGTTTCACAAGCATCCGAACAAGTATGCCTGGTCGTTCGATGGCCCCTTCGGCCGTTATGACAAGCAGCAGCTCCAGCGCGGTTTCAAGGTCTACAACGAGGTTTGTGCCGCGTGCCACAGCCTCAAGTTTGTGGCCTTTCGCGATCTCGAACAGCTCGGCTATGACGAAGGCCAGGTGAAGGCTTTCGCGGCATCGAAGCAGGTGCCTGACGTCGATCCTGTGACCCAGGAACCGACCACCCGCCCGGGCCTGTCGACCGACTATTTCCCGCATGTCGCCTATGCCGGCGCGGGCAATCCGCCGGACCTTTCGCTGATGGCCAAGGCTCGCCACGACGGGACCAACTACATCGCCTCGCTGCTGACCGGTTATACCGATATGCCGGCCGAGGTGACTGAAGAGTTCCCTGACTTCGCGGTTCCGGCAACGGGCTATTACAACCCCTATTTCGCCAATCTCGCGCTGGCCATGCCGCCGCCGTTGGCTAACGGTCAGGTCACCTATGACGATGGTACCGAAGCGACGGTCGAGCAGATGTCCAAGGACGTTGCGGCTTTCCTGACCTGGACTGCCGAACCGACGCTGGACAAGCGCAAGCAGACCGGCTGGCCGGTGCTGATCTTCCTGCTGTTCGCCACGGTCCTTGCGTACCTGTCGAAGCAACAGATTTGGGCAGCGGTGAAGCCGAAGAAGCGCGGCTGATCCTGTCTGACAACCGAATGCCAGGCGCCCCTCCATCCAGCTGGATGCGAGGGGCGCCTTCGTTTTGCCGGAGAGATATATGACCACCGACGAACTCAAGGCGCTGGTCCGCACCATTCCGGACTTCCCCAAACGCGGCATCCAGTTCCGCGATATCACCACGCTGATCGGTAACGGACGCGGATTCTCCGCGTCGGTCGAGTGGCTGGCGGAGCGCGTGGAGGGCAGCCAGGCGATTGCGGGCATGGAAGCACGTGGCTTCATTTTCGGTGCGGCGGTCGCGGCCCACCTAGGCCTGCCGTTCCTGCCGATACGCAAGCCCGGCAAGCTGCCCTGTGACACGATCGGTGTCGATTATGAACTCGAGTACGGACTCGACCGGCTGGAGATGGACCCTTCGGCCGTAACACCGGGCCTTCCGGTTGCCATCGTTGATGATTTGCTCGCGACCGGCGGGACGGCGCTGGCGGCGACAAAGCTGCTGCGCCAGGCTGGGGCCGAGGTTTCACGTGCCGCCTTTGTCATCGACCTGCCCGATCTTGGCGGCGGGCAGCGCCTGGCCGAAGCGCGTGTGGCGGTCGATACCCTGATGGCCTTCGAGGGAGACTAGGCTTCTCCCCCAGCTTTGGATATTTTCACGCCTTCAGGCATTGAATAGGCGACGCTTTCCCTTGCGGGGGATCACCACGACCGCCTGAATTCTCGCGAGGGGCATGGAACAGACACTCGTCATTGCGATGGTTGGCATGCTGGGCATCGGCGCCCAGTGGCTTGCCTGGCGAACGGGTTGGCCGGCCATCGTCCTGATGTTGGCTGCGGGTTTCCTTGCCGGGCCCATTCTCGGCCTGTTCGATCCTGAGCATGCCTTCGGCCCCCTGCTCGAACCGATGGTATCGATTGGCGTAGCCCTGATCCTGTTCGAAGGCGGGCTCAGCCTCGATTTTCGCGAGCTGCGGCATGCCGGTTCCGGCGTGCTCAGGCTCGTCACTCTTGGCGTCCCGTTAGGCTGGACCTTCGGGGCTGTCGCGGCACATTCGATCGGTGGCCTGGAATGGCCCGTCGCCGTGCTCTTTGCCGGCATTCTCGTGGTCACCGGGCCGACCGTGGTGATGCCCTTGCTACGCCAGTCATCGGTAAATCCGCGCCCGGCAGCGATCCTCAAATGGGAAGCGATCGTCAACGACCCGCTTGGCGCGCTCTGTGCGGTCATCGCCTATGAATATTTCCGCCGGGTCGCAGAGTTTCCCGATGCCTCGCTGGTCGAGGTGGTGCCTCCGCTTATCTTTGCCGCGATCATCGCAGGCCTGATCGGCTATGTTGCCGCCGCCGCGATTGCCTGGTCCTTCCCGCGCGGCGCAGTCCCGGAATACCTCAAAGTCCCCGTTCTGCTCACTGCGGTCATTGTCGTCTTCGTTCTGTCAAACACGATCGAGCATGAGGCGGGCCTGGTGGCCGTCACCGTCATGGGCATTGCGCTGGCCAATATGAATGTCTCGTCGCTGCGCAGCATCCACCCCTTCAAACAGAATGTGGCGGTGCTGCTCATTTCGGGCCTCTTCATCATCTTGTCGGCCAGCCTCAAGTTCGAGGAGCTCGCCTATCTCAACTGGAGCTTCGGGCTGTTCCTGCTGGCGCTGCTGTTCCTGGTGCGCCCGGCGACCATTCTGCTCAGCCTGCTGGGCAGCTCGGTCCCCTGGAACGAACGCTTGTTCCTCGCCTGGATTGCGCCACGCGGCATCGTGCTCGTGGCGATCTCGGGCCTCTTCGCACTTCGTCTCAAGGATATAGGGTTCGACGGGACGGCACTGATCGGCCTGAGCTTTGCTGTGGTGGTGACCACAATCGTCGCACACGGCTTTACAATCGACCTTGTGGCCCGCCTGCTGGGCATCAAGGGCAGCAACCGCCCTGGCCTACTCATCGTTGGTAGCACGCCCTGGACCATCGCGCTGGCGCAACAGCTGCACGAGCTCAAGACCCCTGTCATGGTGGTGGACTCGAGTTGGCAGCGCCTCACGCTCGCGCGACAGAAGGGCCTGCCCGCCTATCACGGAGAGATCCTCAACGAGGCGACCGAGCACAACCTCGATCTCACACCCTATGCGGTCCTGGTCGCCGCGACCGAGAACGAGGCGTACAATGCCCTGGTTTGCAATGAGTTCGCGCATGATGTCGGTCGTGACAAGGTCTTCCAGCTGGGCGAGTCGGTTGAAGAAGAAAACCGCTACGCCCTGCCGCCGGGCTTGCGCGGCCGTGCCCTGTTTGAATCGGGTTTCGGGGTAGAGGATGTCAATGAACGACAGGCCCAGGGCTGGGTCTTCCGCAAGACCAAACTATCAGAGACCTTCCAGTTCGAAGCCGCCCAGCAGCACCTGCCTGGGGCTGCAAACATGCTGCTGCTGGTGCGCGAGGATGGCACGCTGCGCTTCTTCACCCACGCCGTTCGGCCAGAACCGCAACCAGGGGATACGATCATCAGCTTCTCTCCGCCCCAACAGCGCAGCCCCGAAGAGATCGTAGCGAGGCGTGCCGCCAGGCGCCAAAAGCCGAGCGCCGCGGAGCAGGAGGCATGAAAGTGTGCCGCAAAATTCTCACCGGACTGGCTCTCACCACGCTTGGCCTGCTCGCCGCATGCGGGGATACAACGCCTCAGCCTGCGGCGAGCGAACCGACAGAGCCCGCGAAATCGATTTTTCGGCCGGAGTTCCAGATCGAACCAATTGGTGGCGAGCGTCCGCCACCTCCGCTCGATGCGCGAATATTCTTCCCCGAAGGGAACGAGCTGACCGAGGCCGCGCGGGCCGATCTTGCGACGATTATCAATGCTCCGCAGGTGGCGGCCGGAGGTCCTATCGAATTGCGCGGGCATTCTGACGCTGGGGGGAGCGATGCGGACAACCTGCGCATCTCGCAGCAGCGCGCGGAGGCCGTCAAAGCCTTCCTGGTAGGGAATGGTATCGCTGAGGAACGCATTGCCACCATTGCCTTTGGCGAACAGAACCCGATCGCACCCAATGCCTTGCCCGACGGTACCCCCGATGAGCGAGGGCGCGCACGCAATCGTCGCGTCGATGTCCATGTCGCCACGCTCGCGCCAGTTGCTGGTGAGAAGAAGACCACCCTGGCCGAGACGCTTTCCGAGACCGCTGACGGAGCAGAGGGCTCCGCTCCGAGCGATTAGCACGATCGCCGCAAAGGCGTGTTGACGAGCCCGCCACGGTGGTGGCATGGGCGAGACCTGTTCGCAGGGGCCCCGATATGGCCCCTGCCAAGCGGGTATAGCATAGTGGTAATGCTCCAGCCTTCCAAGCTGGCTAGAGGGGTTCGATTCCCCTTACCCGCTCCAGCTCTCTTTTCGCGAATTCTGGACGCCGGAAATGGAATGGCCGGATGGGTCGCTCTGCATTGAGGGCGACCCATCCGACCATTGCGACTCCGAAGGGATCGACGCCAAACGCCATCCTCGACAAGTCCACGCCCTAGGGGCTGCAATCAAACTGTAACAGTCCCCCTGCGAGGGGACGCCCTACACGAGCGGCATGTTGTCGATCAGCCGCGTTCCACCGATGCGGGCGGCGACGAACAGCCGCGATCCGTCCAGCGGCCCGTGTATGGGGGCCAGAGTCTCCGCATCGCGCAGCTCGACGTAGTCGATCGAATCGAATCCGGCCTTGAGGATGTCGCTGGACAGTTGCTCCAGCGCAGTCGCGCTTTCGGCCCCTTTCGCCAGAGCAGCAATCGCGCGCCGCATCGCGGCAGGCAAGGCTGCGGCCTGGCGACGTTGCTCGACGGAGAGGTAGGCGTTGCGGCTGGACATCGCGAGCCCATCGCCCTCACGCACGATGGGAACGCCGCGGATCGCGTCGGCGTGCGGGAATTGCAGATCGAGATCGCGTGCCATGCGCCGGATCACTGCCAGTTGCTGCCAGTCCTTCTCGCCAAAGAATGCCATGTCGGGGCGAACCTGGTTGAACAGCTTGCAGACAACCGTGGCCACGCCGTCGAAATGGCCGGGCCTGTTTGCCCCGCACAAGCCCGCGCTGACCCCTTCGACCGATATGGTAGTGGCATATCCCGCAGGGTAGACCTCATCCGGCGTTGGTGCCCACAATAGGCTGGCACCTTCGGCTTCCAGCAATTCGCGATCGCGTGCGAGTTGCCGCGGATAGGCGTCCAGATCCTCGTTCGGACCGAACTGCTTCGGATTGACGAAGATCGAAACGACGACGTGCCGGGCTTCGGAGCACGCCTTGCGGACCAGGGTGAGATGCCCTTCATGGAGGGCGCCCATGGTTGGAACCAGCGCCAGCCGGCCGCTCGCTCGCAATTGGTCGGTCTCGGCGCGCAGGGCCTCCAGCGTCGTTACTGTCTTCACCGGAAGCACTCCAAACGCGAACGGGTGCGGCGCTGGGCCGCCCCGCCCCTCTAATCGCCTTCGAAGGTTGTGGCTACAGCGTGCCCGATGGGAAATTTCCGAGGTACCGGATTGGCCTTGGGCACGGCTGTCAGTGTCGAGCAGCAAGCAGGTGACCGAATGGGCAGGGAAAATCGGCACATTTGCGCGCGGCCGCGTTGCCCGCGATGGTCACCTTGGATAGGGAGGCGCTCTCTTCAGCATTTTCGAGTAGAACCCCACAATGTCGTCTGCGCCGCACCGTATCGTCTTTGCCAATGAGAAGGGCGGGACCGGCAAATCCACCACGGCAGTGCATGTGGCCGTGGCGCTGGCTTTTGGCGGAGCGCGAGTGGTCGCATTCGACCTCGATCATCGTCAGCGCACAATGTGCCGCTATTTCGAGAACCGTGCGGAAACGATGGCGCGCCGCGGGATCGAGCTACCCACTGCTGAATCCCATGTTGTAGAAGATATGGACGAATCGCAGTTCGAGGCTTTCATTGCGGAACACGCGGTCGGTGCCGACTTCGTGGTGATCGACACGCCCGGTCGCGACGATCCGTTGGCGCGCCATGCGGCAACAACTGCCGATACGCTGGTCACCCCGATGAACGACAGCTTCGTCGATTTCGACCTCATCGGCCAGGTGGAAGGCGAGAGCTTTCGCGTCAAGAAACTGTCCTTCTATGCCGAGCTGATCTGGGAAGCACGGATCAAGCGTAGCCGCGCGACCGTGGAACAGAACCGCCGCCAGATGGACTGGGTCGTGGTGCGCAACCGCACCGGCCATACGGAAGCGCGCAACATGGCGCGCATCGAACAGGCATTGACCGAGATGTCACGCCGGGTCGGCTTTCGGGTCGCTCGCGGCCTGTCCGAACGCGTCATCTATCGCGAGCTTTTCCCGTCGGGCCTGACGCTGCTCGACAAGGGGCACCTGGGGGATCTCGGCACCAGTCATCTCGTCGCGCGGCAGGAATTACGCGGGCTGATTGCCGGACTGCGACTGCCGGGAACCTTTGCCGCACCGGTCGAGGAGGATGCCGCTTCATGATTCGCCTGATCGCGCTCGCCGCCCTGATCTCATTCGGTTGTCGCTGGATCTTCGGCAAATGGCCTTGGGAATACCTGCAGGCGCCGGACACGCGGCAGCAGGCCCTGTTCAAGGCACGCAAGCTGTTGGGGGTTAGCGAGCGGGCCGATGCGCGCGAAATCCGCGATGCGCACCGTCGCATCGTTGCAGTTATCCATCCCGACAGGGGTGGAAGCAGCCAACAAATGCAAGAGGTCAATGCTGCGCGCGACCTCTTGCTCAACGACCTGCCCTACGAGGCCCCGGAGAACATTGAATGAGCCACAGTTTCAACCCCACAATCCTGCGCGAATATGACATTCGCGGGATTATCGGTGAGACTTTGGGGCCCGACGATGCACGCGCCATCGGGAGAGTATTCGGCTCGATGCTGGCCGAGGCGGGCGGACGCCGCGTTGCCGTGGGCTATGACGGACGAGTTTCTTCGCCGATACTCGAGCATGCCCTGGTCGAAGGACTTAGCGCGACGGGTCTGGATGTGGTGCGGATCGGCATGGGGCCGACCCCGATGCTCTATTACGCCGAAGCGTCCGCGGGTGACGTCGATGGCGGCATCCAGATCACCGGCAGCCACAACCCCGCCAACTACAATGGCTTCAAGATGGTGTTTCAGGGCCGCCCCTTCTTTGGCGCGGATATCCAGGAGCTTGGGCGGCGCAGTGCCGCCGGTGAATGGCGCGACGGGACGGGTTCGGTGGAGACCCGCGATGTCATGGATGCCTACATCGCCAAGATGCTTGCGGCGTTGGAAGGGATCGATCCAGCCAAACTCGAAGGCATGCGGATCGGATGGGATGCGGGCAATGGGGCCGCCGGGCCCGCACTGGAGCGGCTTGTTGCAGGCCTGCCCGGTGAGCATCACCTCCTCTACACCGAAGTCGACGGAAATTTCCCCAATCACCATCCCGATCCGACGGTTGAGGCGAACCTAGCTGACCTGCGCGCGCTGGTCGCCGAGAAATCGCTCGACTTTGGCATTGCCTTCGACGGTGACGGGGATCGCATCGGCGCGATCGACGGTGAAGGACGGGTCATCTGGGGCGATCAGCTGCTGATGATCTATGCCGAAGACCTGTTGGCCACACGCAAGGGTGCGACGATCATTGCCGACGTGAAGGCCAGCCGCGCACTGTTCGATCATGTCGCTGCGCATGGCGGGCAGCCACTGATGTGGAAGACGGGCCATTCGCTGATCAAGTCCAAGATGAAGGAAGTCTCCTCGCCACTGGCGGGCGAGATGAGCGGGCACGTGTTCTTCGCGGATGAATATTACGGCTTCGACGATGCGCTCTATGCCGGGGTGCGGCTGATTGCGGCCTCGGCGCGGCTGGGCAGGTCAGTGACCGAGCTGCGCGGAGCGATGCCGGCGATGGTCAACACGCCTGAGTTGCGCTTCCAGGTCGACGAAAGCCGCAAGTTTGCGGCGATCGAAGAGATTGCTGCACGCATCGCTGCAAGCGACGCGGTGGCCAATACGACCGACGGCGTGCGCGTCACCACCGATGATGGCTGGTGGCTGCTGCGCGCTTCGAACACGCAGGATGTGCTCGTCGCCCGCGCGGAGAGCGATACGCAGGAGGGGCTCGATCGGCTCGTCGCCCAGATTGACGAGCAGCTCGCGCTAAGCGGTCTCGAACGGGGCGAGAGCGTGGGGCATTGAGCTGATCTCAAGGGGCATTTTATGAAGCGATGGATTTTTGCGGTAACCGCACCGATCGTGCTGATTGGTCAGCCGCTGCATGCAGAGGACGAAAAGGCTAAGCAGGAGGCCGAGGCCCTTGCTGCGTTGACCGAGGCGTTTCACGTCGAACCCTTGGCCCCAGAAGCCCGGGCGCGATTGCCGCTAGCCACTGAAATCATCGAGCAAATCCTGCCCGATGGTGTGATGAACGAGCTTGTGGGATCGATGTTCGATCGAATTCTCGGCCCGGTTGCCAAGATGGCCGAACTGAGCGGACCAAAGCTGGCGGACTATGTCGGTTATAGCGAGAGCGACCTCGGCCTGACAGATGAGCAGGTCGCCGAGGTCGCGGCGATCGTGGATCCGGCGTGGCAAGTGCGGCAAAGGCGCACGCTTGAATTTACCCAAGGTGCGATGATCGATGCCATGGCTGCCATGGAACCGGCGATGAAGCGCGGCATGGCAGAAGCCTATGCTGAGGAATTCACGCAGGCTGAACTGGCGGGGATCAAAGCCTTCTTCTCGACCGAGGTCGGGACCTCCTACGCACGAAAATCCTATCGCCTTTCTAGCAACCCTCGCATCCTGTCAGCGGCGATGTCCGAAGTGCCGAGGTTGATCGATGGCTTCGCTGCCATGGCCGAAGGCCTGAAGGAGGCGCAGGCCGATTTGCCTGCCGCGAAAACCTTCGACACACTGCATGTCAGCGAGAGGGCACGGGTGCGCGAACTGACCGGACTGGCGGACGAGGAGCTGCGTCTGGGCATGGAGACCGCGGCGGAACAAGCTGCGCGGAAGTCACCGTTTTAATAGGCCGTGTGCAGGACAGTCCAGTTCCCGCACCGTTCAGGTGGTGATTGGCGAACTGCCTCGATGAATGCTGGCGATGATGCGTGGCGAAGCGCTAGGTTGTTGCCGCATGGAAAGCCTTACGGTCCCACCTGAAATCGACGCTTGGTTCGCTAGTCGCGGCTGGCGCATACGGCGGCATCAGGCGGATATGCTCGCCGCCAACGATGCGGGGCGGCATGCGCTGCTTGTCGCGGATACTGGGGCAGGCAAGACCCTTGCGGGCTTCCTGCCGACGCTGGCCGATTTCACCCCGTCGCGATTGGGCGGCAGCAAACCGCCTGAGGGTCTGCACACGCTCTATGTGTCGCCCCTCAAGGCGCTGGCGCATGATGTGCAGCGCAACCTGCTCGCCCCGGTTGAGGAAATGGGGCTGCCGATCCGGATCGAGACACGTAGCGGCGATACCCCGTCGGATCGCAAGAAGCGCCAGCGCGCGCGGCCGCCGCATGTCCTGCTGACGACGCCCGAAAGCCTCTCGCTGCTGCTGTCCTATCCCGACAGCTTCGAACTGTTCCGTGGACTGAAGCGCATCGTGATCGACGAGGTTCACGCCTTTGCCACGGGAAAGCGCGGAGACCTGCTGGCATTGGCGCTATCGCGCCTGCAGGCGATCGCGCCGGACATGCACCGTGTGGCGTTGTCCGCCACCCTCGCCAATCCCGAGGGGTTTCGCGAATGGCTCGCGCCGTGGGGCGAAATCGATGCGGTCGAATTGGTCGAAGGCGAAGCAGGTGCCGCGGCCGAGGTCGAGATCCTGCTGCCTGAGGAGGAACGAGTGCCCTGGGGTGGGCACGCGGCGACCTGGGCAATCCCTCAGCTCTACGACCAGATCCGCGCCAATCGTACCACCCTGATCTTCACCAACACGCGATTCCTGGCGGAATACATCTTCCAGAACCTGTGGGACGTGAACGAAGGCAACCTGCCCATCGGCATCCATCACGGATCGTTGAGCAAGGAGGCGCGGCGCAAGGTCGAAGGCGCCATGGCGCGGGGAGAACTTCGTGCACTGGTGGCGACCGCCAGCCTTGATCTGGGCGTCGACTGGGGCGACATCGACCTGGTGGTGCAGATGGGAGCGCCCAAGGGGTCTTCGCGCCTGCTGCAGCGCATCGGGCGCGCCAACCACCGGCTCGACCAGCCAAGCCGCGCGCTTCTGGTGCCGGGAAACCGTTTCGAGTTCCTCGAAGCGACCGCCGCCAAGGAGGCGGTCGACGAGGGGAAGCGGGACGGCGAAGATTTCCGCCCCGGTGGCCTCGATGTTCTGGCCCAGCATGTGATGGCTTGCGCCTGCGCCGGGCCATTCCATGAGGACGCTTTGCTGGGCGAGGTGCGGTCGTGCCTCGCCTATGCGTGGATCGATGCCGAAGCGTGGGATCGCGTGCTCTCCTTCGTCGCCACGGGCGGCTATGCGCTCAAGGCCTATGACAAGTTCAAGCGTATCATCCGCGACCGTGACGGTGTGTGGCGCCTTACCCATCCGGAACAGGCGCAGCGACACCGGATGAATGCCGGGATCATCATCGATTCCGAAATGCTCGATGTGCGCATCAACGCTGGCCGCGGGCGCGGCGGGCGCAGCCTGGGCAAGGTCGAGGAGCGCTTCGCCGCTGCGCTCAGTCCGGGCGATACCTTCACCTTTGCCGGGATGAGCCTCGAGGTAATCAAGGTGCAGGATATGGAGGTGGTGGTGAAGGCCGCCAAGGCCAGTGCCATGATCCCCAGCTATGGCGGGGCGCGCATGCCACTGACTACGCACCTGGCAGAGCGTGTGCGCGCGATGCTGGTCGATCGTGCTGGCTGGGCCCGTTTTCCAGACGATGTGCGCGAATGGCTCGAGGTTCAGGACTGGCGTTCGCAGATGCCGGGACCGGGGCAGTTGCTCGTCGAAAGCTTCCCGCACGCCAAGCGGCACTACAGCGTCTATTACACTTTCGAAGGGTGGAACGCGAACCAGAGCCTGGGGATGCTGATCACACGGCGTATGGAGGATCGCGGGTTGATGCCGGGTGGCTTCGTCGCCAATGACTACAGCCTGGCCGTATGGGGCCTGAAACCGGTCGCGGATCACCGCCCGCTGCTATCGCCCGACATCCTGCAGGAAGAGTTTGTCGAATGGGTGCAGAACTCACACCTGCTGCGCCGCGCATTTCGCGAGGTCGCGGTGATCGGCGGTCTGGTGGAACGACAACATCCGGGCAAGCGCAAGACGGGCAAGCAGGTCACATTCTCGACCGACCTGATCTACGATGTCCTGCGCAAGTATGAGCCCGATCACGTGCTGCTGGAGGCGGCCTGGGCAGACGCCCGGACCCGGTTGACCGATATCGGACGCCTCACGAGCCTGCTCGAACGCTCGGCCGAACAACTTGTCCATGTCGAACTTGAAAGGGTCAGTCCGCTGGCGGTCCCGGTCATGGTGATGATCGGCCGTGAAGCGACGCCGCAAGGATCGGTCGATGACGAACTTCTGCTCGAAGCGGAGACGCTGGCGGGAGCTGCCATGCGGATGGACGAGCCTGAGCATGACTTCGATTGAGCGGCTTACTCTGCCTGCGGAGGCAATGCCTAGCCAGGGTTGCAACGCAGGGAATCTGGGTCTGGGCGTTCCAAGTTTTTCTCGGGATCGTAGGGAATCGAAAGGTACATGGGCTTGGTGCGCCAATCCTTGTCGAAGTCACGGTGATGCGCGAGACCGCCAAAGCAGAACTGCCATCTGGCTAGGCCTGCGGCATGTACCATCGCGAGTATTCGAACGGAGTCGCCATAGGCGGCTTGCGGCTCTGGCTCGAAAATGATGCCAGGCAGTTCATCGTCGTCAGTCCAGCTTGCCAGCTCGTTGCGCAAGCTAGGGTCGGAAAGGAAGGCACCGTCGAGTGTGGCTTGTCCGGTTATGGTGACGCCGATTCGATGCACTGTCCGGCTGGGCCGAGGAGCCAGCTTCTCGAGTGCCTGGGGGAAGGCTATCGTCAGGACATGGGTTTGTGCTGGCGCCGCGAGCGCCACCACCAAGGGCCCATTTCCGCCAGGACCACAAACGGCGCCAGCGGCATGCGCTTGATCGGTGGGCCCGGATCGTGGCTGCGTCGCGGTCCACTGCGTTGCCGGTAAAGTCTACTCGGCACCGAAGGTCCGGTATTTCTCGTTTCCAACGAAGGCGAACTTCTCGAGGCCCGAGTCCTTGATCAGGGCGATCGTCTTGGCCGAACGATCGTAGCTCGCCTGTGGATCGGGTTCGAAGCGTACAACGGGTTGTTCGGCCATATTCGCGGCAGAGGCGAGCTGGTTGAGCAACGCCTGGCGGTCGAGCTGCTGCCCGTTCCAGTACAGTCGGTCCTGCGCGTCGATATGGACGGTGTTGGTCGCCTGAATGGTGAAGGTGCCTGTGCCGTTTGGCAGCGGGATTGCCAGCGAATGGGTGGCGATGGGGATCACCATGATGAACATGATCAACAGCACCAGCATGACATCGATCAGCGGGGTGATGTTCATCTCGGACATTGGGCGCGCAACCGTGGCGCTTCGGCGGCTCGTGTAGGGCATTGCGACTCCCCCTTTGTTATGTAAGGTGATAACATCACATAATATGGATAGAGGCAAGAGGTATCACTCTGTACCGGACAAACAAAAAGGGGCGGATCGCTCCGCCCCTTTCCATACCTGGTTCCGATTGAACGGAATTCGGAAACTTACTTCCCGAAGACGCGATAACGCTCGTTACCGACGAAACCGAACTTCGTGACACCGCTGCCCTTGATGATCTGCAGCACCTTGGCTGCAAGATCGTAGCTGGCGAGCTGTTCGGGTTCGAACTGCAGCTCGGGCTCGGGATCGATGTTCTTCGACTCTTCCAGCAGCGTACGCAGCTGGCCCATGTCGATCGGATTCCCGTTCCACAGGATCTGATTGTCCACGGTCAGCACCAGCTTGTTCTTGATCGGCTCGACAATCACGTCGGGCGGAGTCGGGTTCGGCTGGGGCAGGTCGATGTCGACCGAGTGTGTCGCGACCGGGATGGTGATGATGAACATGATGAGGAGGACGAGCAGGACGTCGATCAACGGCGTCATGTTCATTTCCATCATCGGCGCGCCATCATCCTTGCCGCCTGACATTGCCATAGTGGGTTACTCCCTAATCTGCTCTGTCGAACCGGTCGATCAACCGTTGGGGTCGACCGGGTTCGAGATGAAGCCGACGGTGGGATAGCCCGCCGCCTGAACGTTGTAGATCGCGCCGGCGACACAGGACCACGGCGCATTTACGTCGCCCCGGATGTGTACCTGCGGGATCTTGTCCGGGTCTTCCATGATCGCCTCGGGTCCGCCGGCGCGCTGCACGATGGCATCGAGACGTTCGAAAGCCTGGTCGTAGAGTTCTTCCGAGGTAACCGCGGTGATGTTGTTGAAATAGACCCGGCACTGGCCGTTACGGGCCGCGCCTTCGAAGCCCGGCTCGCCGGCGCTACGGCCGGCTTCGTCGGTGGTGCTGACGGTCAGGAGGAGGTTCTCGACCTTGTCCTTCGATTCGACCGATTCGAAAACCGGAATTTCCAGCTTCTCGATCGTCTGGATCGCGACCGGGACTGCGATGAGGAAGATGATGAGGAGCACCAGCATCACGTCCACGAGGGGCGTCGTGTTGATGTCCGACATCGGCGTGTCGCCGCCACCTCCTGTCGAAATCGCCATAGTTTAAATCCTATTTGCGCTAAGTTCTAATGTGCGAAGCATTTCTGCGGAGGCCGGACCGGCCGGCCCCCGGGAAACATCAGCGCTTCGGAGCAGCTGCGGTGGTCGCAGCCGGCTTGGCAGCAGCGGCCGGAACGGCGGGCTTGACGGCGCCGTTCGAGTTGATGTTGGCAAGCAGGTCGGTCGAGAACGCGCTCAGCATTTCGGCGATGCGCTTGTTGCGGCCCTGCAGCCAGTTGTAGGCGAACACTGCCGGGACCGCGACGAGCAGACCGATAGCGGTCATGATCAGAGCTTCACCAACCGGGCCTGCGACCTTGTCGATCGAAGCCGAACCGGCGAGGCCGATGTTGATCAGCGCGCGGTAGATCCCGATCACGGTGCCGAGCAGGCCGATGAACGGCGCGGTCGCACCGACCGACGCGAGGAACGGCAGACCGCCGGCCAGCACTGCATTGATCGAATCTTCCGAACGACGCAGCGAACCGTGCATGTAGTCGTGCGATTCAAGAGTGTCGGTCATCTTGGCGTGCTGGTCTTCAGCAGCCAGGGCGTCGTCGACCAGCTGGCGCCAGGCGCTGTTCTTGTCGAGCTTGGCAGCGCCTTCCTTGAGCGAGGCAGCCTTCCAGAAGTTGCTGCGTACGCCGGCATACTGCGACATCACCTTGCGCTGTTCGAACAGCTTGGTGAACAGGATGTAGAACGAACCGACCGACATGATCACCAGGATGGTGAAGATCGACCAGGCGATAACACCGCCCTGTTCCATGGCTTCCATGAAGCCGAACGAAGCCTGCGGGGCAGCATCACCGGCGGCGGCGAGAATGTTAAAGATCATAGCGAGTTATCCTCTTACGTAGTTGGGGTCCGCCGCTCTGGCGGGAATAGGGTTAGTTGAGCTGGTAGACGATTGTGGTCGACCAGCTGTCCGAAATCGCATTGCCGGCGGTATCCTGGGCGGGATTGAACCGTGCATAACGGGTCATGCCGTCGCAGGCCGCGCCATCGAGATCGGACGAGCCGCTCGAACGGGTCACGCTGCAGGCGGCAACCTTGCCGTCGGGGCCGACGGTGACGCGAACGCCCACCGAGCCTTCGATACCCTCGCGCTCTGCACGACGCGGGTAGTTCGACTGGATGCGGCTGGCCCAGCCAGCCTGACCCCTAGGAGTCGCGCTACGGGCTTTCGACGGAGCCGGCGGCGGCGCCGGCGGCGCTGGCGGCGGAATCGTCAGGGCCGGTGGCGCTGGCGGCGGAATCGTCGACTGCGTGCGGATTGGCGGCGGGGCCGGCGCGATGTTGATCGGCGGCGGCGGCGCAACCGGCGGCGGCGGCGCAGTGTCCGGCTCGGGCGGCGGCGGCGGTTCGTCCTCCGGCGGCGGCGG